>JAOJBS010000016.1:0-50769 GCA_028228615.1 Pseudomonadales bacterium | reverse complement strand
TGAAGCGCAGATTGCTGAGCTGATAGCATCCGGTGCAGTAGCTTAGCTTTGCGGAAAAGAATCCCTAAAAGGATTCCTGTCAGAGGTATGAGAATAAGCCTCTCTTAGAGAAGCTTATTCTTTTGTCGACCTAGCTCTGAAGTCAGAGAAACCTAGCTGGGTTTTAGCTAGGTTCTAACTCGGCTCCAACTAAGCGCCAACTAAGCGCCAACTAGGCTCCAACTAAGCAGTGCCATCATAAGACGCCGCGATATCTAGCATGATTTCGCTGTTTACCTGCTGAAAATTCAACTTCTGAGCGTCTGCGATGTGGGCTACATCACTGTACTCAGCTTTCCAACGTTTTTGCCCATTGGGTTGAATCACCTCTTTAACCTGCACGCTGCCGTAGCGGGTAGTGATTTGCTTCAACTCCCTGCTCAATACGCGTTTAGCAAAGGGCACAATTCTCAAGCCTATGGTGGTGGAAAGGTTCAGCAGTGTGTCGCTGATGGCTTCTACTTTATCCTTATGACTCAGCGCTGTGATGCAATGGGCGGGTCGGCCTTTCTTCATAATGATAGGAGTTAAGTAAACGTCACCTGCGCCCGCAGAAAATAAAGCATCCATCAACGGTTCGTAGGCCTCAGGATTCATGTCATCAATGTTGGCTTCTATCTTGTAGTGGTGAAGCTCTAGCTCTAGGTCTAGCTCTAGCTCATGGACGGAAAAACCTTCACCAGCGGGCCGGGTCGAGTCACCGCCCTGGTATTCTCCAAGCACTACTCTCAGCACATTGGGAATAGCGAAATCTTTATAGCCCACGCCGTAACCGACTTTCTCTGGTTGGAAAATACCTTTCGGTAAAAACTCATCCACGCTTACGCCAAGAATGGCCGCGCCTGTGGGTGTGGTGCATTCCCCGTCTGTGCCGCCATAGGTGCAGGGCGCTTTGGCCAGCAACTCTTGTGTGGCCGGTGCAGGCACAGGGAAGCGGCCGTGGGCGCAGTCCACCATGCCGGAACCTACTTCGATTGCGTTGCACAAAATAATGTCGGGTTGCAGGTATTCAATACAGATTGCCGCCGCAACAATGTCGACGATTGAGTCGATGGCGCCAACTTCATGAAAGTGCACCTTGTCTGGGGTGACATTGTGGATTTTGCCCTCAGCTTCTGCGATGGCTTGGAATATGCCCAGCGCGCGCTGCTCAATACCCGGCGTAAAGTTTGCTGCAGTGATGAGTTTCACAATGGTGCTGTGGTGGCGGTGATCGTGCTGATCTTCCGTGGTCACTTTAGCGTGTGTGCCGCTGATGCCCATTTTTACCGCAGGGCTGAGGGTGAGTTGAAACTCGGCGCTTAGGGTCAACTTGTTCAGCTGCTCTCTAAGGTGTTGCTCTGGTACGCCCAGTTCAATGAGTGCGGCTATGTGCATATCCCCAGCGATACCGCAGCTGGGTTGGTAAAACAGTGCGCGCATAAACTAGGCAGTATTCGCGATTTGATCAGCGAAGTAGTCGGCTGAGGTGGCCGCGGCGGTGAAGTTTTCGGTTAGGTGTTGCATGGTTTGCATATCCGCATTCACCGCATCTAGTCCATGCTCTAAAACAAAAGCATAGCTGCGTTGAAATTCAGACAATTTCGCCTCCAGTAGCGGTCGGTCATAATACTTGTTAAACACATCAGGGTTGCCCCAGCCCAGCCATTTTCGGCCGGCAAGAAAACGTCCAGCCTTCATGCCGATTAGACCCATGCCTGCGGCTCGAGCTTTATCTAATAGGGGGCGCAGATCATTCATTTTTGGCGACCCGTCTAAAATTGAGCGGTCATTCCAATCGTACCAGCCACCCGGTGTAATGGCGATCATGGCTAAATCAAACTGCTTGGTTTCAATGGCCGCAGTCAAAACGTTTTCTGCATTTTGGTGGGTAGACAGGCCGAGGTAATCTACTTTGCCCTGAGCTTTGGCTTGCTCAAATGCTCTGTGCATTTCCTCGCTTTGAATGGTCGATACATTGTTTTGGCCCATAAAGTAGTAGGCGTCCACATGGTCTTGTTTTAATTCAGTTAAGGATTCGTCCATATACTTAAGCCAGCCTTGGGCAGCGGCTTTGGCTTGGCTCACGGTAATGACTTCATCCCATTCAATTTTGCTTGGCACTAAGGCTTTAGAGATCAGAAAAATATCGTCTCTGTGTTTTTGCAAAAACGGTGCGAGGTTCTTTTCTGCGTCGCTGTAGTAGTGCTGGAAGCCCACATCAAATGTATTTACCCCTGCATCAAAAGCAGCATTAAGTAGATGGTCTTGGCGGCCTCCAGAGAGGGTTGCGCCACAGCCAAAGATTAGGCGGCTTGAGTTATGGCCGGTGCGGCCGAGAGTTTGGTAGCGCATTGCGGGCAGTGCGGGGTTAAGCCCGGCGGCGGCTTTGCCGTCGAAGACAGATGCTTTTACATCACCTGATTTGATCAGGCTGGTCGCGCCTACACCCATCAATGTGCCGTATTGAATGAGTTTTCTGCGTGTCGCTGTTATTCGCTTAAATAAAGACGTCGTCATAGCTGGCCCCTCATTAATGAAGACCTCGATCATACGCCCGCTTAGACAAAACATTCAATTGGCTTTCGTTTGCCTACGTTAGCCTACCTTTGCCTACCTTTGCCTGCGTTTGCCTGCGTTTGCCTGCGTTTGCCTCTGTTCGTGCTGGCTGGTGTACATAACCTGTGCTGCTAGCTGTGGTGCTACCCGGTGGTGGGTGTAAGTGTGGGGGCATAGGTGGAAAGTAGGTGGAAAGTAGGCGGCCAGTAAGCGGTTAAAGCCGTCATCTCAACGCCATCTCAACGCCATCAGAATGTCAGCACGATCGTCGGGTGCCAGCGGTGCACAAATATTCTGGTTTTATCCAATATGTTAGCTAACAATTTTCGGGCGAACCGGTAAACTTCCATCGCCTAAACATCTCACCCAATGGACAGCTGTCCGTTTACTTGGAGCCTCCGTGAATCGATATTTCCGCAACATAAAAATTTACCGCATCCACAGCCAATGGCCGAAAACGGAAGAAGAACTTTCCGAGGTTTTGTCTGAGGCTGAATTTAAGCCCTGCGGCGCATTTAGCGAGCGCAGCGGCGGTTTTGAGGCACCGGTAGACAATGCCGGTGACCGCTTGTGCCGCAAGGTATCTGGTGCAGATTTGTTGCAAATGCGGGTGCAAACACGCCTGCTACCACCCGCCGCAGTTCAAGAGGCTTTGGCGGGACGGGTTGAAGCGTTTAAGCAGCGCATGAATTCTGAGCCTAATCGCGCTGAGCGACGCGATATGAAGGAAGAGGTTTACTCCCAGTTGCTGCCGCTTGCGCTGCTTAAATCTGACCGTGTGCAGGCGTTTTATCTCAGCGAGGAAGGCCTGTTGGTGATGGGTACTGCATCAGACACCGTTGCAGAGTACTTTCTTGATCAACTCAAGCGCGCCATGGTGGGTTTGCAATACTCGCCTCTGGCTTATAAACAGCCGCCACTGGATCTTATGAACAAACTGTTTTTGGGTAATGCCCAGCCGCCGTTACGCCTAGGCCGTGAATGCCGTATGCGTGACCCTAGTGACACCAAAGCGTCGGTAAATTGGCTGGACATGGAGTTGTCAGATCCTGCGGTAAGACGCCACGTTACAGAGGGTCTGAAAATTGACCGGCTTGGCGTGACCTTTGACCAGGTGTGTAGTTTGGTGATGGACGAAGATTTAATTTTCCGCAAAGTGCGCTTGTTGGGTCAGGATGACATGGACGATGTGCCAGAGGAAGATCCACTGGCGAAGCACGATGCGGAGTTTGTCATTATGGCAGGTTGTGTGAAAAGTTTGCTTAACGCGCTGAAAACCCAACTTGGAGGTTATGTTTCCTAATGCAGTTTATTGCTAAACACACCTTGGTAAATAGAGTCGCAGGCATGGTTGCGTTGCTGTCTGTATGTTCAATTATGCCCGCCGTCTACGCAGATACTGAAAAAGCCGCCGGGTATGCTACCGCTGCGGCAGTAAATACTGATGAGGTTGATTCATCTGAGTCAGCTGAGTTAACAGCGCAAGAAGCATCCGATGAGGCATCCGCGCCACTGGCCAAAGAAAAAATCATACCTTGGGCTTGGGGCAACAAATGGCTTCAAGGGACAATTAATAGAGCCGGTGGTGACGACGAATTTGATCCTGCTGATGGCATAGATTGGGGCTATGTGCCCAATCCCGTGTACTCATCCGAGAAAAAGTTGGGCTTAGGTTTGGTGGTATTTGGCTTGTTTGTGGCAGATAAAGAAAGTCAGAATGTAGAAAACGTAAAACCGAGCCAAATCGTCTTCAAGGGCTTTGGTACGACCAATGGGGCTAAGGGTTTTGAAACCAACTTACGCAGCTTGTTCAAGGCAGATGCCTATCGTTTGAATGTGGACGTTGAGTTTGCGGATACGCCCGAAGTGTTTTACGGCTTAGGCATTGAGCCTAGCCAAGATGAGGCTAATGAGTTGATTTATGATCACCAAGGTCAAAATTTCCAAGCTCACGGCTTGAAACGGGTATTTGGTGATACCTTTTTGGGCTTAGGAGTGCGTTACCACGACAACCAGGCAGAAGACTTTCGGGGAGCGAATGTTGGCGCAGCGACTGTGCTCACAGACAGCACCAGTGTGGGCATTACCGGGCATTGGCTGCACGACAGCCGTGACCATCAGGACAATCCGTCTACAGGTTGGTTGCTGCAGTTCGACTACGCCACCTTTAATGAATCGTTTGGTTCAAATACAGATTTTGATCAGCTTGAGTTCCGCTACAGTGGTTATCGCCCATTAGACACTTATATGAATCAGCGCACGGCGACCTTGGCTTGGCAGGTACAAGGCCATCTTAGCGAGGGCAATGTGCCTTGGGACCGGCTGACACTGTTGGGCGGAAGCCGCCAATTGCGCGGCTATGAGCAGGGTCGATATAGAGGGCATCAAAAGGTATTGGCCCAAGTAGAGTTGCGTCAGCCTTTGACCGGACGCCACGGCATGGTGACTTGGGTGGGTGTAGGTACGCTCTCTGAAGACATATCCGATTTAGGCGAAGAGCGTTGGCTGCCCTCAATCGGTGTGGGGTATCGCCTGCGCATTAAAGAAAAAATCAATTTACGCTTTGATGTAGGTTTTGGTCGTAGCGACAAAGGCGTGTACGTAAGCGTCAACGAAGTGTTTTAAACGACCTACTTAGGCCTTTGCTAAGAAGCGATTAGAAAGGCCTTATCGCAGGTAAAGTTGCTGAGTGATTTGTTTGAGATGTGTTGATGAGGTGTTGGTGAGGTTTTGGGCGTGTGTTGGGGATGTGCCGGCTATTTTGCTGGGCAGCGCAGAGTGCCTTTTTGCGTTTCTTTTTCTCCAGGGTGGGCTGACGGCGCCGACGCGGCGTGGCATGCTAACCCGACTAATCATTAGGCGGTCGTGAAACGCCCGTTAAACTTTTTTAGAAGCTAATCAATGGTATGCAATCTCGGGGGAGAGTATGGCTAGAGTGAAGGTTGAAGTTAACGCTGAAAATTTGGCGGAGGCCGGCGGTCTATTTTCAAAGGTTATTACAGCGCCAGTGACTGTCTGCGCCAAACTCGGGCTGCTTCTAGCGGCATTAGTCGCAACCTCCGCCTGCGCACCTCAAGCCTCCAACTCGAGTGAAACGACACCTGTCCAACGACCTAACATAGTCGTACTGTTCGCCGATGACATGGGTTACGGAGACCTCAGTTCTTATGGCCACCCGTACATACGCACGCCAGAGATTGATGAGTTGGCTCGACAAGGTCAGCGCTGGACAGATTTTTATGTGGCGTCCTCGGTTTGTTCGCCCAGCCGTGGTGCTTTGCTGACCGGGCGTTTGCCAGTACGTACCGGCATTTACGGTAACGCCATTAGAGTGTATTTCCCAGATGAGCCTTGGGGCCTGCCCAGCAGCGAGGTCACCCTTGCGGAGGCGCTGCAAGGCCGTGGCTACAAAACCGGCATGTTTGGTAAGTGGCACCTTGGCGACGGACCCGATGCACTGCCCACTCGGCACGGCTTTGATGAATGGTTTGGCGTACCGTACTCCAATGATATGAATTGGGTCGGTGAGCCCGATTTTGAGGCGTTGGTGAAACTCAGCATGTCCGGTGATGTTGAAAAACAGGCCATGTATTTTGCACGTCGCGCAGCTAAGTATGCGACGCCAAAAGAGACCTATTGGGAAGCGCCCTTGATTACCAGTACAAAGGAGGCCGGTGAATTTGTGGACGCCACTGAACAGCCAGCTTCGCAAAGTACGCTGACCAAACGTTATACAGAAGAGGCGATTAAGTTCATCAACAAAAGCGGCCCGGATCCTTTCTTTTTGTATGTGCCCTACACCATGCCGCATACGCCCTTGTTCAGAAGCCCTGAATTTGAGGGCAAAAGTTTAGGTGGACGTTATGGCGATGTGGTGGAAGAAATTGATTGGAGCGTTGGCGCTATTCAAGACGCATTGAAGAAAGCGGGTGTATTAGAAAACACCCTAGTTGTATTCTCCAGTGACAACGGTCCTTGGCTGAAGATGCATGAAGAGGGTGGCCGAGCTGGATTGCTGCGACACGGTAAAGGCACAACGTTTGAAGGCGGTATGCGCGTGCCAACAGTGTTCTCTTGGCCGGGTACTCTGCCCAGCGGTGTGGTCAGCGAGATAGGTTCAACCTTAGATCTATTTGCAACCGTTATGGCGCTGACCAAAATGCCAGAAGACGTGGATGTAACCACAGGGGTTGATGGCTTTGATTTAACTGCAACGCTGTTAGAGAAGACGGCGAGCCCAAGACAAGAAATGCCTTTCTATCGCGGCGGCAGTTTGTACGCCTATCGCAAAGGGCCTTGGAAAATGCACTTTATTACTGAAGGGGCTTATGATCAGGGCGAGAAGCGTACAAAGCATAATATTCCGCAGCTTTATCATTTGTTGCGCGATCCGTCTGAGCGTTTTGACGTGGCAGAAAAATACCCAGAAGTTATGGCTGATTTGTTGGCAGCGGCGGCGGACCACCAACAAAGCGTAGACATACAGCCGCCATTGTTTGATCGTCGACTAATGCCTCGTTAAAGGCTCCTGTACCGAATGCAACTTGTCCACGAATGGCCGGGAGAGATGAAATGTCAGCGATACCACTAACTATACCTACAGAAGCCAGCATCAGTGTAGATTGGTTTAACCAATGTTTTGCCAGTTTGGGTTTGCAAACTCAGGTTGCTGGGTTTACGGCCAAGCAAATAGGCACCGGACAAATTGGTAAATGTATTCGCTATAGTTTCGACCTCAAAAACGTGGAGGCTCAAACCCCGGATGTGCCGCTGAGTGTGATCGGCAAGTATCCTGCTGATGATGAAAGCAGCCGCATGACGGGTGTGGCGTTGCAAAACTTTCTTAAAGAGGTGCGTTTTTATCAGCAGCTGCAAGATCGGTTGCAGATCAAAACGCCCAAGTGCTACTTTGCTGAAATCATTGACCAAGGCCCAGAGTTTTTCGTTTTGCTAGAAGACTTGGCGCCAGGAGAGCAGGGCGATCAGTTGCTCGGCTGTGATCCAGTAATTGCAAAAGCAGCACTAACTGAATTAGTTGGCCTACATGCCCCAAGTTGGTGTGATCAAAGTTTGCGCGGGCTGGCTTGGCTGCGCGACGAAGAACTCGCTCAAAGTTCAGCCACTATGGATATGTATCGCGCCCAGCTTGATGGGTTTATTGAGCGTTTTGCCCCGCACCTTACTGAAGAGGAGCAGTGGATTATTAAACAAGTGGGCGCGGTGGAAAGCTCACCTCTGGCGTCGAGTTTTCCAGAACCCTTCGCATTAATCCACGTAGACTATCGGTTGGACAATCTGATGATTGATCGTAGTGGCGGCGGCTGCAAGATCACGGCCCTAGATTGGCAAAGCATCACGTTAGGTGCGCCAATGAATGATGTGGCCTATTTTATAGGCGCTGGTCTCGAACCAGAAGTTAGGCGGCCCGTAGAAGAGGAGCTTGTGAAAGGTTACTACCAAGATTTATTGAACGCCGGCGTGCAAGATTTTGGCTGGGAAGCCTGCTGGCAAAATTATCGCAAAGGCGCATTTGCTGGCTTTGCGGTGACTGTTATTGCCTCAATGTTGGTCCAGCGGACCGAGCGCGGTGATGAAATGTTTGCCACCATGGCGCGCCGTCACGCTCGTCATGCACTAGACCTCAACGCCCAAGAATTCCTTATATAAACTCCGCCATAAACTCCTCAATCCAGCCCAGTGCTACCTTTTGTCAGAATTTAGGTAGCCTATGGGTTCTCGCCCCTTGTGTTTTCCTCGTATCCAAATTCTCCTGCATATATCCATTGGCTAGCGCGTTACTGGTGCAAAATTAACTGTCTTTTAGATCAATGGTTTTAGGTCAATGGTTTTTTGATTGATAGTTTTTAATGAGTAGCTTTTGAATATAAGGACGAGCGCAAGATAGCTGAATATGTAATTACCTATTTCGGGGGCAACCCACCTGCAAACGCCGAAGAAGGCGCGCAAAACATGAACGAGTATAGGGAGTGGATGGCCTCACTTGGCGATGCAGCCGTTAGTCCAGCCAACCCACTAAAGAATACTCAAACCATTTCCGCTGACGGCAGCATGGCGAAAGGCAGCGCCTCGGAAATGTCAGGCTTTACCGTTATTAAAGTCGCCTCCATGGAAGAGGCAATGGCAATTGCTCAAGCCTGCCCGTTTTTGAAAATGGGTGGTTCTTTGGAAGTGGGTGAGCTGATGGTGATGTCGAGTTGAACGACCTGAAATTTGGTGCCCGCAGATTCTGCCTAAAAAGGGTGATTGCTTATGACAAGAAAAGCCCAGTAGCCACTGGGCTTCCGCTGTTCTTTTGCTTTACTAAAGTTGGTCGATGCTAGTGCTACTTAGATATGTTGTTTGCTATATCTAGCGCTACCTCAATCCGCTCCAAGCCTCTCGTTCAACCTGCCCTGGATTGTCTTGCACAACACTCTCATCATCAAAGCACATGGTTGCGCGCTGCTCTAAGTTGTAGGCGGGCCAGCCCGGCGTGCCCTCGTTAATAAACTGAGTCCACGCGCGGTGCATTGTGTTTGCTACGTGCTGGGGTTTCTCTCCCGGCCCAATAAATACGTCTACGCCTGCGCGGTCTAAGTTGTCAAAAGCAAAAGGTATTTCCAGTGCGTGGGTGGCTCTGAGTTTGCCGCCAAATGCCCTTGAGCACCAATTGAACTGATATAGCCAATTGTTGGTGTTGTGAGGCGTGCGTGCTTCCAGCATACGTATCGCTGGGATGCGGAACATGTGGTCCGTGGTTAACGCAATTGAGAGGGCGTCAAGGTCAGCATCAGGTCTTGTTGTTTTATAAGTTGCCAGTGCGGTTTTTGCACCTAAACCTTGGGTGATACGTTGAAGTTTTTCCTCGCTCACACTGCCGCCGCTCCATAAGGTGGTTTCGTCGGCATTGGTCCCGGTGAGCACAGCGACTTGGCTACCCATGCCTTGGCTGATGGCTGTCAGCGGATCTGAGGGTAAAAGCGCTGTGCCGTGTACTGGGTAGAAGGGTGCCACCGTGGTACCCAGTTCGCTCATCACACCTGCTCCAGTTTCAAAGTGGCTAGATGTGGCGGCTTGGGCTTGCAGAATTTGTTCTGGTGAAGCCGCCAATAAACCAATGGCATCCTCCTCTCCAAGGTCGGCTAAAAAGCGTTCGGTGACTTTGGCCGCCGCCTCACTAGGTAGCGTGTGTTGGGCAGCGCCACTTTGCGGGATGGCTTGGTGAAACAGCCCCTGGGCAGCCTCGCACGCCAGTAGGGTGCCGACACTGAAGGCGCCTGCGGATTCGCCTGCCACTGTGACTTTTGCAGGGTCGCCGCCGAAGGCTGCTATGTTCTTTTGCACCCATTGCAGCGCCGCAATCTGATCCAGTGTGCCATTGACATTAGATGTAGCAAATTCTTCGCCTAAGTGGGTCAGATCTGCAAAGCCTAGTGCACCCAGTCGATAGTTTATGGAGACCACCACAATGTCACCGTTGAGGGCAAATCGGGTACCGTTGTACCAAGGAATTGCACCCTGACCGGTACGATAGCCGCCGCCGTGTATCCAGACTAGAACTGCGCGCTTGCCTTGGTCTGTCGGGTCAGCTGCTTGCTTTGGTGTGGTGATGTTCAGGCTTAGGCAATCTTCATTCCAGCGTACGCTGGCGCTGTCGGTCATACCACCGCCAGAGAGTTGCGGCGCTGCTGGGCCAAATTTGAGGGCAGAAAAGGGTTCGCTGAAAGCGGCTAATGGTTGGGGGGCTTTAAAGCGTAGGTTATTGACGGGTGGTTGCGCGTAAGGGATACCGCAAAATAGTAATACGCCTTCTTTTTCGCGCCCTTGAATTTGTCCGCATGGTGCAGTAATTGTGCTCGTTTCCATTGTATTGGCTCCCCGTATTTGTTCGTCGCTCATTTAAAGCGGGTTCAGACACCCAGTATTACCTGATTTGCACCTTCTTTTAAAATTAGATTTTGCCGTCGGGTCTCGTTGGATAGTGCATAGTGTCTACATGCGCTCGTCATTGATTGCTATCATGGCAGCAGGAGTTATGAGTTTCGGTAGCTAAGGGAAGGGGAATAGATTGAGTTTTGCAAAATCACTGGTGTGGGGTTTATTGGTTGTGGGCAGTCTAAGTGCTGCTTGGGCGCAGGAGACGCACACGGAACAGCCCATAGAGTTCCCTTCAACTATGGCGTGGAGTGCCTACAACCTAGGCACCACGGGTTATAACCAAGCAGTGGCTATTGGCAAAGTGCTTAAAGATCATTACGACACCAATCTGCGTGTTTTGCCGGGTAAGAACGATGTTTCTCGCCTGTTGCCTTTACAGCGTGGTCGGGTGCAATTTTCTGCCAACGGCGTGGCCACGTACTTTGCTCAAGAAGGTGTTTTTCAGTTTGCGGAAAAACAGTGGGGCCCCATGCCACTGCGCATTGTTATGGCGTCTAACGGTGAGAGTAACCAAGCCCTGGGTGTGGCTGCCGATAAGGGCATTGCAAATTACAGTGATCTGCGCGGTAAGCGGGTACCTTACGTTCGTGGCGCGCCAGCATTAAACGTCACCACCGAGGCGTTTTTGGCCTGTGGCGGTCTGACTTGGGACGACGTGGAACGCGTAGATTTTCCCGGTTACAGCGCCATGTGGACTGGTGTAGTTAATGACCAAGTGGACGCCGCCTATGCCACCACTGTTTCTGGTCCAACGCGTAAATTGGAAGCTTCTCCTCGCGGTATCTTCTGGCCGCCTGCACCTCATGATGATCCGGAATGCTGGGCGCGCATGGCTAAAATTGTGCCGTTTTTTACCCCGCACATGGCCACGCGTGGTGCAGGAATTTCTAAGACTAATCCGCACGAAGGCGCAACATACCCCTATCCGATATTGATTACGCTGGCTGAGCGCGATGCAGACCTTGTACACGATCTAGCCAAGGTGATTCATATTCACTATGACGAATATAAAACCGCCGACCCCGGCAGCATTGGCTGGGCAATGGACAGACAGGTGTTTCGCTGGGTGGTGCCGTTTCATGAAGGTGCCGTACGCTACTTCAAATCTATTGGCGTTTGGGACGATGCAACCCAAGCTCACAACGACCGCCTGATACAAAGGCAAGACGTGCTTGCTCAAGCGTGGCAGTTACATAAGGCCAGTTATTCGGGCAGAGAGGGCTTTGCTGAGGCCTGGCTTGAGGCGCGGGTTGCGGCACTTGATGCCAATGGTTTTGATCCAGTTTGGCGCTAGTGGGTGCGACGTAGTCTTGCGAGCGCACTTTGCTTTGAAATGGTTTTGACGAAATAGGAATTCTCCATGGCACCCCAGCCTCATCCGTTTATTCGATCTCTTGTTGCCGGTTTGGCGCTTATTGCCTTGGTGCTGGCTATGGATACCTTGCGCCTATTTGGGGGTTCTCAGTGGCTGGGATTTCTTGTTCAAGTTGAGACGCAGTATTTTTATGCATTGCTCGCATTGCTGGCGCCTTGGGCCTACATCACGTTTCCTTCCAAGCCTTGGATAGATTGGCCTTTGGTCATTATTGCTCTGGGCATCTTGGCTTTGTTTTTTGTCACCGCTGAACAAGCGTTAGATGAAGCTTGGGAATTTGCGGCGCCCGAATATGCAATTTATGCCTCATTAGCCTTTTGGGCGATATTGCTTGAAGCATTGCGCAGGGCCGCCGGTTGGCCACTGTGCTTAATCGCCGGGTTCTTCTCGGTATTGCCTATTGTTACCGAGTACATGCCGGGGCCACTAAACGGTCTGCCCGCAACCTGGGCAGAAGCGGCCGCATACCATGTGCTGTCTATCGAAAGTATATTTGGCTTGCCGTTTCGCGCCTTTGCTAACTTGGTTATTGGTTTTGTTGTCTTTGGTGTTGTACTACAGCATACCGGCGGCGGTAAGTTCTTTTTGGATTTGGCTTTTGCATTGCTAGGCAAGCAACGCGGCGGTCCGGCCAAGGTTGCCATTGTTTCCAGTGGTTTAATGGGTTCTATGAGTGGTAGCGTGGTAACCAATGTGTTAACCACAGGGCAGTTGACCATTCCTGCCATGCGCAAAGCGGGTATGGCACCCCACGTGGCGGGTGGGATAGAAGCCTGTGCTTCTACTGGCGGCGTACTGCTACCGCCGATTATGGGTTCTACCGCATTTGTCATGGCTACACTTTTAGACATTGCCTACATAGATGTGGCTGTTGCCGCAGCGTTGCCTGCACTTCTCTATTTTGTCAGCCTCTATATGCAAATTGATGCTTACGCTGGGCGCAATAATTTGCAAGGTTTAGCCAGCGAGGACATTCCCAGCATTCGAAAAACGCTGGTTGAAGGTTGGTTTTATATGGGCGCCTTTGCGCTGCTTATTTTCTTGCTGATTTTTTTACAGCGAGAGTCTATTGCGCCTTATTACGCAACGGCGGTTTTGCTCGTTCTCAATCAGATGTCTAAGAACAATCGTCTAACTGCAAAGACGGCGTTAGATTTGCTCTATAACGTGGGTAAATTATTGATCGAGCTGGTGGTTATCTTGGCGGGCGTGGGTTTGATTGTAGGTTCACTGTCGATGACTGGCTTAAGTGGTACGTTAGTGAATGACCTGCTGAGTCTGGCCGGTGATGATGTGGGGTTGTTATTGCTGATGGGCGCGCTGACCAGTTTTGTTTTGGGTATAGGTATGACGGTTACTGCAGCCTATATTTTTCTAGCGGTAGTACTGGCCCCAGCATTGGTTAGCCAAGAATTAGACCCCCTGAGCGTGCATTTATTTATTCTTTATTGGGCAATGCTCTCGTACATTACTCCGCCGGTTGCACTGGGTGCTTACGCTGCTGCCTCGATCGCGGAGGCTAACCCGCTGAAAACCGGGTTTGCTGCTATGACTATGGGCAGTGTGATTTATGTGATTCCGTTTATCTTTGTTCTGGATCCAGCGTTTATTCTTGAGTCTGATACGTTGTCGTCGATGCAGGTGGTACTTGAGGCGTTAATTGGCGTTTGGCTGATATGCGGCGGATTGCAGGGATTTCTCACGGGTTACGGCAGGCTTAACCATTATTCAGTGCGCATCGCCTTGGCGGTGGGTGGTTTATTGATTGCGCTGCCGTACATGGGTATTGCTTGGCCCGAGGCGCCAGCCAATACGGTGCACTTGATGATGGGTGCCCTATTAGTGGGGGTCGGTGTGCTGGCGAATTTTATCCTTTTCACACAAGACCCTGAGACGCCTCGGATTGACAATACCCAGTAGGCGATGGCTCTGTTTAAGGCGCTGAGTCTAAAAGGGTTTTGGAGGGCCATGGTCTGAGGTCAGAGGTCAGAGGTCTAAGGTCTAAGGTCTAAGGTCTAGGATCTGGGGGTGAGCGCATAGGCGCTTTAGGCCGGTTTTTGACAACCGGCCAAACTAGTTTAATCCAAACCAAACCAAACCAAACCAAACCAAACCAATCCAAACCAAGCACTAGTCTCTTGGCGTGACCAATGGGAAGCGTCGCGGGAACTGATCGAAGAGTTGTGCGAAGCCGAGCATTACCTGGGCATTCCCAGCAATGTTCAACTTGTTCTCAGACATTAAGGTTGGTCCATCTGTTAGCCCCATGATGAGCTTTTTAAAATCAGCGGAAGAAATTGTCAGCGTGGTATCTGCCGCACTTTCTTTGTTTTTGAAGTAATTGAAAACGCTGTTTTTAATGGTGATCAGATAGTTGTCTTCCATGTCAGTTAACTTCAACAAGATGCCGACTGCTAATCCGTCTGCGGCTGTGGGCAGTAGTCGAACCGCTAAGGTTTGGAAGAAGTTCTCTATCGGCATGCCCGCGGCAATACCACCGCTGGCTTGAAAGGCCTTGGTCTCCGGTAAACCTTGCCTTAGTTCCAATGCCCCGCAGAGGTAGAAGTTGCGCCAAGGCGCAGACTCAGATTGATAGCCCAATTGCTCTAACGTGTCTGCTAACAGTGCTCTACCTGCGATGTGTTCAGGGTCTGACATGACAACATGGTTGAGTACTTCAGCTACCCAGCGGTAGTCGCCTGCGTCAAAAGATCCGCGCGCTTTTTCTACCACCGCATCTGCACCGCCCATGAAATTCATATAGCGGTTGGCTTGCTCTACGGGTGGCAGTTGATAAAGGGTAGAGGGGTTACCGTCAAAAAAGCCCAAGTATTTAACGTAAACTGCGCGACAGTTGTGGTGCACGGTGCCGTAGTAATCGCGGTTGTAAAATTCCTGTCCTAGGCTGTCGGGTAAATGTACCTGCTCGGCAATCTCTTCTTTCGTATAGCCGTTGTTTGCTAGCCGCAATGTCTGGTCATGGATGTATTTATACAGGTCTCGTTGTTTTTCAAGATAATCAATGGCGTCCTCTTGGCCCCAAATGGGCCAATGGTGAGACGCAAACTGAACGTCTATGCGGTGACCGAATAGATCAATGGACTCATTGATTTGGTTGGACCACGCCAGCGCATCGCGTACTTGTGCGCCCCTAGGCGTGTAGACATTATGGAGGTGGTGGGAGGTAATCTCAGCCATGCACAGGGCTTTGAACGCAGGTAGGTAGAACACAAATTCCGCTGGCGCTTCTGTACCTGGAGTCATTTGAAATTCTATTTCAATACCATCGATGTTGCGGGTCTCGCCAGTTTCACAAATAAAGTCTGAGGGCACTATGAACCCCGTGCTGCCCATAGAAACTGCTGCGCCCAAACCAGTGGTGACATAGCCTGTGGGTGACGCGGGTAGTAAGTTGCCGTACATATACGTGGCGCGGCGATTCATTGCGTTGCCAGCGAGCACGTTCTCATTCAGCGACTCGTCCACAAAGTCCTCTGGTGTAATGAGGGGCACTTCGCCTGAGCGAACTTGCTCTTGGCTGACAACACCCAGTACGCCAGCAAAATGGTCGGCATGGCTATGAGTAATAAGCACCGCAACGACAGGTCGTTCACCTAAGTGCTCATTAGCAAGCGCTAATGCCGCGGCGGAGGATTCAGAGGAGGTGAGAGGGTCGATAATAATCCAACCCGTATTGGACCGGATCAGGGTCATGTTGGCGATGTCGAAAGATCTTACTTGGTAGATGCCGTCTACCACTTCAAACAGGCCATTGTGCTGGGCATTAAGTTGCGACTGCCGCCAAAGGCTTGGGTTGACCGTGGCGGGCGCTTCCTCGTTAAGGAAGTCCATGTGCGCTAAATCAAAGGTGATATTGCCGTTCTCTCGCCTTAGCGTGAGTGGGTTGAGTGTGGCGATGAAGCCTTTTTGCGCATCTGCAAAACTCTTTCTGTTGCTGAAATCTAAGCTGGTCTTAACCTGCTCTTGTGCCGCATGAGTATGGCTGGTGGCAGGCTTGTTGGCGGCCAAATTTTCAGGAAGCGGTTTATAAGCCATTGTATTTACTCACTAGTCATTACTTGTTGAATTTGTTGGGGTGTCGTATGTGCCGATATCCACTTTATTTAAATAGACTTTGGCAGCGGCCACTACTGTGGGCGCAAGCCAGATGGCAGACACCATTGTTGGGATTGCCATCAACGCAAAAGACCCGTCGATTAAGCCCACTGCTGCATCGAGCGAAATTACGGCAATCAATACGATTGATGCCACGAATACGAAGCGGTAGGAATTTTTATGTCGAGTGCCAAATAGAAAGCTCGCACATTGGGAGCCATAAAATGAATAGGTGAATAGTGTTGTGGTAGCAAAGCTCACTACACTGATAAAGATAATAACCGTGCCGAAAGGGCCCAGAAGTTGAGAAAAGGCATTGGCGGTGAGGGTTACGCCTTGGGCGTCGTTGCTCTGCCAAGTACCGGCTACCAAAATCATTAGGGCGGTGGCGGTGCAAATAATCAATGTATCGATAATGGGTCCAACCATGGCCACCAAACCTTCTCGTATGGGTTCGCTGGTTTTAACCGCGCCGTGGACCAAAGACTCAGTACCCATGCCCGCTTCATTGCTGAATGCGCCCCGTTGCACACCGTAAACCATCATAGCCAGAACGCTACCGCCGGCGACTGCCTCACCGGTAAACGCATCGGTAATGATCATGGCGAAAGCAGCAGGTACTTGTTCAATGTTCATAGCCAATGCTATGACAACAGTACCTATGTACAGAACCGCCATAAATGGCACGATGAGGGTGGCGGCCTTGGCTATGCGGTTTAGTCCACCAAATATGATGGATCCGGCTATAGCGGCAAGTGCCATGCCCGCGAATAAATTAAAATAGAACGGGTCTTGGTCTGCATCCAGAAGGCCTTGGTCGATGAAAATGAGGTCGCGGATAATTTGAATAAGCTGATTGCTTTGCAGCACAGGTAAGCAGCCGATCATGGCCACAATGGCAAAGAAGTAGGCAAGGAAATGCATGCGCTTTGGCAAGGCTTCGCGAATCACGTACATGGGCCCGCCCTGCAGCTCGCCTGCATCGTCCTTGCCTCTGTACATAACGGCCAGAGAACAGGTGAAGAACTTTGTTGCGATACCCAGTATTGCGGTCATCCACATCCAGAAAATAGCACCGGGGCCACCAATTTGGATGGCCAGCGCCACGCCCGCAATGTTGCCCATGCCAATGGTGCCGGCTAATGCCGCGGACAGTGCGCTGAAGTGATTGATATGACCCGGATCATTGGGGTTGTCGTATTTGCCGCGAATAAGATCGAAGGCGTGTCGAAGGTAGCGAAACGGTGTGAACCGGGATAAAACTAGGAAGTAAAAACCGCCGCCAAGCAATAGCCAAAGAAGCCACGGACCCCATGCGAGGTCGGCAAAGCGCGTAGTTATGAGATTGATTGTATCTAGCATAAAAGCCCCGTAAGCGAGACGGCAAAGACTAAATGTTTACTACCCTTGGTGCACCCTGAAATGTGGGTTGTTTTGTGTTCGCTTTTTACCTCGCATTTCATTGGTTTTAAGTTGTTGAGATCTAGATGCAAAGGCTATCCTATGCGCCTTTCCACCCATTGAGATTTTTGCGTGAGCCAAGACGAAGAAAAGCCATTGAGCACAGGGCCGTTAGGGCTGTCTGGCGACTATGCCGAGGGTTATTCGGTTGAATTATTGCATCCCATGCCACGAGCAGAAGGCCATAGGGCAGTTGGCCTAGAGGTAAGTTCAGAATCAGAAGCAGTGTCGTTTGGCAAAGATCTGTGGACGGGCTATGAGTTTTCTTGGCTCGACACCAAAGGTAAGCCCGTGGTGGCTGGTCTGAAGATAGCGGTTGATTGCGCAACGACTAATATTGTTGAGAGCAAATCCATGAAGTTGTACCTGAATGGCTTTGCACAAACCCAGTTTGCCGATGCTGGCGCTGTGAGCGCCAGGTTAAACCAAGATCTAAGCAGCGCCTTTGCCGGAGATGTGGTTGTTGAGCTGATACCCATAGAAGAGTTGGCGGGGCAGTGGGCTACTATGCAAGGCCAGTGTTTAGATGGGCTGGATATCCAGGTGACCCAGTATCAGCGAGCACCAGAATTGTTAGGGCTTGTGGGCAGCTCACCTAAAGTGGTGACCGAGGAATTGTACAGCCATTTATTCCGCAGTCTGTGCCCGGTAACGGCGCAACCGGATTGGGCCACGGTAATTGTCAGCTATAAGGGCGAAGCAATAGATCATGCGGGATTGCTGGCCTACTTAGTGTCTTATCGCAGCCACCAAGCATTCCATGAAACTACTATAGAGCGGATATACGCCGACATTATGGCGAGCTGCCAGCCCATATTTTTGTCGGTAAATGGACGCTTTCAGCGCCGAGGGGGGTTGGACATAAATCCGTTTAGATCCAGTGAAGTCTGCGCCGTGCCAGATGCTCGGATGCCACGGCAGTAGACTCATACTCAGCGGGTTCAGGTGGGTATTGCTAATCCTTCTTGGTTGGCGCGACTAACGCCTGAAACCATTTTAACCAAGTATTGTCTGCCCGTATCCAGCGTTCCAGGCCGTCCATTTGTATGGCCAGTTCAGGCCCGTTGGCTAACATGTCTTCGCGCCTAATCAGTTTTTGGCTGTGGTCCAACGCCTTAACCACGCGGGCAGGATTGCCGGCAGCGATCACATTGGCGGGAATGTCACTTGTGACCACGGAGCCAGCGCCAATAATGGAGTTCTCGCCGATACTCACGCCCTTACAAATAGTCGCGCCGTCGCCCACCCAAACATTGGCCGCCAATTTAACCGGTGCAGAACGGCCAATGGCTTGAGTACGATCATAAATGTCGTGCCAGTCGGCGTCGGTGATGTAAGCCCCAGCAGCGAGCATAGTGCTGGCACCAATCTCCACGGACAACGCAGAGTCGATACGCACCCCAGGGCAGATCAGCACATAATCTTGAATATCAATACGACCCTGATGGTCGTTCATTGCCCATGTGGTCAGGCGCACGTTTCTATCTGCTGCCGTAATCACATGGACCGACTGACCAAAACTGATTTCTTTACCGTAAATTTTCAGAAACCAAGGTTTCATAATCATTGAGTGATGGCCCATACGCTCCAATTGTGGGGCAATAAAATGCTTCACCCAACGCGCCTCGAGCTTACCTTGGAGAACTTTAAGGCTGTAAGGGCGGTGGTCTTTGCGCATGGGTGCTCGTCTAGCAAATAATTCGCCAAGAGTACCCGAAATACTGACCTTTGCAGTAGGAATCTGAGAGGCTTTCCTCTAAGATTCTCCGCTCTATGGTGACCCACTTTGGTCCTCTAGAGGCGATATGCTGTGAACTCCGCCAGGCCTGGAAGGGAGCAACGGTAACAGCGGCTTCGGGCTTTAGATGTGACTGGGTGGGTTGCCACCATATTCAGGAGAGGTGGCAGAGTGGTCGATCGCGCACGCTTGGAAAGCGTGTAAGGTGTTAAAACCTTCGAGGGTTCGAATCCCTCTCTCTCCGCCATTATTTCCATATAAATCAAACACTTATGATGTATAGGTCTCACCGGGGGTGGAATCGGGGGTGCGTTTAGGCATAGCCTTAATTGCAACGCCCTCTCGCTTCAGGCAATGTCGAGCTATGCGAAAGATCATGACAATATGCGTTACATGTATCCTTCTGTTCGGTTGCGAGTCTGACTTCGACAAATGCATGAGAACAGAGCTGCCGAGGGCTAATAGTGACCTCCAGCTGGACAGTGCACGAGAAACCCTCGCGAATCTCAATGCAGATTTGACAAAGAACCAGATTGCGCTGTCTGCCAGGGAGCTTTTCAATGTTTGGTTTGAAGCTAACCCGTCGCCGGTAAAACACCCCGAATTTCCGAAATATGAACCACCTCCGATTGACGATAATTATGATCGTTATCTTGCCTACCTAGACCAGCACGAAACTAAGAAAAAAGAATACGAAACCGCCAAAGCGTCGCACTACGAGTTGTCTGAGGTCATTGTTTGGGGAGAAAAAAGAGACGCAGCATTTTTGAATGCCTATAAAGAGGTCGGCGTTCTGGTGGGATCACGCGAAGAGCTCGACAAGTGGCACGACTTTGGTGCGACGAATAAACTACTGATGGCTCGCGCCAAAAGAAACGACTGTTGGGGTGAAGAAGACTGTAAAGCTCCGATTTTTGCTGAGTGGGATCAATACGATTTTAATGTATACCTGACAATAGATAACGCACTAACCGAATCTATCGAATGGCAAGAAGAAGAGTTATCTAGGCTGGAGAAGCTTGCGCCCGAGACCGCAGTCAGGGCTTGCAACGCAAGTGGATTTTACGAATGAGGCATCTAACCTTAATCATCCTGCTTGTCCTAGCCCCGCTGAGTTGGGGGGAGGAGCGCGTTTGCGAATTTAATCGACCCTAACACATTCCAAGAGCCGATAACCAAGGCGCTGCGGTAAAGGAGTATTGGTCTGGCCAATGGGTCGAGTTATTGCTGAGAGAGGAGCATAAGCTGGATGACGCGATTGAGCGAGTCGCTACGGCGCAGAAGCGCCTGCCGGTCAGGGTTCGCACAGAATGGGAGAAGTTTCGAAAGAAAAAGGTTTAGCGGTCGCTTTTAATACCCTTTTTGATACCACAAGACATCCTAATTAAATTTTTGGAATTAAATCAATGTGTTAGGTGGTAAGTTGGCGGAGAGAGAGGGATTCGAATTGACCTTTAAGCCTTTGATTTATATAACTAAAATATCAAACCTCTAGATTAATGCCCCCATTTATGGCCCCACAAACCACCGCTTGAGGGGCAATATTAAGAGTTGGGATTAATTTCTGCTGGTTGACTCTAGGTGAAGCAAAACCTCGCCATCGACGACTTGAAATACATTACCCCACAGTCCGCCATCAACCCTCGCGCCTGACGCATCTCTTTGTGTCCAACTACCGTTCGCAAGCAGGAATCCATTCCCTAAATCTTGCGCGGTGAACACTTCCGCCTCTAACGTTGCCCCAGCTACGGCCCCATCGGCATTACTTTCCATACCCGCCTGAATGGCTGCACGCCCGTACATCGGCTCAGATAGTCCAGCAACCGACCAAATTGCATCTTCAGTGTATAGCGCAGCAACCTTAGCCGCGTCGCCTTCGTTGAATACCTTTACAAAGTTGTCTATGTATTCGCCCATGGTTTTTACTGCATCACTGTGGCCTGCCGCATCATGATTCCCATGACCATCTGACCAAGAGTTGACGGAGACAGAAAAAAGTACGAAAAAACTTAGTGCGCTGTTGATGAAGATCGAACGTCTATTCTGGAACATCTTTTCTCCTATTTATTTTTATAAAGGCACCAAGACTCTACGACAGTCAGACAAGCAACACAATGTTGAATACACAAGGGGCTGCGGCTTCATTCATCTTTGGTTTCTCTCTCAGGAAACTAGAAGATTGAGTAGGATGGTCCTGCATCGCCTTGAATGTCTGCTATCGACCCAAAGCGGAATTTAGTCAAAGGTAGAAGCATCAGTTGGTTGCCCTTTGATATCTACCGGGCTCGTAACATTTTGGCTAGGTCAAGATTGCTAACCAATTTCAGGAATTCTCTATTGCCCGTTCTTGCTGACTCCGACCCATCGTCAATTGAGTCCTCACAACGCGCTCCATAAGCTGCGCCGTAAAGTAAGTGCGATACGATTTCGTCGATCTCCTCGCTCTTGAATTGTGTTGACCTGGCGGATTCGTAACAAGCTAGAAAGTCTCTCATTTGGTCCAAATTCGGAACCTGGCTCAACCCATCATCATCCCTATAGGTAAAACTCCTAAGAGCGTTTCCGAGAACTCTACTCTCCGCTACTAAAGCAGTGCTGTCCCAGTCATACACAACACTGATGCTGTTCGCGCTGATTCTGCAGTGTTTTGCAGCCCAGTCTAGATGGCCTATCACCAGCGGTGAGTGGTTTGCCTCGTTTGAGATCTTGTTTTCGGTCGCGATACCGTCAATCCATTCGGTAAACTCGGTCCGACGACTAAAGTCAAATAACGCGTTGTGAGGTTTGGGCCAAAGGTCTTCGGGTTGAGTTATCAGTGTTTCCGATGGAAACGAAGTTGACGGGTAAGAAGTTCCTAACTCGACCAAGCTGGCCAAACAACTCGCCATGAGTGCGCGATCTTCAGCTACATGTCCACTTGCCGGTCTACCCAAATCAACGAAGTCTTCAGCGATCAAAACTAAACCATCTGTTAATAGAGGATTGCTCAAAGGCTCTGGGCACGGAAAACCAGCTTTATGAATGTAGCGCTGGTAGTCTACTCGTGCTCTTGCATCCTCAAACGATATATCCGGAGATAGAACTTTCAGCAGAATTTTCATTCCACTACTGTCGTCTGTAATCCAAAAAACGGCACCAACGCTTAGCTCGAAATTTTCGATTGACGGTTGTTTGAATCCGAATTGTTCTCTGGCTATCTGAGATACGAAATGCGTAATCCCATTTGAATCAGTCACCCCAAGAATCGAACTTGAGAGCAAGCGCATATAGGGAGGTTTCAGGATTGCTGCGATGTCTGCGGCCAATAGGCTACCTTTCGCTTTTAACTGATGATCGAATGTTAGCCGATTTCACAAGTTTCCGCTTCTGGCCGATTGCGGAACTCGTTTTCGGTAATACCAGTTAACGCGAACTGGCTGCTCTCGGCCAGAAGCGGACATTCATGGTGGGCTGACTCTGGTGAGTGAGGGCCCTTCATTGCCTGTTAGACCCTGAGGCTGCGCATGGCCGCCTCGACGGCCGTCATCGTCAGCTCACTCGGCGCGCCCCACTCGTAGCGGTCGAGATTAATCGGCAGGGCCAGCGCGCCGTGCACGGCAGCCCAGGCGCCCGATGCGAGCGCTCGGGTATCGCCCTCGCGAATCTGTCCTGAGCCCTGCGCGGCGACGACCGCCTCGCGCAGCAGCCGGAAGAAGTCCAATTCTTCCAGGGGCACTCGCTCAGATTCGTCAAGCGTCGCGGGCCGCACGAACAGCATGGCGCCGCGGAGGAACTCCGGATTGTCGAGCGAAAACTCGGCATAGGCGCCGAGCAACCGCGCCACGCGTCTCAGGGGATCTGGCTCTGCCTCGGCCAGCGCGTTGAACTGCGCGTTTGCCTTCTCGAGCGGTGCGCGCCACAGCGACTGCGCAAGTTCGGCGAGGCTCGAGAAGTGGCTGTATACGGCGCCTGTGGAGATGCTGGCGCGCTGCGCGACGGCGCGGATGGTGATGCCCTGGATGCCCTTCTCGCCGTGGAGTTCCACGGCAGCCTCGCGGATGCGGCGCCGCTGAGCGCGTCGCTGCTCCTCGGTGGCGGCAGGTCGGCCTACCAAGGCCTCAGGCCGCCTGTGTCCAGGTCGTTAGACCCACTTCGGCGCGGATGTCCTCCAGCGGGCGGTCGAGCTGCTCTTCCCATTTCGCGAAGTGGAGGTTCGGCGTCTCCCGGCCCATGAGCCAGCCGCGCACTATCGCGTCCATGGTCGACTCGATGTGCTCGGGCGCCACGAAGGCGACATGCGCCGCGGTCACTGCGAAACGCATGGCGTGATAGGCGAACTTCATCTGCGCGAAGTGGAAGCCGGCCATGCCGAGTTCGCCGATCGGTGAGGAATTGTGGCCGGTGATTACGTGCATGAAGTCGTGGATCTGCGTACCCCGCACGAGCATGAACCGCATCTCTTCCGGCAGGCGGTCGAAGGTACCGGCGTCGAGCATCTGCTGGTGGAACTTCCGGTAGTTGCGCGCGAAGTCCTCGAAGAGGTTGTTGTCGACGATGTAGCGGCGGTAGGCGTCGCCGAGCGTCTCCGGCGCGCACTGCTCCAGATCGGCGATCTTCAGCGGTTCAGGCAACCACGCCTCCGCGAAGAACTCATCGGCACCCGGCATGGCACGGAGATTAGCTGCGTAGGCGTCGAGCGCGGACTGGGGTGCACCCTCCCACCAGTCGTGAAGCAGAAAGTAGACGCCGTAGTCCATGGGGCGGTCGGCGGCGCGCAGGAATTTCTCGGCGAAGGTGCGATCGATTATGGGTTCTTTCTGTTCGGTCATGGCGGCTTGCTCCCGTGCTCATGTGAGGACGAGGAGCATATTGCACAATTAAATAAACATGTTCAATAAATACTTTAAGAACATGTTCAAGAAATCCGTTTTCCGACGTTCGGGCATGGGTTGGCGGCCGCTCCGTGTGCACGAAAGAGGAATCCCGCAACGACTTGCTCCTCGTACTCTAGTTGGGCGTAGTCCGTGTCGTCTTTAAACATATTGTCGATTAATACTCGATCGGAGTGTCTAGAAACTTCCGAATTCCAATATGACCGAGAAAGATAAACATCCTTTGAGGCATCAGCGCGAATTGTCTTTCGTATTGGTCTCCATCGCGTCTTTACTGTGACGAACCTATACAGCCAGATAAGTCAGCGTTATCACTACGGCAATTGCACCGACAAATTCTCCGTAGTTACCTAGCAACTGAGCGAACGCCTGATGATCCATGATTTCCTCCTCCATTGGAGGAGCAAGGCTAGCCTAATTTTGGAGCGTCTGAATGACTGGTGCGGGTCGATTGCAGACGTATTGAACAAAAATCGATCACCCGTTAGTTAACTTCCGCTTCCGACCCAAAGCGGTCATAACTAGATATACCTGTTTTGCAGCACTAGATGTTCAATATTTCCTTGTGCATTACCTGCACCTCGGCTTCGTATGGTTGCAATTTATAAAAATGAGGACACATAAAAATGAGGACACACACTAACCTGCAATAATATCGTTAGCGGCGTGATGATTTGGAATTTGGAATGTTCAGTGGTTGTTTATAGGGGGCTGAATGAGCCTGACCAAAAATGATATTTAGGCAATCCCTATTTCCACGCGATAAAACGTATAAGCTAAAAGAAATCGCTTGATAGTTATTTATTCAGGCAAAGCTGCACCCAAGCGCTTGTGCCTATGTTGTGCGTTCCAGTTCTTCAATTCGTCAAGTTGACCGTAAGCACGCTGTCTTTTCTTAATCGTAGTCACTCTGGCAAACCACCGTGACTGAGAATCTGAGTATTGAGTAAAGTCTTTAGAAGGGATAAGAAGTCTCAGATGATCAACGTAGTCTGCCAGTGACATTGATAACCGGGCTGTAGCCCTACCAATTCCCGATACCAAAGGAACAAGCGCCTGCTTCAGTCGCTCAGGTGTGTTTTCCAGCCGCTTGAGGCGTGTACTGATAGAACTGTCACGGCATTGCTCAATAGCCTGCGCAATCTTGGCTCTGACAGGATTGAGATCTACATAAGCCATGGCAGCAAGAACAGCATTTTCACTGAGCAAGGCCCCCGAGTAAAACCGACCTTCAAAGAAGTGACCAGTACAGCCGTCTTCACGATTTGCTCGCCATGCAATAGGTTGTTTCAGGTGTTTCATGAACGCGGACAGCGATCCCAAACAGCGTCTGGCAGAGTGGAGTCGGTCCGCAGACTTCAGTAGAGCCTGCTGTTGCCATTGCAGTTGATCAGCGAGTCCTGTGGGGTCATTGTCAGGGACTCGAGGAGGGAACGCTGCTGTCCAACGGCGGGCAACTTCCTCATCTGACCAAGAGTCACAGGCCAACGGGTCATAGTAGAGCACCAGATGAAAGTGATTACTCATGATGGCAAAGGCCTCAACCTCAATAGCAAAATACTTTGCGAGGTGAAACAGTCTAGATTTCAGCCATACTTTTCGGTGGTTATAGTCTTTAACGGAATATCGATCGCGATCACAAAGCCAGCTCCGCCGGACGCAGCGAGAAACAATGTGATAGTGCAGTGGGGTTTGACCATCAACCAGCTGTGATCTAGGAGTTGCCATAAGCCCAATAGTGGCTTACTAGAATCGGGTGGTTAACGGGTGATTGCCATATTTGATGTAGGATCATTGCGTTTTTGGAGAGGGAAATATCGGTGGCGATGTGAGGCTGAATTTGGTGTGTGTCCCTGTTCACATGTGGGCTTAGGTGTGGCTTAGATATGGTTTAGGTGTGGCTTAGTTGTGGCTGAGCGGGACCTCGGGTTGGCAGAGCGTTGCGCTGATGAGCGTAACGACTGATATTTAGCGGCGTGGCGAAAACGCTATGCCGCGAGTTTTCATTACCGATGCTTTCTTTACTTTACCGCAACCTGCGTAGGACGCTTACCGTTAGGGCCATACAGATTAACCTGCAAGCTGGAAATTGCGTGCACCAGTGGGTTAGGCGAAATAGTTTGCTTACCAGTCCAATGGATGTCGGGGAAGCGGTCAAAGATCTTCTCGAAGGCCAGCCGCAATTGCATCTTGGCAATTCGCGACCCTAGGCATTTGTGCACGCCGTGACCAAACGCAATGTGTTTGTCGACATTGTTTCTGTGCATATTAAAGGTGTCAGGGTCTGGGAAGATATCAGCATCTCGGTTAGCAGCTCCGTACCAAAGCACTAACTTTTCGTCTTTGGCGATTTTTTGGCCGTTTAATTCTGTGTCTTCCAATGCAGTGCGTCTCATGTGCATAACAGGCGAGACCATGCGCAGGGCTTCCTCTGACATTTGTGGAATGAGTGACGGATCATCCAGCACCATGGCGCGCTGATCTGGGAATTCGGTCATCAAGCGAATGGTGCCCGACAATGAATTGCGTGACGTGTCGTTGCCGGCAAAAATAATGAGCAGCCAAGAGCCGTCTAAAAATTCTTGGGGCAGTAGCTCGCCACCCAACTTGGATTGGGCAATCGCGGTTAACAGATCTTCGCGCGGATTAATGCGCCTTTCCGCCATGACACGTTCACCATAGGCAAACATGTCGTTTACAACTGGGTTGAAGCGGAACGGGAACAGGGGTTCGGACAAAAACGTTTGCCAGGGATTGGACAAAAATTGTGCCGCCAGCTCCAGGTGGTGCATCCAAACTTTCACTTTTGGTCTATCGTCTTCGTCAACGCCGAGCATTTCACACAGAGTGAATAGTGGTAGCTCTTCTGAAAACAGTTTAACAAAGTCGACAACTGGCCCTTTGCGCTCCATCTCATCGAGCAGGGAGTCGATTTTTACGCTCACTCGATCTCGGACCTGGGCAACATATGCTGGGAAAAAGAAGTCGCTCTGCTGCATGCGCATTTCACGGTGCGCGGGTTCGTCCAAATTGATTAAGGAATTGTAGGCTGCAGGCATAAGCTTTTTCGGACGCCAATGTTTTCTTTCTGGTACAGCTATATTGATGCTGCCGCGCTGAGAGGAAAATACGCTGTGAGCCAACTCAACTTTTTTAATATCGTCATAGCGTGTGACCGACCAAAACCCCGAGCGCTCTTTATCTACCGGTGACCACATCACTGGCGCTTGCTCGCGCATCTTTTTGTAAAGGTCAAAAGGGTGACCCTTTGTCCACGCGGCAGGGTCGGCAAATTTGAATTCATTGAAAGCCGGATATGCTGCCCCGTGAATTGGCAGCTGTTGTCCCGAATCGATCAAAATGTCGTCGCTTATGAGTTTCAAGTCGCTTCTCCTGCGCTTCTTTTTTGTTGAAATATTTGCATTAAGTTAACCTCAAAGGATACATGAAATTTGACCGTGCAGTGTTGCAGGGACGGTGTATAGGTCTATTTGGCTTACCAATTTATTCAGTTAGTACAGTCAATCTAGTTACCCAAATCAGCCGGCTAAAAAGGGTTGGCCATTTACTGCCTGGATAAATGTGCCGGCGCTCAAACCTACATAACAAATAATAAATCCACTCAGCACGCCTAGCTTATGCTGTTCACCCCAATTCCTTGGCAGCAGTAGAGCAAATAGAGGGAACGCGTGCATGGCATGCATGCCGAAAAAATGTGCCACACGCAGGTCGCCGCCATCTCTCGCCCAGTTAAATAGCCACAGCCCATTGGCATCTGTAGGCGTGGCGTTGACCCAATGATCGCCGTTGCTGCTTAGGTAGTTGCCGAAGCCTCCGCCCAAAATAAGGGTTACGCATAGGCCTATAACAATGGCGAATATGAGTGGGTGAGTTATGGGGTTTTGTTTGGCAATCAAGTAGCCCATCCAAGGCAGCACCAACACCATAGACCAAGCGCCAACGCCCATAATGGCGTACATGATAGAGGTAAAACTGGAGGAGAAATTATAGTGTGAGGCTAGGCCTAAGCCTGCCATTACAGCGATATATATCGTCTCAACTAGGCCTGCAATAAGAGGTATCGCTACCAGCCATTTGCCTGGGGTACTGGTGAGCGTTTCTTTACTAAGGAAGGTTGCAAACCAAACTAGAGTAATAAAGTACACGCCTACGGATAAGCCGAATTTTATCGGTTTGCTCCATACGGAAACCCCGTTAAATGTTCTGTCGTCAAAGATGCCTGCGACCAGACAAAAGCCCATTAGGGCAAAATTGAATAGTGCGGCGTAGAACCATAGGGGCTGAGTGTCTTTCAGTTCAGTCAGCGTTGGCAATGGGGTGTTGGTAGTAGTTAAGCCCAGAGTGCTCAAGCCGCTGTCCCCTCAGTCTGATTTTGACGGCGCTTAATGAGTGTCACAACAACACGCACAAGCCAATACAGGGCGAGCCCAGCTGGGCCGGCCATTAAGGTGGCGAACAAACAGGGAATGACCAGAAAATGATGAATGCCTTGGCGCTGTGCATCACGCACTTCCCATGCACCAACAAACAAGTCAAAGGCTAGGTAGTGGATCCAGCCAGCCAGTAATAAGTTGGGGTCGGAAAATAGGACGGTTACTTCTTTTAAAGAACCGAATCCGCCGCCAGCGGGAGGGGTAGTACTCGTCATGAGCCATATGTAAAAACCGGCAATGAGCAGGGGCGCCACAACTGGGGCAGCCCAGTCTCGGGTCACAGTCCAGCGCGGGGCCAGAACTAAACCTGCCCAGCCTGTCATAGCGATCATGCTGCATAAGCTAAAAACTTGCTCTGCGGTCATAGTGAATACTCGTATAGAAATAAAAGATGCTACGAACAGTATAGAAAATGCAGCTGGTTTTGTAGGCTCGCTCAGACTCATTTTGGGGTAGAAGTTCAGTGGTATTGGGTGTTCATATTTGGCGAGTCGTCGAAACCTTTCGTTCTGTCATTTGTCCTAGGTCATTTGTCTTAGGTCATTTGCGTTAGGTCATTTGTTATAGGTCATTTGTTAGAGGTCGATGGTGTATCGCTAAATTTTTACCCTCTGCTAGCATAAAAAACCTCTTTGAGATCCTTTCCTGTGTATTGCGGGTAGCTGGATTAGCCTTTGCTAGTCGTCCGCTCCGATGATGCCCAGAGAATAATAAGAATCTACGGTGTCTCTAATTGGAGTCTCAATATCAAATGGCTCTAGTCCGATCGATTGCATAGCTCGGGAACAATTGCTTGCTGATTAATCGTTCTCATTCATATGAAACGTTTTTAACCTGATATTGCTCGCTGTTAGATTGGATCTGGCCGGTATTTTTCATTACCACATTTTCAATCACTGTTATCGGTTCTCCATTGGTAAGAAAGAGTTGCAGCGGCGCACTGTTTGCCCAGGCAGAATCAGAGATATTCAGGCGTTGAACGCCGTGAAACTTTAGTGATGCCCCTGATTTATTGCGCGACCCTTGTCCAGTTCTAATGAATTGATTATCAGCGACAACAACGATGGGTCCAAAGGTGCTTTCATCAGTGCCACCTCGGTAAACGTCGGCAATGGCACCTTGAATATCGGTAAATGTATTGCCACTCAACGTGAGATTTTCCACGTTGTAGATACCAAGGTCGTCAGTTTCTTTATTAAGCGACAAAATTGAACCTGTGATATTGCTCATTTCGGTGTTTGAGATTTCAATTTCATCGGCAAAGGTACTCATGGATACCTTGAAGAAATTAAAGCTGTGGTTTACATCCAGATCGGTGACTTTGCAATTGCGAACGCGCAACGAGTAGTTGCGATTCATTGAATAGCGGCTTGTTCTGATGACGGAGTTGCCGGCAATGTCTGGAGATTCACGGCCATCAATCCAAAGGTTTTCTAATGCTAAGGCGCCGCCATTTGCAATGACAAAGAAACTAGACTTTTCGGAGCGAATGATTGGCTTATCACCCGGCTTACTTTTAATGGTTAAAGGGTGGTTGATTACCGCAAGTTTAGTCATTAGGTATTTGCCTGCAGGCTCCAGTACCAATGTGTCGCCGGGTTTGCTCTCGCTGATTGCGCGCAGAATAGTGTTGGTCCCAGGCTCAACGAAGAGCGTTTGCCCGCTTTGCAGCGCTGCTGAGAGTTCCCGCTTTTCGTAGAAATCTGCGCCGGCTTGCTCTTTAGTAACTGGCAGTTTTATTTCGTTGAAGCCAATAGCTTTGGTCAGGGCCTCATCTGGCACTTTCAGGCCGTACTTATTTTCAGTTATTGAATAAGGTTGAGGCTCAAATCCAGTTTTGATTGGGCTATGCGCCTCTTCATTGATGATATTGCCTTTAAAGGATATGCCTGAAATATCGTCATAGATTGTAAAGGGATTGAGGTTTGTTTGGCTCATGATGATGTTGTTATGCATTGAAGAGTTACTGGGTGGCGCCGAGCGTTCTTCATCACTGCCTGCGCAAAGCTGAATGTGGTCGCTGTCAATGAGAATGTTGTTGTTCATGAAAGAATCGGTCACCGGGTCGTAGCGGTTAATAGGGCCGTTAGGCACGCCGTTCATTATGACCATTGCGCCAAAAAAACGATGACCGGTTAGGCCGTACATATAATTTTTTCGCACTGTCTGATTTTCGTTGATGATGCGCAGGCCGCCAGTGTTGGGCATTCTGTTACCCAAGAAATAATTGTTTTCCACGAGCGTAAAGTGACCGTGGCGCATAGTCAGGGTGCCTTGGCTTTCGTAAAAAACATTGCCGTCGTAGATATTGCCGCAAGATTTGTTTGAGATTATTTCTAGTTCTCCACTGGTACGATCAAAAAAGTTGTAACGCACTATAGTGTTGGAATACATCTGCGAATAATGGCTAGTGCCTATCCTGAGTGTTTCGCCGCCGTTGCTGCCCAGAACTTGTCGCGGACCAAAATAGTTATATTCAATGATGTGTCCGTTTTCTTGACTCTCTTCTTGGTTAAGTTTGACCGCTAAAGTGACCCCACTGTTACCTTTGTTGAGCAGCGAGTTGTGATCGAAGCGATTGTTCTTGCCGTAGATCGCCACCCAAGTATCAGACGAAGATCTTTCGGGGTTGCTGAAATTGTCGATCACAGTGTTGGTAACCCGCGAGTGATAGGCGAGATCTTGCTTGGAGGTTCGAAACGAGATGACCTCGCTCGTTGGCGTGAATCCACCTTTAAATACCAAGCCTGAAACGGTGATGTGCGCGCCTGAGATCTCTAGGTTGGATTGACCGGCAATAACGACTTTGCCCGATTCTTCAGCCCTTAGGTTTATCGGTTGGTCAAGAGTACCCGCACCCTTAATACGTAGCTCAACATCCTGCCAAGTACCATTCGCCATAACAACTTCATCACCTGCGCGTAGCGTTTTCACGGCAGCGTTGAATTCATCTAAATTATGCACCGTGACAGCGTTTGCAGCGCTCGTCACAGTGGTGAGGGTGATGAACGAGAAAAAAGCTGCGGTAGAAAACATGAACTTGATTATCTGCATGGATCGAGCCTGATTATTTATTTGAACGTGCGTGAATGCACATACGCTATATGTGCCTCGGCTGATCGTAGTTGTCCACAGCAGACTATTCAACCAAAAATCATGACGATCACCTTACCAATATAGTATTTATTGGTATTACCAATACCGCCATAAATGCCTTCATTGTGTTTGACAATAAAAAGTTGATTGGTTAGTCTGCGAGGATATCGTTGTCTCTTAGGCAATGGCTTTATGCATCAAGCGTAATCGAGGGGAAGAAAATGGAGTTTAAACGAATCGCACCGGTGGTGATCAGCTCATTAGTGCTGTTTCAATCGCCGACAATACTGGCTGAAGACGAAATTATTGAGGAAGTGGTTGTTACGGGTATCCGTGGATCACTGCAGAGCGCCCTCAACCAAAAGCGCAATTCGGACAATTTAATCGAGGTTATTGAGGCGGAAGATATTGGTAAGCTGCCTGATCAAAATTTGGCAGAGGTACTCGAAAACATAACGGGTGTGCAAATCACACGTACAGCAGGTATCGGAACTGGCGTGCAAATTCGCGGAACAAATGCGAACCGAGTCGAAATTAACGGTGTATCTACCGTAGGTTCTGGCGCTGGGCGTAGCGGTATTAATTTTGAAGATGTAAATGCCTCAATCATTAAGTCTGTTGAGGTGATTAAGGTACCTGACGCAAAGACCATTGAAGGTTCTGTAGGCGGCACAATTAATTTGAAGACAATTCGTCCACTTGAGCTGAGCGATACGTTGGTCGCTGCACGCGTTCAAGGGGAAGATAATAGCCTGAGTACAGAAAGTGCACTTCCCAGATTGTCAGGAGCATATGGTGATAATTGGGAAACCGACGCGGGTACATTTGGCTTTTTGATTAGTGGTAGTTACACCGAGCAAGAGGCGGTGTCTTTCCGCCCTCGAGCTGACAGAGATAATCTCTCTAGCGTGTCTGGCGGACCTTCCGATTTTCTCGGTATTCAGTTTCTGCTGCAGGAACAGGAAAACGACGATTATGAAACCATTAACGTGGCCTCTACATTTGAGTGGGCACCCAATGACAATTTAAATCTTTTTCTCGATGTTATTGTCAATGAGCAAGAGCGTAGCCGAGATCAATATAGACTGCAGGCATCGGGCGTAAGTTCGGTCAGAAACATTCAAGCGCCTAGTACATTCGAGACGGTGAATTTTGGTGCATTGGGCGGACCTTTTCAGGCTGCGTTAACTGGCACAATTGAGCCGGACCTGAACAATGATGATGACGATCCAAACCTACGTTTCTCAAGTGAGACAGGATCTCGGGTAACTGACAGCGAAATCTTTAGGTTGGGTGGTACTTGGAATATTGACAAATGGACAGCAACCGTTGAGCTTTCATCAACTAAGGCAGACACTGTTTCGCCTACGTTGAACAGCACGCTGAACTTCATTAATCCGAACTGCCCGTTGGATGGCGCAGCCGTCGGTGATCCAAGAACAAGCAATGATAACTGTGTGCCGTTCGTCTATGATTTGAGCGGCAACTCGTTGTCATTTGGAATCAACTTCGATTCGCCATTTGCTCCGTCGGTTGCCGACCTAATTGACCCTGCTAATGTGGTTTTGGATCAGGTAGATGTTGGTCGTAACACTCAAGAGAATTCAGAAAATGCCTTCCGCGTTGACTTTTCCTATGACCTAGACAAGTTCGATATAACTTCTATCGATTTTGGTTATCGCTTTAATAAGTCGCAAGCTGAATTCGAAGATATTGATGATCGCATTGGCGGTTTCAGCAGGTTAGAAGATAGCCCAAGAGGTTCCTTGTTCGAAGAAATCCTCGTTAGAGGCCCCAGTAATTACGGTGATGCCGATGGCAGAAGCCTCGCGATTAGAAATTTTCTTCTTGTTGATCCAGATGCTTCTTTCTCAAATCCTGATCGTGTAATACAAATATTGGAGCGCGCGCTTGCGGCACAGCGCGTACTGAATCCTCAAGCGGATGGTGATCTTACAATTAACCTCAGTTCTGATGAAAATTCGTTTTACGATATTGAGGAAGAAACTAATTCGTTGTACGCGCAGCTTAACTTCGAAAGCGGTATTTTCCGCGGCAATATTGGCCTGCGCTATGTGCAGACGGATATTGAATCAACAGCTTTTGGGCCAGAAGATGCTGGTGGTGATAGAGCATTACAGACTACCAGCGGTGACTACAGTTTTCTGCTGCCACGATTCAATTTAGTGGCCGCGCCGGTTGAAGATGTGATTATCCGATTAGGTTATGGCAAAGACATCCGGCGTCCAAACTTTGACGATCTAAATACAGGCTTCACCTATGACCAAAGCGAAAATGCTGTTGTTGAATTGGGTAATCCGGGTTTAAGTCCTGAAGAGGTTGTTTCGTGGGACGCGTCTATCGAGTGGTATTTTGCGCCGTCAGCGGTTGTCAGCATCGGTTACTTCAATAAGGAACGCACAGATATCTTTGGTATTGATTTTGAGGGCGCTTTACTTGTTCCTGATGCGACAAGTGTTAGTGGATTCGTGCGCGAAACAGACCCAACGTGTCCTGGCGGTGGTGTCTTCAATCCAGAAGTCATCCCTAACGTTTTGGGTGATCCAAACCAGCCCGGACTTTGTGTCGACTTCACTAGCCCAGGGAACGATCCTGCTACGACCACTCAGCAGGGTGTGGAACTTGCAGTCCAGTATGACCTCTCAAGTTTTGAGGAAAGGATTGGCTGGGCATCTGGTTTCGGCGTAATTGCAAACTACACGAGCCAAGATTTCAGCGGCGGCTCCATTGTGGATACCACATCTGGTCGTGGGCTTGCTGTGCTTGGGGCACAGTCTGAAGAACGAGGACTTCTTGATTTCTCTGAAGATGCCTACAACTTCACGGTGTTTTACGAGAAGTACGGTGTCTCCGCGAGAATACGTTATACGTGGCGTGAAGCATTCCGTACGCAAGACTTTGCCGGCGGAGCTAACAGCAGTGGTAGTAGTACATTCAGCTTTCCTGTTGTTACGGACGACCGAGGACAACTCAATGCTAGTGTGAACTACACCGTATTCGAAGACTTTACTATTGGTTTAGAGGCCGTAAATATTACCGAGTCTGAGATTCAGCAAAATTGTGTGACAGGCAGTGGGCCAACCTGTTTTGTCGGATTTCCTGATCGAAGGATCACATTCGGTGTAAGCTATCGGATGTAGATGTAAGCGCTGAATGACGCGCAGACTCAAAGCCCCAACCAAGTGTTGGGGCTTTTTTTTGCCTTGGAAAATTGGATGGTCTGATGATGAATAAAATTCAAAAGGCCGTTTGGTCTGCATAGAAAGCTATAATCAGAGCCATATATAGCGACACGCGAAGTTGGAGTCCTGTGTAGTGAAAAGGCAGGAAGGGCCGGGAGTGGGCTAATATTCTGGCCCTAGCAAACGCGACCCTGAGACACTCGCTAGTCGGCAGATATCAAGTGGTTGAGCGAGTAGCGCTCACGGCTTTCCGTCATTTTTTGCTGGATCGCCGCAACTTGTTCTTTTTCTTGGGCTGCAATCAGTTTGTTGATAATGCGCGAAAAGTGATGGTGCATTGCCTGACGGGCCTTTACGCCGTCTCGATTTTTCAGGGCTTCGAAAATCTCAATGTGTTCTGCAACGCGGATATCGCCGTTGGTATCGCATATCGATTGGTAAGCTTTGTGCACCGAGGGTGAGCTGTCTCTTACATACCATAGGTTATCGATGACAGATTCGATCATCTTGTTGCCGGTAGTTTGGGAAATGATTCGATGGAATTTTTTATCGGCATTTTCGTAAATGGCAGTGCTTGCATCGGCCATTTCATGAAGCGCTAACTCTATTTCACCTAATTGCTCATTGGTGATCATGACGGCTGCGAGGGCTGCGGCTTCGCCTTCGATCATTGCGCGTGCCTCGGTCAATTCAAAGGGGCTGATGGATAAATCCACCCCATTCCAGCCACGGGAAGATTCAAGCACGTAGACCCCTGAACCGGTCTTAACTTTGACGCGCTCCAGCGCTTCAAGTGCGATTACGGCCTCTCTAATGGTTGGCCTGCTAACCGAAAAACGTTCTGCGAGTTCTCGCTCAGGTGGCAGTCGCCCGCCAGCAGGGAATTCTCCAGCATTAATTGAGTTGAGAATCTGATCTACGATTCCCCTATATAGTCGCTTTTCACTGGCCATTTATCACACTCCATGTCTTGCGGTCAGAATAACAGCGTTTCTCAATTGGTAATAGCAGTTGTAAATCCAAAAGTTGCGCAATTTTAATTTTGTGTTGACACAGGTCGCTCCAGGTAGTTTGGTATACATTGATGTTGACCAATTAATAATTATTGGTTATTATAATGTTCTTCCAAAATTCACCCCTACATGGGAGCAAAGGAATGAGAGCAACGAAGGTTGTCGTAACGCTGGGTCCTGGCAGTGATTCGTATATCGAAAATCTGCTCTTGGAGGGTGTAGATGTTTTTCGGCTCAATTTCTCTCACGGATCGCTCCGGGAACAGGAGCAGCGGGTTAAAAAAATTCGCGCCGCCGCGCGTAGTGCTAATCGTTTTGTTGCAATTTTGGGTGACCTACAGGGCCCCAAGATACGCATTGGTAGCTTTCAGGATCAATCCATTCAGCTTACCGTTGGCGAACCCTTTGCTATTGACGGCAATGTTGGGCTTAGCGCCGGCAACAATACTGAAGTGGGTTGCACCCACGTTGACCTGGCAGACCAGTTAAGCGTGGGCGACGTTTTGGTGCTGGGCGATGGGGAAGTAGAGTTAGAGGTGCGTCATTTGAAGCAGTCTCGCATTCAATGCCTCGTGCTTGCAGGCAACGAGCTCTCTAGCGGCAAGGGAATAAACCTTCGAGGTGGTGGCTTGTCGCTTGAGGCGCTGACCCCCAAAGATTTGGTGGACTTGGAGTTTGCCTGTCAGCAAGGGTTGGATTATGTGGCTGTTTCCTTTGTCAGAAGTGCAGACGATATTCATCGCACTCGGGCGCTGATAACCGAATTTGATGCTCAGTGTGGCATTGTCGCTAAAATCGAGCGTGCTGAAGCGGTAGCTTCGAAAACCGCATTAGATGCCATTATTCGTGCGTCTGACGGTGTCATGGTGGCGAGGGGCGACCTTGGCATTGAAATTGGCGATGCAGCGCTGATGGGGGTACAGAAGCGATTGATCAAACGTGCTACGGAGCTTGGTCGCTCAGTAATAACTGCCACACAAATGATGGAATCCATGGTTACCAACCCAAAACCTACGCGGGCTGAGGTGATGGATGTTGCGAACGCAGTAGTGGATGGCACGGATGCAGTGATGCTGAGCGCCGAGACCGCTGTTGGTTTGTATCCAATTGAAACGGTCCAACAAATGATTCGCATCATTGATGGCGCGGAAGCATCACATCTAAATGAAGTAATGGGTACCAGAGAATCTTACGGGGCCATTGACGAATCAATAGCTATGGCAGCAATCTCAGTAGCGGGCAAATTAGAAAAAGTAAAGGCTGTAGCTTGCCTTACCGCCAGTGGCGATACACCCAAACTAATGGCGCGCGCCCGTTCCAATTTACCCATTTATGCATTAGCGGATAGCACGGCGGCACTAGGGCGCGTTGCGCTCTTTCGAGGCGTTCATCCCCGTCTGTTTTGTTCCGCAGAAATTAATTATGAGGTGGTGAACGATGCTGTTGTCGCACGGTTGAAAGAGGATGGTACGCTTTGCTCAGGTGATTTAATGGTGCTCTCAAAGGGAGACCTGCAAGATGTGCAAGGCGGAACGAATACGCTAAAAATCCTTGAGGTAGCATAATGATCCCGATTCGCGTTGGTTTATTAGGCTTGGGCCGCCTAGGACGCCAAATTTATGGCTTGGCATTACGCGATAGTCGCTTTGACATAGCGCTAATAGTCGAAAACGGCCAGCCTAAAGTGCTTCACCACTTGCTACAAAAATCCATCGGGGCAGACGCTAAGGTCGCGTTGGATTCAAACTATCTTGTTAGCGGCGGCATGAAGTCGCGGCTGATTGCTGCTAACGATGTCGCTGAAATTCCTTGGGATGCGCTTGGTGTTGATGTAGTGATCGACGCAAGTGAACAGCACTGCGCTACTGACGATATTGAGCCACATATAAGTAATGGTGCAAAACGGGTGATTTTGTCCGCGCTGCCGGTCGGCGACGTTGACCGTGTTCTTCTTCGTGGCATTAATGACGCTGACGCGCAGCTCAGTGATCGGATTGTATCCGCTGGCTCAAGTTCCACTAATGCCGCAGCCCTCGCGCTTAAGGTGATGCTGGGCGCATTTCAGATTGAACATGCGTCGATGACGTCGGTACACGCTTACACCAGTGATCAGCGATTGCAGGATGATGTGGGGCAAGATTATCGGCGCAGTCGGTCAGGCGCGAACAATATAGTTCCTAATGCGACGCCGGCGCTTTTGTGGATACAACGCTGCCTGCCTGAGTTGAATGGGCGTCTTACTGGTTATGCGCTAAATGTGCCTGTCCAGGTCGGTTCAATGCTTGATCTAGACATTTCGCTTAGCCATCCAATTGACGATGTCAGCACCGTACGTGAACTTTTCCTCACTGCTGAAAAAGCCATGCCAAGTTTAATTGAAACAACCAACGACCCGGTTGTCTCTTCCGATGTTAAAGGCCGGTCATGTTCGTTGCTGGTCGACTTGCAGGGTATGTCCAGATCGGGCCAGCGATTGGTCAAGGTTTTAGGTTGGCATGAAACCCTAGGTCATGCAAAACGTATGCTCGAAGTTGCCTGGCTATATCATGAGCTGTCTTCGACTGATCCTAAATCTCAAGAGTAAAGTATGTTATGAGAGTAGCTATAAATGGCTTTGGTCGGATTGGACGCGCTGTTTTTCGTGTTGCGCAAAACCGGCCCGGTATCGAAATTGTCGGTATAAATGATCTGTTTGCGCCTGATGCTCTGCGCTACCTCTTGGCGTATGACACTGTCATGGGTCGCTTCGATGGCGATGTGGATATTGTTGGTGGGTGCTTGGTGACCGCAAGGACCTCCGCACAAATGTTTCAACAACGGGACCCGAGGCAATTACCATGGCAAGCGTTGGGGGTTGATGTGGTTATTGAATCCACTGGAGTACTTCGTTCCCGCTCGCAGTTAATGGGGCACATAGACGCTGGTGCGCAGCGAGTATTGCTGACGGTGCCCGCGCAGGACGAAATCGATTATACGGTGGTCTTTGGCGTGAATCATCACGGACTATCTAAGGAACATCGTATTGTGTCCAATGCCAGCTGTACTACAAATTGCCTTGCCCCTCTAGCCATGGTTTTACATGAAGCATTCGGCATCAAAGAAGCTGTTATAAATACGGTTCATGCTTATACCAACGATCAAAGTTTGGCTGACGTGCCGCATAGCGATTGGCGCCGTAGCAGGGCTGCTGCAGAAAATATTATTCCTACGTCAACTGGCGCGGCGAAAGCTGTGGGTGAGGTAATACCAGGGCTGAAAGGTCGGCTAGATGGCATTGCTTCAAGAGTGCCGGTGCTAGATGGTTCAGTTGTAGATCTTTTTGCTGAGCTTGAAAGCGATGTCACTTGTGACGAGATTAACCGCGTCGTTGCTGCAGCCGCCGCTGCAGAAAATTATTCCGGCGTGATTGAATATACCGAGGCACCAGTGGTTTCGTCAGACATCATAGGCAACCCGCATTCGTGCATCTTTGATGCAGCGTTTACTCAGGTGGGCAGCGGACGCTTTGTCAAATCACTAAGTTGGTATGACAATGAATGGGGTTATTCAAATCGAGTCTGCGATGTGCTGGAGCTGATGGGGTGATTTAGCCTGCAGCGAGAATTTGTTTAACAGATTCACAGCGTTTGGTAATTTCGGCCCAATAGTCATTTTCAATATCCGCGGTGGGTGCCAGCCAACTTCCCCCGACGCATGAGACGCGATTAAAATTGAGATAATCATTGAGGTTGCTTTCTCGAATGCCGCCTGTCGGGAAAAATTGAACCCCTGGAATGGGCTCGCTCAACGCTCGAAGCATTTTGATGCCGCCGAGTAACTCCGCTGGGAAAAACTTAACCGTATGATAACCAACGCTTTTGAGGTTCATGACTTCGCTTGCCGTTGCCGCTCCGGGCACAAGAGGTGTGCTGGTTGCTGCCTTGAGTAACTCTATGGATGAACCTGGGCTCACCGCGAACGCAATGCCTGCGTCTTTTGCTGCAGCCAGTTGAGTGGGTGTTACGACTGAACCGGCGCCCATAACAGCTTCGGGAAATGCGTTGCCTATGGCCTCAATACAAGCAAGTGCATTGTCCGTACGTAGCGTCACCTCTATGCAATTGAGGTCGTTGCGTAAGAACACTTCAGCAAGTCTCAGTGCTCTATTTGTATCATTGACAACAACAACCGGTACTACTTTGTAGTCGGTGAGTAGCTTGGATGCGTCCATTTATAGATCCTTTTGAATAAATTCTTGGTAAAGGCTGGCGTCGACGATAGCGCCGCGATGCTGGATCACTAAGCCGGCAATTTTTGCCGCGTTACGCATGGCTTCTGCCACTGATTCACCGCTTAGACGCCCAGCGAGATAAGTGCCAGCAAATGAGTCGCCGGCACCAGTAGTGTCTTTGGGGGCAAGTTCGGTTATAGCGTGGTGAATTGGTGGCTGGGTGTCGAGGTAGCCGAACAAACCTGCGCTGTCCGCTTTTACAATAACCTCATTAACCTCCAGTTTTTGTAAAAATGATCTAACATCTTCTTGATCTTTGTGGCCGAAAATTTCTTTATGGTCGGCTAAGCCTGGAAGGGCGATGTCAGTTAATTGGTAGGCTTTGGTGAGCCAATGAGCAGCGTGATCTTTATTGTTCCATAGTACAGCGCGGTGATTTGGATCGAATGCAATTGTCTTGCCCTGTGCTTTGAGTGTTGCAATCAGCGCGAGCAATTCAGTTTTTTCATCGTCGGATAATATTGCCAAGGTGATGCCGGAAAAAAATATGGCATCAAACTTTTCAAGCTGATGGCGAGTGTTTTCTGTCAGAAGAGACATAAGCTCAGTAGCGGCAGAGTGCTTGCGCCAATAGCTAAATGTACGTTCTCCTTCGCTGTCTGTTGAGACGATATAGATGCCTGGGTGTGCCGTTATGGAAGTCAGAACCAACTCGTGACCAATCCCTTCCCGAGCCCACTGAGCCATCATTTCGGCGCTGACAGCATCAGTGCCAACGGCTGTCAAAATTTGTACGTCAATCTCTTTATTGCGGCGCTTGGCGTAGACAGCGCTATTGTAGACATCTCCGGCAAATGTGCGTTGGTAGGTGTCTCCTTGCCCTAACAACTCCATCATGCATTCTCCGACCACTAGCAATGACTTTTCGGTTTTCCTTCGGCTCGAGTTGCGGGTCATGGCTGAGTCACTTGGCTAAAGTGGAATGGCCCTGACCACTCAACTATTTTTTCGTCAATTTGCAGTTGATGAGTTGCCTCAGAACTGTTGTCTTGTGATAAATAAAAGTTTGCGTACTGGCCGTCTCTCATAGCTATGCCTATAGCTAGGTATTTTTGCGTATGCATTAAGACTTGTACGTTCTCAATACTGCTAACTGCATTGGTGGCAAGCTCATTGATGGCGTTATAACTGCCGTGCGGCTCTATGATGTTGACGAACAGCGTGTCGCCTGATGCCTTGCGTCTGATTATAAATGACGGATCTCGACGTAAATTGAATTGCGGGTCGTTAGCGCCAAGGCGCGCAATCAATAGCTCGTCCTCCGTTTGCGTAACTGAAGTTAGGGTAAAGATCCGGCCACTGTTTAGCCATGTGAACTTGGTATTCGCACTATTTGGGCGACCTCTGGCCTCGAGGTAAAGGTGTTGATAGCCGTGGTCTTTGCCCAGACTTTCAAGAGGGTACGCGGGCAGCGAATTGAAATTGGTGTCTATCATTTGGCCAAGGTAATGGAACGGTAGGTCATATTGATGTTGTGCACTACTTTGCACCTCTAGAATATCGAGCACCACAGGTGTCTGAGCTCCAGGAAGTTCAAGTAACGCCATGGTGCGCTTCATTGGCGACTCTGGGTAAGCATTTCTATCTTGCGCGCTAACCACTTGGGCTGTTGCGCCGTCACTGTTGAAAAAACTGAGCTCGGAATGATGTTGGTTGCCGATCTCGTACACCCCTTGGAAGTGAGATCTTTCGTTTACAACTAATGTGTTGTGTGCAACAGATTGCTTTGCCCAAGTGGTATTTTCGGGTAGGTAGTTGCCGCCGCCTTTTTGACCAATGTTAACGAAACGCGCCATTCCATAGTCCTGCAATATCTCATTGCCGCGTTCATAAAGCGAAAAAGACAGTTTGTCATAGTGCCCATGACTCAAGCCTTGGGCCGTATATTTAAAAACCAGTGCTAGGCTTTCATTTTTGTCGCGCAGGATTGCCAAGCCGCCTTCTGTGCCGCTAGAACCGTCAGTGAGTGCTATGGATGATCTCTTAAAGGGTTGGCTTTTTTTTGCGGCAATTGCAGCCGCAGTCGCAAACCCAGCACCGTCAAGTAGTACACGTTGCTGCATCTTCGCAATACCCAACAAGCGTAGATCTTGACCCGACTGATAGGCTATGCCGACGGCGGTGACTAATTCGTTGGCAAGCAGGGACATGCCTTTTTGGGCGTCGTTGAGTGGGAAAAACTCGCCATCGTGATCGGATAGTTGTACCAAAGTTTCAACCGCTTTGAGTAGTACCCCTTGGTTCCGATCGAATGCTTGTTCATTGTAGTTTGCGTTGCTCAGACTTTGTGCGAAAACGAGAAATGGGTACATAGCATAGCGTTGATAATATGGACCTTCGGTGTAATAGCCGTCTGGAGAAAAGGCGCTGTCTAAGTTAGCAAAGAAACCAGCTTCTTGGCCTTGAGTGCGGATGAAGCCGCCATCATCGTCCATTGCATCACTGAAATTGTCCGTGTGCAGCCCATACAGTGCTCTTTGTATGAGTTCGTCGTCTCCCATTACTAGACCGATCATGCCTACGGCAGCGGTGGCCCAAGTGGAGTGGTTGTGAATGCGGTTGAAAAATTGCGGGTTAGCGACGGAAATATGATCCGCGAAGGGTCGAAACAATTTAGTTTCTAGTATCTCTCGTTCTGCGCTCGTCAGTGAATTGTAGATCGCATCATAGGCTTGGCTCATAAATACTAACCAATTTGCATCGTTCAGGCATTGCCAAAAAATTTTGCCTCTAGCATAAGAACGCGTTTTCGGATGGAGGGGCAGGTCGCTGTAGAATGAGGCGTACTGCAAAAGCATGTCGCGAACGTATACTGCATACTTTTTTTCGCCCAAAATTTGATACAACGCGCCGGCTTTTTGCGCTGTTGCGTAGTTTTTCTTGTGCCGCTCATGAGTGAAGCCGCCTGAATAGTCCAAGGGTTTTGGGGTGTTGATACCTAGTGCCATTTCAGCGTCTACCTCGAGCTTGGCTGCGGCCAAGGAGGCATCGAATAACGGCACATTTCCAAGTTGTTGATGGATCTTCTGAACATCTGTTTGGGTCATGACCAATTTGGGATGGTTTGACGTGCCCGCGTTAACTTGCTCGGCGTTGGGCAGTGACATTATCAAGAGCGCAAAAAGGCTAAACCATTTCATGAGGTGACCATTGTTTCGAGTGTGTGGGGTTTGTTTCATGGTAGTTAAATGTGTTTACCAATTAAAGGAAATATTCAACTATTTGGTTACCAAAAGATAAAAAATTGGTTATCCTCTGTCATAACCGTCACTATCGATGGTAGGCGTCAAAAACCGATAGAATACTTTTCGAGCTCAATCGCCTCCCAAAGTTCAGGTTAAACCTTAGCAATGGCCAAGCGCGCAAAATACATCAAAGTATATAACGAGTAGGTGAAACAAATATGACAGTAAGAAACTTGCGCTGGATAATCATTAGTCTGATCGCGGTAGCAACGGTCGTAAATTACATCGACAGAAATGCTTTGGCGGTGATGTGGCCAAGTATTTCCGCAGAACTTGGCCTAGATAAGAATGACTATGCGTTGGTGATCTCCTTTTTCATGGTGGGTTATGCCATTGGTCAATCGTTGTTTGGCAAGATTTTTGACATGATTGGGATTCGCCTAGGCTTCGTACTTGCCATCGTGGTGTGGTCCGTTTCGATCATATTGCATGCGGCAGCGAGGTCTGTGACGGGATTTGGTTTAGCGCGCTTTGGTTTAGGAATCGGCGAAGCAGGCAACTGGCCCGGTGCGACTAAGAGCAATGCAGAGTGGTTCCCTATACACGAACGTGCCCTTGCGCAGGGCATCTTTAACTCCGGCGCGGCTTTAGGCGGAGTAGTATCTGCACCTATCATTGCACTGCTTTATATTCAGTTTGGTTGGCAAGGCACCTTCATTGCTGTGGGTGTTTTAGGTTTCGTTTGGCTAATCCCGTGGTGGATTATTGCTAAATCTGGTCCCGACTCGCACCCTTGGCTTACAGCAGACGAAAAAGAATACATCCTCTCGGGTCAAAAAGTAGACGCTGATGGTGATGACGACCAAGTGGCAGCGCCAAGTTGGATGGAAATGTTGCGTTACCGACAAAGTTGGTCAGTTATTGGTTCGCGGTTTTTTCTGGACCCTGTTTGGTGGTTGTTTGTGTCTTGGCTGCCAATCTATCTAGTTGATCAGTTTGGTTTTGACATAAAGCAAATTGGCTTATTTGCTTGGGTACCCTATGCGGGTGCTGCTATTGGCGCGGTGTTCGGCGGTTGGTTAGCGGGTAGGCTACTCCTGCGCGGTTGGTCGGTTAACAAGACACGAAAATTCACCATCACCCTAGGCGGAGCAATTATGTTGCCCTCCCTGTTGGCCACCGCAGTCGCCGCCGATCCCTTGGTGGCAGTTTTGCTGATCGCTGTGATTCTTTTTGGTTTTCAACTCGCAATTGGCAATATTCAAACCCTGCCAAGTGATTTTTTTGACGGCAAATCAGTAGGGTCACTGGCCGGTGTTGGTGGTACTGCAGCGGTCGTGGGTGTATTGATCACCACATGGATTGTGCCCGCCATCACAACCACCTCATACGTGCCGTTCTTTGTTTTAGGTGCGGCATTAGTCCCGTTAGCGGTGGGGTCAGTTTGGTTTTTCGGAGGAACGATTAAGCCAATACAAACAAAAATTCAAACGGAAAAGGTCAACATATGAAATTCGAAAATAAGGTTGCAATAGTGGCTGGCGGTGCTCGCGATATTGGACGCGCTGTTGCAGAAAAATTGGCGGCAGAAGGTGCAAAAGTTGTCGTTAACTACTGTAATAGTGAGCAAGGTGCCAATGAGACAGTTGATGCTATTCGGGGCGCTGGCGGAGAAGCGGTTGCGGTAAAAGGTGATATGACTGTTGCGGCTGATGTGGCGAATCTCGTTAAGACAGCTCAGGCGCACTATGGCGAAACAATCGACATACTTGTCAATGTAGTGGGTGGGTTGGTCGCGCGAAAGTCTTTACTTGAGATGGATGAAGCGTTTTTTGAGCATGTGATGAAGCTGAATGTCACTAGTACCTTTTTGACCACAAAAGCGGTTATTCCGCATATGATTGGCGGTGGCGCTATTGTAAACCTTGCGTCTCAAGCTGGACGGGATGGCGGCGGTCCAGGGGCTGCAGCTTATGGAACTTCCAAAGGTGCCGTGATGACATTTACTCGTGCGATGGCGAAAGAGTTTGGCCCTAGCAACATTCGAGTCAACTGTGTCTGCCCCGGAATGATCAGTACAACATTTCACGATACGTTTACCAAAGATCAAGTTCGCGCAAATGTTGCCGCTGGAACGACACTCAGACGCGAAGGCCAAGCAGGTGAAGTAGCTGATCTAGTTGCGTACCTTGCCTCCTCTGAAGCCAGTTTCTTGAATGGCGTCAGTCTAGATATAAATGGTGGTACGATTTTCACATAAAAATTTTGGGGTCAGCCGATCCCAGCTTTTCCGAAAGTGCGCAAAAATGGGGTCATTAGTGACCCCATTTTTCACATCGCCTTTGATGGGTGGGGATGGTTGGGGCTGGTCGAGCTTTTGCTAGTCGTCCGCTCCGATGATGCCCAGAGAATAATAAGAATCTACGGTGTCTCTAATTGTAGTCTCAATATCAAATGGCTCTAGTCCCAACTCCTGCATCGCCAGCAAACAATATGCGCGGGGCGCATCGTAGGTGGGCTTTACGGGCATGTCTTCCGCCATCGGCTCGCCGCCTATCTCATCGACCATTGGGTACATGGATTCAAGTAGCGCTTGTAGCTGCCAGGTATACATTTCACCGCTGCGATCTGCGGCAGCCATGATATAGCGGCTGCCATTGGTGCCAATGGTGGTTTCAATACTCAACCTATGGGCGCGAGCTACATCGCGAACATCTGCCGCGTTCCACAACATTCGACCCTCGCGTCCACCGCGATAGGCTTTGCCCAGCATCATGCCCTTAATGTGGTTTTGCCAGCTCCAAGGTTGGTCGTGGTTGGGCGCGATCAGTGGTCCAACAACATGTAATGGCAGAATCGCCAGCGCTTCAAAACTACCGTCAGCTTCCGCCTCTGCATAAATAAGTTTTTCTGAGTTTGCTTTGGCCATGGCATAAGCAATGTCACGATTTTCAGGAATTTGCTCCTCGCTCCAACGCCCCTTGTAGGCTTCAATGTTGTCGCCGCACCAATCTTTTTCAGTAAAAACGTAGCCTTCTGGACGTGGGTGGCTGACGGCGGCAAAAGAAGAGGTAAAGACGAAACGTTTTACACTACCTGAGCGTTTTACCGACTCAATAACGTGTGCGTTTTCTTTAAAGCAACCGTCGTAAACCTCTTGAGGCGTTTCTTTATTAAAGCCAACCGTCGCGCCGGCGTGGATGACTGCAGCACACCCTTTAAAGGCTTCATCGTAGCTGCCCGGCTTGAACAAATCGGCCTCGTATAATGAAACACTGCCGCGCATGCCGTCATAATTTAGGTCAAGTAAGTGCTCTACTTTGGCGGGGTTATTCTTGTCACGCACGCATGCGCGAACCTCGTACCCTTGTTCCATGCAATCTTGCACAATCCAAGATCCGATATAGCCACTGGCGCCGGTGATGGCAATTGGGCCATCTGCAGGTGATACAGCAAATTGGGCTGAGAACATTTGTTTCCCCTTCTTATAATACAGCGCATAAGACTAATCGCTGGGGTAGAGAACGCAAGTGGGCGGTGGCTTTTCTGAAGGCCCCTTTCTGAAGAACCCTTTCTCAATTACAGACAGCCAGCTGTTTAACCTCTTTATAGCAACTCCCTAGACAAATAGATGACATCTACTCACGAACTTTCTTACACGTTATTCCTCGATTCTTACTCATGCTTCTCAATCCAATTTTGAGTAATTAAATTTTGACAATTTGTTGTAAATATACAACAATCCGGAGCGATGGTGTATGGAATATGAAATCGTTTACACATAAAAGGTGGGGCGTTGGATTGACAGCCTTCGCGACCCCAAAGCAGTCGCCAGCATCTCTTATAGAATTGATCGTATTCAAGAAGGTAATTTTGGCGACCATAAAAGTGTGGGTAAGCGTGTTAGCGAGTTGCGAATAAATACAGGGCAGGGGTATCGGATTTATTAAACTGTCTGCGGCTTACGCATTGTTCTTTTGTTATGTGGTGGCAACAAAAGGTCGCAAAGAAAAGATGTTAGGTTAGCCCAAAAAATGGCTGGGTCTCTATAACGCGCCGCAAACTAGCAGGTAGAGGCAAGATAAAAACAAAATGAAGACAAGCAAAATAAAGGCAAGCCAAATAAAGCCAAACTAAATCCATCTTGTACATGAGTTACCAGGGAGTAGATATGAAATTGAAACAGTATGAAGGCGGCAATTTTCTGAAAACGCCTGAAGCTATTGTTGAGTATCTTAATCTTGCTTTAGAAAGCGGCGACCATGAGGTGTTTCTCAAGGCGCTAGGTAATGCTGCTAAAGCCAAAGGTATGACAGATGTGTCGAATAAGACGAACATCGAGCGCACAACTTTATACCGCGCTTTAAGTGGTGATCAAGATACGGGCACCGGGGTGGCGCTTAAAGTATTGCAAGCGCTGGATATAAAGCTAACGCTAGAGCCAGCAACTAAGGCGCGCGTAACCTAGTTCGATAGTAATGCCGTTAGATACCTAGTTGGGATTGGTGCGCTGGGCTACCATTTTTTGCTTTTGAGCTGAAACGCCAGGCATAAAAAAGCCGTGATAAATCACGGCTTTTTTGTGCGTATCTAACTTAGATTAGAACGCCGCTTGGACACCTATTACAATTAGGTCTGTCTTTGCGTCTTGGTCGGACCATGACTCATGAAGAGCAGGAACATTAGGGAACGCGTTGGCTGCGTCTCTGTTACCACCACTTAGAAAGTTAAGTGGCACCCACCCAGCTACGTGAACGTACTGAGTGAACAGTTTAACGCTGTCAACTGGGAAGTAAGATGCACCCAATACGTACTGGTCTTGCTTCTCCCAAGGCGAACCTTTCGCGCCCGATTCAAATCTGCTGAATTCAGCTGATAGGCTTACTGGTTGTTCTAAACCAAAATCTGCTGCGTATTTGCCGCCCACTGTGAACGTTAGGTTCTTCTGTGGCGCAAAGTCCGCGTATGCAGGGAAGTTCGGGTTAGCTGACCCAGGCCATACTTCAAGAGTCTGTGCCGCTTCAGCGATCAGAGTCAGTTTCTTGTTTACGTATTCTGCATATACAGCAACGGAGTCATTATTGTCATTACATGCGTTGAAGTGCTTAACAGGATATTCTTGGCAGTAAGAAGAGCCGTACTGGTAGCTGGCGCCCGCCAACAATCTACCTTGGTTTTCAAAGCTGAACGTATAGTTTGCGTCAACTGCAAAGTTGTTTAGCTTAGAAGGCACGTTAGTGCCTGAAACGGGTGTGTTTGCGTTTCTGAACTGGGCGCCACCTTGAATACCCATTGCTCTAACATGTAGCTTGTCGCCTGCATAACCTACTAAGGCACCGTAAGCCAAACCTGCGAAGGAGTGCCAGCTGGTAGAGTTGGTGAAGGGGCTTACTGTATCGTTCCAGCCGAATGGAATGTCCATTTTACCGATAGATGCGTAGAAGTTTGAGTCAGCTAGGTTGCCATACATTAAGTATGCGCGACGCATATTGACGTTGTTTCTTGGCAGGCCTGTGATTGTAGAACCTGATGCAAAGTTTTGCTCTGGGTCGTAAAGAAGTTCTGCGTAGGCGGTTAAGTTGTTTGTCAAACGAGCAGTTACCGCAAGGTTGCTAGAGTGAATTACTGCTTCAGACACACTTTCGCCAATTTGGTTAGCAGAAGTAGGGTGTCGCATTAACCAACCAAACGATGGCCTACGGCGTGCTTACACAGGCCCCAGCCAATGCCATTGTTACCAGCGCCGGTAACGATGGGGATTTTGCCTTTTAACGCTGCTAGATCTAAGTTGTCTTGTTGCTTGCTCAATTAAAATGCCTTTTTATTCCATGAGTCCTTGGATTAAGCACCCAAGTCTGGCGCTCAGGTTTGGATATAGAAATTATTCTTAGTTTTTGGATCAGGGCAGGATTTATAGTATCGAAATGGTGGCAAAAATTATGCTTGGAACTATGCCCAAACCTATGCCGAAAACTAGGCGTAAACCTATCCCCCAAAGCATGCGTGAAACCATGTTCCGCTAGGTAATAGAGTGTTGGGGGAATGCCGGTCTATCTTGCTAAACTGCCCTTCGCTGGACTCAGTTACCAGCGGCTGGGCGACTATCAGACATCATTTTGTCGAGTTTCTTTTGCGCCTGCGCGGTGTCGGTGATGTCTCTTAACTCCAGCATTTCGCACTCATCTTCCAACATTTGCGCAATCTCCACCGGGTAGTAGCGGCAGTCTTCGGGTCGATCATGATAAATAGAGCAGCCGTATTTGTTCTCGGGTAACTCCGCTAACCAAGGGCAACGTTTGAGCTGTTGACCCGTATCTGGGTCCATCCAAATTTTGCCATCTGCCACAAAACGCCAGATCTCTGGACGAAAAGTCTCCCACCAGCTGATTTCTTCCTTGGTTGCCGATAGCCCGCCATCGCCGTAGTTGATACAGCACTTGCCGCATTGGTTGCATGGTTTCATGGTTCGAGTTTATTCATTTGTTGCAGCAACTCAGTATCAGTGTTTGTTAGCAGAAAAAATCGCCCTTAACTTCATAGGAACTCTTTATAGAAGCTGAGGTATATTTGCTTGAAAATGGCAAAAGCTCTAAGTATCAATAGTACTGCGTTCTGGGTGTTGTTTGAGCTGCATTTTGGAATAAAAGTCCTTTGTCGCTAAAGTGGCTACGTATGTCAGTTAATTTGGCCCTTACGTCCTCCTGTCCTAAGCATTTTGGTATAAGAGGTGCGCGATAATTGGCGTGCTACTGAGTGAAAAATTTATGTTCACCACAGCGGGTAAAGTCGCGCGTGCATTAACTAATTAGCGGGAGTGGTGGATGAGGAGTGATATGAAATTGAAGCCGAATCTACTCATGCAGTTTGTTTTGATTTTGTTTTGCATGCCCCTTGGCTTTGCCGCTGCCGCAGTTGACGATTCACTTCGCAGCGGTCCGGCCGTATCTGCATTGCACCAGTCTTTGCTGGCCAATATGCAAGCATCCACAGACTATCAGAGTCGATATCAACAATTGCAGCCCATTGTAAATCAGGTATTTGATAGTTCCGCTATCGCAAGAGTCAGCCTTGGCGCTACTTGGCGAAAGTTGTCCAGTGAAGAGCAACAAGAGTTTATAGCGATTGTGATGAATACAATTGCGGCGACTTATGCTGACCGGTTTGTTGATTTTAATGGGCAAAAGTTCGCTGTGATGAGTGAACTTGAAAATCGGCCAGGGCGCTGGGTAGTTAAAACGGTGCTGACAAAATCTGATGGCGGGACGGTGAATCTGGATTACTACATAAAGGATGGTCGCATCTTCAATGTGATAGCAGATGGGGTCAGTGATTTGTCACTACGCAGGGCCGATTACGCAGCGGTGATCAAGCAGAAGGGTTATTTGTTTTTACGCGCAAGTCTTAAAACGAAACTTGCAGAGTTAGGTAATTGATTGATTGATATGGCTATTCTCCGCCCACGCTTCAGTAGC
>JAOJBS010000015.1:0-54573 GCA_028228615.1 Pseudomonadales bacterium | reverse complement strand
CATCGTAGTAAAAGTATCCGCTGTAATGGAATTGCGGGTGCATGCCCGGATAGTTGGGGTAGGTGCGTCCACTGTAACTGTGGGCCTGCCACTTGGGGTTGTGGCGTAAAATCAATTCTTCGCTGGCCTTGGCAATATCACAGATCAACGGTAGCCAAGAAAAATGTGAAATCACCAACACGCCATTTGGTTTGAGCATTTTTAGGATGGCCGGTAGGGCTTTGTCTAGATCGAAGTACAAAAAGCATTGGTGGGCGGTAATGACATCAAAGCTGTTGTCTGCAAAGTCGGTGGTTTCGGCTGAAGCGGTTGCGAAGGTTATGTCTAAATTTTCCTCAGTGGCCAAGGTCTGCGCCATTTTTACCTGAGTGTCTGAAATATCTGTTGCCCATACCTTGCAGCCTTGGCGTACCATTTGCCGCGCAATTACGCCGGTGCCTGTGCCTAGGTCGAGGACTGTTTGCCCGGGCAGGCCAATTTCTAGTGCGGCTAGTTTTTGGTAGAAGCTCAGCGGCGGGCCAGGCCGGTGCTCGGCATAGTCGCGGGAGGTTTTGCCCCAATCTACACCAATGCCGCCATCTACTTCAGCGTTGCTTTTATTTTTCGGTGTTTTGTGGTCTTTTGGCATATCAAACATAGCGGCTCCTCTTTGTTGCCTTTCCCTTACTTGCAATCACTTTGAGATTGAAGCGGTACCGGCCTCCTAGCTTTTACTCAGTGATATGGGTGAGGCAATTAATACTGTGAAACCTTGGCTCGGGCGTCCTAGTTTTGCGGCTGTGCGGGTTGTATTGACTGATGTGCGGTTGAAAGTCACTACTGCAGTGAATCGGCGATGATTTTCTAATTAGTTGAAAGCCGATCTTTGGGCAGATCTTTGCGGCAAGCTGGGTCTATAAAAAACGCTTAAATTCACGTATAATTTGCGCCGCTTTGGACCGTCTTAGAGTCCGCAATTTTTTTCAGCATCTTATTCAAGATTTTGTGTAACAGAGGAGTAATCATACTGTGCTTGAAGCCTATCGAGCCCACGTCAGTGAGCGAGCAGAACTGGGTGTGCCACCCAAACCCTTAGACCCGGTAATGACCGCAGATTTGGTTGAATTACTAAAGTCTCCCCCAGCTGGCGAGGAAGAATTTCTTCTCGATTTGATCGCAAATCGTATACCACCCGGCGTTGATGAAGCCGCTTATGTGAAAGCAGGATTTCTCAGCGCAATTGTTACAGGTGAAACCACTTCACCAGTGATCGATGCCGAGGCAGCGGTTACTTTGCTTGGCAACATGCACGGCGGCTATAACGTCGCCACCTTGGTAGGCTTACTCGATAACCCAGCACTTTCCGCTCAGGCCGCTGAGCAGTTGAAGACAACCATTTTAGTTTTTGATGCCTTCCACGATGTAGCTGCAAAAGCTGATGCCGGTAATGCGGACGCTAAAGGCGTGATGCAAAGCTGGGCAGATGCTGAGTGGTTTACTACCAATGATGCAGTGCCTGAAAGCATCAAGGCAGTAGTGTTTAAGGTGACCGGCGAAACCAATACCGATGATTTATCGCCTGCTCAAGATGCTTGGTCGCGTCCAGACATTCCTTTGCACGCCCGTGCCATGTACAAAATGACCCGCGATGGTCTGAGCCCTGAAGATCACGGCAATATTGGCCCAATGAAGCAAATCGAAGAGATGCGCAACAATGACTTACCCGTTGCCTTTGTTGGCGACGTTATGGGTACCGGTTCATCTAGAAAGTCTGCGACCAACTCTGTGCTTTGGTACTTTGGCGAAGACATGCCGGGTGTGCCCAATAAGCGTTCTGGCGGTATTTGCATCGGTGGCAATGTTGCTCCGATTTTCTTCAACACCATGGAAGACGCTGGCGCGTTGGTTATTGAAGCCCCAGTGGACAAGCTAAGCTTTGGTGACATCATTGAAATTCGCCCTTATGACGGCAAAATCTTGAGCGAATCTGGCGAAGTTTTATCGGAGTTTGAACACAAGTCAGACGTGATTCTTGATGAAGTACGCGCTGATGGCCGTATCAATCTGATCATTGGTCGTGGTTTAACCCAGCGCACCCGCGAGCACATGGGGCTGGCGCCTTCGGATGTTTTCCGTCGCCCAGAAGATGTGGCTGCGTCAAGCAAGGGTTATACCTTAGCGCAGAAGATGGTAGGTAAGGCGTGTGGTGTGGACGGCGTGCGCGCTGGTACCTATTGCGAGCCAAAGATGACCACCGTGGGCTCTCAAGACACAACCGGTCCTATGACTCGCGACGAACTGAAAGATTTGGCTTGCCTAGGTTTCTCAACAGACCTGGTCATGCAGTCTTTTTGTCACACAGCGGCTTATCCTAAGCCAGTGGATATTGATACTCAGCACAGCCTGCCAGATTTCATTATGAATCGTGGTGGCGTTTCGCTGCGCCCAGGCGACGGCATTATTCACAGCTGGTTAAACCGCATGTTGCTGCCTGATACCGTAGGTACTGGTGGTGATTCCCACACACGCTTCCCAATGGGTATTTCTTTCCCGGGTGGTTCAGGCCTGGTGGCGTTTGCCGCTGCAACGGGGGTTATGCCCTTGGATATGCCAGAATCTGTATTGGTGCGTTTTAAAGGGGAAATGCAGCCAGGTATCACGTTACGTGACCTCGTGCATGCCATTCCGTACTACGGCATCAAGGAAGGTTTGTTAACGGTTGAGAAGAAGAACAAGAAGAACTTCTTTTCCGGCCGAATTTTGGAAATTGAAGGCATCGACTCGCTGACAGTTGAGCAAGCTTTCGAGCTTTCTGATGCGTCCGCCGAGCGTTCAGCTGCGGGCTGTACCATTAAGTTGGGTGAAGACTCTGTTGCAGAGTACTTGCGCTCTAACGCAACCTTGTTGCGCTGGATGATTGCTGAAGGCTATGGCGATGTGCGCACCCTTGAACGTCGTGTGCTGAAAATGGAAGAGTGGCTTGCCAACCCTACATTGATGAGCGCAGATGCTGATGCAGAATACGCAGCAGTGATTGAAATCGACCTAGCTGATATCAAAGAGCCTATCGTTTGCTGTCCAAATGACCCTGATGATGCGCGTTTGTTATCAGACGTTGCCGGCGACCCAGTTGATGAGATCTTTATTGGCTCTTGTATGACCAATATCGGTCACTTCCGCGCAGCAGGTAAGCTACTTGATGAAGCCGATGCGGTTAATTCACGCTTTTGGATTTGCCCGCCTACGCGTATGGATGCTCATACGTTAATGGAAGAAGGCTACTACAACATTTACGGTCGGGTGGGCGCGAGAACGGAAATGCCTGGTTGCTCATTGTGCATGGGTAACCAAGCACGAGTGTTAGCTGGTGCAACGGTAATTTCTACCTCAACTCGAAACTTCCCAAATCGTCTAGGCGATGGCGCGAATGTATATTTGGCGTCAGCTGAATTGGCATCTGTGGGCGGTATTTTGGGTCGTCTGCCAACACCCGCTGAGTATATGGAGTACGCGACAAAAATCGATTCTATGTCTGCGGAGGTTTATAGATATATGAACTTTGACCAGATTGAGTCGTTCCACAATGCCGCTGAGCAAGGCAAGTTAATTGCCGCGCAGCAGATTGTTGAGGTGTCTTAAGACCCTTCGCAATACGTGATATCTGTCACCACACTGTTTGATTTTTCATTCAGTGTGGTGACCGGTTGCAAGACGCTCAACGTGTCTGCGTTACCCCTCCCTAGCTTGTCTCCCATAAATTTGTCCTGAACTCGCCCATCTGCATTTGCTGGCCTCTTGTGAGGTTGTCGGATTGTTGGCGTTTGCGTAGTTTAGAATTTAAAACCCTTATTGTTGGACCATTGCATATGTCGCACGCCCCTAAGACCGAGCTTCCTCAGAGTGTTATTTTTGATATGGATGGCACGCTGTTAGACACAGAAGTCCTCGCACGTAAGGCTTTTGCTGCTGCAATAGTGGCTTGCGGTTTTCCCTACGATGCGAGTATTTATGATCGATGCCTAGGTACCACTCATGACGCCACACAAGCGGTTCTTGAGGCTGCCTATGGATCTGAGTTCGATATTGATGCGTTGCATGTTCATTGGACTAAGCACTTCGTTGAGCAGGCCGAAATGCACCCGATAAAAATTAAGCCCGGCATATTACCAGTGCTGCAAGCCCTACAGGCTAAGGGCGTACCCATGGCCGTGGCCACCTCGAACAAGCGCTCAGCGTGTGAGGACGCTCTAGCCAAAGCGGGTATAGCGGAATATTTCCAGCATTATGTTTGTGGGGGTGAGACAGCCAACTCAAAGCCTGCCGCCGACCCGTACCTTGCCGTCGTCGCGCTTTTAAACGCTGACCCGAAAAAATCCTGGGGCGTGGAAGATTCCGATGTAGGCACGCTGGCCGCCGTGCGTGCAGGATTAAGGGTTTTTCAGATACCCGATGAGTTGCCGCCAAGTGCAGCAACGCGCGCCCTAGGACACGAGATCTTAACCAGCGCTGAAGAATTACTGCCGCTTATCTGAGTGTAAATGCGCGCAAACGTGGGTTAGCACTTATTAGCAAGACGGCTTAAATGGGATTGCTTAAACGAGATAAGCAGGGTGCTGAGCTATTAATTCAGGTCGCAAAAAAACCGGGTCAGTGCCCGGTTTAGAGAACTTTTAGACCAGCTTCAGTATTGAGACTGGGCCAAAAATCTTAGTCAGCACTTAAGCCTACAAGCTGGGAAGCCGTAAGCTCTAGCGCACTGGCCACACGGTTGAAGAACGCCACTTCATGATCGCTGACTCTGCCATCTGCGTGAATAACCGTTTCCAATGCGCGTATTGTCTCAAGGCGCGCAGTAGTAGTGAGTTTGCGTGAGCACTTATTTAGGTAGCGCTCCAACGGGGCAGCTTCATAAAGTTTTGAATTTGCCGCTACACGAACATTGGCGTTGGTGAATTTTTTGCCCGTGTATTCAAGTAATACCTCTTTAACCTTGTCTACTTCAACATCTTTGATATTGGTGTCAGATGCAGTGGCCCGTGCAAGGGTCATCAACATCACCTCTTGAGCGAGGATTTTTTGCTCAGGTTTGGTGAGCGCTTTGCCACCGAATAGTTTCTTTACGCCAGATAGTTTAACGATGCTCATTAACAAGTTCTCAATAGCTAAATTCGGTGGCCAGTATAACTGAAACTGCGCGGGGAGCACCGTATTAAGATGCCACCACTTATGCGGATTTTTGGAGCGTTTGTCTGAATGCTGCTTTCGATGCAGGTCTAAATGTTGACCTGTTGGCGCGTAAGGTTAACGGCTGCGTTTGCGTTAATCACCTAGGTGAGGTGCCGCGCTAGATCATGTAACCTGTTTGCCAGAGGCGGGCGCTCTGCATCGGCTGATGCTGGCTGATGTGGGCTGATAGGGTTCCGGCAATGCGCGCCTACAGCAAAAAGTTTAAAAAGGCTGTCAAAATCGGCCACCAAATTTAGTCATAAAGTAGGATTAGAAAAGTAATGATCAGCAACGGTAAACCGATAAGAGGCGCAATTTTTTATCCGCTGCTCTGGGCGTTGCTGTGGCTCACGCCCCTATCTAGCAATGCTGAATACCAAGCGCCGAGAAATTTTTTTGGTGATCCAGACCTTCAAGGTACTTGGACTAATGCCACATTGACCGCGCTGCAAAGACCCGACGAATTCGACAGCTTAGTTGTGTCCGTAGAGCGCGAACGCGAAGTCACTCAGACTCGCGAAGACCTTTATGAAGACATAGATAATCCAAACAAGGCTGACGGGAAACTGGACAGCGGTGGGGATGTAGGCGGCTACAATACCTTTTGGTTTGACGAAGGCGACCGCATGGCCAGAGTGGATGGTGAAATTCGCTCGTCCTTAATTGTGTATCCAAAAGACGGCAAAATTCCTTACCGCACCTCTGCCTATTGGTCGATGGCGAAAAAGTTCAGCCAAATGATGTTTCGCTATGACGGTCCAGAAGTACGCCCGTTAGGCGAGCGGTGTATTGTTGGCTTTGGTTCTACGGGTGGCCCGCCAATGCTGCCGGTGCTGTACAACAACAATTATCAGATTGTGCAAAATAAAGACACGGTGATGATTTTGGTTGAGATGAATCACGACGCGCGCACAGTACGCCTGAATAGTCAGCACCCGCCCGCGCATGTAAAGAAATGGCTGGGCGATTCTATCGGTTGGTGGGAGGGCGATACCCTGGTGGTTGAAACCACCAACTTTCATCCGGGTCAAAGTGCGCGAGCGGGTATTCGCAATCAGTTGATCAGCTCCGATGCGCTTAAAGTAATAGAGCGTTTTACCCGGGTTTCTGACCAAGACATTAAGTACGAATTCTCCATGCACGACCCCGCGGTATATTCCGAAGTTTGGCGCGCTGAGATACCCATGCGCAAAAGCGCGGATACCATTTATGAGTACGCTTGCCATGAGGGCAACTACGCAATGCCGGGCATTTTGGCTGGCGCCAGACTGGCGGAAGAGGAAGGGCGAGCGGGTGGTTTTATGGAAACCCTTGCAACTTGGATTGGTGAGTATTAGTTCTAGCTTGTTTAACGCCTGCTAGTACCGGCTATTTTTACTGCCGCCATCGCTCACGGCAACCCTTCGCTTAGCCGTTTGCTTCCCAAAGATCATTTGTTGCCCAAGCGAATTCACCTTGGGTCAGAGAGTTATTGTTACCCATGGATTTTTCGCTACTGTATTTTTTTATTCCTGTGTTTTTTGTGGTCTCTATTACCCCCGGGCTGTGTATGACATTGGCATTGACCATGGGCATGAGTATTGGCCTAGGTAATACCATGAAAATGATGGTGGGCGAACTCACCGGCGTGCTACTTGTGGCCACGGTTGTGGTGGTGGGCGGTGGCGGCATTATCGCCGCTAATCCCCTGCTACTGGTGGTTTTTAAGTATGTTGGCGGCCTCTACCTAATTTATGTTGGGCTGCAAATGATGCGCTCGCAAGGCGCCATGGCAGTAAAGCCAGATGGCACGGCTTCTTTCGATTTAGATTTTTTTAGCTTAGCCGGCCAAGGCTTCATAACTGCGGTAGCCAACCCCAAGGGCTGGGCGTTTTTTCTCGCCATGACACCTGGGTTTATCAATTACGATATTGCTCTAGGTCCGCAAATGATGGCCTTGGTGAGTATTATTCTGATCATCGAATTTACTTCACTGATGCTTTACGCCGCAGGCGGGCAGGTGTTAGGTAAGCTGTTGCTCAACAGCGATAATGTGTTGTTGCTTAATCGTGTGGCGGGATCGTTGATGGTGTGCGTGGGTGTTTGGTTAGCGATGAGTTAGTGGTCATTTAGGTGGACTTGAATCTAATGCCTTTTTTAAAAGTCGCTAGTAACGTTTTTTAGACTTTCTATTGCGGCGTCCTGTTATGGTTTTTTGCTCGGTGCGCCGAACAAGGCTTGCAACTCAGCTTTGGCTTTTTCTTCTGCGCTTAACGGCGCTTCTACGTTCACCTGCTGGGTAGTTTCTTCTGCATTAGCACTATGCTCTGAGTCATCTGCGGCGTTGTCGCCGCTGTTGCCAAAGAGCGCCTCGAGTTTGGCTTTGGCCTCACTGCCTGACGTCTTGTGGGTAGGTTTAAATGCATTGTTATTCCCATGCCAGTACTCGCAGAAGTTTGCGTTCTCTTTTTGCATGGGCGGCTCGGCCCTGTCGTCAAAGCAGCGCGCGGCATTTTGTGGATCAAAATGAATGCACAGCCGACAACAATGTAAATCTTCAAAGCACTTGGGACATTGGTTGTGCCGAGAAATTGGTTGGGGCAGGGCTGCAAGGCTTTCCCCGCAATTCCAACAAGCGAGTTCAGTCATGTGTTGTCAGCGCCTTTTTCCATATGGTTTTGTTGCTAGCCATTTAGCCGAAGCCTTACTTTGCGTAAGCCCAAGTTTTGATCAAGTGGTGGGCAATTGCTTGGGGGCCAGGTACGCGTAAATCGGGGTTAGTGCCCTCAAGGCCTGCGCGTGCTTCCGCTCGGCTAAACCATGCCACATCTGCCATCTCGGTAGGGTCTATGACGATATCGTGGTCTAAGGCGATGCCTTGGCAGCCGATCATAAGCGATGAAGGAAAAGGCCAAGGTTGGGATGAATGATAATTCACATTGCCCACGCGAATGCCTGCCTCTTCAAACACTTCGCGCCTTACCGCTTCTTCTAGCGATTCGCCCTGGTCGACAAAGCCGGCCAGAGCCGAATAAAAATTACTGGTGGCCATGCGCCCCTGTGATTTGCCCAGCAGACATCTGTCACCGTCCAGCGCGTCTTGGATTAACATAATGGCTACTGGGTCTGTGCGCGGAAAAATATGTCGCGCACATTGGTCACAGTGGCGTACTAGCCCGCCGCGGCCCATGCGGGTGGGTTGGGCGCATTGCGCGCAATAGGGGTTGCGTTTATGCCAGTCCAAAAGCGCTCGGGCTTGGCTGACAATGCCAGCCTCAGCGACGCTCAGCGTGCTGGCGGCTACCCTGCAATCGGTGAAGGTGAAATCTTTGCTAGCGCTGTCAGTCTCCTCCAAGGATAGGTTCACTGCAAAGTGCGGGGCATCGTCTAGTGTGCCCAAAAAAACTGGGTCAACGGCCTGCTCTGGTAGGCGAGCTAACGCGCACCAGTGCAATGCACCGGTAGCCAAAGTTGCTACTTTGAGTTTGTTGAAGGGTAAATACTTGGCCGCGCCTGAAGCGGCTAAGGCGGTTATGCTTTGCTCGTCGCGGCGTAAATGTTGACTGCGATCCAGTGGGTTACCGGCAAATGTGTGGGTGAAGTTTTCATATGTTTTTTGCATGAATAGATACTAGCAACCTTGCTGGCGTACATCAGCATTTGTAAGGGTAAATCACAGATGAGATTTCTGTTCGGACTGCTTTGCAGTAGGCGGTGCAACTGCGTCAAGTCTTGCGTTATCTACTTAGTGCTTTAAATTAAGCCCGGCAAACAGATGCTATAGCGATGTCCTCTGGGTTAACAAAGTTAGCTGTGTGGGAGGCGAATTTGGGGATGGAGAAACCATGATTGAACGTATTCCTTTTGGGTCCACTGGTCATACCAGCAGCCGGGCTATTTTTGGCGCCGCCGCACTAGGCGCAATGAACCAAGCCCGTGCAGACAAGACCATTGCCAAGGTTGTGGAAGCTGGCTTGAATCATTTTGATGTGGCTGCCAGTTATGGCGATGCCGAGCTGCGCTTAGCCCCTTGGCTTAAAGACAATCGCCAAAGCATATTTTTGGCCACCAAAACGGGCCACCGTACCTATGCCAAAGCCCGTGAAGAATTACACGCCTCCCTTGAGCGCATGGGCGTAGAGCAGGTGGATTTAATCCAGATGCATAACCTGACCCATGAAAATGACTGGGAAGTGGCTATGGGGCCTGGTGGCGCTTTGGAAGCGTTGATTGAAGCGCGCAATGAAGGGTTAGTGCGCAATATTGGGGTTACCGGACATGGCACCTATGCGCCGGCGATGCACATGCGTAGCTTAGAAACTTACGCCTTTGATTCCATTTTGGTGCCCTACAGTTACGCAATGATGTGCGTGCCGCAATATGCCGCTGACTTTGAAAGCCTGTATCAGATGTGCCAAGCGCGCGGTGTGGCAATGCAAACTATAAAGGCCATTGCAGCGCGTCGTTGGAAAGACGAAGACACGGAAAAGAAATTTAGTTGGTACCGCCCAATAACCGACGCTCAAGCGATGAAGCGTGCCATCGACTTTGTACTGGTCCGTGACGGGTTGTTTGTGAACACCAGTAGCGATGCCACCTTAATGGACGTTGTATTAGAGTGTATGTCTGCGCCAGTTCAGGCAGTGGATGTTGAAGCTTTAGCCGCGGATGCGCAAAATTTAGGTATTGAGCCGCTGTTTGTCCGTGATGTGTCAGATGATGTGGTGATTAAATCCTAGGTGGGATGGGTCGCAGAATTTTTTTAAAGATAAGTAAGCATGTCAGCGAGCATGCAAGTAGGGGAGAGTGAGCATGAGTGATTGGAAAGTAACCCGTTTAGCCGGGGCGTTAGGGGCTGAAATTACTGGTTTCAACTTGGTTGGCGCAAGCGGGCAAGACATCGACAGAGTTAAGGCGCTGTTGCTTGAGCATAAGGTGATCTTTTTTCCTGGTCAGGAAATTGATATTGAAGAACACGTAGCGCTAGGTCGTCAGTTTGGACAGATCGAATCTCACCCGAACTTAAAGAACCCGTTTACTCAACACCCGGAAGTGTTTGAACTTGCGGCAACCCACGGTGGCGTTGCGGACGAGTGGCATACGGATATTACCTTTCAAGAGTCGCCTTCCATGATGTCTATTTTGCATATGGTCAAATGCCCAGAAGTGGGCGGCGACACCATGTGGACGAGCCTCAGTCAGGCCTATGACGAATTGTCCGAGCCGATGCAAAGCTTGTGTGAAGGCTTAAGCGCATTGCATGACGCGCACCCGCATAACCGCCCTCAAGATATGGCCGTGCACCCGGTAGTGCGCGTGCACCCTGAGACCGGCGCCAAAGCCTTGTACGTGAACGAACACTTTACTCGCCGCATTGTAGAAATGAATGCCACGGAAAGCCGTGTGATTTTGGACTACTTGACCGAATGGGTGAAGAACCCGCGTTTTACCGTGCGTTACAAGTGGACGCCGGGCACCATTGCGTTTTGGGACAACCGCTGCACCCAGCACTTTGTCCTCAATGACTTTGAAGGCGAGCGTATTATTCAGCGTGTCACCGTAATGGGCGATGAGGTCAAGGCCGCAGCGGCGCCTCAATGGGAACCTTGGGTGCGCGATGGTAGGGCGTCTGCTACTACGCGCCTAGACCGACAGCTTAATTCTTATATGAAGGCGAAAAGAGCCAAGCTCGAAGCGGTTTAGCAATTGCTCCGCGTTAGCTAGGACTGTGAATATTCACCACCTGAATTTGCTCTGGCTTTAAGTCCTCGTTGAGAGAGCCGGAGCGAAAGCCCCCCATGTCCATTGCAACAAACCGATAGCCCAGTGCTTGAATGCGCTGTTGTATGTCTGCGTGGTGGGTAACTGCCAGCGAAAATTCTTCGGGTAATATTTCTAGTCGAGCAACCTCGCCGTGATGGCGCACGCGATACTGACTAAAACCTAAGTCAGCCAACACATCTTCCGCCGCTTCTACTTGCGCTAAAAGGCTTTGATTAATCGCCGTGCCATAGGGGAATCTACTCGACAAGCAGGCCGCCTGAGGCTTGTCTGCATTTTCCAGTCCCAGTTCATGGGCGAGGGCGCGGATGTCCGCCTTATGAAAACCTGCTTCTACTAAGGGCGATTTAACATGGTGGTCGTCAGCGGCAATTAGCCCAGGCCGGTGGTCGCCTAAGTCGTCCAAATTAGTGCCGTTAAGTATCACCGCGTAATTTTGTGCTTGAGCAATTTGCGTAAGCTCCGTGTAGAGCGAGGTTTTGCAGTGGAAGCAGCGGTTGGTGGGATTGGCGCGGTAGTCAGATTTACTCAGTTCATCAGTGACTATGACCTGGTGGGCTATGCCCCAATCATCGCCCAGCTTTTTTGACAGTTCTAAATCCGTGCGCTTGAGGCTGGCGGAGCCAGAGGTCACCGCCAGTGCTTTTTCGCCAAGTACTTGCCCAGCAACAAAAGCCACCAACGAGCTGTCTATGCCTCCGGAGAAGGCCACAACAACGCTGCTATAACTGCGGATATTGTCCTGCAATGCCAGATATTTGCTAGCTAGATCGGCGTCCATGTTTATTCCCAGTTCACTGTTTATACATTTACAGGCGATTTATTCGGTTGGCTAAAAACCCTGCCCCGAAGCCATTGTCTATATTCACCACGCTCACCCCTGAGGCGCAACTGGTGAGCATGCCCAGCATTGCTGCCACACCCTGAAACGCAGCGCCATAGCCAACGCTTGTGGGCACCGCGATAACGGGCTTGTCTACTAGGCCCCCTACAACACTGGGTAGCGCGCCTTCCATGCCGGCAACCACCACTAATACTCGTGCTTCTCTTAGGTCCTCTACGCGCGCCAGCAGCCGGTGTAGGCCAGCTACCCCCACGTCATAAATGCGTTCAACGCGGTTGCCATAAAATTCTGCGGTTTGGGCCGCTTCTTCGGCCACGGCCATGTCCGACGTGCCTGCGCTGACCACAGCAACAGTGTGCTCAGAGGTCTCTACCTTTTGGCTATGCCACCAGAGCAGTTGAGACTGTGGGTCGTAGTGCGCTTCGTTGGGAATATTGCTCAGTAAGGCGTAGTTGTCCGCTGTCAGCCGTGTGACTAAGACATTGGATTGTTGCGCCACCATACTGGCAACAATGTCAGAAATTTGAGCGGGCGTTTTGCCAGCGCCAAATATCACTTCGGCTGCGCCGGTGCGCGTTTGTCTGTCCGTGTCGATCACGGTATGACCTAGGTCTTGGAAATATTCACCGCGCAGTAATTGCTGTGCCTCTTCGTTAGAGATCTCGCCATTTTTAAATTTTTCCAGAACGTCGTTAGTGGCCATGTTATGACTGCTGCCTAATTTGCTTGTAAGTTACTTATTCGCGGGCGTGTGAATACCGTCGCCCTTTATATTGCCTCGAACAATCCTGCCGCGCCCATGCCCTTACCAATGCACATTGAAACAATGCCGTATTTTTTATTGCGCCGTTGCAGTTCTCTGAGCAGGCCGCCGGTTAAGCGTGCGCCGGTCATGCCAAACGGATGACCTATGGCAATGGAGCCGCCGTTAACGTTGTAAATATCTGGGTCAATGCCCAAGCGATCTCTGGAATATAAACACTGGCTGGCAAAGGCTTCGTTAAGCTCCACCAGATCTATGTCGTTTAGGCTAAGGCCCTTGTATTGCAGTAGCTTTGGAATGGCAAAAACGGGGCCAATACCCATTTCGTCCGGCTCGCATCCAGCGACAGCAAAGCCGCGGAAATAGCCCATTGGTGTGACGCCCAGCTCAATGGCTTTTTTCTCAGTCATTAGCAGCACCATAGATGCGCCGTCAGAGAGCTGGGAGGAATTGCCAGCAGTGACGCTGCCACCTTCTTCAAAGGCAGGGCTGAGTTTACTCAATCCATCAAGGGTGGTGTTGGCGCGGTTGCATTCATCTTTATCAACGGTGCCCTCTACTATAGCGGTGGCCTTGGTTTCTTTGTCGACAATCTTTTCCCACTGCACAGTCATTGGCGCAATTTCATCTTTGATATAACCCGCTGCCTCGGCTGCGGCGTAACGCTGTTGACTGCTCAGTGCGTAGGCATCTTGCGCCTCTCGAGTGACCTGGTAGCGCCGGGCGACTACTTCAGCGGTGTTGCCCATAGCCATGTACATGTCTGGTTTTTCGCTCATCAGTCGAGGGTTTTCGGCAAATTCTCCCGGTGTGCCTCGGCTTAAGCCGGTGATAGATTCCACGCCGCCGGCCAGCATTATTTCGGCACAGCCACTAGCAATTTGGGTTGCGGCAATGGCAATGGAATTCAGGCCCGAAGAGCAGGCGCGGCTGATGGTGGTGGCCGGTACAGTGATGGGTAATTGAGACAAAGCCACGGCGTGCCTGGCAACGTTGCCAGACTGCTCGCCAATTTGACGTCCGCAGCCTAGGACCACGTCGTCTACTTGGCCGGGGTCTAATTGAGGGTTGCGTGCCAGCAGCGCATCAATACAATGCGCCACCAAATCGTCGGATCGGGTCATGTTGAACGTGCCTCGATGGGATTTTGCCAACCCGGTACGTATGCAATCAACGATGACTATATTTTCCATTTGCCTTTCCCCTAAAACGTTCTAGGGGAAAACCATAGCCGAATTAGCTAGTTCGAACCAATGATCTTTGCCTCTTTAAGTGCTGAGATTTCAGCCTCGCTAAAGCCGGATAGCGCCAAGATCTCGTCAGTATGCTGACCAATTAGCGGCGCTGGGCCTTGGGGTTTCACATCTGCCGTGGCAAATCGCATGGGGATGTTTACCGTGGTGTAGGTGCCATGCTCTGGGTGTTCGATTTTTGGGAACATACCAATTTCCACCGCGTGGGGGTCCTGGGGTACTTCGTGTAGGCCCATTACTGGTCCCCAAATGAGGCCCGCGTCGTCAAATATTTTGCCCCATTCGTCGCGACTCTTCTTTGCCAGTTCGGCATCAAACAGGTCAATGAGTGCGCCCATATTCTTATAACGGGTCGACGGATCAACAAAGCGCTCGTCGGTTAAGAGTTGTTCTAAACCGAGACATTTTGCGACCCTTGGCCAATAGGCGGCGTCTGGCATCATATTGAAGACTACCCAATTGCCGTCGCCACATGGAAAGCGGTTTGCGCAAATGGCGAGCATTTGGTGGCGCGGTCTGCGTCTTACTGGTGCGTGATCCATGGCTGTCACCGAGTAGTCGGTGGCTTGAGTCCACACCGCTGTTTCGTATAACGACGTTTCAACCACCTGTCCTTTGCCGGTTTTCTCTGCCATGCGTAGTGCACCAAGTATAGCGCCTACCATTGCAAGTCCAGTGGTGTGATCCCCTTGGGCGGGGCGCGCCATTGGCACTACACCCTCATCGCCTTCCCGTGATGAATCGTATAACCCCGAGCGCCCAAAAAAAGCGGTGACATCGTAACCGGGCCGCCATGCATCGGGGCCAGTGGTGCCGTAGCCGGTAAGGGTGGCGTGTACGATTCGAGGGTTGATTTTGAACATTTCATCGGGGCCGAGGCCGAATTTTTCTTGCCGCGCAGCTAATAAGTTACACATAAAAATGTCTGCTTTAGCGGCGAGTTTGCGCACCAGTTCTGCACCTTCAGGTTGGTCTAATGCGATAGAAATAGAACGTTTGCCGCGGTTATCGACATCGAACTGAAAATCGTAGTTTTGTAATCCCTCGGCAATATCAGGGTTTTTTACTGGGCGGCCCATTTTGCGCATGGGGTCGCCTGAAAGTGGCTCAATCTTAATCACCGTGGCACCCATGTCGGCTAAAACCGCTCCAGCACTTGGCGCAGCCATCCAGTTATCAATTTCTAAAATTGTGATGTCATCTAACGGTGCAGCCATGTCTAAGTCTCTATAAATTCGAAGCACGGATTACAACGAAGGGCGCTGCTCGGTGCAAGCATTTATGTGAGTTCTTGTGCGCGAACTGAACTAAATGTGTTCAGGATCCAAAATCTTCAGCATGCGTTTCAGCGCAAAGTGACGGTAGCTTTGTCTGATTAGCGCCTCTATTTCGTCCAAATCCATTGCCTCGTGGATGTCTAGTTCAATCCAGCCATTAACGCCAGTGTACTTAGGAATACTGAAACGAGGGTCAAATGTGTAGGTTGCTTGATGCTCAACACCCACCCAAGTGCTCAGTTTTAGCCGACCATTGCGAAAGTGTAGGGTGCAAAAGTTCTTCCTACCGGCCCTGAAGCAGGGTGCGCCAAATTGATCACCTTGTTGGGTTTCCGGCAGGCTCAGGCAGTAGTCGGCGATGTCCTGCAAGTGCTGGGCGGGGATAGGCATGGCGAAAGGGTCTAGCTCTGCAATGGGCAAAGATTCAGTTGGCGGCTTGATCTCTAAAGGTGGGCCAAGGTCTGAGAGCAATTTCTTTGGCGCCTTATAGGCGTAGGCTCGTTGAATGAGCTTGGCAGCGGTGACCCAGCTCAGGTCTTTATTCAGCTCCATGCCCAGCCACCCAGCAGGCCCAACATAGGGCGGAATGTAGAAATGCTCCGGCTCGTTTTGCGCGTAGTACTCTTGGTCGCCAGGGGGGGAGTTCAGCCACAAGCCGATGCGACCATCGCCATGATGATTGACCACGAAGATGGCGAAGGTTTTCTTATTCACCCTAAAGTTTGGATTGCCACGGCTGGAGACCTCGTCGCTCTCAGGCAGGCTTAGACATATTTCTCGTACGGCGTCGCGAATATTTTTTGCCATCGTAATTTTCTCCGTGGCGGATGCTTTTCTAGCAGCCAATCCAGTTAGCCCTCACTAATTCCGGGCCTGCTCTAAATGTAAAAAGCCGCTTTTGAATCAACCTGAGACTCTCCAAGTGGCGCGTGTTAGAATAGAGTCTTTCGGGTCGCGGTTAAACTTTTGCAAGAATCCAATCGAGCCAACGGTTCTCAATCGACGACAGGTGCGAAATACTTTTACGGCTGGCGCATGGTGCTGGTCGCATTTTGTGTTGACTTTGTCGCAGTCGGCTTCTTCTTTTATTCCTACGGTGTGTTCTTTAAAGCCATTGCTGAAGACTTTGGCGGTTCGCGCTTGGGTATCGCTTTTGGCCTCACTGTCACCAATATTGTCGGCGCAATTGCCGCGCCCTATGTTGGCCGCGCATTAGACAAATACCCTTTGAAGCATGTCATGGGTGTCGGAGCCTCTTTTATGGCTGTGGGTTTTCTTGGCCTTTCCTTTGTTCGCAACCCAATCGAGTTTTACCTGGTACTGGGCATATTTGTCGGCTTTGGCGCCAGCAGTATGGGTAGCTTGGCGACCAGCAAACTGGTTGCAAACTGGTTTGACCGACGCAGGGGTACCGCGCTGGGTATTGCCGCTGCCGGGGTGTCATTGTCTGGCGTGATCATGCCGTACATCAGCGCAGAGCTAATCAACAACTACGGCTGGCGCGAAGGGTTTTTAGTCTACGGTCTGTTTACCCTGCTTGTTGTGCTGCCCATGGTGCTGCGTTTTGTGGTCTCGCGACCCGAAGACATTGGTATGCGCCCAGACGGTGCCATGCCCATTGCGGTTAAGGCTGGTGCTGAACTGGTAGTGCCAAAACCACGCTTAGCTATGCGCGATGTTTTTCGCGAGCATAACTTTTGGGTCATTGTGCTCACTTTTTCGCTGATCTTTTGCTGTATGGGTGCAACGCTTACCCACATGATTCCCCGTTTAACAGATAACGGCTACACCTTGGTCCAAGCCTCGCTAGTGATGTCTTTGTGCGCGGGCTTTGGCGTCACGGGCAAGCTCAGCTTTGGTTGGCTGGGCGACCGCCTATCGCTGCGTAAGGTAATGTCTATTGTCATTGTTATGCAGTTCACCGGTCAGTTGCTGATGTATCTTTCTGTGGATTTGATTGTCTTTGCTATTGGCGCGTCGCTGTTTGGTTACGGCGTGGGTGGGGTGGTGCCTATGCATGGGGCAACGGTGGGCAAGACCTTTGGGCGTGAGCGTTTTGGCGCTATTTTGGGCTTAATGCGGCCTGCAATGCTGCCCATTCAGATTCTCGGCGTGCCCTTTGCTGGGTGGGTATATGACGTAACAGGTTCTTACGCCAATGCCTTTGAAGCCTTTTTGGGCATCTACCTGCTAGCCGCCATTGCGTTGTCATTCTATCGCCAGCCTCAGGCCAACGTGCAATAGGCAATCAGGGTTTCCAAGTCGCCCCAGCCTAGATTGAGTGATACTGCGATGAAGGGTAGTAGATGTGCGCTCTGAAAGGGCTTTGGATAGGTGAGCGCTAGAAAAAACGCGACTTTAATAACTGAATCTGAACCTCTTCATCACTGTTGCAATGAATGCGCACAGCATCAGCGAGCACATGGTCTGCAATGTACGGCTCGAAACTGACTCGGTTAAAAGGCGTAATGTCCTTAATCTCCAAATCTACCGAATAGCCTTGGACCACGGGCAAAACTGTCACCGCGTCCGCGTTGGGGAGTAAATCTTCAAGCTCTCGGGTCAACTCTTGTTGGCTGTCTCTAGAGGTATAAATGCCCTTAATGAGGTATCTAAGTTGGCATTGAAGCCGTTCGTTTCCGCGCTCTGTCAATCCTGGCTCCGTATCTGGTTTGCCGCAAAACTTGCTTTTACTACCGTTAGTTATAGTCGGTGTTTTGCTCAATGTATTGTGTCGGTTAGGGTCCGACGACGTATTTTAACGAGCGCATTAAAGCAGCTACCCTCTAATGCAAGCAATGAAAAGAATGAGCGGGTGTGCAAATGCAGGTGTCCGCGAGGCGTTGCTTTAAGAAAATCATGCCTTGTTTGTGCCAGTATCATGGGCGTAGTGTTCTTTAGGGGTTGAAGGTGTCAAAGCTTGGGAGGAGACAGAGTGAAAAACGTCAGGTTATTGGGTTACTTAGTTATGGTGGCGACCTTATTGTCGTCACTTTTAACGCCGCTGTCTTTTGCTGATAACAGCTTAACCGATGCAGAGATAAACGACGGTTGGGCGCTATTGTTTAATGGCAAAGATATGGATCAATGGCGAAATTTCAAAAAGCCAGATCTAGGCGATAAATGGGTTGTTGAGAACGGTGTCATGACGCTGACTGGCCTAGGCGGCGGAGATATTCTTACAAAAAAGTCTTATAAGAACTTTGACCTGCGCTTGGAGTGGCTAATCTCAGAAGCAGGCAATAGTGGTATTTTTATTTTGGTTGATGAAGAGGGCGACAAAATCTATTCCCACGCGCCCGAGATCCAAATTTTAGATAACGAAAAGCATTCGGATAACAAAATAGACTCCCATCGGTCAGGTTCGCTTTACGATATGATGGCATCTCATCCTTCGTCACATAAACCTGCCGGGGAGTGGAACCAAGTTCGCATTGTCTTTAATGATCGCTTCCTACAAGTTTGGCAGAATGGCGTGATGACGGTGACTATTTCTCTTGACAGCACAACGTGGGATTCGTTGTTAGCGGATAGCAAGTTTGGTCACCCCTTCTATAGCTTGTTTGGTGACTGGGAAGGCTTTGCAGAGGCAGATCATGGGCATATCGGTTTACAGGATCATGGTGATCCTGTGTCTTTCAAAAATATCAAAATTAGGGAGCTTTAGTGATGAGTGATCTTAAGTATGATGTTGTTGTGGTGGGTTCTGGTGCAGGTGGGGCAATGGCAGCTTACGTTTTGGCTAAGGCTGGTAAAAAGGTCTTAATGTTGGAGGCTGGGCGCAATTACGACCCCGTTAAAGAAACACCCATGTTTCAGACCGCTGCCGATGCGCCGTTAATGGGCGCGCCGACTCCAGACAAAGACTTCGGTTATTTTGATGCAACGGTAGATGGCGGTTGGTCCGTGCCGGGAGAGCCGTTCACTACCGGCGAAGGTACAGAGTTTAAGTGGTGGCGTGCGCGTATGTTAGGCGGGCGAACCAATCACTGGGGGCGCTTTTCGCTGCGCTTCAGTGAACATGATTTTAAGGGTAAAAGTCGCGACGGTTTGGGCGCAGATTGGCCCTTTGAGTATGCGGACATTGCGCCGTGGTATGACAAAACCGAAGAGTTAGTGGGTGTTTGCGGCACTAATACTGGCTTAGATGATATGCCAGATTCTGCGCCGGGGGTTTTACAACCGCCGCCCAAGCCCAGAGTGCCCGAGTTATTGTTAGCGGCAGCGGCGAAAAAGCTCGGTATTAATGCAGCGCCCATGCACCGTGCTGTGTTAACGCGGCCAAAAGATGTTCGCGCAGCGTGCTTCTATGCCACTAATTGCGGGCGTGGTTGTTCTATAGGAGCAGCGTTTCAAACCACAACGTCCCTTATACCGTTGGCAAGAGCTACGGGTAATCTAGCAGTCATCACTGACGCAATGGTTAAGTCTGTGGATATTGATGAGCAGGGTAGAGCAAAAGCCGTTACCTACATTGATAAAACAACTGTGGAGGAGCGGCATATAGACGCGCCCATTGTTATTTTGGCGGCGAGTGCCTGCGAGTCCGCACGCATTTTATTGAACTCCAAGAGCGAACGGTTTCCTGCCGGGCTAGCAAACAGCAGTGGGCAGGTGGGTAAAAATCTTCTGGACTCTACTGGCGCCAGCCTTGGCGCAGTGATACCCGCGCTCAAAGGGCGACCTCGTTATAACGAAGATGGGCACACATCAAATCACCTGTTTCTGCCTTGGTGGGGGCATGAGGCTCAGGCGAATAATGAGCTGGATTTTCCGCGTGGCTATCACTTTGAGGTAGGCAGCGGATTTCAAGCGCCGGGTACTTATTACCCCGCAAGCTTGCAGGGCTATGGCGCAGAGCTAAAACAACAGGCAAAGCATGATTATGGTTCGGGGGTTAATTTATCCTTACGCGGGGAAATGCTGCCTAACGAAAACTGCTACATGGAAGTTGACGATACGGTAAAAGACAAATGGGGCATTCCGGTGGCGAAGTTCCATTGGCAATGGTCCGAGCATGAGTTGAAGCAAGTGAAGCACGGACTGGAAACCGCTCAGGCGATTTTTCGAGAAATGGGCGCTGACGTTTCAGCAAGCCTGCCCGCACCAGAGGATGCCATTAAGAAAGGCGGCGAGATTATTCATGAGGTGGGTGTAACACGGATGGGTAGCTCGCCAGAAGATTCCGTGTGTAATGAGTGGGGGCAGACTTGGGACTGCGACAACCTTTTTGTTATGGATGGCGGCGTGTTTGCATCTAATCCACACAAAAACTGTACCTTAACGATTATGACATTGGCCATGCGCAATGCGTCTTGGTTAGCTACTCAACTGGATAAGGGGGCGATATAAATGCTTGAATCAAAAGCTATGATCAAAACGTATCAGCTATCTGCTGGATTTTCGCCATCTGACACAAATGAAGAGGGAGGCTTGAGTCGTAGGCAAGCGCTTAAATGGATGGGTGTGGTTGCCGCTGGTGTGACAATGCCGATGCTCAGTGGTTGTGAAGATATCGCAATATCTGCAGTTAAATTGGCAGGGCGTTGGCCCGAGCTAAATCTGCAACCGATTACTGGCGAAGGTTACGGCAAAGACCCCAATCTGGTTACGCCGCCTCGGTCGCTTTGGCCACTAACCATGACCCAAAAACAGCGCGATTTGGCGGCTCATGTTTGTGATATTTTGTATCCGCGTGAGGGTGATATGCCCTCGGCTTCACAACTGAAGGTGCCCGAATTACTCGATGAATGGGTCAGTGCGCCTTATCCAAATAATCAGGCAGACAGACAAGAATTGCTGCCGGGTTTGATATGGCTAGACGAAGAGTCTGAGCGACGTTTTGCTAAGAGCTTTACCGCTATCACAGTGGCGGAGCAGGCCACAATTATTGATGATATTGCATACCCAGAAGCAGAAAATGATCCGCGATTTTTATATATGGCCAAAGTTTTTGATGGGTTGAGAACATTGGTGACCATTGCGTATTTTGCCTCTCCCGAGGGTACTAAAGACATAGGTTATATTGGCAACACGCCTATTGCTGGTGATTATCCAGGGCCAACGGCTGAAGCAATGGCGCATTTGGATGAAATGTTAAGTGATCTAGGTCTAACCGAGTACGCTTACGTAGAGCGTGGTTGAAGATATGTGATGCAGAGAACAGCCCCAATCGATCGGTAGGTGCGGTAAGGTGGAGGCCGTTAGCTACAATTTTTAGCGGTTGTTCTTTAGCGGTTTTTGTAAAGCAGCGGCGGCCCTAAAAATTTACTCATCGGTCTATCGGTATTTTTTTGCCTTAGTGGTGAAGGCGGCAGATATAACTTCCTTAATCGCGCCCTCCGCTAACTTGTCTTTATCTTTGAAATTTATGCACCCCTGACCTGTTCTAATCTCTGGACATGCGTTTCTGAAATTTTCGATGTTTTCGCGGGTACATGTGTAAAGGGATATATAGAATTTTTGGCTTGCTATTGCCACCCATTGATCGCCCACATGATAGGAGGGCATTTTGTAATGCATGTCTATAGTCGCGTCAGGTGCAACGTCCAAGATCATTTTTTGTAATGCCAATACGCGCTCGCGCCGCTGTTGTGGAAGTGAGTTGATATAGTCTTGGGTAGAGCTTGTCATGTGCTGTGAAATTATTGTTATTTGCGTGATCGGTAACATCGCAATTTTGTCTCGCCAAAACTAAACCCTCTTTATGACCGTTATTGTTTGCTAGATTAATGGTAGGTTTTGGCCTTCAAAGTTAGCAGAAGTGTCTAAAGTCTAGTGGGCGGATCATCAGTTATAGCGTGGCTAGGCAATGTTGCCATTCCGGTTGTCCCAACTTCCATACCTTTTGGCATGAACTCTTTTAAGCCATTGGCGAATCCCTGCATATTCCTATGATTAGATGAAATTATTCTATGCTGAATTGGGAGAGGTTTTGCGATGAGCAAAGGGCTGATTGCAGGTTCATGTTTGTGTGGTGGCGTTGGCTATCACTTTGAAGGGGACGGTGTCCTAGTAATAAGTCATTGCCATTGCAGCATGTGCCGTAAGGCGTCAGGGGCAGCTTTTGCCTCTTTTGTGATGGTTCTAATTACAGATTTTGTATGGACAAGGGGCGAGCAACTCATTCACAAATACGAGTCGTCAAAAGGTATTTTTAGATGTCATTGTAGTTGTTGCGGCTCGCCGTTGCCTTTACAAGACCCTCATTTGTCACTGATGGCTGTGCCAGCAGGATCGTTAGACAGCCCTGGCTGCAATTGGCCCCATGTAGAAACCTTTACCGACGATGCGCTGCCTTTTATGCGCAACAAGCAGGGGGGGAGGGTTGGATTCTCTATTTGACGATGCTGCATTTGAAGAAGCTGTATTCAAAAAAAATGTGCGCGAGGTGTCAGCTGATGAGTTAGGTGACGCTTCAATCTATGGATCAGAGCGTAAGGCTGAAGGTGAAGAGGCATCTCATCTAACATTTTTGAGTTTTCGTCAGCGTGAGTCTAAGGCTTATTGGCAACATTTTTTGGACAAAGTGAATACGAGACGTGCCCATCTAGGGTTAGATGTTTTTCCGGCTGACTTTCTAGAACAGATTACGCAACGAGGAGATATCGGGTGAATTTAAATCAAGTGACACTGCCAGTAATCAATATGCTTGAGGCCACAGCGTTCTACAGAAAAATGGGTTTTTTACAGATTGTAGACACGCCTCACTACGCGCGGTTTGAAAGCCAAGAGGGCGAGAGTACATTCTCTTTGACACTGAATACGCTGCGGATGGTAAACCCAACGGTGATTTATTTTGAGCACGAGCGATTAGATGAGTTAGTTATTTCACTGCACTCTAAGGGTTTTGTTTTTCAGCAAGAACCTACTGACATGAGTTACCTTTGGCGCGAAGCTATTTTGAATGATCCTTCCGGCAATAAAATTATTCTTTATTGGGCCGGAGAGAATAGGCGTAGGCCGCCTTGGCGCGTGGAGTTGTCACGCTGACAACTAATATGTGCTTTAGTGCGGCTTTGCTAGCCGTCACAAAAGCAGGTCTGTCGATATAGAAAATCAGCAGTTAGCAGTTCTTCCACTGGGGCGCGCGTTTTTCTAAAAATGCATTGACCCCTTCTGCTTGATCTTCGGTAGCAAATAAATCAACAAACTTCTGCCGTTCATAAGGTAGGGCGTCGCCCACCGCATTGTCGCGGGCTTGGTGAATCAGTTCTTTGCAGTAGGTCACGGCAATTGGGCTCTGCTGGGCTACCTGCTCGGCCAGTTGCAGTGCGCGATCTTTGGCCTCACCTTTGGCCACTACCTCTTCCACTAAACCAATGCGTTCAGCGGTTTCTGCATTTATACGCTCGCCGCAGAGAATCATTTTCTTAGCCCAGCCTTCGCCTACCAACCACGACAAGCGCTGTGTGCCGCCAGCGCAAGGCAGTAGGCCCACTTTGGGTTCTGGCAGTGCCAGTTGCGCTTGGCCCTCGGCAATACGAATGTCACAAGCAAGGCAGGCTTCTAAGCCGCCGCCCATGGCAAAGCCATTAATTGCGGCAATGGAAACACCGCGAAAATTCGCCAAGCATTCAAAACCTTTACCAAAAAACTCAGCCATTGAGCGCGCGTTTTCTGGATCACCGTCAGCAAATAAGTTGAGGTCTGCACCAGCGGAAAAGAATTTTTCTCCCGCGCCGGTAATCACTAGGGCAAAGATGCTTTTCTCAGCGTTTAGCTGTTCCACCAAGTCCGCTAAGGCGGGGAGGCTCTCGGTGTCCCAAGTATTTGCACCTGGATTGTTAATGGTGATTAACGCTGTGTGCTGAATAATCTCAACCTGTAGTTTGTCTGATGAACTTGCAATCACTGAATGACCTCCAAAGCGCCAGCCATAAGCATTTTTCGTGCAATGATGACGCGCATGATTTGATTTGTACCTTCCAAGATTTGATGCACGCGTGTGTCGCGTACATACCGCTCCATTGGGTACTCCTTTAAATAACCGTAGCCGCCAAAAAGCTGCAACGCGTCATTACAAATGCGAAAACCCACATCGGTGGCGAAGCGCTTTGCCATGGCGCAGTACGTGCCCGCTTGGCCATCTTTAATGTCTAGTTTGTGGGCGGCTAGCCTTACCATTTGCCTCGCTGCGACCAATTCAGTGAGCATGTCAGCTAGGGAGAATTGGGTGGCCTGAAAGTCTGCTATGGAATTGCCAAACTGATTACGTTGCTGGGTATATTCTGTGGCATCAATAATCGCTTTCTGCGCCGTGCCTACACTGCAAGTGGCAATGTTGATGCGACCGCCATCTAGACCGTCCATGGCAATGGCAAAACCTTGGCCCTCTTCACCCAGCCGGTTTTCTACGGGCACGCGCACATTGTCAAAATTAATGGCTCGTGTGGGTTGAGCATTCCAGCCCATCTTTTTTTCGTTTTTGCCAAATGAGATGCCCGGTGTATCTGCCGGTATAAGTAGCGCAGTAATGCCTTTGTGACCCGGTTCGCCGGTTCTTAACATCACCACTAAGACGTCTGTTTCACCTGCGCCTGAAATAAAGGACTTGCTGCCGTTGACCACATATTCATTACCCTCTCGTTCAGCCTTGGTGCGCAGGGCCGCCGCGTCGGAGCCTGCGCCGGGTTCGGTTAGGCAGTATGAGGCGAGTTTTTGCCCCATCACTAAGTCTGGGCACCAAGTATCAATGACGCTGGTTTGGCTGTAGCGACCAACCATGCTGGTGGCCATGTTATGAATGGTCAGAAATGCCGCTGTAGTGGTACACCCCTTTGCCAATTCTTCAACAATTAGGCTGGCGTCTAACCGAGGTAATGCCAAGCCACCTGCGTTTTCCGGTGTGTACATACCCATAAAGCCAAGGTCTCCGGCCTGCTTGAGTACGTCTTTAGGGAAAAAGCTGTCTTCATCCCATTGTGCGGCATTGGGGGCCAGCACGGCGTTGGAGAATGCTTGGGCGCTGTCTACAAAGCCTTGTTGTTCTTCGGATAGAGTAAAATCCATGTGCTACCACTCTCTAATTATTGTTTTGATTTTTCCACGTCTGCCTTGGGCGACGGGTTGTTTAAATTATTGTAATTCTTATAACCATTCAAGGTTTCATCTATGCGCTCAAGTGCGTAGGGCTTGTGCGTCGCGTATCAGTTTGGGGGGTTTGGCGAACCAAAAACAAAAGCCACCGCTGAGCGAACATAGCGCAATAACCGTGAAAGCCAACTCGTAATTACCGTACAAATCGTAAAGTACGCCTCCGGCTATGGGGCCTGCAGTCATGCCCAGCATCACGATAAGCGATGAAATGCCCATAATGGTGCCAAAGGATTTAGGTCCAAAATAGTCAGCGCGCAGTGCCACCATGAGTGGGCCGCGCACGCCCCAAGACAGGCCGTGGAGAAGGGTGAAGGCTAATACCCAACTAAAGTCCGTTGCATAAGTAACGGCCAACAAGCCGAAACAATGACCGGCCATACAAATTGTGCAGATAATGCGCTTGTCGTACCTGTCGCCCAGATAACCCCCTAAAAATAGCCCGGCGGTTTGAATGCCTGTCATCAAGGCGAAGACAAATCCAGCTTCAACTGGCGTGTACGCTAAACTGCGGGTTAAATGCGGTATTAAGTGGGCGAGCATTGCAGAAACGGTCAGTAATGAAAGGCCATGCCCGGCGGAGATCATCCAAAAAGACGGTTCTCTTACTGCTTGGCGCCAAGTCAGACTGATTTGCGCGACGCGACTGTTGTCGCTACCAGGCTCATCAGGGTCGGTGTCATGTTGTATAGAGATGCCGTCAGGTATCTCGCCGTAATCTTCGGGCCTGTGCCGAACTAGGGAGACCAACGGCAAGCCAATAATCAACACCATGATGCCTGAATACAGGGCCATGTCACGCCAGCCGAAGGCCTCTAGCCCCATCATGACGAAGGGTACGCACAGTCCGCCAAATGAAAACCCCAGCTGGGACCAAGCGATGGCTTTGGCACGGTGCAGATCAAACCAGCTGACAATAGACACCATTAAGGTGGCAAAGCCGCCGAGGCTTGAGCCTAGGGCAATTAAAATGAAGGCCACAAAGTAGGTGGTAATGGAATTGACTTGGCTGAAAACGAAAAAACCGCAGCCGAAAATCAGCGTGCCGATGATCAGAATTAGGCGAGGGCCATATTTATCTACCAGCCATCCTTGTAAAGGCCCCAGTAGGCCGCTTTCTAGCCGCGTAAGAGCGAAAGCAAGGGATAAAATGGACATGCTCCAGCCGAATTCTTCTTGCAGGTGGAGGGTGTAGCCACCGTATGAGTGCATCCATGTGAGGGCGGCGAGCCATTGCACACCGGCGCAGGCGAGCACAATCCACCAGCCGTAGAAGACCTTACCACCGGGACGAAATAAGGCGTTCATCCGTGGTTTCACTTGAGCAAAACGTTGAAGCATTGCTGCATCATACGTGATGGGTGCTAAGCACTGATACAATTAACCCTAAACTTCACGAACAATTGCATATGAACAAAGCTGATTTCCAACGCTCAATGCCGACCCAAGGGCTGGTTCTGTCAGGTGGCGGCGCGCGCGCAGCCTATCAGGTGGGTTGTCTGCGGCAGCTGTCTAGATCGCTACCTGAGTATCACCCACAGATTCTGACCGGTGTTTCAGCGGGCGCTATCAATGCCGTTCACCTCAGCGCGTATCAAGGTTCTTGGCAGGACAATGTAGAAAGTCTGAACCAAATTTGGCGCAGTTTGAGCACCTCGCAAGTATACGAAACCGGCCTTGGCCAACTGCTGAAGCGAACTTTGCATTGGGGCCTGCGGCTGGCCAGTGGCGGTAAGCTAGGCGCAAAGGATATTCGCGGCATGGTGGATAACCGGCCATTGGAGCAGTTCTTAAAAGCCAACCTCGCTCACAGCGACAGCAGAGTAGGCGGCATAGCGGATAATTTGCAGGCCGGTGTGCTTCAGGCATTGGCTATTATCAGTACCAGTTATGCAAATGGTCGCTCGGTTGCATGGGTGGCATCTAATACAGACGAAATAAACATGGGCAGTCAGGTATCGGCTAAGCCAACCCATATTACCATTCAACACATTATGGCTTCTGCCGCATTACCGTTATTTTTTCCTGCGGTTTCTATAGAAGGGCAATGGCATGGTGACGGCGGTGTGCGCTTAGCTGCGCCCTTGTCTCCAGCTATGCATTTGGGTGCCAAACGCATTTTGGCAGTGTCGCCCCGGGCTCAGCCGTTGCAGTTGCCAAAAACAACCGCTAACCAAAGCTATCCATCGCCGTCTCAGGTGGCAGGCGTTATTCTTAATGCCATTTTTCTTGATTTGCTCGACTACGATGCGATCCAGATGGAGCGGATTAATGGCCTGCTGAAGAATTTGCCCGAGACCCACTGGGGCACTTATAGCCCCGTCGATGTCATGGTGCTCAGACCCCAAGAAGACCTTGGCCATGTGGCCAGAGATCATGAAATTGAATTGCCGAAAGCATTTCGTTTCTTCAAGGGCGGTTTCGCGGGTAAAAACGAACCCAGTGGCGACGCTCTGAGTATGGTCAATTTCGAGCCCGAGTATATTGGTCGACTCATTGATTTGGGTGAACAAGACACTGCTGAGCGTATGGATGAAATTACAGCGTTTCTGCGTGGTAGTTCTGAGTTCGTTTCCGCCGCAGGAGAAAGCGGCCTATATCAGCCTGAATAAACATTTGGCCGGTTTGCTCAGCCAAATTGTGCAGCCGATTCATTTAAGCCAGTTACTTGTTGAGAGGGCTAGAGAGGCCGTTAGTGCAGTTGTTGTAATAAGTGATGGTGCCAGGCCAGTCGGAAAATATACCGCGTACACCCACCTGCTGTGCCAGCACATCTAATACCTCAAGCATCCTCCCGGGTTTATCCATAGTGGGTGCTAGGTTGGCATACAGCCAATTTTTGGGGTCAACTGGATCGCCAGATTCCATTGTCCAAGTGATGATCTCTAGCCCAGCCTGCCGGGCAAATTTTGCATAGTCTGAAGGCTCTAAGGCGCCAGCGTCGTTGAGTTGAATCAGCATGGGTATAGGCGGGCTGATGATATTGATGCCTTGAGCCTTAATAGCCTGCATTTCTTCCAGGCTGGTAGTGAAATTCTTTTGCCGCCCTCTGGGGTCTAACCAGACTGTTTGTGGCGCGAACTCGGGATGCGCCTTCAGCCAATATTGCACGTCTCGTATATCAAAGGACTGGGGAAATACACGCATGGGGTCGATGCCCAGCTGCGCATATTCTGCCAGCATTTTGTTCGCATAGGCGTGTTGGTCAAAGCCGGGCGCAAAGGGCATAGCAACTTCTGGCCGCTTTAGTTCTGGGGTGAACTTTCGTCCCAGTTGATTGATCAGCACAATACTTTCTTTGTGGCTGACAACCGTGCCGCATTTCAGGGGCGACTCTACAACGGGACTGTCCAGTGGCATTAAGTATTCGTCAGCAGACTTTGCCTTGAGATTGCGTCGGTCAGATCGGGCGCACAGTGTTTTGAATTCTTTGAGGGTGATGTCGCTGGTGCAGCATTGGGCGCTGGCGGGACTGTCTTTGCTCGCGGGTGTGAAGGGTGTTCTGCAACTCGTGGCTAAGTCGGTTTGGAGAATATTAGTGCTGGTGGCCAAATCACATTGAGAATGCCTGCACACCAATTCTAGATCTTTGGTGAAAGTGACATCGCATTCAATAACGCCAGCACCCTGGCTTGCAGCGGCAATATAACCCTCGCGGCTGTGTTCTGGGTAACCCAGCGGCGCGCCACGGTGAGCGATGGAAAAATCTGTGGCGTAGAAAGGGCCGCTGGCGCAGCTTTGTAATCGGCTTTGTAGTGCACCTGCTGGCAGATCTTGGCTGAGATCCAGTGCCCGAGTGGTCGGGTTGATTGTCTCAGCCACTGCATCAGCTTGAGCGCCTGCGCCAATGAGCATTAACAAGCACAAAGGTAGGGTCTGCGACATATGCCGAACATATGCTTTGGTCAGCTGTCGATTGGGTACAGATTGCTGTTTGCTCATTGTCTAACTGCCCGCAAAGTAATGGCCTACAATAACATGCCGGTGTGGCCGGAATGACTGTCTATTTTTATTGAGATTACCGTTTTTAGAAAGAGACTTATGACGAAGACTTTAGTTTTGCAAAGCGCGCAGCCCCAACGCGCGCAATGGCTGGACACTTGTTTGGCCAGTGTTGAGTCTTGGGCGGCGCAGGCCAACTACAGCTATCGGTTTATCGGCGATGAATTGTTTGATCAGGTGCCAGATTGGTACATGCGCAAAGTGGCAGGGCGCATGCCCATTGCCTCAGATTTAGGTCGCCTGCTTTGGATTAAAAACCTGCTAGACCAAGGTGAGGCGGACACCGTGGTGTGGCTAGATGCAGATGTGTTGGTCTTTGCGCCGGGGTTATTAAAGGTAGCGCCTGTGAGTTCTTGCGTGTTTGGGCAAGAGCTTTGGATTCAAAAAAACTTGTCAAAAGTGAGCGCAAAGAGCAGTGAGAAACCACAGCGTCAGAAGGGCACTTGGCAGGCGCGCAAGAACGTACATAACGCGTTGGCGGCATTTCGCAAAGGCTGCCCGGTACTGCCTTTTTTGATTGAGGTTATTCAGCGCATGATGCGCCGCGTGGACGCAAACTTTATCGCGCCGCAAATGATGGGCCCCAAATTACTCTCTAACCTGCATAACTTGGCAGATTTTGAGCTAATGCCGTCGGTAGGCGCGTTGTCGCCTGATGTGATTTTAGACCTGGCGGGCAAGCAAGCTGGCCATAAGGAAACCGGCGTTGAAAATTTACAGGGTGCGCGCCAGGGCGCTTTGCAGGCCTTGCTCGCCAAGCAAACTGAGCCTTTATTAGCCGCCAACTTATGTTCATCAACACTGGGCGATTTGTCGGCAGACGCCCAAGTACAAGAAGATTTGATGATGGCCGCCATAGCAGCGTTGAATGCCCGCCCACAAGGTTTAGCGCGTTAAGGTCTAGCGCTTTAAGCTGAGCGGGTGAGAGATTTTACTTGATACTCTTTGCCCCAATACTTTAGGGTTCTGGGTTCCGAAGCTGGCTGATTTTAAGGCCGAGTTGAGCAACAGATTTATTCACAGGAAGGAAAATTACTATGTCAGATTCTGAATTACAAAACGGTCTAGCCACGTTAACTGCAACAATAGGCGTGGCCTCGGAGCCAACAGATTGGTATGAGATCACACAAGAGCGCGTCAACATGTTTGCCGACGCAACACTGGACCAGCAGTGGATTCACATTGATCCTGAGCGTGCGAAAGATGGCCCATTCGGCGCGGCAATAGCGCACGGACAGTTAACGCTGTCTATTATGAGCTTTTTGCCTGGTGGCCAAGGTGTTGGCTTGCCAGCACTAGAAGGCATGAAGTTAGGCATTAACTATGGCTGGAACAAAGTACGCTTTATGTCCCCAGTTCAAGTAGGCGCAAAGATCCGTACTCGCGGTAAAGTTATTTCGGTTGAAGAAAAGGGCGGCATGCTTGAAGTAGTGAACGAAATGACAGTAGAGATTGAAGGCACTGAGAAGCCAGCTTGTGTTGCTCAAAGTGTATTGCGGGTGGTTTTCTAGGCTATTTTTCTGGCCAATTTTTAGGCTTTTGGAAGCTTAAATTGCATCCGTTGAGAAGCAGTCGCAGGGCTGCTTCTCTAACTCTCTAACTCTCTAACTCTCTAACTCTCTAACTCTCTAACTCTCTAACTCTCTAACTCTCTAACGCTCTAACTCTCTAGCGCTCTAACTCTCTAGCTCACTATCGCTCTACCTCTAGAGCGCTCTTGCTCTCGGCTTTGCTTAATCCCTTGCCCACTTTTCCCGTTCTTTCGCTCCAGCTTTTCACGCCACCCTTTTACTCTGAAAGCACCCTAGCTGGCCTGCGTCATTGGATGTTCGATATTTGATTTTCATAAGGTTGTCTGTTCCGATGAGGGTTGAGGCTTAAATTTGGGGATTGGCAAATGGATATGGGTATTTGTGCGGCGTCGCATATTGGCGACATTGGTTATGTGGTGCGCGCTGAAGAGCTAGGCTTTAGTCACGCGTGGATGGCAGATTCGCAAATGCTTTGGTCGGATTGTTTTGCCACCTTAGCACTGGTGGCTGATCGCACCTCAAAAATCAATATTGGTACTGGCGTAGCTATTTCCGGTACGCGTCCCGCCCCGGTAAATGCTGCGGGTATCGCCACCATTAATGCCCTAGCGCCAGGGCGCACCTTTTTTGGCGTGGGCGCTGGCAACACAGCGCGCCGAGTGATGGGCCTAGCACCGCAAAGAATTGCGGAATTTGAAACCTACCTACAAACCCTCGCGCCATTGCTGCGCGGCGAAGAGGCCATTTATCATCATGACGGCCAGGCAATACCTATTCGGCATGTCATGCCGGACAAAGGTTTTGTTAATTTTGACGACCCAATTCCGCTTTATGTCTCAGGTTTTGGCCCCAAATCTTTGGCACTTGCCGGTCAATATGGTCACGGCGCAGTGATGGGGGCTGCGTCTTCCGCAGCGGTCACCGCCAGTTGGCATAGCCTCAATGAAGGCGCCAGCAGGGCCAACCGAACATTGGCCCCCGGAGGCGATTATTACACCACAGCATTGACCACTATGGTGGTGCTAGAGCCGGGTGAGGCCGCGGATTCGCCTCGAGTGAAAGCCGAGTGCGGGGCTATGGCCATGGCCAGCGTGCACTATGCCTACGATCAATTCCGCAATTTTGGACATCAGCCACCTAATTTCATGGCGGAAATTTGGCATGACTACACCGCATTGTTAGAGACCTACCCGGCGGAGCGGCGGCATCAGCGCATTCATGCGGGTCACAACTGCTGGGTGCTAGAGGAGGAGGAAAGGTTCCTCACACCCAAGGTTTTGCAGGCCTCAAGCATGATCGGTACCCAAGATCAGCTCATTGAACGGCTGCAGGTGTTGGGCGAGGCTGGCTTGAATCAGGTCATGATTCTGCCAAATTTTGACACGCGTTTTGACGTTATTGAGAAAGTGGCAAAAGACATTATTCCGTATGTATAGAGGCAGATGATTAAGCAAAAGAGCCCAGTCAATGCGCATAATCTTCTGCAATGAGGTCTTAAATCAGGCACTATATTGGCCATGTTTACATATCTAAATCCTGAAATTCGTCAGCGTCTAATCGAACAAGAAAAACTGGTTCGAGTAAATTCTGAAGGCCAGATCATCGATGTCTCAAGTCCTGAGCATCCGGGTGAGCTGGCCGTTAACGTTATGGGTCCTATCCCCATGCCCATGTCATTGCCCGGCGTCAATATCACCGTGCAGTGGTATGCCGCAGTGCGCAGTACAGAGCTCCATGGCGTAGAAAGCTTGGCCTCGGAGCTTATGGCGAGAGGTGGGCAACACCTTTTTGCACACCTAGTATCACCCTTGGCGGTAAACAGCGTTTTGGTTGTGGGTGAGCCAAAAGAGAATCCATTGGTACGGGTGCACAGTAATTGTTTAACGGGGGATGTATTTGGCTCCCAGCGTTGCGACTGTGGTCCACAGTTAGCGGAATCTATTGCGCGCATTAGCGAAGACCCAGCAGGTGGCTATTTGGTCTATATGGCCGGTCACGAAGGCAGAGGAATTGGTTTGTGGGCGAAAGCGGCAACCTATCTCCTACAAGACAGTGGCGAAGACACTTACGAGGCCAACCGCTCTTTGGGTTTGCCGGATGATTGCCGTGACTTCAGCGATGCTGCAATTTTGCTCAAACACTTTGTTGGTCAGAAACCATTTCGGTTGCTGACCAATAACCCGAAGAAAATAGAAGACCTGGCCGCACAGGGCTTGAACCTGGTGACCCGCGAAAAGCACGTTACCGGCGTTGGTCAGTGGAATAAGCGGTATTTGCACGCCAAGCAAACTTGGGGTCACGGCTTAGACGATGAGGATTTTCAAACAGGGGACTAGTTCATGAGAATTTTACTGTTAATGTTGGGCTACCTAATATTGTTAGGCTGTCAATCAGACGAACAGGGCGCGAATAGAGAAAAGCTCAGTAAGTTAAAAGGCGTCGAACAATCTCTGCAAACCCAACCACAAGACCCCTCACCACAACCCGCAGCAGACAATGCAAGCGCGGGGTTGTATATCAATCAAATACAATTTGTTGGCAGTCATAATAGCTACAAAATGGCCATGCCCAACGGGTTCGTAAAGCAACTGTTGAAGCTTAATCCTAAAGTTGTAGAAGCTTTAGAATATGAGCATGTCACTTTAGCGGAGCAATTAGACCTAGGTATGCGTAAGCTAGAACTAGATGTGTTTTACGTCGCAGATGAAAATCAATTTCTTGTAGGCCATGTGCAGCAGATTGATATGAACAGTAACTGCGGCACCTTAAGTATTTGCCTGAAGCAGGTCAGCGAATGGTCAAAAAATAACCCCTCCCACGCGCCAGTTTGGATTGGTTTCAACGCCAAAGATGAACAGATTTTGGGTCTGCCCGACCCGGAGGCTTTTACACCCGCCGCCTTCGCTTTAATGGATTCGATCATTGAAGAGGTAGTGGGCGACCAGCTTATTCGACCAATACAAGTAGCAGGCTTAAACTGGCCGTTACTCAGTGAAGCAAGGGGCAAGTTCATAATGATTTTGGACGAAGGAGGCGTTAAGCGTGATATGTACTACGAGGGCTGGCAACAGCGCCCCATGTTTACCAATGCGCCAGAAGGTCATCCTGCAGCAGGAATCATGATTCTTAATGAGCCGGTTGAACAATTCGATGAGATCAAACGATTAGTGGCTGCCGGTTATATGGTGCGCACCCGGGCCGATGCAGATACCCGAGAGGCGCGAGACAACAATACAAGTCGCCGAGACGCAGCCTTTGCCAGTGGTGCCCAAGCCATCAGCACAGACTACTATCAACCCGCCACACACTTTGGTAATGACTATCAGGTGATATTGCCGCAGGCTATACGGTGTAATCCTGTTACAGCTCCGGCGGATTGTCGGGTGTTTGGGCGTGATTGATCGGATGGCTAGGAAGGATTTTTAGTTGTTATCGATGTTCTTTGAACAGTAAGAGGAAATGATGGCTTCTGTTAGATTTCTAACTTTCACCGTTACAGTTTGCAAAATTTTTTTGTTCAGAGGAGTGCTTATTTTTTGTTCGGGGTTAACGACTCAAATGCCGGTTTAGTAAAGTTCGTCGGATTTTTTGGAGCAAAAAAATGGCTGTTTCACCAAATTCATGTGCTTTGACTTGCTAACTTCTAATATTCAATAACTCATAAAATATGGAAGATTCATTTGTCAGTGGGTTTTCAGTTTCTGTGACTTGGCAATACAGTGTTACTTCTTGCTCCAAGTGAAGTTTACTTACCCTTGGTAGTAAACTTTTAGGAAACAAAATTTTAACGAGCTTACCTTCATCTGCTCTTAATTCAATTCTCTCCCTCTTGCTCAGGAGTTCAAGTTTCCCATGAAGAGTTACTTTTTCTTGGTCTACGATTTTTGTGACTTCAAGTGCAGACGTGATGGCTTCTAGCGCCTCTTTGTTCCCATCCCATCGCTGTACTTCGTCGCCCGAATACTTCCAAGTAAATTCAGTCTCGGCAGAATGAGACCTAATAAGCTTCAAAAATTCCCGGAGGCTCTTCGCGCTTGATGGGCCTAAAATATTTATGGAAGCCAAAAACTCTTCCCCTCGACCAAGTGAAGACAGAACCACGAATATACGTTCGATAGCTCCTTTACTTAGTCCATCATCAAGTAAATCTCGATTTGCCGCTGCAGAAATAACAAACCTTGTTGAGCCTGGTAAAAGTCCTGTGAGGCGGAGATCTAATTCAGAGTATAAATCTTTGGGAATTCGTTTACGGTTGTTGCCTCCTTGCATAAGGCGAAGCGCTGCATATCCGATAGTCTTTCTTAATTCCTCAGTGAGCTTTGCGACTAAATCAAGAGGCGCGCTGCCTGTTCTTAAATGAGGTGCCATAATTCGAATATCAAGCATTTCAAATGCAGGGCTTGTTTCCGAAGTAAGTTCTATTTGAGAAAGTTCGTCTAAATGGTTTTCTAGAGATCTTGCAGCCATTTCATAGGCAAAGTCACCTGATTTGCTTTTTGTCGCTGCTAGATCATAAAGCTCTTTAGCTTCTGTTACCCTTTTTCTTAGCTTATCACTCATGAAGCCACCATAACACGAGCGATGCCTTTCGCGCGCTCATCCCTATCAAAGCCATACCATCCGCGCCAGTAGCTCCGCAAGTCATCGTCCCCTGTCGGGCAAAATAGTACATCGCATCCATACTTGCTTTTCACCGTGGCTCTATCCATCAATACTTTAAGCCGCATCTTTTTCTCTTCAGACAACTCATTTATGACATCTTCTGGTAAGAATATGACTAGATCGATATCGTTTGGATTAACTTTATGAGTTGTAAAGGAGCCATCTATCCATAGCTCGAAGGGCGCACCGATTATTTTTGAGTAGTGAGCTACAAAAGCATTAAGCCCATCGATAAGAGGCTTTCTTGTTGCAGAGCTGGGGAAGTCCTTTAGAAAATGATTTCCAAATGCACCTAGTTCAAAATCATGTATCCCTGCCTCTAGCAGTGGTAGCTCTTCCATGACCTATACTTCCTTTTAGAGTTAACATTTATATGCCGCGTATGCGCATTTAGCTGCTTTCTCTAACTCAAGCAGTCGGCACCAAGTATTTGATTTTGTGATCTATTGCTCTTGAGCGACACGCCTCCTTCAAAGCAAAGTGCGCATACGCATCAACATTCAGTGGGATGCGCGTTAATCCTTTACCTTTTTAGTAGCCAAAAGTTATAACTAATTGGTGGCCGGGCGTGCTGGATCAGTGGAATAAGTGGTGTTTTGGTCAAGACCAACGGTTAGCTGTATACGTTAGCTAGAAGGGTTTACGCTGAAGCCACGATGTAAATTAGTTTTTGCGCCTCTTCGTTCGTTTCTTCACCCACTGGCTTTATGTGAAATGTCATTGATGCGTTGCTAGATTTATTTTGAATGTAGGCGCGGCATTCAATTAAGGGGGGGGGTTGTCTACCTGATGACTTTGCTGAAAAGTGCTATCGTTTGGCTCATCGGAGTAAATCAGCATGGTCTTTTTGCTCTGTGATAAGGGCTTATGGTGAACTTGGTAGCAGCGGATAATATGCTTATATAGCTCGGGAGGGGTGTATGGACGGTATTCATGATTTAGGTGGCAAGCAGGGTTTCGGCCATATTGAGCTGGATGCTTCGTCAAAAGAGGGGCGGCATATTCATGGCTTTAACGAGCGTTGGCACGCGGCTGTGTTCACTATTATCAACAGCCTTTTTGCTAATGGCGCTGCGGCGAATACTGATCATTTTCGTCATTCGGTTGAGCGTATAGACCCCATCAATTATTTGAGTGACGGTTATTATGGCCGTTGGCTGGGTGGGGCTGAGACTATGCTGGTGGAAGCCGGTCTGCTGACTCAAGATGAAGTGAATAATAGAGTGTTAAACAAAGGCTATAAGCTGGAAGCCCCTGTGGCTGCTAGGCCCTTGGCGTCGCCAGACGTGTTTCCTGCGGAAGAGCGAAACTTTCAACCTACCGCTCAGCGCCCAGTTGCCGCTCCTCCACGTTTTAGTGTGGGCGATAAAGTCATTGCCCGCAGCTTGGGTGGCTCGGGTCATACTCGTCTCCCCAGTTATGTGCGCGATATTCCGGGCGTGGTCATTGCAGTTCATGGTGCTTGGGTGTTTCCTGATGCTAATGCTCATGGCAAGGGCGAAGACCCGAAGCACTTATACACCCTGTGTTATCAAGGCGCAGATTTATGGGGCCCCGGTGCGGAAGCGGGCGTGGTGCTTAACATTGATCTTTTTGAACCCTATTTAAGCGGTGTTTAAGCTGCATTACTTTGGTCTAATGATTTGGCTGGTGGTTACAAGGCTTGTTTCATTCTCGATCAAAAGGCCACAGAACATGTGGCGGAAAGGGCAGTGAAAAGGCCTGTGAGAGGCCCTGTGAAAGAACCCGTCAAAGGGCTTACAAAAAGCCCATTTAGAAAATATAGAACTCAGTCTCAGGGGTAACATATGAGTGAAAAATCAGCGGCTATTAGAGCAGAAGCGTTAGAAAGTTTATTGGTTGAGAAGGGCTTGTTAGACGCCGCTCGCATTGACGATGTTCTAGCTCTATACAACGAGCGAGTGGGGCCTATGAACGGCGCTATGCTGGTGGCTAAGGCTTGGCGAGATGCTGAGTTTAAGCAGCAACTGCTGGCCGATGGCACTGGGGCAATTGCGCAATTTGCCTTTGAAGGTGGCCAAGTGGATAAACTGGTGGTGGTGGAAAATACTGCCGAGGTGCATAACGTTGTGGTGTGCACGCTGTGCTCTTGCTATCCCTGGGCCGTGTTAGGTCTGCCACCCAAGTGGTACAAAGACCCTGCTTACCGGTCACGTGTGGTGCGCGAACCCAGAGCGGTGTTAACAGATTTTGGTACGCATTTGCCTGCCGAGCAGGAGGTCCGTGTTTGGGATTCTTCAGCTGAGGTGCGTTACATGGTTTTGCCTGTTCAGCCCAAGGGTTGGGAGGCACTCAGCGAGGACGAGCTGGTCAACAAGATCACGCGGGACAGCATGATTGGGGTGGAAGTTTTGGCTGAGATGGCTGGGGAATAGACTATGAACAACAGCACATCCTCTGAAATTAGTGAAACGAGTGAAACCAGCGCCAGCCAAGAACTGCCGCTGCCGGAAAACTTGCAGCCGCCTATGGCCAATGGTGAGGTGGTTTTTGACGCGCCTTGGCAGGGGCGGGTATTTGCCATGACGGTTGCGTTAAGCGAACAAGGGGTGTTTGCTTGGGCGGAGTTTCAGCAGAGTCTTATTGACGCCATTGGGTTGTTCGATGCTAAAGCTGATGCATCTGTTGAGGCTGAGCAATATCAATATTTTGATCATTTTCAACTGGCGCTTGAAAATCTGTTGGCAGAAAAGGGCGTTGTGTTGAACGCGGCCCTAAATGAGCGGGAGCAGGCTTTTGCGGATCGACCTCATGGACATGATCATGCTCACGACCACGACCACGACCACGACCACGACCACGACCACGACCACGACCACGACCACGACCATTCCCATACTCACGACCACTGATCTATTCGCAGCCTAGGCTGCCGCTGCCAGAGCGTCCTCACTCGAATACCCACATAGGTGCTCTTACGCAAAGTCAGAGCAAAAAAAAAGCCCGCGGTTCTCAAGGAACAGCGGGCTTCTTATTTTTCGCCGTCTTACTTTAAATAAGAGGCTGAAAGACCTTACTTGTTAACCAACTTATCGTCGATAGCTGTGTAAGGCTGGCCTTCGTACTTACGTACTTCATTACGACCTACTACCATGTGATGCACTTCATCAGGTCCGTCTGCAAGACGCAGAGTACGCTGGCTGGTGTACATACGCGCTAGTGGTGTCCACTGAGATACACCGGTTGCGCCATGAATCTGGATCGCTTGGTCGATGATGGTGCACACTTTTTCAGGCACCATTGCTTTAATGGCGCTGACATAGTTACGTGCTTCTTTGTTACCCAGGGTATCCATGGCTTTAGCAGCTTGAAGTACCATTAGGCGGCAAGCATCAATTTCGATACGTGCGCGAGAAACCAGCTCGATGTTCTTACCCAACTGGATAATTGGACGACCAAACGCGTGACGTGTGGTTGAACGACGAATCATCAATTCTAATGCGCGCTCTGCTACACCGATGGAGCGCATGCAGTGGTGAATTCTTCCTGGTCCAAGACGAACCTGAGAGATTTCAAAACCACGACCTTCGCCAAGTAGCATGTTCTCTTTAGGAACACGAACGTTGTCAAAGTGAATGTGCATGTGACCGTGTGGTGCGTCGTCATGACCAAATACTTCCATGCCGTCAAGGATGTTTACACCCTTAGCATCGATAGGTACCAAGATTTGCGACTGCTGCTTGTGAGCAGGTGCATCTGGGCTGGTCTTAACCATGGTGATCATGATCTTGCAGCGTGGGTCGCCAGCGCCAGAAATATAGTATTTCTCGCCGTTGATTACCCATTCGTCACCGTCTAGTACTGCTTGAGTACCAATGTTCTTAGCATCTGACGAAGGTACGCCAGGCTCGGTCATTGCGAAAGCTGAACGGATTTCGCCATTCAACAAAGGCTTTAACCATTGTTCTTTTTGCTCAGGTGTACCAACGCGCTCTAGTACTTCCATGTTGCCGGTGTCAGGCGCACTACAGTTCAGAGTTTCTGAAGCCAGTGGGCTCTTGCCTAGCTCATTTGCGATAAACGCATAGTCTAGGTTTGAAAGGCCTTCGCCAGTGTCGGCGTCAGGAAGGAAAAAGTTCCAGAGGCCGGAATCTTTGGCTTTTTGCTTTACGGTTTCTAGTAGCTCTAGTTGGCCTTCGCCGTAACCCCAATGCTCTTTGCGGCCTTCACCTAAGCGAAAGTATTCTTCGGTGATTGGATCGACATTCTCTTTGATGTGCTTCTTTACGGCATCTAAGAGTGGTTGAGCTTCTTCAGACATTGTCAGATCAAAAAGATCTGGATTTTCAAGGACAGCTTCTGTCATTTTTATTTCCCCGTGGTTTTCTGTGTTTCTGCGAAGACTATAACCCAAGAGCACAATGTATGACATTACAAAGTGCTGCGTGGGCTGTGTGTCTCGGTTTCTTCTAACATTCACATAATATTCACGCCGAAGGTGAAGTTTGGCTGCGCTCTGGCGATTAGTTCTAATGCCGATCTAGCGCTTAACGCACCGATCTATCACCTAGCTAGCGCCTCATTCTAGGCTTGGCGAGACGCACTTAGCTTGTCGTCATTTACCGCCGCCGGCTCGCCTTTCAGCCACATTTGTGCGGCATTTTTTTGCTGCAAAAAATCTTCTACTATCAGGTACAGGCACGGCACCAACAGCAGCGTTATAAGGGTGGCGAACAACACACCCCATGCAAGGGAGATCGCCATAGGCAGAAACGGCGCTGTGGCAGGGGTGCTGGTGGACATCAGCGGTATGAGTCCAATAAAGGTAGTCACTGAGGTCAAAATAATCGGCCGAAAACGGATTGAGGTGGCCTCGAGGATCGCGTCCACCATATGCATGCCCTCACGTCGTTTGCGGTTGGCGTAGTCCACCAAAACCAGCGACGCGTTCACCACTACGCCGGACAAGGCGACAATGCCAAGGGCGGAGAAAAACATCAGTTGTTCGTTTAATAAAAAGTGGCCAACAATGGCACCCACCGCGCCAAATGGAATCACACTCATGATCACCAAAGGCTGCAGATAGCTGCGCAGTGGAATGGCTAAAAGGCCATAAATTACGACCAGGGAAAAGAGCGAGCCAAGGGCGAGTCCGCCCAGCGCCTCTGCTCTTTCTTCTTGTTCGCCACCCAACTCTACATCAATGTTTGGGTAACGCTTGCGAAACTCTGGCACTAGATCGGTGCGAATCGCCGCGCTGACCTCTTCTGGTGAAACAATGCTTCTGTTCACATCCGCGCTGACCACAACCTGTCGGCGACCGTCTTTGCGGTTGATCTTCGAGTAGCCGCGACTGACTTCAAAACGGGCAACAGAATAGAAGGGCACTTGATTGCCATCTGGGGTGCGGATGTACATGTCTTCCAAATTGCCCAGAGATTTTCGCTCACTTTCTGGAAAGCGCACCATGACTCGAATGTCGTCTTGGCCTCGTTGTACGCGCTGGGCCTCGGAGCCATAAAACGAGCTGCGTACCTGCTGGGCTAAATCGCGCAGGGTTAAGCCAAGGTTGCGGGCTTCTGGTAGCAGCTCTAGCTGTATTTCTTGCTTCCCAGAGCGAAAGGAATCTGCGATGTCAAACACGCCGGTAAAGCGCGACAGCTGTGCTTTCATGTCTTCAGCCGCTCTACGCAATTCGTCTACATCGTCGCCGTTAAGTTGATACTCAACAGGTGCTCCGGCGGAGTAGTTGTCTGCGTCGAAACTGAGCTTCACCACGCCGGGAATGCTGCCCGTGTACTCGCGCCAACGATTAGCGATGGCTTTTGCGCTGATGTTATTGCGCTCTTTGAGCGGGGCCAAGTCGATGACTATCTCCGCAATATTACTGCGCCCTGCGCCTTGAGGTTCTCCGGGTCCGTTACGATCAACTTTCTGCCCAACACTGGTGAGCGCATTTCTGATCAGTGGTGCGCTTAGGCCTAATTCCTCAGTCATTTCCATATTCAGACGCTGACTTGCCTCTTCTATTCTGCGAGCGGCCTCGAGTGTGGTTTCAGCGGCAATACCTTCGGGCATTTCAAGCCCAGCATAAACTCGGTCACCTTCAATGGCAGGGAAGAAGCCAAACACGGCACGCCCGCTTGCAATGAGTGCCAAGGCGAGGATGAGAACACCCAGACAAATTGCAGCGGTGGCATAGCGCCAGTTAATCGTTTTACGCACAAATGGCATGTAATAGTTTTTCGAAAAGCGCTCCAGCCCGTCTGCTAGACCGCCTTGGAATTTGTTCCACATAATGGCGGCTTTTAGCTTGGGCTCGGTACGGTCTCGGTTGGCTAAGTGGGAGGGTAGAATCAGTTGAGACTCAATCACACTGCAAATCAGCGCAAATATCACTACCCAACCTATAGGTGAGAAGAAATTGGCCATACGGCCTTCAACTAAAATCAGCGGCAAGAAAGCAGCAATGGTGGTCAGTACACCAAAAATCACAGGCACGCTGACTTCCAAGGTGCCGTCAATGGCTGCGTTAATGGGCGACTTGCCCATTTGTTCATGACCATAGACGCGCTCGCCGACAACAATGGCGTCGTCAACAACAATGCCCAAGACTAAAATAAATCCCATAACCGTCATTGTGGAAATGGTGATGTCAGTGAAAGGCAGTGCGCCAAGGGTACCCAGCAGCGCTACCGGAATGCCAATGGCCACCCACATGGCGAGCTTAAATTGTAGGAACAATGCCAGCACAATCAGTACCAACAATAACCCTCCTCCTGCGTTGCGAGTCAATACAGACATGCGCTCGCTGAGTTCTAAGGAGGTGTTGATCCAGATATCAGTTTTCACGCCAGGCGGCAGGCTGCTTTGGAACTTTTCTACCACTTGTTTTGTGTCAGCGGCTATTTTGATTAAATCCTCGTTGCCCACTTGAGATACGTTGACCATCACCGCGCGCTGACCATTAAACTCTGCGAGTAAATCGCCTTCTTCAAAGGTGTCACGAATATTGGCGATCTCGTCCAGAGTAACGCGCGTGCCGTCCTTTTGGGTGAGTACCACAACGTCAGCAAACTCATCGCCCCAATAGGCTTGGCCGGTGGTGCGGATCAAAATTTCGCCGCCGCGAGTTTTTAGGGTGCCGCCGGGCATGTCAAGGGAACTGGTGCGGATGGCATTAGAGACTTGCTCCAAATTTAGCCCAAACGCACGGAGGTTTTGTTCTGGTACTTCAATAGAAATTTCGTAGGGTCTAATGTATTCAACGCCCACTTGGGAAATGCCGGGTACCTGAGCGATTTTGTCTCTTAGTGATCGGGCTACTTCTTTCAGTTCGCGCTCTTCGGTTTGACCACTTACTGCGATTTGGACTACTTTACGGCTCAACGCGAGTTTCGAGACAATTGGTTTTTCAGTTTCCATAGGGAAACTGTTAATGCCGTCGACCAAACTTTTGATCTCGTTCAAAGCCAAAATTTCGTCGGCGTCTTGAATCAGTTCCGCCATCACAGAGCAGATGCCTTCGGTGGCGGTAACATGAATCTTGTCTATGCCTTCCACGCCCTCAATGGCCTCTTCTATGCGGATGCAAACGGCTTTTTCTACTTCCACAGGTGCGGCGCCAAGATAAGGCACGGTCACGCGAACTGCCTTAATGTCGAAGTTAGGGAACTCCTCTTGGTTAGTGCTTAGTGCGCCAAAAGCGCCTCCTAACAACAGTAGTACCATCAGTAGGTTGGCGGCAACGGGGTTGTGGGCAAACCACCTTATAGCTGTTTGCATTTAGGAACGGCTCCCGTCCAAGTCTATGCTAATGGGTACTACGCTCATGCCCTCAATGGCCGTTTGCAGAGGAGAGACACAAATGCGCTCTCCTGCTTCTATGCCACCGGCAATCAGAACGTCATCTTGATAAAGGCGTAGCGGCTTGATGGCGCGGAAACGCAACTTATCGTCTGCGTCTACTATGAGTATTTGATTGTCGTTACGCAGCGCTGAGCGGGGTAGAACAACAACATCTTCCGCCGCCAGTCCGTGAATTTCTGCGTTGAGGAACAAACCCACTGATATTGGATTAAGCGGCTGATCGTTGGTCACCCGCGCTACCAATTGCACCATGCGGCTCGACACATCAATCTCAGCCTCAGTGCGCACAATTCGGCCTTCCCAAGTTAATGCTCGACCCGCGTACTCGGTGGTTAAAGTCACCCTAGGTTGTAGATCTGGCTGTAGTGAACCGTTGGGCGATGCGGGTAGGTTTAGGTAGGCTAGCTGGCGGTCTGCAACGGGCAGTCTGATTTCTACTATGTCATTGGCATATAAAGTGCCAATGGGTTGCCCGCGGGAAACAAACTGGCCGATGTCGACACTTTCGGACCTAACAATGCCTGTAAATGGCGCGCGCAATGTGGTTCTTTTTAGGTTCTCTTCGGCTTGCTCAAAGCTGACTGTGGCATCTTGGAAGGCGGCTTGCATTACGCGATAGGATTTAAGCGCGTTCTCTAACATAGATCTTGAGGTGAGCTTTCTTTCCGCGAGGCTGCGTAACCGGGTGTACTCAAATTTGGCGTGTTCAAGTTCTGCTTCAGTTTTGTCCAGTGCGGCTTTGGCGCGATCACGACTGTTGCGGTAGTCCAAGTCGTCTATTTTTGCCAGTTCTTCGCCTTCCTTAAAATAACCCCCACTGACCAGACTGTCTGACATCCAAGTGACCCGTCCGGAGACCTCCGGTATTAACTGGCTCTCAGTTGAGGGCATTGCGGTACCTTGGGAGTGCACCTTTAAACGCACGCCTTGAAAAACTGCCTCGGTGACGTTGACGCTGACCGGCGTGGGTTTGATGGCGCTAGGTTCAAGCACTGGCGCGGTAGCCATAAGTGTTGCTGCGCCAAACAGAAAGACTACGACAATTGCTGAAGGAATGATTAGGGTGCGCATCATAGTGAGTTGGCCTCCTGGCCGGGTGTGCTTTGGGCTAGGTCGAATGCTGCGACCATGGTTTCCCGATTGAGTTCTGAAAAGGCATCGAAGGCCGCGCGAACAGCGGCGAGGTCTCTTTTTTCTAATGCTAGATCTAGGATTTTGGCGTTTTGGGCAAAGCGTTGATTGTCCACGCGAGCATAGGCGGATAGGGGTGCCATGCTTGGCGCAAATTGTTCAAATAAAGTGCGCGCAATAATCTGTAGGGGCAGGTTGTGACTACTTTGCAGCATCTTCTGCATAAGCGCGATTCTGGCCAAGCTGTGGGCTTCTTTGTTGAGCTCTTGCTTGAAAAAGGCTTTGACGAAGCCGCGCATTTCTTCTATCTCGATATCGCGCCCAGATTTCACCAGCTGCTCGGCGGCAATAGACACCAGAGCGTTGATTACTACTAGGATTTGATCGACAAGGTCGCGGTCGGGCAGGTCGCCCTGATTCAACAAATGGCCAATTACGTCAAGGCTAGCTTGGTTAGTGTCTTTTACCCTGGCGCCACCAGGTTGCACGTCGACAACACCCAGTTGCTCTAGGCGTTTCATAGCCTCTCTCACAGCGCCTCGATTAGCGTCAAAGCGCGCGGATAGATCTCTTTCTGATGGTAGACGTTCGCCCGCGCGATAACGCCCTTGCAGGATATCTTCTGTGAGCGTGTCAGATATTTGGTCGTGCTTTGTTGTCATGGGTAGAGCTGGCCTCTTCTATATACCGATCAAGTCGCGCTGGCTGGTGTACCCAAAAGCGTGCTTCTTGACGGTGTTTGGTCCGACCATGTTGGTCAGACCAGGCGAGGCATAATAGCGAGTTTTCTATAGTTCTCAAGAGTTTTGTTACGCTGGGTAACAAATTTGGATCACCAAAGCGCTGTTCCGGTGCTGAAAGCAGGGGAACGTAGTGATTAGGAAAACCGCTGGTAGGTTTTGCCAGCGCTGGGCGGCGGCGGTGCTTTTCTTTTTAGCCTAATGTTTTCTACTATCGGATCGCCAGATCGCGGGAGAGAAGGCTTTCGCGGACTAAGACTCTACGAAAGCGCGTTCAATTACATAGTGGCCAGGATGCACATTGCGTGCTTCTTCAAAACCGTCTGCTTCAATGACTTCTACAATTTCTTTAAGCATGCTTGGGCCGCCGCAAATCATAAAGCGGTCATCGGCTACCGTAGGTTTAGGCTGGCCTAAATCTTCAAACAGCTTACCGCTACGCATGAGGTCGGTAAGACGCCCGGTATTTTTGTAGTCCTCTCGAGTCACAGTAGGGTAGTAGACGAGCTTTTCGCGAATCATCTCGCCCATGAATTCATCGTTGGGCAGTTCGTTTTCTATATAGTCGGCATAGGCCAGTTCAGACACTTCGCGCACCCCGTGAGTGAGTATGACGCGGTCAAACTGATCGTAAATTTCTGGATCTTTGATGATGCTCATAAAGGGCGCAAGACCTGTTCCGGTGCTAATCAAATACAAAAAACGTCCAGGTAACATGTTGTCAGGTACTAATGTTCCTGTGGGCTTTTTGCCAACCATTACTTCGTCGCCCACTTTAAGCCTTTGCAACTTAGCCGTTAGCGGGCCGTCTGGCACCTTAATGCTGAAAAACTCTAGCTCATGTTCGTGATTTGCACTGGCAATACTATACGCGCGCAGCAGGGGGCGGCCTTCCTCGGCAGGAAGTCCAATCATTACAAAGTGACCATTTTTGAATCTGAACGATTGATCACGGGTTGTTCGAAAGCTGAATAAAGTATCGTTCCAATGGTGGACGTGGGTCACACGCTCGGTCATTAGTGCTGCCATGAGATTTTCTTCGCGGTAACTGTCTGGAAATATGAGCGCAGAATTTTAGACGAATTAGCTAATAAAGCGAGCGCCCGTTAGTAACTAGATGGCATATAGATAGATTGATATTTAATTATTACGCGATAAAACCGGTTTTTAGCGGTGCATGGGGGGCTTAGCGGGTGTGATTGGGCTTTAAGGATTTGCCACAAAAGAGTAACCTGCGCGACTGCTGGGAAAGTCAAGCTGTTCACTAAGCATTAGCCGGCACCCTTTAATTATCCCTTTGTATTGGAGACTCCTATGAAAGCTGTTGTAAAAACTGATGAATATACTATTTACCAACGTCGTGATGAGCGTTACGCGGTAGAAGACGCTAACAAAAAAGCGATCAATGGCGATGAGAAAGCAGCGATCTTAAGCAAGCATGAGCTGATCAAATTAGCGGTTGCAGCGCCTGTAGTAGAAGAAGTAGTAGAAGAAGTAGAAGAGGTGGTTGAAGAAGCCGCTGCCGAAGAGGCTCCAGCAGAAGACGCTGCCGCTGAAGCGCCAAAAGAAGACTAAGATCTCGTTGCTGGCGGGTCTGAGTCAGCAGTTCGAATGAGTGCCTGTCGCCTACTAGGGTCGGCAGGCCAGCTGTTCGCGTTCATTCCTCTGCCTCACCTATTCTCCATGACCGCGTAGTCGGCTTTTATTTAGCTTCCGTGAGCGACTACACATTGAACCCCTTTAATCTTGGTCCTTTTCTCGGACATTTATCGCCTTTGAGACCCTTCCATTGGCGATCGCTGAAAGGGGATGGTAACTTCAGCTTATTAAATTCTAGGCAATTTTTGTGCAAACCTCGTCAGATCACAGTGACCCAAATTTAAAAGTTGTCAGCCCCTTTGAGCCAGCTGGAGACCAACCTGCAGCAATAAAGGCATTGGTTGAAGGGCTGGACGCAGGTTTGGCGCATCAAACTCTTTTGGGTGTAACTGGCTCAGGCAAGACGTTCTCCATCGCCAATGTCATTGAGCAGTCGCAACGACCGACCCTGATTCTTGCACCCAACAAAACCCTTGCTGCCCAACTGTATGGTGAGTTCAAAGAGTTCTTCCCAAATAATTCAGTAGAGTATTTTGTTTCCTACTACGACTACTACCAGCCCGAAGCCTATGTGCCTGCCTCAGATACCTTTATAGAGAAAGATTCCTCGGTAAACGCGCACATTGAACAGATGCGCTTGAGCGCAACCAAGGCTCTATTACAGCGCGATGATGCAATTATTGTGGCTTCAGTTTCCGCAATTTATGGTCTTGGTGACCCGCAGTCCTACTTGCAGATGGTTTTGCATTTGGACCGCGGCGATAAGCTAGAACAGCGGCAAATTCTTAAACTCCTAACAGATTTGCAGTACGAGCGTAACGATGTTGTTTTTCAACGCGGTAACTATCGCGTGAGAGGGGACATTATAGATGTGTTCCCAGCGGAGTCAGAAAAAGACGCGCTGCGCATATCCTTGTTCGATGATGAAATTGAAGAGCTGTCTATCTTTGACCCGCTTACCGGCGAGATTTTAAACCGCGTGCCAAGGTACACGGTGTTCCCTAAGTCGCATTACGTCACGCCAAGAGAGCGCATGTTGTCTGTTTTAGATGACATTAGAGAAGAACTGAAAGACCGCTTGAAACACCTCAAAGACAATAACAAGTTGGTAGAGGCCCAGCGTTTAGAGCAAAGGACTCAGTTTGACCTGGAGATGATTAAAGAGCTCGGTTACTGCTCTGGCATTGAAAACTATTCGCGCTACCTTTCAGGGCGAGGACCGGGCGAAGCGCCGCCTACGCTGTTTGACTATCTGCCCAGCAATGCGCTGTTGGTTATAGACGAGTCTCATGTCACCGTGCCGCAAATTGGCGCCATGTTTAAGGGCGACCGTGCGCGTAAAGAGAATTTGGTTGGCTATGGATTTCGCCTGCCGTCAGCTTTAGATAACCGTCCGCTGCGTTTTGAAGAATGGGAACGGTTATCGCCACAAATGATATTTGTTTCTGCCACGCCGGGTAAATATGAAGCACAACAAAATGCGCCGATAGTTGAGCAGGTGGTGCGGCCAACGGGTTTGTTAGACCCGCCGGTTGAAGTGCGGCCCGCAGGCAATCAAGTGGATGATCTGCTGGGGGAGATCAGGTTGGTTATTGCCAACAATGAACGTGTTTTAGTGACCACGCTCACCAAGCGTATGTCGGAAGATCTAACGGAATATCTCGATGAGCACGGTATCCGCGTGCGCTATCTACATTCAGACATCGATACCGTTGAGCGGATGGAAATTCTCCGCGATCTGCGTTTAGGCGAATTTGATGTGCTGGTGGGCATTAACTTGTTGCGAGAAGGGTTAGACATGCCCGAAGTGAGTTTAGTGGCAATACTGGACGCCGACAAAGAAGGCTTCCTGCGCTCAGAAGGCTCGCTGATTCAAACCATGGGGCGTGCAGCAAGAAACCTCAATGGCCGCGCCATACTATACGCGGACAAAATTACCGGTTCTATGGAACGCGCCATGGGCGAAACGGGCCGTCGGCGCGAAAAACAGATAGAGCACAATAAAATACACGGTATCGTACCGAAGTCTGTTACTAAGAGCATTGCAGATGTGATGGAGGGCGCACGCTCAACCAGTACCGGTCCTAAATCTAAGCGTGGCAACAAGGTCCAGCCCATTATTGTTCCGGATAGTCCCAAGGCGCTGGGCAAGCTGATTACGCAAATGGAAAAGCAGATGCTCAAGCACGCCCAAGATTTGGAGTTTGAAGAGGCGGCACATGTGCGAGATCAATTACATCAGTTGCGGCAAAAGCAGTTACTGGGCTGAAAAGACTTCAATCTGCCGTGGTTCACTCCAGCACTTATTTTGTTTTGAGTTACTCCACCGGACTGCGCTGAATCCTTAGCTGTCGATTGAGCCTGCTGCCAACGGCAGTGGGAGGGTGGTTTGCTCAGCGCGCCTTGATGCCGCAGAAGAGAGGCGCTATCATCGCTCGCCTTCAGTGCTGAAGACGAGACAAAAGCCGCCACTAAAGGCATCCTGTTTCGCAACGAAGCGGTGCAAGTCAGCTTACTCGAAAAAGCAGCGCAGCAAAATTCTAGGACCATAGCTCAGTTGGTTAGAGCGCTACCTTGACATGGTAGAGGTCCCCGGTTCGAATCCGGGTGGTCCTACCATTTACCCCCCGCTCCCTCCGCTAGAAGGGAAGAGGGTAGCGCCCAAGATGATTGGTTGAGGCCAGCTGCGTGGTCGCGCGAACGGCGAGCAGATTGCTCTGAAGCCGGAAGGCCTCGGCCTAGTCCAACCGGATTATTAAATCGGTGTTTTGGCAGATACGTGCCGGCCACCCGACGAAAAGCCCTGTACAAGTGCTGGTCTGAAGTGATTCAAATAATCGCGCTTTTAGGGCCAATCTGAAATTTTTTTGGTAGAATATCGCTGTTGGAATTTGAGGGAGGTTTCAAGCTCGATCGTGACGTACAAAAAAATCGCCGAATGAGGTTAATCAAAACCCTTTGTGGGTTAGCAATCACCATTTTGGTCACTGCCTGTGGTGGCGGAGGCGGAAGTGCAAGCGGGTCAAGCGACATCAGTGCGACCATGCAAGCCCAAAGTAATAAAACGCCAGTAGCCGTTATTGATGCATTGGCTGCTGATTACACCGCGGGAAGGGTTATAAAACTCTCATCCGCCTCGAGTACGGATGACGATAGCGATAATTTGACCGCGCAATGGCGACTCGACGCGCCGGTTGGAAGTTACGCCAAGCTCACGTCTATAGATGCCGGATCGGTTGAATTTGAACCAGATATGGGGGGCGCATTTACAGTCTACCTAGAAGTCACTGATGGGCGAGGCGGTATAGGACGAACTTCTCTGCTCATTACACCTTCATTGCCTACACCAGATCCATTGCCAAGCTTTGTGAACACTGCCCCGCCGGCAGCAACGCTAAAAAATCGAACGGATGCTGTCCGTTTGCTTTATCAAGGTACCTTTGGACCAAGAGACGGCGACATCGACGCCTTGATTGAGCAAGGCGGTGAGGCCTGGTTTAAAGAACAAGTTTCTGCGGAGCCAAATTTTTACAGCGCAGCCTGGGCATCAATTGCTGCAGAGTTCGATGATGTCGACAGCGGTGAAAATGCTAACTTTAAGCAACTAAGCCATGAAACCTTCATGCTTAATGCGCTGACGAAGCCAGATCAGTTGCGTCAGCGCATGACCTACGCATTGAGTCAGCTATTTGTTATTTCTGATCAATTTGATTTCGCAAGCCATGATCAATTGACTATGGGTTATGTCGATACTTTGCATCGTCATGCCTTTGGGAATTATCGGGATTTGCTGCGTGATGTGACTTTGCATCCGGCTATGGGTATGTATCTGGCGATGCTTGGTAATGAAAAATCAGATCCAGAAAGGAATATCCGGCCGGATGAAAACTTTGCCCGAGAAGTTATGCAGTTGTTTACAGTAGGCTTGCAACTTCTTAATCAGGATGGCAGCCCGATACTCGACGAGGCCACGAGCCTGCCAAGACAGACCTATAGTCCAGTAGACGTGCAAAATTATGCGGCGGCTCTTACCGGTTGGTATTTTGCTGACCAAGAATCCTACAAATTTGGTGATACGTTTCATTCGATAGACTGGCAAGACCGGTTAGCACCTATGACTGCCTACGAAGAATTCCATCAAAAAACAGCAAAAAAACTCTTACGCAATTATTACGTGCCGGCCGGGGCATCCCCGCATGACAGCCTTGAAGTGACATTAGACAGTTTATTTTACCACCCAAATTTGGGGCCTTTTGTCGCTCGACACTTGATCAAAAATTTTGTGACGAGCAATCCATCCGCGGGTTATTTAGAGCGTGTTGCTGCGGTTTTTAATAGCAACTCAGATAGTCAGCGCGGCAATTTAGCGTCAGTAATACAAGCTGTTTTATTTGATCCTGAAGCCCGCGCAAAGCCATCAGAGCAGGCACAAAATTTTGGTAGAGTTAAAGACCCGCTGTTAAAATTCGTCAATTTTAACCGTCTATTTAATGTCGGCAGCTATGCGGGAAGTCAAAACTTTTTGCGCAACCGCCCAAGCCAGACATTTTTAGGGGCGCACAGCGTTTTCAATTTTTACAGTCCCACACACACACCCAATAAGGCATTTGCTGATCTAGGGCTGGTGGCGCCAGAGCTTCAGGTTGTCACCCCGGAAACGATTGTTGCTGATGCATCGCCGATTGCTTATGTATCGACTCGCGAGCAACGTGAATTTTGGCATTCAGTGGATCCTTCTGAAGAGTCAACCGAACGCCTCAATTCAGCGTTGATACATGACTTATCGCCGGTCACTGATCGGCTTGAAACTTCGAATCTGAGCGCAGCGATTGATTTCCTCGACGAATATATGACACAAGGACAGCTTTCTGAATCGATGAAGAATGAGTTGTATAGTTTTTATTCGCCAAGAATAGAGCAAAAGCTAGCTGCTGATTACTACTCGTCGGAGGCTCATCGAACGGCTGATATTCATTCATTGCTGGGTGGTTTGGTTTATCAAATTTCGTTGTCGCCAGAATACTCGTTACAACGATAGGAGATATTTATGGATCGAAGAACATTCCTAAGATCTGGTTTGGCCTCAGTCGGGGTATCGTCTAGTAATTTGTTTTTGGGGTCTGGCTTGGGGCTGTTAAGCAATCTAGCCGCAGCCAGCAGCGCTGCCCCAACAGACTATAAAACGCTCGTCATGGTCTTTTTGCATGGCGGCATGGACTCGCTGGGTTTAATTATTCCGTCCACAAACGATGCCTATACGCGCTATACGAATATCCGCCAAAATCTTGCAGTCGAGCAAGAGGAGTTGATTGATTTTGGTCTACCTGATTTTGCCGCGCCCGCTTTTTGTCAGAGCATGGCAAATCTGTTTCAGGGGGATAAGCTTTCTTGGGTCAGTAACGTTGGCCCTCTTCGCCAACCGACTTCAAAATCAATGATTGAGCAAAACGAAAATGCCATGCCCATTTTTATTGGCTCACATAACTCTCAGGTAAACCTCTGGCAAAGTGCCGGGATGGATCCAAATGCGCGAGAAGGTTGGGGCGCGCGGATGCTAGAGCTGATGCAACTGCAGTCAACGACAATCACGCCGAATATATCGTTAGATAATTCTCAGCTATTCACAACCACCCTGAACATGCCCACATTTACTGTAGATCCGCGGGGTGTGCAAAATATTCCGCGTATCTATGACGAAAACTCGGTACCCGAGCAGCAAGCACTCTTCTATAACCTCCAGAATCAACAGCGCGCTAATCTCATGGGGTCTGAGCTGGCAGCCAGGAATATACGCACCTTAGAAAACGCAGCGGATCTTGCTGAAGTACTGACAAATACAAACGAAACACAAATAAGCTATCCAGCCACAACCGGTCATGCGGCAACCAGTTTTCAACAACAGCTCAAAATGGCGGCGCGGTTAGTTGAAGCAGCGCCCAGCCTTAATCAAAATCGTCAAGTAATCATGGTTCAAATGCATGGTTACGATACCCATGACAATCAGGATCGAGACCTTCCGATTTTAGTATCTGCGTTGTTTGAAAATCTGGAAGCATTTCAAAACGACCTTGAAGCACGAGCTGTTGACCAGCGTGTGGTGGCCTTTAGTCAGTCTGATTTTGGTCGTACACCCACCATTAACGCCAATGGCACTGACCATGGCTGGGGTGGCCATTATTTTGTTATGGGGACTCCGGTGAAGGGTGGTCAGATGATTGGAGAAATTCCAGCTTTCGATGTTGAGACCGACAAGATGCTCTACAATCTGTCAATACCAGACGTTAGCGTAGAGCAATATGCATCTAACTTAGCTAAATGGTTTGGGTTGAGCGGGTCAGAAATTCTTGAAATTTTTCCAGGTCTAGCGAATTTTGATGATGTGGATTTTGGGTTATTTCGCTAAAAGCGCTTCTTAGTAGATCTGCATAGTTTTGGATGAATGGTGCAAATATTTTTCTAACTAACGGCATTACTAGCCGTTACAAGGTATTAGATGGGTCTGTTTGTAGCGATATTTCTTGTGGTTTTTGGCCTGCCGTCGACATTGGTTTTTATGGTTTGGCTTCGCGGTGGGATAAAGTCTCGCGGTGACTTCGTGGGTGCGCTAAAAGTCTCTCTTAAGGTATTGGCGGCCCTTATTGGCGTTTTTGTCCTTACTATAATCGTTGTAGAGATTGGAGACGCCTTGTTTGGTTAGGGCCTATGCTGCTTGCCAAACAAGGAATTGCGATATTTTGCTAGAAAGGCGCGCGAGTACTCTTGTGTCAGCGATGTTAGACACCACAGCTTTAAGATCTGCTCTGCAGCGGTAGGTACCGGTAAAGGCAATATTAAAGGCGAGCTGGCTAGCACTTAGCAGCGAGGACTTTTACCCGATTCTACGAATGTCCGCTCAAGCAAGGATCAAAAATTTTCTATTGTTGCATGCCGAGCCTTAATTGGTCTCAGGAAGGGAATGTGCAATATTAAATCGTGGAGTCGGTAAGTTTTGGGCTTTTAACGATCAAGGCAGAGTTATTGATCACTCCGCTATAACTATTCAGCGACCACATAAACTTTTGTGCTCTCAAGGTATTTTTGATTAGCTTTAGGAAGCGCTAGATGTTTTTTGCTAGGGTTATGCCGCTGATTCAAGGCCTTAGTAGCAGTGACAAACGCGGCTTTTGTAAACGAGATGTTGCCTGAAATGGTGACAGAGTTCTCAATAAAAATATTGGTCGTGGTGCAAGCAAAACAATATTCTTGCGAGCTGGATTTATCAGACCCCAGTTCTGCATCGGTTTTAGCAATGATAAGTAGTAAGTAAGCAGTTGAGGTTGTCGTCTAGACAGGTCGAACTATAGAACAGCTGACAATCATCAACGAAGTGTCAACCAGTGTTGCTAATACAGTGGTTTTGGCGGCCTCTTTCGTGGCCCATGCAGGTTCACGAACGCGGGGAGGACAAGGCGGCTGGTAGGCAGACATATTAGCAAGCATGACGGCGTAGTTTGCGGTAAGCCGAGCCTACCACCCGGGGCAGTGCCGGAGTAGGGCATCCTTTGTACCCCAAACCATTGGTTCAGACAAAAAATGCGGTAATGTTATTGCTATGAGTAGCGCCGCAGAAGTTGCCGGTCGATACTTCCAAGAAAAGAAAAAAAGAAGAAATGATCACATCAGCAGAAAGCCTTGGAATAAAGCAAGGCAGTGTAGCGCGAAGGGTGGCAGCGCTTAATGCACAATCTTCGCAGGGATCTCACGCAGGAGTGGGCACGACGCCTCACAGTCCGTCTGTGGTTAAGCCGCCACCTCCCATTGCAGACCCAAGTCTGCCACCCCAGAATAGCCCAGATCTGACTCCACCCCAACGTCTTCGACCGCCCATATCACCGCTTAAT
>JAOJBS010000014.1:0-55832 GCA_028228615.1 Pseudomonadales bacterium | reverse complement strand
TGACTACCTCAGATAACCCTAAGTTAGTTGCCTTACCGTCTGGGGTGAAGAGCAATACTGGCAAGGAAAACAACAATACCCAAATACCGGTAATCGGCCCGACAATGCGGTTGTGTTCGTGAGTCGCTTGATCAAGCCCAAACAAAGGCTGTGCCGGTAAGAACGACCAATCCTGCGTACCCGGCAAGGCGAAGGCAAATAGCACGAAAAGCATCAGCGAAAGGCCGCCTAAATTGCCGAGCGAATACGCCAAACCTGAGATTAGACCGGTTTTATCTACCGGCGCTATTCTGGGCAGCATGGCGTTATGGAAGACTTCGGAATAGGCAAATACAACTAAAATAACCAACAACACAGCTAAACTTTGCAGCACACTTAACCCTGCACCCGCAGGTTTAACCCACCATAAGGCAATAGCACCCAGACCGATTAGCAGCACGGTGGCAGCAAGCCATGGCTTTTGCCGACCACCCTTATCTGCGATTGCGCCAAGAAAAGGAATGGTTAGCGCCATAATGGCGCCAGCAGCCGCATTTAGATAACCAATTAAAGCCTGCCCTGCAACTGGGTCACCCACAACCACATTACTGAAGTAAGGAAAAAATATGTAAATCACGACCGCGATATAAAAGGGGTCGCGAGCGCATTGACCAAAGGTCCAACTGTAATAACCCAAAGGCGATGCCGCTGGGGTACCGGCTATTGATAACGGCCTAGATACGGCATCACTACTACTTTCTGTAAAACTCATACCTAGACCTTTTGATCATTTAAACGGGACGCTGCGGCGCTGCTATATCTCAGAGCGATTTCAACTCAGGTTTTTCGCCAGTACTACCCTTTGTCACACCAGCTACCCTAGAATTGCGACCAGAGGTACGGGGAAACTTACGCGACAATTCTGGACCTGCCGCTGTAAGGCCACCATCAACCACCAGTGCATCTCCGGTCACAAAAACAGAATCGTCACTGGCAAAAAATAACGCCGCGCCAGCGATGTGATCGCCCTGACCATATTCCGGCCAAGGTTGCGCGCGACTGAAGTTTTCTCTGGTTTTTTCTGGTTTGCCCCCGTCGGCCAGCGGCGTTGCAATAAAACCGGGACAAATGGCATTCACCCGAATGCGCTCTTGCGCCAACTCCACCGCCGCAGACTTTGTCATACTCACAACCGCAGCCTTAGCCGCAGAATAAACCAACGGTCCAGCATCGCCACTCAACGCAGCAATTGAAGCGGTGTTAATAATTGAACCGCCTGTGCCTTGGCTACGCATAATCCGTGCGGCGTGTTTAATGCCCAGAAAAACGCCTTTAGCTAAAACATCCATGGTGTAATCCCAAGATTCTGTGGTGGTTTCAGTCAAAGGGCCAATGGCGCCCCCAACTCCGGCATTGTTGAACACAATGTCTAACTGACCAAATGTATCTACCGCCAAGGCGAGTGCCGCTGCAACATCGTTTTCGACAGCCACATCAGTGGCAATAAAAACGATGTGCCCAGCAAACCCTAACGCGCCAGCTTCCTGCATCAGCGTCGCGCCCGTTGCTTGATTAAAATCAGCAACCACTACATTTGCACCTTCAGCCAAAAAACGTAATACCGTAGAGCGCCCCATACCACTTGCACCACCAGTAATCACCGCCGATTTGCCCTTTAATCGCATGGATAGTTGCGGTGTATTTTCCATTGTCATAATTCCCCCTTCCTGTAACCAAATCTATTCAGCATTACTTTACCCCGCCATCAATAATTGGCGTCCACGCAAGCGCTGATCTATCTCGCCGCATCTGGCGAACAGAAAAAACGGCTAACGCCGACAAAGGAATACGCCAATACGCGAACTTTCTCAACAAAATGAGTGAATTTGCATTAACCTTATCGGCTGACGCGAGTGCAGCTCAATTGCAGTTGTGGCGTTTAAGTTACAGTAGCTACGAGCATTTTTATTGGGGAGTAAACAGATGATAGATTGCCACTATTGGCCCACACCAAATGGCTGGAAAGTCACCATTATGCTCGAGGAATGCGGGCTAGATTATAATTTAGTGCCCATAGATATTGGCGGCGGCGACCAATTCAAACCCGACTTCTTGCGCATCAGCCCGAATAATCGCATGCCAGCCATTGTCGACCATGCGCCAAACGGAGGTGGCGAGGCCATTGGTTTATTTGAGTCCGGCGCAATTCTCGAATATCTAGCGGACAAGACCGGAAAATTCCTACCAGCCCTGACGGCCGAGGAAGGCCCAGAACGCTACAAAGTGTTGCAGTGGGTTCACTGGCAAATGGCGAACTTGGGGCCAATGATGGGCAACGCCAACCACTTCAAAAACTACGCGCGCAATATCACAGATGACCCCAGCCAGCTGGAATACGGCGTTAAGCGGTTTATGGGTGAAGTAGATCGCCTCAGCGGTGTTATGGATGCGCAGCTTTCTGCCAACACTTACTTAGCCGGGGAAGCGTATTCAATTGCGGATATGGCAGCTTGGCCTTGGGCATTTTTGCTTGGGCGTATGCTTGACGAAAATGTTTGGCAAACCTTTCCCCACCTTAAACGCTGGGTTGATCTTGTCGCCTCGAGACCTGCGGTACAAACGGGTCGCAAAGTAGGCGCTGATTTGGGCAAAAAAGAACTCACTGAAGAAGAAACTAAGGCGCGCCAAAACATTCTCTTCAATCAAAGCAACGATAAAGTTCGAGCAGCCAGAGAAGAGGCCGCCCGCTCTGCCTAGAGTCGAACATAGGTGCTGAATAGGTGGCCAATGTGTGCCTGTTTTACTTGTCAAAATTTGACCAAAATTCTAGGCTTACGGCCTAAATGATTAGAAAGCCAATATGAAAAAGCCTGCAAAAAATCACCCATGGAAATTGGGCCTATCAGGGCCAGTCTCCTATGCCACAAAAGGCTCAGGGTACTGGCACGGCTTTTATTCACCACCTGAGGCTGCCAGTCCAGTCAAAACCTTAAGCCCTTCCGAAATCAAAGAGTTGGGGCTTGAGCTGGTCATTCCCGTGGCCGAAATTCAAGAGGCCCGTCGCATGTGTCAAAAACTGCACCCCGACCGTGGCGGCGACCCTGAAGCTTTTCAGATGTGGAAAGAAAAGCTTGACCGTCTCAAACGTAGAGTGCGTCGCTAGAAACCTGCCCGCTCGCTGTAACTGTTTATTTGCAGCGCCGTCTTATACCCCTAGACAAAAGACCACTGCACCGCGACGCATTCCAACTGAAAACCCCTCTCAAAGCTTCAGTCCAAATTCGAATCAAAACTCGAGCCAAAATCCCACGCCTCACCCCACTCAATTGCCCGACTTATTGCTACCTTGGAGTACTTTTAAGGTTTCCAAACCAGTGTTAGGGTTAAGGCGGAGGGGCTACCAATAGACTATGCCATTACCGACGGTTGAGCAGTATCAATTGGCGCTGTGGGGCCGAATATAGCCAACTTGCAATATATGGCACAACCGCGCGCTCCAGTGGAGTTTGGCGCGATACGCAAACCGATACGCGAACAAAGACGGGAAACATGAGAAAACTACTTTTATGCATTACAGCGATGTTCAGCCCAATGCTTAACGCAGATCTATTGGACGAAGTAACCCACGGCTACGCCGACAACAATGGCGTCAAAATCCACTACGTAAAAATCGGGCAAGGCCCCTTGGTCGTTATGATTCACGGCTTTCCAGATTACTGGTACACCTGGCGGCATCAGATCAACGCGCTAAAAGAAAACTTCACAGTTGTAGCAATGGACCAACGAGGCTACAACCTCAGCGACCAACCTCAGGGCGTTGTCCAATACGCCATGCCTAACTTAGTCGGCGATGTAGCTGCGGTGATCAGAGCTCAAGGCGCGTCCAGCGCTACAGTGGTAGGCCACGATTGGGGCGGCGCAGTGGCCTGGCAAGTGGCCTTTAACCTGCCGCAAATGGTCGACAACCTAGTTATTTTGAACCTACCCCACCCGAACGGTATGGCCAGAGAAATGGCGACCAATAAGGAACAACAACAAAACAGCGACTACGCACGTAAATTCATAGCAGGCTCGCCTACAGACCCTGATATTTTGTTTGGTGGCCCTATGACTGCTGAGAATTTGTCCGGGTGGGTCAGCGACAGCAGCGCCCGCAAGCACTATACCCAGGCGTTCAAGCGCAGCAGCTTCAGCGGCATGTTGAACTTTTATAAGGCTAATTATCCATCCGGCGAAAATAACAGCCCGGTGGCAAATGCCGGCGCTTCGCCTCGCCTACCCATGCCGGTACTGATTTTTCACGGCCTCAAAGATACCGCCTTACACTCTAACGGATTAAATAACACATGGGATTGGGTAGATAACGATGTGACTATTGTCACGGCACCCAACGCGAACCACTTTGTGCAGCAAGATGCAGCTGAACTGGTTTCACAAACAATGCAGTGGTGGTTGTCGAATAGACAACCTTAACTGGTAAAGACACAGGCGATCGGCCTGAACGAACAAAAATAACAAATTAGACAAGAGGGGAAGGGTTTTGTCGCAAGCAACAACTATTGGACCAAATTATCGGAAGTATGCGCTGGGTATACTTCTCATTGGTTACATTATTAATTTCGTCGACAGGTCTATCTTGTCGCTATTACTTGAACCTATCAAATTGGAGCTGGCGCTAACAGACTCCCAGCTCGGCTTTCTCGGCGGCCTCGCATTTGCGGTATTTTATACTTTCTTAGGCATTCCCATTGCGGCCTTGGCAGACCGCCGCAGTCGAGTAAAAATTCTCGCAGTGTCTATGGTGATCTGGAGCGCGATGACTGCCATCTGTGGTCTGGCAAATAATTTCTTAACCCTGTTGCTTGCAAGAATTGGCGTTGGCATTGGCGAGGCTGGTGCTAGCCCCCCTAGTCACTCATTGATTTCAGACTATTTTCCCATCGAAACCCGGGCCACCGCGCTGTCTATTTACGCGCTAGGTATTCCCCTTGGCACAATGATCGGTAGTTTTGTGGGTGGCTGGGGTGCCGATACTCTAGGATGGCGGTATACCTTTTTCTTGGTTGGCGTACCCGGCATTATTTTTGCCTTTGTCGTTTGGTTTACTTTGCGTGAGCCAGCCAGAGGCATGTCTGATATAAAACTCAGCCAGCCTTCTGCAGCACCCATTGAAACTGCACCACCGCCACCGCCACCGGTGAAAACCGTTCTCAAACTGCTGTGGAGCAAGACTTCATTTAGACACCTCGCCTTCGCTGCGGGCTTGCACGCTTTTGTCAGTTACGGCGCAGGCACCTGGAATGCCCCCTTCTTTATTCGTATTCATGAAATGTCGCTCACCGACATTGGCAGTATTTTGGCCGCAATTGCAGGTATTGGCGCCATCGGTACATTCTTTGGCGGCTATATTTCCGACAAACTTTCGGACCGTACCAACGACAAACGCTGGTATTTTTGGGTGCCCGGTATAGCAACCCTAGTTATGGTGCCCTTTCAACTAGTGGCCTATCTATATGGCGGCGTGTGGGTCGTCGTTGCCTCTCTTATGATGGTTGCGATACTCGGCAGTGCCTACCTAGGGCCGTCTTTCGCAATGACCCAAGCGTTAGTTTCACTGCGCATGCGCGCCGTTGCCTCTGCCATATTGCTTTTCGTACTTAACCTTATTGGTATGGGCCTTGGTCCCTACTTCGTCGGGATTTTGAGCGACCTACTGACCCCAGAATTTGGCATTTACTCAATACGTTACGCCATGTGCGTGGCTGTTATGGTTAATGTATGGGCGGCTTGCCACTACTTTCTTGGCGCACGCACAATGCGTGGCGATTTAGCAGACACCCAAGAGATGAACGAGAAACTGTTAACTGAGGGTAACGCCGCTTAAAGAGACAGACAGCAGTTGCAAAATTAGCGCGCTCACAGCAACGGCGCTGAGCGCGTGAAATACGCAAGCATAGAAAACCTAGAGAGAAGAGTAGCGAGAAGAGTAGAGAGAAGAATAGAGACGAAAGAGTGCTCTGAGCAAATACAGAAAACCGGGAGGAAAAGGCAATGAAGTTAGGTCTATTAGCAGGAAATATCGGCCCACGCGTTAAAGTGGACATGGGCGTAATTAAACACGCTGAAACACTGGGTTTCGACTCGGTATGGACAGCGGAGGCTTGGGGTGGCGACGCCGTCACGCCTGCAGCTTGGATGCTTGCCCATACCAGCAAGATCAAAGTCGGTACAGCAATTATGCAAATGCCTGCACGTTCGCCGGCTATGTCTGCGATGACAGCAATGAGCTTAGCGGAACTTTCTGGCGGCCGTTTTATTGTTGGTTTAGGCGCTTCTGGCCCCCAAGTTGTCGAGGGATGGCACGGCGTACCTTACGGCAAACCCGTCACACGACTGAAAGAATATGTGCAGATTATGAAGCAGATATTTAAACGCGAAGGTCCACTGAGTTTTGAAGGCGAACTCTACCAACTACCCTACACCGGCGCTGGCGCCACGGGCTTGGGTAAGCCTTTGAAAAGTATTTTGCACTGCGAAGAAGACATTCCAATTTTTGCCGCTAACATTACGCCAAAAGGTGTTGCCGCTGCCGCCGAGGTTTGTGATGGCTTTTTCCCGATCTGGATGGACCCTGAAAAACACGACGTATTTTCAGCACCTATCCAAGAGGGCTTTGCCAAAGCCGGCGACAAAAACATGACGCAATTTGAAGTCTCGCCCTTTGTCACGGTGTCTATGGGTGATGACGTGGAACAATGCATGATGCCTATCCGCGCAAACATGGCGCTATATATTGGTGGCATGGGCGCACGCGACAAAAACTTCTACAACAACTATGCCAAGGCATTGGGTTATGAAGACGCAGCCGTAAAGGTACAGGACCTGTTTTTGGCTGGACGCAAAGACGAAGCCGCTGCCGCTGTGCCCGAAGAACTCATTGATGCATGCCACTTGGTAGGCCCTGCAGAGCGAATTAAAGAACGCTTACAGCGCTGGAAGAGCGCAGGTAATCATGGCCGCGTGGCGTCAATGCTATTGGGCTGCCGACAACCTGAGGCGTTAGAAGTCATCGCAGGTGAAATGCTCTAACGTACTGAGGCGTTACTAAGCGCCGGATACACACAATCCGGCGCTACGTTAAACTCACGCTGCTTTCCGCTCTACGCAATAGACGCAATAGACGCAAGCTGTTTGATCTCCGCGACAACTTGCCCGCCAGCCCAATAGCTTTATCCCATTACTCAGCACAAATTCACAATCAAGGATGTTTATGTACCCCGGACATTGGTCAACAGTAAAACCAAACACCCCTGCATTAATACACGCAGCCTCTGGCGAAGAAGTTTCATGGTTAGAATTAGACCAACGTTCCAATCAAGTCGCTAACCTTCTTCAGGCACGAGGCTTGAAGCCTGGAGATCACGTTTCCATCTTGATGGAAAATCACTTATCGTTTTTTGAAATCGCCTGGGGCGCCTATCGCTCTGGCTTATACATCACCTGCATCAACCGCTACTTAACCGCGGAGGAGGCTGCCTACATTATTCAAGATTCAGGCACCCAGGTGCTTTTCACTTCCAGCAACTTGGACATCACAGCGGAGCTTTTGGAATTAATCCCAAATTGCCCGCACCGCTTCATTCGCGGAGCAAGCTCAGACAATCTGGACGGTTTTGAGGACTACTCAACCGCAGTCGCTCAGCAAGCCACCACGCCTTTGGCGGAACAGCCCGCCGGCGACTCCATGCTTTATAGTTCTGGCACTACCGGACAGCCTAAGGGCATTAAACGACCGTTATCTGGGTTGGATGTCACCCAGGGTATTCCCGGTGTTGAACCCAACAATCCCTATGGCTTAAACGCAGACACCGTCTACCTGTCCCCCGCGCCGCTCTATCACGCAGCGCCGTTCGGCTATTGTATGCGCACGCTGGCTTTGGGCGGCAGTGTGGTCATGATGGAACGTTTCGACCCAGAACTGTCGCTCAAGTACATTGAGCAGTATCAAATTACGCACTCCCAGTGGGTGCCTACCATGTTTATTCGCATGCTTAAGTTAGACGAGCAAACTTTGTCTAAGTACAACTTGAGCAGTCACCAATGTGCCATCCATGCTGCCGCGCCCTGTCCGGCGCAAATAAAACATCAAATGATGGATTGGTGGGGACCTATTTTATGGGAATACTACTCGGGCACCGAACGCAATGGCTTCACCATAATTGGCCCCAAGGACTGGTTGGCTAATCCTGGCTCAGTGGGCAAAGCCCACCTATGCGTTGTGCACATTTGCGACGAAGCCGGTGTTGAACAAGCGCCGGGCGATGAAGGTTTAATTTATTTTGAGCTGCCGGAAAGGAATTTTGAGTATCACAACGCGCCGGAGAAAACCGCCAGTGCTACTCACCCAGTGCATAACAACTGGACCTCATTAGGCGATGTAGGCTACCTCAATGAAAACGGCTTCTTATTCCTGACCGACAGAAAGGCCTACATGATTATTTCTGGCGGGGTAAACATCTATCCACGAGAAATTGAAGACGCACTGATCATGCACGAGGCCGTGCAAGACGTTGCCGTTTTTGGCGTACCCAATGAAGATTTTGGTGAAGAGGTCAAAGCGGTAGTGCAACCTGTGCAAGGCATTGAGGGCAGTGAGGCATTGGCCCAGGCGCTGATTGCCTACGCCAAAGATCACTTGGCGGGCTATAAGATACCCAGGTCAGTGGACTTTCTAGACGAACTGCCACGCTTGCCCACTGGCAAGCTATATAAACGTCTACTCAAAGATCAATATTGGCCGGCGAAGTAGCAGCACGCCTAATACCCCGGTCAGACACTTGGTCAATGGGTAGCCAGCAGACGACTAGAACTTAAGCACAGCTAAGGCTGCGGGCCGAGCGCGATAGGCTTGGTCCCAGGCTTGGATATTTGGGTAGTCGCCGATTACCTCAGCCTTACCAAAACGGGCGAACTGCAGTCCGCTTTGCAGCGTGCAGTCTGCAATTGAAACACGCTCACCAAGCAAAAGACTGCGCCCGTCACTGAGCATTTCCTCAATATAACCCAGCGCCTTTGGCAGGCTGGCTTCAATTTCTGCTGCGGCCTTGGGGTCTGCCGGCAAGCCGAAGGGTGAATTAGTCACATGCACATAACGTGCAATGGGTGTGGCAATACGCAGTTCAACAATTCGCTCTAAGTCTCGCGCAAAACTTCGCGCTAGCGGATCAATGCCCAGCATACTGTTCTCGGGGAACGTTTCGTCAAGAAAATGAATGATGCTGAGCGACTCGGTCAAATATCTACCGTCATCTAACTCCAATACCGGTAGCGCGCCAAATGGATTGCGGCGCAAATGTTCGGGCGAATTTTGTTCGCCTTTGAGTGTGTTCACGCGAACTTGTTCAATGCCCATATCGAGACCGGCGGCTTCGCGCTCGGCGATATAGAGCATGACTTTTGTCGGGTTCGGCGCAGCGGGCACGGTATATAGTTTCATTGTCAGCCTTAGTTTCTATTTCTAATAAAGGCGCACTGACAACAAGAGAACTTAATGCTCAGCGATGCAGTGCGAGTTACCGTAAAGATACCAAGCAAGGTGAGGAAGGAACAGGGATAGGAATAGCAGGAATGGCAGGAATAGGCATGCAGATGAGAGGTGATGCAGCAAGAAGGCAAGAGGGGGTAAAAGGATGGTAAAGGGATAAGACCCCCTACCCGCCTTATGTACCCATTTACCTCATTAGGTTGTTTCGCGCACCCTACCTCTTGATCCCTCTGTATGGGGTTTATATAGGGCCAATATAGTGCCAGTCCCGGAACAATTTGAGATCTATCTCCCAAAGATTACCACTAAGTTAGGCTGGTTTCTTGGATGTACCGCCAGCACCAACCTTGGGGGCTTGGCTGAACCATAGCCAAGGCCGAACGCCTGTTCTCAGTCGCTGACTTTTCAGCACCAACTTGTACCTCTACATAGGCGACAACGCCCTGCTCCGATGATTCAGACAATACCTCAACCTGCTCAACAGTGGCCAAAAACCCAACATTATTACGCGGGTTGTTTTTAATGCTTTGGAGAAACTCAGTGCCAGAAAGTTTTGCGCCGCTGGGATACACCAGCTGCATACTATCTGGACACGCCTGCTCTAAAGCAGACCACACGGCACCTGAGTCATCGGAACCGGAAAACCATGCTGTTAAATTGGCATGAAACTGGCTAACAAATTCAGCAATGCTGCCAGTGCTTTGGCGCAATATATCAAAATCGTCTTGAGCAATGAGCCAGTCACCGTTCTCTTGCTTGACCCACAGCTCGTTGGTGATCACACCGGCAGCAACATTCATTGACCAATCTGCGGCTAAGCGTGCCCGGCCTTCACCTTCAATAGTCAGACGAATATTAGAATAGACCAGCTCGCTGGCACCGGCGGCCAATAAACCGGACCAAAAACTCTCAATTTCTGCCTGCCCTGAGCACAATGGATTGGGGCGCGGATGCATTGAAGCATTCTTGGCGTAGCCGCGTACCATTGCGGCCAAATCACCGCGATTAAAGCCAGCTATCCAATTTTGGCTCGCCGCCAATACTTCCATATGCGTATTCTGGTGCATGAGATAAACCCCTATATTGCGTAAGTTTGCAAAACAATTTCATGATTGAAGCAAACAACTTAACTCGTTCTCAGGCAGCAAAATTGCACTTACAGTCAAACGGCTATTTTATTCCGATAACTGCAATACAATAGAAACGGAATACATTGGGGTAAAAATTTACCTGGGCGGAAACGCAAAAAGGTAGAAAGGTGGAAAGGTGGAAAGGTGGAAAGGTGGAAAGGTGGAAAGCCAAAGTTAAAGTTAAACCCGCCGCAACCAGCCTTGGCTCACCCTGACTTCTCTCGGGTTTGTTGCAAGTGCAGCCAACTCCAACCCTCAGGCGATTTTTTAGCAAACGCCAGCGTACTGCGAAAGTCACTGAAACTGGATTCATCTTTTGCGCGTCGGGACTCTAGAAACGACACCACGCATAAGCTATCACTCATAGTGAGTACTTCTATCTGAGAAACCTCTAGCACCAAATCCGGATCGCATGCAGATAGTTTCTTCACTCGCTCACGAATTTCAACGCCAGAAAATCTTCGTCCATCGACTAATACAATGCCCATTTGGTCACTATAAGCATTGGCCAACCGCAACCAGTTCTCTTCGCTCACATTTTGCCCATTCAATCAATTTTGCAGGCTTACAAAGAACGTTTGAATGAAATCCAAAAACAAATCTGAGGCATTAAGCACGCCCGCTTGCAACTGCATAGCGCTTTTGGAGATCAGCCAGCGACCATTGCTATTAACCCATAACTGGTTTAGTTCAACCGCAATAAAACGATGTCCATCGGCGGTTAAAGTGGCCGTTAAACTCACAACATCATCATCTAGCCAGTCAATCTTTACATCGCGATAGGCAATGTGACTGCTCAGACTAGACACCAATGCAGTCCAAAAGTGCTGAATCTGTTCAACACCAACAAATTTGCTAAAGCCTTTTATCTCGACGACGGCGTCTTCTTTATAAAGTAGGCGCAAGTTTTGCGTGTCTCTGGCGTTGATTTGTTCAATCAGCGAGCAACTGTTTTGCAAAACGCTACAAAGATGTTTGATTGCACTCAGCCTCCTCAAATCAGGTTTTCTCCAGATAAGACTAATTTCTCTTAAGGATTTGATCAGATGTAGCGCGCCAAACTGCGCGAATTTTTTCAATAACGAAAATAGCCAACCGTTGGAATCTGTAGACTCAATCGGCCCCGGAGCAGCTACGGTTGCCTAGGCTTGTATACGCCTGAGAGCCGCCTCCCAACTCTTCCCAATCCTTCCCAACCTTTCCTCGCGCCTCGTAAGATGGACACTACACACTACAACACTCGGCTCTGAAAGCCGCTGGCGAGGCCCTACACCACCGGCAGCACAGCCACTGACGGCCAATACCTGATATGCTCTTCGCTTGGCTGTGTTTGGGAGAAGTTAAATTGTCTACTTACGACTATATTATTGTCGGCGCTGGCACAGCGGGTTGTGTGCTCGCAAACCGGCTGTCTAAAGATCCGTCTAAACAAATTCTGTTGCTAGAGGCCGGCAAAAAAGATAACTATTTTTGGATAGATATCCCCGTGGGTTATCTCTACACCATTGGCAATCCACGCACGGATTGGTGCTTTTCTACCGAACCTGAAGCTGGCCTAAATGGCAGAAGTATCGGCTATGCCCGAGGCAAAGTTATTGGCGGATCATCTTCCATTAACGCCATGATTTATATGCGCGGACAAAAAAGCGACTACGACTATTGGGCCAGCCAAGGCAACCGCGGCTGGGGTTGGGACGATGTGCTGCCTATATTTAGGCGATCAGAAGACTACCAACACGGCGCCGATGATTTTCATGGCAGCGGCGGCGAACTCAGGGTGGAAGAACGCCGGGTGAATTGGGAAATACTGGACGTTTGGCGTGAAGCCGCGGCGCAGACCGGCATACCCAAAATCAAAGAATTCAACACTGGCGACAACTTTGGTAACGCCTACTTCCAAATGAATCAGCGTTCGGGCAAGCGCTGGAGCGCAGCGCGCGCATTTTTAGACACCGCGCAAAAACGCCCCAACCTCACCGTAATGACCGAAGCCATGGTACAAAAACTGGCGTTGGAACAAACCGACAAAGGCTTGGTTGCCACGGGTGTACATATACATCACAAGGGTCAGGCGCAACTGATAACTGCTAGAAAAGAGGTGCTACTGGCCGCTGGCGCAGTGGCCTCGCCGCAAATTTTGCAGCTTTCTGGCATTGGCGAGCCGCAGTTGCTCCAACAACACGGTATTGAAGCGAAACGCGAGCTGCCCGGCGTAGGTAATAATTTGCAGGACCATTTGCAGATTAGAACCATTTACTCTGTGGACAATACCGTGACGCTAAACCGCCGGGCAAAATACCCTTGGGGTATGGCAAAAATGGGCCTTGAGTATTTTTTCAACAAAACCGGCCCCATGACAATGCCACCATCGCAACTTGGCGCATTTGCCAAGAGCGACCCCAGCCAGGCTTCTGCAAATATCGAATGGCATGTACAACCGCTTTCGCTAGACAAGTTTGGCTCACCACTGCATAAGTATGATGCGATCACCCCTTCGGTATGTAATCTACGGCCTTCCAGCCGGGGCAGCATATCTATTACCTCGACTGACCCAGCAACAGCGCCCGCCATAAAACCCAACTACCTATCCACTCAGGAGGATCTAGATGTTGCGGTAGCCGGCTTGAAGTTCACCCGACAGATAATGTGCGCTCCGGCGTTGCAACCCTTTAACCCTAAAGAGTTGAAACCCGGCGCGCATTTAACCTCGGAAGAGGATTTAGCATCCGCCGCAGGGGATTTAGGCACCACGATATTTCACCCTGTAGGGACCTGCAAAATGGGTAGTGATCCATTGGCTGTGGTGAATGATCGCCTACAGGTACATGGGGTTATTGGGCTGCGAGTGATTGATGCGTCCATTATGCCGACCATTACCTCAGGCAACACCAACGCACCGACTGTCATGATTGCAGAGCGAGGGGCGGATTTTATCAAATCCGACAATGGTCACAGCGCTTAAGGGCCAATGCTTCAGGGCCAGGGCTTCAGGGCCAGGGCTTCAGGGCCAACGTTTGATGAGAAGTGCTTAAAGAGTAGCGCTTGCATAAGACAGCTGCGCGGGAAAGAGTCCTCAACCCACACTTACCAACAGAGGCACTCCGCCAGCCTCTACAACGCTAAAAGCTGTGGAAAACGCAGATTGTCCGGATAGCCCACACTACTCCACCCCATACGCACAATGAGTGTTTGCTGGGAAGGAATGATCATCACGCGCTGCCCACGGTTACCAGTAAAAGCATAGGCGTCCGCTGGCAGGTCCGGCCAACGCAATACATTGTCCCCCTCATTCAGCCAAACCTGATAACCATAAGCACGCTCGTTATCGCTACTGTTAGGGCTGGTCGCTTGCTCCACCCATTGCTCACTTACAATTCGATGACCGTTGAGTTCACCCTTTTGCAACATCAATAAACCTAGCCGCGCCCAGTCTCGAGTACTGGCATATAGATTAGAACTGCCCATAAACACCCCATTGGCATCTAACTCTAAGGTGGTGTGAGCCATGGCCATGGGCGTTAAAATTTCGTTATGCAAAATATCTACCGCAGACTGCGCGCCGCCGGTCCGATTGACGAACACTTCTGAGAGCAAATTGGCAGTGCCTGAAGAGTAAGAGAAATGGCTGCCCGGAGCATGAATCAACGGGCTGGCTTTAGCGACACCTGAAGCACTAGCTTCCACAAATAGCATGCGCGTGGCGTCGCTCCCCGGCGCGTAAACTTCAGAAAAATCCAAACCACTGCTCATTTGTAATAACTGCTGCAACGTAATATTCCGGCGCTCATCCTGGGCCCACTCAACAAACAAATTAGCTTCGTCCATAGCCAAGTCATCGCTGTGGGCTAGGTAGCCGAGCATGATGGCAGATAGGCTTTTTGCCATAGACCAGCCCATTAAGGGCGTTTGCGGAGAAAAACCTTCGGCGTAAGCTTCACTGATTATTGCTCCATTGCGCACCACCAAAAGTGACCGAGTCTGCAAACCTTCGTCGTTATCCTTGACCAGCATTTTTTCTAGCTGGCTTTGCGCGTCATTGTCTAAACTATCAACCATAGAGCCTTGGGGCCAAGACTGTAACGATTGTTGCATTTTGGGCACCTGAATTTCATCAAGTTGCTCACTGCCTGCGCGCACCAAGGTACAGCCTATGCCTGGTCGAAACTTGGCTGCTGTGGCCCCTAGACCAAACAAGCTGGCGCTGGCGGTGAGCTCGGCATCGTCATAGTCAATGGTAAGCAACTGCGCAGCCGGGGAGTAAGAGGCGATATCAGCTATGACTTGTTGTGTATCAAAGCCTGATAGATAGCGACCCGAGCACGCAAGCTTGGCTCCAATGCCCGTACCCACCTGCACGTTGGCTTTCAAATCAAAGGGAGACAAACCAACCAAATTCATACCCACGAGAGGCAACGACAAGATAAGCAGCAAGAGAATAATTTTTTTCATAAATACCAGTATCAGTAAAAGTTAGAAACATCTCACGAGTTTCTTGAGCAAAGCCCTGAACAAAAGACGCAAATATCAGGTGCAACATAGAACTAAAGATAGAACTAAAGATAGGACTAAAAATAAGCACAAAAAAGGGCCCAAATTAGGGCCCTCGAATCTGCTACTACAGAATAAATTGAGTGGTTACTCTTTTTCAACTAGAGCCTGATAAGTCATCACTTTAAAGTCGTCAGCAAGACGCGTGCGATGGGGAATACTCTGCACCATAAACAGTCCAATCAACTGCTCTTGGGGATCGATCCAAAATCGCGTACCCGATGCTCCACCCCAGTTATATTCTCCGGCAGAACTGACTTCGCCCACTTCACCGGGATTAAGCACAACAGCAAAATCTAGCCCAAAACCAACGCCCTTGCGACCGAAACCCAAGCCCATATCACCGATATGATTTGTGGTCATCAGATCTACGGTTTTGGGTGAAAGAATTCTCACGCCATCTAACTCACCGCCATTGAGCATCATTTGGCTAAAACGCAAGTAGTCGCGGGCTGTTGCGATCAAACCACCGCCACCACTTTCAAACTTGCCACCGTATATGTAACCAGCACTGATAAAAGCATCTGCTACTTCAAGGCCACTTCCAGTTGCAGGCGAAAAGTAGTTGTCAGCCGTAACGCCCTTGGGTTTATAGAGCTGAGTTAAACGATCCTTGTTGCCTTCATTTACCTTGAAGGCGGTGTCTTTCATGTCTAGTGGTCCGAATATACGCTGCTGCAAAAACTCACTGAACTTCATGCCTGAAAGCACTTCTACCAAATAGCCCTGAACGTCCACAGAGACACTGTAGTGCCACTGGCTGCCTGGGTCGTACTGCAACGGTAATTTACCTAAGGCGGTAACGAACTCTTTTAGGTCCATGTCGCCCAATAAGCCAGCCTTGCGATAGGCTTGATCTACTTCGGTGTTACCAAAAACACCGTAGGTTAAACCCGCTGTATGCGTCATGAGGTCGCGAATGGTGGGCTGACGTGTGGGCTTACGTGTTTGACCCACCAAGGATTCATCACCACTGCCAATAGTAGTGCTGGTAGTGCCATCAGAAACAATGCCCGTACCTGCGGTTGAAAGCGCAACCTGCAAATTGGCCATTTCTGGAATATACATTGCAATGGGATCGTTCAGGCGGAACTTGCCTTCTTCGTAGAGCATCATCAGCGCAACGCCAGTGATGGGTTTAGTCATAGAGTAAATTCTATAAATAGCGTCATCGGTCATCGCCTTGCCCGCTTCGCGGTCAGCTTGGCCGTACGTTTGGCTATATATAATTTTGCCGTTACGGGCGATCATCCCCATGCCACCCACCATGGTGCCATCCTCGACCTTGGCGTTCATCAACTGAGTAAGCTTCTCTAAGCGTTCACTAGAAAAACCCTGACGTTCGGGCTTTGTACTGCTCATCTCTTTGGCACTTGCAGGTGCCACCACCAACATTACAGCCAATACCAAAACTAAGTTTCGAGCCGTTTTAATTACAGTCATCATTTATCCTCTCCCGTTATTTGTCGTCTAACGAACTTTCATTCGAGTTTTCATGCAAATTTTATAGAGCTCGGCACAATTCAAAAAATGGCCACGCGCTAGCCAGAGGGCAAAAAACCCTCACTGGTAAATTTAGAATCCTTATTATTTCACCCAAATTCTGATGACTGGGTTCTTTTCCTACTCGGCCCGACGTTTACATCCGGGCCTACTTACTCCACGCTTTGCTGTCCAAACTTTTTAGTCCAAACCTCTTAGTCCAAACCTCTGCAGTCCGAACTGTCTAATTCACATAGTAGCTCTATTTACCCAGAGCCTCACAGCCCAGGACTTGAGAAACTCTCTGCCCAGACTCGACCGTCCTTAATTACCAAACCGGTAGCGCAGCTTTGCGACCACAGAATCTATAACCGGGTCTTGAATGCTGTCAGAAAACAAATCAGTGACATCGGTTTCATCACCACTGCGTAGAGAGTTGCCTCGATTATAGACTAAGTAAAAGTCTGTCAGCGGCGCAATTTCCCAACGGTATCTGAGCTGTGTAGTGAAAACGCCCAAGTTAAAGTCGTAGTTATTTCGCGCCCTTATTCCAGGCCGCAGATCACCATCTACCGCTGGAATGGTATAAAAGCCTGTATCTTCAGCACGTACACCTGCCCACTGCATATTCCAGCGCAGCTGATGTCCTGGCGCAATAAACCAATTAAGGTCAAAGCTAGGCTGCCATTCATCACCATCGAAGCTGGCAAAGTCGCGGTCCCCTTGGTAGACCAACCAATCGTTGCGTTTCTTATAACGCAAATCGAAGTCCATACTCAATACATCTAGTGGACGAATGGTCACTCCCACCGACGCACCGTAGGTTACGTCGCCCAAATGCTCTTGTTGCGCAGTTATACCCGCTGAGTAACTGAACATTTTATTTGCATCGGTAGCTACCAACACCTCAAACCAACCACCTGCATCCACCCGGTAGGCGCCATTGCCTCGGCTGTCTATGTCTTCATAGCGTTCTGGTAAAAAGCCGATACCCGTTCTGAGGGTATTGCGACCAGGCAAAACCACCGAGGTTCGCCAAAGCACAGCACTGTCTGTCACCTGGCCTTGTTCTAAGTTGTATTGTTGTTGCACCGAAAAAGCTGAGCGAAAGTTAGTCAACTTTTCCGTTAGGTTCTGCTGATTGTAAAGCATCACATAACGGCCCTTGACGTAATCGTTACGACGTAAAAAACCTAAGTCGTTAAAATTGATTTGATCGTCCATTATGTCTAATTCAAATTTATGCCGAAGGTTTGGCTTGCTGGCGTAGAGCACATCAAACAAAGCGCCATAGCCGCTGACTTCATCGCGGTTACTCGTAATCACTTGAGCATCCGCAATAAGACGACCATCACTGCTTGTGTAGTGACCGTCGAGACTGTGAATCTCAGCATCGTATAGCGGACCGCTGGTGAACGTGCCCATGTACCCTACCGATTTTTTCGCCTCGCCTGCTAGCTGGTAGCTTAACCGCGCTACCGCAAACTCCCGACCATCATCAGATATCTTCACCGGCTCATTTGCATTGTTACGCGCCAACCAAGAAACATCGTCTTCCACCGCAGTTAACGCACCATAACGAAAAGACCCATTAGTCCCAGTGACTTTCGCCGCACCTAACAAATCTGTTGGAACATCACGTTGCCCACGATCTGGTGTCAGGCCAGCTGGAATACCAACTTGATTGGCTGTGCCACCAATACGACGAGTATTAAGAAGGGAGACAGGTACAGGCACAAAGTCATTCAAGTAAACCCGCCTTGATGTTGTGGCGTAGTCCTCATTCAGCGCAATTCTATACAAGGCACTAAAGTCGTCCCGGGGCATGACATTAAAAATTTCGCTACCTTCTAAGAAAAATAGGCGTTTTTCCGGGAAAAAAGTTTCACTGGCTGTGAGGTTTAAAACCACGTCATCGGCTTCAACAGCGCCAAAGTCTGGATTAACGGTTGCGGACAACTGCACCTTTGGCGATGGCTTCCATAACAAATCGGCACCAACCCGCACATCATATTCGTCGTAGACCTGATCCGACGTTGCTGCGATAAAGGGTATCATCGCCATTTGCGCGCGGGGCTGCACGCCCTGCACTTCAATCTTATTCAGGGCTGAAACAAAGCGTGCACTGGTCACCCCATAACCCGGCCATTGATAACGCTCATTAGCATGGGAAATGATTCTACTTGCCGCAAAGCCAATATCGCGCGCGCCTGCGGTTGCCGGCATGCTCATCATGGACCACGGCAAGAACATTTCGATACTCCAGCCGTTTTCCGTTACTGCCGACTTACCCACCCAAGGGCCATCCCAATCTCTTTGGTAACGCCGTTCAGGCAGAACCTTACCATCAGATTGGCTGTCACCAAGGGCTATGAAAAACCAATAGCCAATTTTTGCTTCGCCTGAAACATCCAGAGTTACGCCAAAAACATCGCGGTCAATGAAATCATCCCGTCTGGACATGCGGCGCACCAGCGTGTCTCGAGGCTGCTCCATGTCCGCGCTGATGTACATGCCCTTTTCTGTGGCAAACATGCGCATTTTTGTTGCGTATTCGCCTGGCGTACCAATGTCGGGAATGGACACCCGCATATTGTCGAAATAGGCGATATCCTGCCAAACGATCTCATCTATCTTGCCGTCAATCTCCACGCCAACCTCTGCATCAACAAACGTTGCCATTGCTAGCTTGTTTAAATCTACGCCGGCTTCAGTGCCATAAACCGTTTGCTCGCCAGCACCCGTATTGAGCAGTCGCGGTAATTTCCTGGCGGATGCTTCCCCAGAATTAATAGATGCATTGGCCGACACAGGCGACGCTAAGGCTTGCTGGGATTGCTCGTTGAGGGCAACAGCCCTGGGCGGCTCTGGCGCAGCAGGGGCTATGCCCAGGTTAGGTACATCGTTCATGTGCCATGCGCTGGCGTAACCATTGTCGCGCAATGTCGATAACAGCCGACGACTGGAGGCGCCCGCTTGTGGCAGCGCAATGACTCGGAATAGGGCCTGACCATTATTCGCAGAAGGCATAATCTGTAAATCTGCATTCACGCCGCGATTGGCCAGCGCTGTGGACGCCAGCGTGGATGCCCTGCGTGCGTTGGCTGCATTCGCAAAGCTACCAATGACAACACCACCAGATGGACCAGATTGGGAATAATTACTACTAGCATTGGCCGCTAAAACCGGTCCATAGCTCACCGACTGGGCCAGCAAGAAGCCCATAAGAATAAAAACGCGAATAACAATTTCCCCTCAAAGCGATACACAAAATCAAGCGCACGCATTCTGCGGCACTTTCTTACTAATGAAAAGGTACTTAACATGGACAATCACGTATTCAAGGGACGGTAAAAATGACGATATCAGCTTCTTCCACACCGCAACTTTTAGTTGAGCAACAGCAACACATCTTAGTTTTAACACTGAATCGACCTGACCGGCTGAACGCCATCAGCCGAGATATGCTCGACGAGCTATCGCGTAAAGTGGTAGAGGCAGACAAAGATCCAGAAATACGTTGCATTGTGCTCACCGGCAGCGGGCGCGGGTTTTGCTCGGGCCTTGACCTAATCGACACCAACGACCGACGCGACAGCGAAGTCAAGAGAGCTGGGGGCAATAATAGACCAGCGCGCAAGCTATTTGACCTACGCGACGCACCTATTAATGTCATGTGGCATTGCGACACGCCCATTATTTGCGCCGTGAACGGCGCAGCAGCAGGCTACGGAATGGACATGACCTTACTCTGCGATATACGCATCATGTCTGATAAGGGCAAAATGGCCGCCGTTACGGCTAGACGCAACGTGGTGCCTGAGAGCGGCGGCACATGGCTTCTGCCCAAGCTTGTGGGTTGGGCAAAAGCTGCGGAGCTCTACTACAGAGGGCGAACGGTAGGTGCAGAAGAGAGCCTGTCGCTGGGCTTAGTCAATACTGTGGTGCCCCATGACGAGCTGATGGACACCGCTATGACCTGGGCTCAGGAGATTGCAGACAATGCACCTGTCGCGGTACAGACCACCAAGCGCATGATGCGCATGGGCATGGAGGAGTCTTATGACACTTCAGTAGATCACCTGATGATGCACCTACATGGTCTATTTCAAAGTGAAGATTTTGAAGAAGGCTTAAAGGCGTTTCTTGAAAAGCGTAAGCCTGAATTTACGGGGCGGTAAATACCCTTTCCGCTGGACTCGTAGGAGAGGGTATCTGCCTGAAGCTTTAACAGTTTTTAGCGGGGGTTAGCCTCTCCAAGCTACTTCTCTTTCGCCTCTTTCCGAATGATATCGGCACCGCTGGGATCAACAATCATCCCATGCACGATCTGATTATTCGCATGACCCAACTGCTGTAAGCCCATGGCCGACTGCAGAGCAGTCCACAGACCTTGCGCATCTTGTGCTTGGTTGACACTTTGCTTGGCCAACCTTAAGCCCATGCTCGGTCGCTGAGCGATCCGTGCGGCCATCTGCTGTGTGAAACCCGTTAACTCTTCCCTAGGCACCACGTGGTTGACCATACCGCACGATTTAGCCTCCATTGCTGAAATACGCCCGCCAGTGAACAACAGTTCTTTCGCCTTACGCACACCAAATTCCCAAGGGTGGGCAAAGTACTCAACGCCATTCACGCCAAAGGCCACCACCGGATCCGAAAACGTGGCGTCATCAGCGGCTATAATCAAATCGCAGACCCAGACCAGCATCAGCCCACCGGCAATGACCTTGCCCTGAACCTCGGCAATCGTTGGCTTAGGCAAGTTGCGCCAGCGCCAACATAAACCCAGATAAATCTCTTCCTCTTGCGCTTGATGGCCCTCAGCACCGGGCTTGTCAAAGCCACCCCAGTTACTCACTTGAGCAAAATCTGTGACTTTTTCTTTGTCTGCCAAATCGTGACCAGAGGAAAAATGCGGCCCATTGGCGGCCAGTACGATGACTTTGACCTCGTCATCTCGAGCGGCCAAATCGAAGGCATCGTTGAGCTCGTAGAGCATTTTTTTGTTCTGCGCATTGCGCATGTCTACGCGATCAAGGGTAATACGCGCAACGGCGTCATTTATTTCATACTGAATTGTCGAAAACTCTGACATTGTCTCCTCCCCGGAATAGAATGCTCTGATACTAGCAACTGGATTGGCCTGAGCACATGGCTCTCGAAACAATAACAAACAAAAGTTTAGGCTGGCGATGGATCGCAGTAGCTTCGTTGTTTGTACTTGGCCTAGGCAGTTTCGCTGCCGGAGTCACCCTAAGTGAGCGGCCATTTACCGAAAGCGACGGCCTGGCTGTGCAGATCTACTACATTTTGGGTTTATTCGTTGTCGGCGGATTAGACCTTGGCGTGCCCACTGGCGGCCCAGTATGGGCCCGGGGCTTACTCTGGATCACATACTTTGGCGCGCCCTTGCTCACCGCATCCGCGGTCATAGAAGCCGTCATCCGAGTCATTAACCCACAGCAATGGCTGCTGCGTAACTTAGAAAACCATATTGTGATTTTTGGTTCAGGAGACCTGACAACCAGTTATCTGCGTATGCTGCGCAGACAGTCGCCGCATGACCGAGTCATTGTGGTAGATGATCATTTCAACTCCATACGCGAGCAAGAATTACAACAGCGCTATGGCGTGGTGACCATCGTCGGTGACCTCACCTTGGGCTTCTCGCTCAAGAAACTCGCCTTGCCCAAAGCCCGCCGAGTGTTGCTATTAGGCAACGATGACTACCAAGCCTTTGAGGCGGCAACGCGAGTTTTAGACGTAGCCCCTAACTTGAAATTCCGTGTGGTCGTGCACTGCCAAAACCTGCGCTTTATGCGCAGTTTGCTGCGCACCTCTCTGGGTCGTCACTGTATTATCTTCAATACTTACAACCTTGCTGCGCTGGGTTTTGTACGCAACAACTTAGTCGAGCATTTTCGCCGCACCCATAACCGCGACAACGTGGTTATCGCTGGGTTTGGGCGCTTTGGCCAATCCGTATTGGAGCAATTGGAAAGAACTGCTGGGAGAGAGCTCTCCCATGTGGCCCTGATTGACCAAGACGCTGAGCGCCGTATTCAGGTTGTTGAGGAACAGCAAAGTCTGGGCAAAGATTATCAACGCTCTATATTCCTAGGGGACATTTCCCACCCTGAAGTGTGGCGCAATGTTTCCAGCAAAATTGACCTAAGCGTTGAAAACACTGTGGTGATATTGGGCACAGGTAATGAACGCGACAATTTGCGCACGGCGCTATGGATTAAGCAGCAATATCCAAAAGTGCTGGTGTATACCCGCTCAAATAGTGTGTCGAAGTTCGCTATGTCAGTAGCCGAAGAAAAAGATCTGCACGCATTCAGTATTAATCAGCTAGTCGAAGACATGATTCCCAACCGCTGGACTCGTTAATTTTTAGCAAGCGCCAGAGCACAATGGTTTGTTGCCAGCGAGTACCTACGGCAAAGTCAGAGCAAAGTCATAAAAAGCTGCGAAAAATCAGTCGGCAATATTATTTTGCATGGGCAAGTAATTTGGCAGCGCCTCAATTCTGGCCATCCACGCCAAAATTTGGGCGTACTCGGTTAGAACAAAGCCGCCGTCTGGCGCAACATGCGTGTAAGCGTAGAGCGAGATATCCGCAATAGTCAGACCCTCGCCAGCTAAATAAGGCGTTCTACTCAATTGCGCATCCATAATCGCCAAGGCTTTATGCCCACCCGCCTGCTTACTTGCAAACTCACCTTGGCGCTCAGTCGGTAATCCAAGGAAGTGCTTTATAAAACGCGCAACCGCAATATAAGGCTCGTGGCTATATTGTTCAAAAAATTGCCATTGCAATACCCGCCCTCGCGCCAAACCAGCGGCGGGTAAATACTCAGAACCCTCAGCCAAGTAATTCAAAATAGCATTAGACTCGGACAAATATTCTTTGCCCCCGGTCTCACTATCCGTGATTTCCAAAAGCGGAATTTTGGCATTGGCATTTAGCTGTTTGAACTCAGGACTTTGGGTATAACCGGACAAAACATCCACAGCCTCCCAGTCATAGGACACTCCCATAAACTCCAACAACATTGCTATTTTGTAGCAATTACCGGAAAGCATATCGCCGTAAACACGATACTTACTCATCGGACGCCTCCACCTAAGTTAAAGACCGGCAAGCTTAGTCATTGCTACCAACCACACTGCCGACCTTTGTTCTGCTCTTGCAGCCAACCCATTAACGGCTGGAAATAATCTATGATGGGCGACGCATCCATTGTCCGCTGCCCAGTTAACGCATACATGGCCTCTGGCCAAGGCTGACTAGCTCCCATGCTCAACATCTGACCCAGTTTTTCTCCAGCGACTTTATTGTTGTATATGGAACAGTCATGCAACGGCCCTGTATTGCCCGCCGCCTCGCATAGCGCTTTATGAAACTGAAACTGCATCACATGAGACAAAAAGTAACGGGTATACGGCGTATTGCCCGGAATATGAAATTTGGCGCCTGGATCAAAATCTGCTTCCGTACGCGCAACAGCGGGTGCAATACCTTGATAACGTGTGCGCAAATCCCACCAACCCGCGTTGTAATTCTCTGGCGTAATTTCGCCTGAAAATACACGCCAACGCCATTGATCAATGAGCTTACCGAAGGGCAAGAATGCAATCTTATCCAACGCCAACTTCATCTGCTCATTAATGGTTGCCTGTTCACTTTGGGTCACTTCAGGCACTAGGCCCTTTTCTTTCAGATAGGCTGGGGTCATAGATAAAACGATAGTGTCGCCAATGGCTTCATGGAATCCATCATGGGCACCGCCTTTAAACAACGGGCGCTGTTCTTTATACATTAGGTAATAATAGATATGGCCTAACTCATGGTGCAGTGTAGACAACTGCTCTTCATTCACTTCTACGCATTGCTTAATCCGTGGATCGTTACCGTTATCTAAATCCCAGGCACTGGCATGGCATACCACATCTCGGTCTGCTGGCTTAGTGAGCATAGAGTTTTGCCAAAAACTATCAGGCAATTCAGGCAGGCCTAGTGAAGTGAAAAACGCTTCAGCGGTTTTAGTCATACGCACTGCATCATAGTCTTGTTCAACTAATGCCTTATTCACATCTAATGAGGCAACACCGGGATAGGGCTCTAACAAGTCATAAATATTGCCCCAAGACTGCGACCACATATTACCCAAAAGGTGCGCAGGGATCGGACCTGTGCTTGACACCAAGTCTTCGCCATATTTTGCGCCTAACTGTGCGCGCACATGGCAGTGTAATTCTTCATAAAGCGGCTCAACTTGAGACCACAGACGTTCGCTCTCCTGCTCGAACTCCGCCACGCCCATGTCGTAGCCACCTTTCCATAAATCACCGAGGTCTTTTGCCCCCACTTCGCGCGCACCTTCATTAGCTAATTCTACAAAGCGCTCGTACATGGGGCGCATAGGTGGCGAAACCGTTCTCCACCCAGTCCAGGCATTTAGCTGCTCTGAGTAATCTCGAGATTTGGCAAGGATATTCTCCAACTCAGGCAAAGTTGAACAAACGCCGCTGATAGGGTCACAGTACTCGCCCGCGCCATACATGCCCTCTAAATCTGTCGCCAACTGAGAAAGCTCAGCACGCTTAGTGGCATCGTCTGGTGCAGGCAAGGAGGATCCGCGCAGAATCAGCTCTATACCCCTGGCAGTTTCTGTATCCATGGGCAGGTCTTTATAATCCCGGGCCTGCTCAATGACTCTGCTTTGAAATGCCAACTGACGCTCGCCAGCTTTGGCGGCCAAGATCCCAGTGTCCGGGGTAATATGGGTTGAGCGCACCCAATAGGCCGCGCCCACCTCTTTATCCAATTCCAACGACTCGGCTTCCACATTACGTAAAAACTCAACCGGATCTTTGGTTTGAGTGGATTCATCTGCCGGAGGTACTGGGCTCTGACAAGCACTGAGGCCCAGCCCAAAAAGCGCCACCGAGAAAAATAAGTATTTATGCATATCTCACCTTTATTAGATTCACTCCCGCAGAAACTTGAGGAGTCGAATTGAGTGCACACAGTGCAATTTCAAACATCTGTCTTTCGAGTCTTTCATGAAGACTGCCATTTCCAAACACTAAATTTCCGTCGGTCTAATTGCCACCGCCGTTTTCCATTAGATCACCAGCGCAGTTAAAAGCCCTAGCGGAAACGAGCAATCTATATCCGCTATCTGAAGCTCTAAATCCGACCTTAAACTCGGGCAGTTAACAAACTCGAACTTAAACAAATCACCCTAAATCACCTGCATAGCAAACTTATCAAATAAATAGCGAATGGGTATCTACAAGCGGTAGTTTTTCGCCGTGCCAACGCGTTGTTGCTATCTCGACATCACAGGTTTGTCGGCGTCGATTTAGGTCACATTACCGAAACTTTCATTCATTTGCTGATTACACGGCTTCAGAGAATGACTACTATTGGTCAACTAAAAATTATTCAGAAGTGCACATGACCGTATTATCTGTTCTCGATTTATCCCCCATTGCAGAGGGTGGCGACGCCCGCCAAGCCTTAAACAACAGCCGCTCTCTGGCACAACACGCAGAGTCCGCGGGCTACCACCGTTATTGGGTCGCCGAACACCACAATATGCGCGGCATTGCCAGCGCGGCTACATCGGTGGTCATTGGTCACATTGCTGCAGGCACAGCAAAAATTCGCGTGGGATCTGGGGGCATTATGTTGCCCAATCATTCGCCATTGATGGTGGCAGAGCAGTTTGGCACATTAGAAGCCCTGCACCCTGGACGCATAGACTTAGGTTTGGGGCGCGCACCAGGTACAGATGGTGTCACCGCACATGCGCTGCGCCGTACGCTCAATAGCGACCCCAACCAGTTCCCACAAGATGTTATAGAACTAAAAGGCTACCTTAGCGACCAGCGTGGTCCCGGCCAACGGGTGACCGCCGTACCTGGCGAAGGCAGCAATATTCCAATGTATATTCTTGGTTCAAGTTTATTTGGTGCCCAACTGGCCGCCATCCTTGGCCTACCCTTCGCCTTTGCATCGCATTTCGCTCCAGAGGCAATGATGCGCGCCATTGCTTTATATCGGCAAGAATTTGAACCCTCCGAGCAACTGAGCAAACCCCACGTAATTTTGGGCTTTAATATTTGCGCTGCAGATACCGAAGAGGAAGCCATGTTGCTGCGCAGTTCTGGCCTGCGCGCATTCTTAAACTTACGCCAAGGCAAAGCGGGACCTCTGCCTAAACCCGAAGAAGATTTTGAGAACAACCTCACAGAAATGGAGAAGTCGCTGATGACTCAAGTGAGTTCTGCGGCGGCCGTGGGCAACATTGATCAAGTAAGAGCCCAAACCGCAGAATTTTTGGCTAAAACTGGTGCAGACGAGTTAATTGTAGTGGCCCAGATACACGACCATGAAGCGCGATGTAAGAGCTACGAGCTGGCTTATCAAGCCTGCGCAGATCTGTAATTGGCCGAACAAAAAACCCGGGTATGAGTAATTTCGGCCAATAAAAAAGCCCGGCATAACCGGGCTTTTTTATGCTTAAAAGCTTTTCAGCTTTTTAATCGACCAGCCATAGGCTTATTGGATTAGCCATATTGGTGACGACCAAGCGCGGTCTTGAATGGTGGACTGCATGTCAGGTCGAGGTGCAACCCCTGCGGCAATGGCATCGTATGTTGACCAGCGGCATGATGGATTCTCCAACACGCGCACGTAGTAAAATGCTTTCTGGGCTGGATCATAATCTGGGTCCTGCCAAACCGCAGAGAGCTCACTGTCGCCCTTATTCGGTGTCACGGTGCAATCCGCCACATTAACGCGAGCGCCGTTATCGCCACATCGAGCAGTTTGCGCGTCCACTGTCTGACCATCAGAACAGGCAATATCCATTACTCGCTCTTGGGTCTTACCGTCCTCAACCCAACCCTTGACCATTTGCAAACGCTGCAACGGCTGGGTATCTGGATCACGGGATGCCCAAACATAGAAGCTGGGTTTACGTTCACCTTGCACCGCTAAATCAGACCCCATAGGTACACCGTTGGCATAAGCCTGTGCAATGTTGTCTTGGGCATTAAGTAACGATTGATCAAAGTCGTAGCCGGCAAAGAAACGCAACTTGATGTGCGAACCACTGGTAGAGAACGTTTCTTTTCTACGCATAGCGTCAAAAATCGCCTCACGAGTATTCGACTCAGCCCAAACACCCGCTAAACCCGATGCACCCCAATACTTGGAAGCTGGGTCAAGATACTCAGGCGACTCTGGTGTTGAAGTAGGCGTAGGCACGCTGCCCCGGCGGTAAGGTTCAAAATCTAACACACCGGTTTTGCTCCAGTAGTTGTCTTCTTCGAATGAGCCCGCTGCATTGTGGGTATCGGATGCGCCAATGACGCCAAATTTGTAGGGGTTTGCGCCAACTTTTGACTCAATCAACAGGCCGTTCAAATACGCTTCGCGCACATAGCTACCATTGGGTTGAGATTGCACATCGGTGGCTATGCGCAAAGGCATAATTTCAAAATCCGCCCACTCATCATTAGGTGAAAGCATGGGGTGAGTATCCGAAGTGCCTTTTACCTGGGTGTTTTCCACCAAAGGTTCGTTACGCATACGGGTTTGCGCATATTCCGCATCAATAGGCTCACCGGCCCAATTATTCAAAGGAAACATCCAACCATTAGAGCCGTTGGAGTTGTGCGGAATGGCAATAGACTCGCGGCCTAAAGCGCGCTGCTCATCCATCCATGCCCAAAGGCCCTCTGGATTAATCGAGTCAAATCGGCTGTAAGGTTGCTCAGGCACTTCACTACCGCGAAAAATGACATTGCGATGCAAGTTCTCAAAAGCCGGTCCGGAACTTGTGTATTCATAGGCGACAAACGTGGTGAAGTTGCCCGGATCATTGTGGCGCTCAGCAGCTTCAATGATTTCCTGCCACGCAGAGCGCGCAACACTTAAGTCATTTATTGGGTCCTTGGTTTCGCCCGTTTGACTGCTTAAATGACCAAGCACGGCGGCAAAACCTGCCTGGGACCCCTCAGGTGTGGTTGCACCGCGGACCGCTGCGGCCATGGCCTCATTTGCATAGGGGCTATCTAAACTCGCCATCTCGCGCATCATGCCCAGATAAAAAGCGTGGTCGGAAACGGCCAAAAAGTCTAACGGCTTTTGCATTTTCATCTCAAAGCCACTGGCGTGCTCAATACCAGCGCCCTTGGCAAAAAGATAAGCATCATTAGGGGTACGACGCGTGCCGAATAAAAACGCGTCAAAAGAAAGTTCAGTATGAATGTGCGTATCGCCAAAGTAGGCGTTTTTCAGAGGATTAACGGATACAACACCTGCGGCTGCTTGCGTCTGCATGCCAGACTCATCCGCTAACGCTGCATTGCTACCAACATCTTTTTCCGGCGCAGCACACCCCATAAGGCTCGCCACCAGCCCAGCCACCAACACTAGGTTACAAGTATCATTCTTGATCAACATAACTCCCCCGATTCAGTTGTCTCGTTTGCGTTTCTAGTAATTTACGAAACGACAATTTGTTTCGCGAAGAGGTACTAACCCAGTTGGCCGAAGGCCCAATCGATTAGTACCCGTCGCTGTCTTTCGTTCTTATAGGCTGGGATTCACTAGGTACTTTTGACCTGTTGCTTGCAGCGCATAAGTCTTCAGCACGTCCAAATCCAAGGCCTGAGCGAGGGAAATTTCTTCGGCATAGCTACTCGCAAAAGTTGTACGTACTTCATCTGCTACACGTTGACGCAACTCACCTGCACGCTCTTGACCAATTTTTTGCAAAAATGGTGTTAACAACCAACCGCCTAACCCCCACTGCATACCGTAGCTACGAGTCAGCGTCGTTGGGCTACGCTCCAAGCCACCATAAATATAAACTTGCTTGTATTGCGCTGATCCATAACGGCTGTATTCAGTAGCTGTTTCGTTTGCTGCAACTTCCATAGCGGCCAAAATATGGTTGGCTAGTTGACCACCACCGGTTGCATCGAACGCAAGGTATGCACCAGTTGCCACAATGGCCGCTTTCAAATCATCAACAAAGGTTGGCAAACTTGAATCACATACATAAGTTGCACCGATGTCACGAAGCAACTGAGCTTGCTCAGGCTTACGTACGATGTTGACCAAATCGACACCATCAGCGAGGCAAATTTTTTGCAACATCTGACCTAGGTTTGAGGCTGCAGCTGTGTGTATTAACGCTTTGTAGCCTTCGCTGCGCATGGTCTCAACCATACCTAACGCGGTTAACGGGTTAACAAAACAAGAAGCGCTCTCTCTCGCTGTCACACCGTCGTGCATAGCCAGACATTGACTCACATGCAAGGTGCGATATTGAGAATACATTGCGCCGCCTAGTACACCCACGGTCTTACCCAAAAGCGCTTGCGCTTCAGGGCTGTCACCTGCGGCGATAACCACACCAGAACCTTCGTTACCTACAGGCATGGCCTCATCAAAACGAGCACTCAAGTGCGGCAAAATACCAGCAGGCACATCGGCTTCAACTTTAGGGTGCGCTCCATCAGCAACAGATCTGGCAGTGGAAATATCAGCCAAACCTAACAACAAGCCAAGATCTGACGGATTAATCGGTGATGCTTGAATTTGCACAACCACTTGGTTGTCTTTTGGCGCATCCACGGGGCAGTTTGCCAGTGAAAGTTGCAGAGTGCCTGTGGAAGTAACACAGGAAAGAAGTTGTAAACCGGTCTCAGGTAAAGTGCTCATTATTGCCCCCTTAATTTAATAGGAAGGCACTATAACCCAGAGTAAACCTAGCGGCGAGAACTGACACCCACGCGCTGAGCTGGGTGCCTTAAAAAAGGTGCTTGCTTGGAAGATGCTTAGCTGAAAAGAAAATGCTTTAAGCGGGACGCGATAACCAGACTTATGGAGCATTAGCTTAGACTGCTTTTTGATCAACAGCCTTTAACAATCAGCGCAACCCTACTAAGCGCACATAGTGTTGGTTGCCTCTATAGCGGGGCGCGACACTGCCATCACTGGAGTGTACTGCCCACGCATGATGGGCCGTATTGGTCAGTCCAGCTGGAGAACTGCTCCAGTAATAGCCTTTTTTGGTATCTGGAAAATATTCAGTATTAAAAGCAAAAGGCTTTTGTTTTTTACCACAACCTCGATCTAAATCCGCTCGCTTGCCAGACTCGCAGCTGACCAACCCATTCAGCTCGTAAAGTAAGGGTACCCGCCAATTATCTAATCCACATAACTTTGTCTTTCTGCGATTGAGAACTATGTCGCTCCAGTCGTCGAAAACCAACGCGAGGGCAGACGATTCTCGGGCAAGTGCACGGCGATTATCGCCTAAGTACTTGCCTAACCTGCCTTCTAAGGCAGTTAAACCACCCCAGCGAAATGTTCTCTCGACGGCAGCATGGGTGGAGGGCGGCATGGACACAACCCAAAACAGATTGGTTTCTAGATCGATTACGCATGACCAATGGCTGGCACTGGCAGGTAACTTATTACCAATAGCATCAAGCTTCACAAATCGCTTTTGTGCAGCGGAATCTGCCGGTTCCGCGGCCACCGCATGGTGCATATATGCAAAAACAAAAACCAGGAAAACGGCGAGACCGCTCCTTATATACGACTTTTTGTTCAATTTAGACTCCCAAAAGCAGACTCACGCAAATAATCTTCCAACAACAGGCGGCAATATCAGCTATTAACGTTGGTAGCAAATAAACACAGCCCTCGCCTAATGACCTCCGGCAAAGCAGTTCATTTGAAGTCTCTTTACACCAACGGATTAGCAAACAACGTCGCAAAACCAGACCTGCATGGCCTCCCTGAGACGATTTGAGGCCAGCATTAAGCAAACGCTCCTTGCCGCTGGGTCAGGCCTGCCAAGAGGCGTGTGATTCTAAGGTTTACTGAGAAAGGATCAGTCTGCTGGAGATGAATGGTGTAATTTAGAAGATTAAAGGTTGACCGTTGTACATAAAATCGATGCGTCGCTGTTTAACCCACGAAGCGCGCGCCAAAAATGCTGTTCAAGGTCTGACAATATTTGACCCTCCAAACAAACAAGGCATCAAGCTTAGGTAATTTCGATGTCCATTCACTTACGCTTTTTCAAGCAAAGCCTTAGACTTCTCAGCGTTAAAAATCTCAGATGTTTGGCTAGCGTCGAAGAAAACGATCTGCGCCATCAAAAGTGCTTTCTTAATCACAAAATTCAAATCTATGACGAAGTTTGGTTTATTTAAATAGTGGATACATTAGAGCGGAGTGAAATTCGGAAACTTTTCCCAGGTCTGCTGAGTTCCGAGCTGGGCATGCCTGATTTACAGCCTGTGGACTGGGGCGTGTTAGATTATTTTGGCTGGGTACACCCATCAGGGCACAAGGGTTTTGTGATCATACCGGCAGGTGACAGGCTCTTTTCAATGAGCCTGCGCCGCAGCATCAACCATGACGCTAAACCAAGAACCCGCATGTGCTCTTGGTGTCATCACGTTTACCGCAGCAGAGGCACCGCTTTGTTCAGCACAACCGTCGCAGGTTCAGATGATCGACGCTTTATTGGCAATCACATTTGCAGCAACCTGGACTGCAGCCTACGCATCAGAAATTTACCGTCCGATCCACCCACCTATTTACCGGAAACACTAGACATCGGAAGAAAGATTCAGCGCCTGGAAACTTCAGTCTTAGCCTTTATGCATCGAGCCAACGTAACCGGCCAATTAATCGACAAAATATAGACATTTCCCATTGATGCGGGCAGGGATACTGTGATCCTGACCCAAAGGATTGGCAATGCACTGGCTACCCAGCATAATCATGCTTGAGAAAATTATGAGGCTTAAGGCATGGACCTAAATACATTCCGCGAAGAAACCCGAGATTGGCTAGAAGACAACTGCCCTCACGATATGCGCTTGGGCGCGGTACACTTTGAGGATGCCTATGAAGTTTACCGCACCGATGCCGCTATCCAATGGCGAGATCGCGCAGCCGCTAGGGGCTGGACCGCTCCAGCATGGCCTACACAATACGGCGGTGGCGGCTTAGCCAAGGAACAACATCAGGTGCTGGCCCAAGAAATGGCACGTATCAAAGCGCTGCCCCCCGCCACAGGTATGGGCCTGGCAATGATTGGGCCGACCCTCTTAGAAATGGGCACAGAGGAACAAAGACAAAGACACCTCCCTAAAATCATTACTGGCGAAGCTCAGTGGTGCCAAGGTTACTCTGAGCCAGGCGCGGGTTCTGACCTTGCGGGTCTACAAACCAAGGCAGTACTCGAGGGAGATCAATTCATTATCAACGGTCAGAAGATCTGGACCAGTGGTGCGCAATATGCCAACTGGATGTTTGCCCTAGTGCGTACCGACCCAACGGCCCCTAAGCATGAAGGTATTAGTTTTGTCGTGCTTTCAATGGATCAGCCGGGGGTTACCGTTAAGCCGATTAAGCTTATTTCAGGTTCCTCGCCGTTTTGTGAAACGTTTTTTGATAACGCCATTGCCAAGCGCGAAGACCTTATAGGCGAGATGAATAAAGGTTGGAGTGTGGGTAAGCGCTTACTTCAATACGAGCGCAATGCTACAACGCGTACCAAACCGAAATCAGCAGGCAAGCCAAAGCTCAATCCTTACGCACTTGTGGCTAAAGAATACGCTGGCGAAGACAGCCAAGGACGTATTGCAGATGAAGCAGCCAGGGCTGACGTTTTGGGCCAAGTTATGCAAGAAAAAGCACTGTCGCTAACCACTCAGAGAGTTGTTGAAGAAAGCAAATCTTCTGGTGCCCCTGGAGCAGCAACCTCTATCTTTAAGTTGGTGGGATCCTCGCTGAGCAAATCAGGTTCGGAACTGAAATCACGCCTCCGAGGCACCTCCGGCCTGGTTTGGGAAAGCAGCGAATTTTCTGCGGATGAACTTGAATCCACTCGCGGTTGGTTGCGCGACAGAGCAGTCACCATTTACGGTGGTACCAATGAAGTACAGCAGAATATTATTGCCAAGAGAGTACTCGGCCTGCCGGACTAGTCAGCAATAAGACAGGCTCGTTGCGTCCGATACTTTTAGTCGAAGTACACTGGACGCAATGAGGCTCCCGACTGAATAAGCCCCTCCCCTCGGTCGCCAATCACACGCCCCCATAGCATTGCCCCATAGCGAGATACCCTCAAAGACCTCTCTTGCTTCCTCGGTCAGCCAAAACACTAGAAGCAAACTTCTCAGACGTACCAAACAACCTACCACGCGTACGGAAAAGCCTACCGTTGGTAGTTTCGTGAAAAACGTTTGGTCTCTATTTATCTACTATCAAGCCTATAAATCTAATCGACTAGGCCAATAAAATGCGTGCTACCCAAATATCCTTCACTATTATTTTGTCAGCGCTGTCGCTGGTGACCTTTGCCGAGCCCGCTCCTGGGGTAACAGTATTCCAGCAAGTGGGGTTAATCAGCTATTCGGGTACAAGCAATATCGAGATAGACCCCGACTACGGCTTGGGCGTGGGCTATCAATTTTCCAATCCTTGGGCCGTGGAGTTAACTTACCTCAAAGGCTCGTCGTTGCTCGGCGACTCCAGCAACACTAGTGTTGACACATACTTGTGGCACCTCAATGGTCTATACCATTTCAGCAACTCGAACAAATTGCGCCCGTATTTCACATTCGGTCTCGGCGAATCTAACGTCAACATTGACGCTATTTCAAAAGGTACAGAGAAGCAGATAAATGGCGGGATAGGTGCCAAATGGCAGGGTTGGAAGAACACGCATTTTAGAGCAGAGTTCAAACTCTATGAAAGTGAAGCCGATAACGCTATTCAATCCACGTTCAATATTGGTATACATCACGTAATCACTAACGCATCAAAATCCGCCAGTACCAAACCCGCCAGACTTTCATCTTTCGACGCGACTGACAGCGACAACGACGGTGTGGTTAACGGCAGGGACCAATGCCCAAATAGTCCGCCTAGACAGAGTGTCAATAAAGTCGGCTGTTTCGCAGACCAAGACCAAGATGGCGTGGCTGATGCCAAGGACAGATGCCCTGATACGACCAACCAAGCAAACGCAGTGAACGCACAGGGTTGTTATGTAACCACCCGCGACTCTGTACAGATCAACGTACTATTTAACTTTGACTTTGATTCTTCTGCAACAAAGCCAAAACATGTTGATTCAGTTAAGAAAATTGTTAGCTTTGCGAAAGAACATTCGGATGCTTCAATTGAGTTATCAGGACACACCGACAGCGTTGGACCCTCAGATTATAACCTCGCATTATCAAAAGCTCGGGTAGCTGCGGTAGCCAAGCTGGTTGAAATGAACACACGAATCCCAGCCGAAAGAATCAAACGACAAGGCTTTGGTGAAACAAAACCTATGAAAGGCAACGACACCTCAGCCAACCGCCAAGCCAATCGTCGAGTTGAAGGAACTGTTACCGCAGTAAGGACAAAGGCGAAGAAAAAATAAAGGCGAAGAAAAAATAGAGCAAAAGCTTTCTAGCAGACAGGCTTTTAGTTAGACAGGCTAGCGTTGTGCACCGACTTTGGATGGCAGCGCTAGCCTAACCTTAAAACCTGACTCTAAACCTAACATTTTTATCTAGCTCTTAAATCTAGTACTTTTACGTAGTACTTTTAACTAGTACTCTAACCTAGAACTTCTAAAACCAAAAAACACCTACAACGAGTCCGCTGCATAAACCAATTCCCCGGCAACCATTGTAAAAACCACTAACGCACGCGCTAAATCACCCCTGACCTGCTGCCAAGGCTGACTTAAAAGACACAGGTCTGCCCGCTCACCCACGGCTACTTTTCTCACTGTTGCGCCAGGCGCCAAAGGTTTAGACAAATAGCCCGCAAGCGCCTGCTCAGGCGAGACGCAATCTCGCGCCCCAACAACTGCTCCCCCAGCAGTCCTGCGTGCAACAGCAGACTGCATAACCTGCCAAGGATTAAGCGGCCCGTAGGGTGCATCGCTACTCAGCCCAACTTTTATTCCAGCATCCAACAATGTTCGGTGGCGATACAAATGAGCTAACTCATGCTCAGTTAAATTTTGCTGGTACTGGGGGCCGCGCTCGTACAAAAAACCAGGTTGCGTAATCACGCTGAGATTAAGCGCTCTAAGCATTGGCAGTACATCATCAAAAATCACGGCGCCATGTTCAATGCGGTCTACAAATTGAATCTGCGGATCGAGATCTGCACAACTATTGAGGGCAGCGATTGCAAACAACAGTTCTATATGGGTTACACAATGAAAGGCAATGCCGCGTTTTTTCTCGCGCGCGCAGCGGATACGGCCTTCCAACTCATTCAAGGGCGGCAAGCTATCTTCATCTAAGAGAATTTTCAGGTGACCATAGTCGAGGCTGTCATCGCCCATTAAATAGGCGTTTTGTAGAATTTCCCGGCGCACATGCATCTGCTGAAACTGCGTCACAGTGGCCGCAGTATTTGTTGCAGAAGTGTCAGTAAAGCCGGTAACACCAAAACTCGCCATCTGCCGCGACAGCACCGACGCATCTATAGGATCTTGCTGGCCCAACTGCTGGCGCAACCATGCGTCTAACCGGAACAGTCGCCCAGTTGGTATGCCTTTAGCGTCCAACTCAACACCGGGCAGATCTTTGTGGGTGGCCAAATCCAGTTGTACCACAGCCAAACTATTGAGTATCCACAGTTTGCCGCTGCGATGCTGGATCCTTGCTGGCCTATCACTGACCAGCATATCCAACTGCCAGCGGTCCAGATCTCCAGCGATGCTCTCGTGATAGTTCACACCGCGCAGCCAGCCTTCACCGGAATAGTTTGCAAGCGCGTAACCCAATGACTCAGCATTATGAACCAAGGCAGTTTGCTGACTCGTCTGGGAAGCGGTCTTGTTGGCGCCACAATCTACCGAGCGCTGCAGCGCTGCCGTTGAAAAGAAATGCATATGATGGTCATGTAATCCGGGCAATAACGCGCCACCATTTGCCTGAACAACACGCTCACCAATCCCAGGTTCAAGGTCATCAGCAATTGCACTGATAAACGCGCCACTGCAGCGAACGTCTTTCTTAACCCCTTCCACAACAGCGTTTTTTATCAGCATCGCAGGTTAGGCCTGTGGTATTGGTGAGTCACTTGTCCGCCGTCGCAATGGAGTTTTTGCACGCAATGGCACGCGACGGCAAAAAGAGACAAATCGAGTAAGCCGCTTGCATTGCGTTGCACAAGGTTAACTACCGCCAGAGCCGCAAAAATACCCGTGAGCGGATCGGCCACGGCATCAGCAATAAATTCCGGACGCCCTTCGTCTTCTTTAACAAACAACCCAGCAGCCAGCGCCACATCGTCGCCAAAGCCTACCCAATCAGCAAAAGGTGCGCGCCGTCCGTAAGCAGTTAAAGACAACCAAAGCTGTTTACCTTGGGGCGCAAGCGTGTCTCTATCCACACCCAAGGCTCGCAGTGCGCGCGGTCTTGAACCTTCTATCACCACGTCTGCATTACGCAGCAAATTGGTCAACCGTTGCAGGTCTTCTTGGGAGGTTAAATCTAATTCAACGTGGTCGTGGCCGCGATGCAATACCTCGTACAACTTTGGGCTACCGTGCTGGGCGCCATCCGGCCTGTGGACACTGGAAACAAAAGTCACCTGCATACCGCACTGGTGCAATAAGTGGGCGCAGAGTGGCCCCGCCCATAACGCTGAAAGGTCTACTACTTTGAAACCGGACATGGGCTGAGTTGTATTGAATGACCTCAATGTAACGTTGGCATCAGGCGTAAATTCAAATACGGGCGCGCCGTCCAAAATTTCGCTAGCGCCAGCACTTTCAGGTATGACTTTTTTCGGTAGAAGAGAAACAGGCAACCCCATCAACCTACCTCGGGCAACCAAGGCTTTGGCATCTCGCCCAAGCAAGGCCTCCTCAACATATCCCCATTCAGACAAGTCACCATCCTGCTCAAGCCAAGCATTAAGCAAACCCCAATCCTCTTCCCGTGCAAGATTCAGCCCCAACCAGCCATTGCCGGTTGCCATTATGCGACAACTGCCATTTGCGGAAATTTGGCCCTTGGCTCGCAAACTTAGCTCCGCAGCCCGCTCCCAAAGCAAGTCTCTGCCCATGACACCAGGCAACAAATCACTGTGCCAGACACGCAGCGCATCTAGGGCTTGGTCAGCGCAGGCGTTCACCCCGCAGGCAGGTATACTACCGCCCATGTCTAATATATTTTCCCAATCGGCTTCGTTCAAAACTTTGTCGCCTGATGAACTGTTTATTTTGATCACACCACCTATGGTGGCTGAAGATCAAAGCGTTGTCAGCGGTCAGAGTTATCTATTGGTGGATTTAGACCAGCCTGCAACTAGGGACATGCCTACATCCAAACCGAATTGTCCCGTGATCGGCATCACCAAGCGGCCAAATTCAGGTAGAAGTTCAATAGAAAGTTCAAGCTCAAGATCAAATAACGAATTTGAGATTAGCGCGTGGGTAGATCTTGTTATCCAATTGCCCAAAGAACAGGTGCTGCTAGAGCAAATAGTTGCAACGATAACCAGCCAGCCATTGGCAGCTGCCACCTTTGTAGGCGTGCTGCGAGAAACAGAAAATTTGTCTATTAGCCAAGGCTTAATGGTGGAGTCCCTCGCCTACAGTACGCTACAAAATAGTCAGGGTTTTAGAACCTGGCTAAGCGACAGATCTAATACTGTGACTCAGATGCCAACGGCAGAGATTGCAGATCAAGGACCTGTCGTTTTGGTCGAGCGCAATCCCCGAGCATACTTAAACGCGCAAAATAGTCACAGCGACACCTTAACTTTAATGCTCAACAGGCCGACCAAGCGCAATGCATTTTCTGCTGCAATGCGCGATGAATTGGCTTTGGCCTTAAACCTCGCATTGGCTGACAGATCTTTAGCGCATATTGTTATCAGTGGTCGCGGCCCATCATTTTGCGCAGGCGGCGACCTAACCGAGTTTGGACAGTCTCAAGACACGGCGCTCGCACACCTGACCCGTCTCACCCGCAGTCCCGCCAACCTCATAGCGCAGCTGCGAGAGAAAATACTCATGCGGGTACACGGCGCATGCATTGGCGCAGGTATCGAACTACCGGCATTTGCGAACACTATAAGCGCTCAATCAAACAGTGTTTTTGCACTGCCAGAGGTGGGATTTGGGTTAATTCCAGGCGCGGGGGGTACAGTGAGTATTCCAAGACGTATTGGCAAACAAAACACCGCAAAGCTTGGTTTAAGCGGTGCATCAATTGACGCCAACCAAGCCCTAAGATGGGGCTTGATCGACGTTATCGAAGACTGAGCGTCTGCTTTTTACGCCGTTTTTTTTCAGCGACTGTTTCGCGGCGCCTCAATAGAGAATCAGCGCCTAAGGCCGACTCAACTCAGCTTTAACCACACGACGGAGTAACTTACCCGTTTCGTTGTAGGGCAATTCTGGCCATACAGAGATCACAGCGGGCACGCGAGAACTGCGCAACTGCTCGTTGATCATCGTTTTCAAAGCGTCAATGTCTATGCTGGCACCCGGCTTAGCCACTACCGCCGCAGCAACTGCCTCGCCCCATTGCTCGTCAGGAATACCCACAACGGCTACGTCCGCTACATCTGGGTGAGTGAGCATAACGTCTTCAATTTCACCCGGGGAAAGGTTTTCACCGCCGCGCACAATGACATCGTCTGCACGACCTTCAAGAAAAAGATAACCCTCTTCATCCATACTGCCCGCATCACGCGTAGGGAACCAGCCGTCGGCATCGGTGACCGCACCCCGACCTTCATACTCGCCAGACACCTGTTCACCGCGCACGTAAATTTCTCCACGGCCACCGGCTTCAAGCAACTTACCTTCGTCATCACGAATTTCAATTTCCACACCGGGTAAGGCGCGCCCCACTGAAACCAACCGCCTACGGACCGCAGGATCTGTGCTTGCAACGGTTTCTCTATGCTCATCAGGCCCCAGCACACAAATAGTAGAGCTGGTTTCCGTCAGTCCATAGGCATTGGAAAAATCTGTATTCGGGAAAAACTTCATCGCCTTTTCAATAACGCTTAACGGCATCTTGCCGCCGCCATAAGCAAGGCTATTAAGGTGAGGCATATTTGCTGTAGCGTTGCCCTGAGCCTCCAACAGCTCAACTATTCTGGCCAACATAGTAGGCACTACAAAGGCTGTAGTGACCTTATGCTCACGGGCTAATTGAACCCAAGCTTCAGCGGTAAAATTGGGTAGCTGAATAACATGGCGACCGGAATAAACCGAACTCATAACCGCCGCAATACCGGCAATATGATAAGGCGGCACACACACGAGAGAGGCATCCTCTTCAGGTGCGCTGGCAAACTCTACGGAGCTGAGAATATAACTAACCAAATGTTTGTGGCGTAACACAGCAGCTTTTGGCTCGCCAGTAGTGCCGCTGGTAAAAAGCAGCACCGCCACCTCTTCAGGGTCCATAGACCACTCACCCTCAACAGCCTGAGTGTGCTGACCCGCATCTAAAAAGTCCGCGCAAGCAACGGCATTAACCTCAGCAACAGCACCTAGCGCTGCCACACGATCCGCTTGCGTAATCAAATAAGCGGGCGTAACTCGTTTCAACAAAGCTTCGATCTCGGCGTCCGTTAAGCGGTAATTCAACGGCACAAATGGCACACCGGCCCAAGCGCTGGTAAACAGACTCAAAGGCGTAGCCAAGTTGCTCACATCGAGCTTAACCAAGCGGTTTGCACCACTGGCGCGGACACTTGCGGCTCGGTGGCGAGCTGCTTCAAAAAGCTCACAATAGGTATAACTTTCGCCACTGCTGCCATCAGTAAAAGCAGTGCGCTCAGGAAAGGCAGCATTGGCCATTTCCAGCAACATCATTACGTTCATAGCGCGGCCTAGTCAGTCTTAGGAAGTTTCTTAGTATCCTTTTGCAGCAGCAATTGCCCTGCTACCGCCAAACCACCATCGCCATTCTTCACGCACAGTACTTCAAGGGTTTCCTCTTCGTTGATGTAACGTTTACCAATGGCTACGCCAACGGCATGGTCAGGGTGAATTTCGCCGCCGGTTGCGGCATCGCTGGCGCTGTCTAACATAGCCACACCACCACAGGTCAGATCAATATCCCCTGCTGGGGCAGACACGACCATAATTTCCGCAGTACAAACCGCGCTTTTGAATCGCCCGCCCGTTTTCAACTCAGCCATTTCTCTCCCCTCAAAATAATAAGAATTGTTAATGAAAAAATACTTTCGAATTTGACCTAATTCTAGACACACTCGTCAATATTGACAAAGCCACCCCAGCAATAGAAGTTGTAGCCTTAACGGGGAGACTTGCAACCTATGGCGGCAAGCAAAACCCTCAACAGCAAGAACAATGGACACAAAGTGCCCGCAAAGCAAAAATGAATTTGCGTTGGGCAGATTGATGCAGTGCAAAAAAGGCACACTAAAACTGGTAAATTCAGGAGAGGACTTAATGCGTATTTCAATTTCAATAGGCTCCGCGTACTACAACGGCGAAGAATGGGACAGCCTGGTGGACTACACCATGGCCGCTGACCGCATGGGCGTTAACGAAGCTTGGTCTGCGGAAGCTTGGGGTATGGATGCAATTGTCCCTCTGGCGTACCTCGCCGCCAAAACCGAAAATATCCGCTTAGGCACTGGCATCATGCAAGTCAGCGCCCGCGTGCCATCCATGATTGCTATGACCGCACAGAGCCTAGATACCGTGTCCAAGGGGCGCTTTAACTTGGGCTTAGGTGTCAGTGGTCCTCAGGTGGTAGAAGGCCTGCACGGCGCTGCATTTGCCAAGCCACTGTCACGCATGCGCGAGTGCATGGCGATTTTGCGTATGGCTCTGAAGGGCGACAAACTACAATATGAAGGCGAACACTATCACCTGCCGAGACCTGGCGGCGAAGGCAAACCCATTCGCTTGTCACAACCCCCACGCCCAGATCTGCCTATCTATTTAGCGACTCTGGGACCCAAGTCATTACAGATGACCGGCGAGATTGCCGATGGTTGGCTGGGTACATGCTTCCTCCCCGAACAAGGTCACGTATTTTTGGACGATCTCAAAGCAGGGGCAAAGCTCGCGGGCAGAGATTTTAAAGAAATAGACATTCAAACTGGCGGCTTCTTTGAACTGAGTGACGACGTAGAGCGTCTCATTGAAGCGCGCAAACCCGCCATGGCCTTCACCCTAGGCGGCATGGGTTCTGCAAAAACCAACTTCTACAACGATGCCTATTGCAGAGCGGGCTATGAAGACGATGCCAAAGCCGTGCAAAGCCTGTGGGTAGACGGTAAGCGCGACCAAGCAATCAAACGAGTGCCAGACGAAATGGTTTTGCTGACCAACCTTATAGGCACCGAAGACATGATTCGTGCACGCCTGCGCGCGTTCCGCGACGCCGGCGTAAACACCTTCCGATTGGGTACTGGCGGCGAAAGCTGGAAAGATCGCACCGCCGCATTGGAAGAGGCCGTAGACCTTATTCAAAACGAAACTAATTCTTGGCAGGCCTAAGGCCATTTAAACAACACGATGCCCATAACTGGTCTGCTCTAAAATGGACCAACAAAAAGGAGACATAAACATGCGACTAGGCGCCGTTTTTTATAACGACTTTGAATTACTCGATGCATACGGACCATTAGAAATGTTTGGCGCTATGGGTGATGAAATTGAGATCGTCACCATTGCGGAGCAAGCTGGCCCGGTGAGTTCGTCGGCTGGACCTAAAACTATAGCTGACTATAGCTTCAATGATGCCCCGGAATTGGATCTGATCTTGCTGCCAGGCGGCATTGGCACCATTCCAGAATTGGGCAATGAAGCTATGCTGACATTCCTCAAGACCCGCGCAGCAAAAAGCCAGATCACCATGAGCGTATGCACCGGCTCAGCGCTACTGGCTAAAGCGGGTTTGCTTGATGGCCTAGCTGCCACCACAAACAAAATGTTCTTTGAACTCGCCCGCAGCCAGAGTGATCAAGTAGATTGGCAAGAAGCCGCCCGCTGGGTAGACGCGGGACGCTACGTCACCTCTTCTGGCGTGTCTGCGGGTACTGATATGGCGTTAGCCGTCATACAGCGTTTATTTGGCCCAGAGGCTGCGCAGAATGTAGTGAATTACACTGAATATCAGTGGCACACCGAGGCCAACACCGACCCCTTTGAGTCGCTGCTCAATAAAGGCCAGTTGCCCGCATAAAAGGCCACTCGATTCATTGGGCATTGAAATTTGAGGCTTGAAAGTTGAGAACTGGGAATTGACAAGAGCCGCCCGGTTCGCCTATAACAAAAAAGCCCCGATCCACCCTGCTGCATTGAGGCTTTTGCACTTTTCCTAAATTGAGTCAGTTTCTCAAGCTGGCTCAATTAGCGAGTTCGACAAACAAATCTTCCGCTGAATTACTCTCCGCCGCTGCTCGCCGCAATTTGCTCTGCCTCTCCAGCACCCACAACACGATAGCGTATTGCACCAAAGAGCATTTCGTCCCACGACTGCTCACCCCATGGCACTACACGAGTAGCATCAGGGTTAGCGGGGTTACGGGCAGAATTATCCCACCAAGTTCTATGCACAATTTGCGTACCCGCAGGCAACAACTTTGGCTGGTCTAATGAGTACGTGGTTTGCCAGTTAAAGTCGTAACGAGGCACAGACAACAACTTTTCTTCAGTGCCATCTGGATACTGCGCAACAAATTCAGAAGCTTTGCCACGAAAATGCGCATGGGGCAAAAGGCTGTAAACCAAAATATCTTTATCAACAGTACGCTGCGCCAGTTCCATATGGTTTGGGTCACCGGCAGGAATACGAATACGTGGATTCAGCAGAACCATAGATTCAAGTTCATGTTCAGGCTTTTCTTTGTGCAGATACACGCCCATATACGATGTATCCGAAGTTGCTAAACCTGACGTGGTGTAGTGCATTTGAAATTCAATAGTGGCGTCCGCTGGCAAAAATACACCGGAGTTATCTGGATAGGGCGTGCCTTCAGCGCCGGGCACATAGCCGCCTAATCCGCCACCGGTGCCGCGCTTAAGACGACCCGCCCGACGACCTTCAGTAGCAACTTCGCCAAAACTGGTAATCACATGGTGCAACACCGCGCGGTCTCCAGGAATGATTTCCGTCGCCTTTACCCAAACATCTTTATCTAGGGGATTGGCGACCATTTTGTATTTGTAATCGACCACACCGCTGGCAGGAATATTTTCCGTAGGAATTTCAATAATGACATCAGGTTCACCCATAGCCCACTTCGGCCAACTACGGCGCTGTTCTGCCAGCAAATCGGCACCCTCGCCGCGTGGCGCGCCAGCCTCAACCCAATGCACTAATGTTCTAACCTCTTCATCTGACAATGCGCGATTGTTGCTGAACTCGCCAAAGTGCGGATCAGCATGCCAAGGCGGCATACGTTGAGTACGCACGACTTCACGGATCATCAAGGAAAAACCACGCACAATATTATAATCGCTCATGGCAAAAGGTCCGATACCCCCCACTCTATGGCAGGTAACGCAGTTCTCGGAAAGCAAAGGGGCAATGGTGTCTGAATAAGAAATGTTTGCGTGCTCAGCCCGATTAGCCAACTCGGGGTAATCAACAGCGCAATCCGCGCTGGCGGCTTGTTTGAGAGATGCACTGTCTAGTGTCATTTGAGGTGACTGACCTTTGACCAAACTAGCCACAGCTTGGCTGGCATTCTGCGCGCCGCCCAAATAGGCCACTTGCCAGTTGCTGGGGTCAATGACCACAGTATCGCCAGCACTCATAGCGCCCAAAGACTCGCCAATAATTTGCGTAGAGTCCATTAACACGGGCGCCGCAATATTCTGATCTGCAACCGAAGCTTGAATGGTTGAGCGGTCATCACGCAGATCAGAATTGATCAACATAAACTCAACCCCCTGATCCGCATAGCTGGCCTGCATAGAGGCCAATGCCTCAACACTCTCCTGCATGCTCTGGCAGCTACTGTTATGCGCCATAAGCACAAAGGCTTTGGTATCAGAAAAATAGTAAAGCTCGTGCGAGCTACCCGTCTCGTCTAGCAAACGAAAGTTGTCCACTCGTTCACCTGGCGCAAGCGCAAATGTAGATGCTGCAAAAAAAACAGACAGCAGTGCAGTAGAAAAAGAGTGTAAGTTCATTAATGACCCCTCCACAGAATCAAGGTATCTGCCCAAGCATACGCCTTACTAGAGGTAATGCACCTTCAGATTGAGAGCACTATATACCTAAGTCCTCTAGGTTGTAGTCCTTCAAATCTTGTTTAGCTTCAGCGTTCCAGCGGTATCCTACGTCAGCTAACGGTTGATAAACATAGGGTGTTTCATCTGGAAACCGTTGGCTGCGTGCATCAATACCATAGCTGATCAAACGCGCGCGATGATCAATACGCTCAGCGGTATATTTTTCTGGGTCGTTGTGTACGCCGCCGCCAAAGACATCTAGCACACTGGCCCTGCGGTGGAAGCCCATATTAATCGTCACCCGCATGTCGTCACTGGTATTCGCAAAAGAGCCGTGGATGGCTTGGCGGTTGCAAATGGCTACATCACCGGGCGCGCAAATCACAGGCACTGCGTCAGGCAGGCGGTCTGAACCGACCTCTTCTACCATGGCCTTAATGTCCACTTTGCCCTGTACGTGGGAGCCAGGTAAAACCCACAAACCATTGGCGGCGTTAGATCCGTAGAGTTGCGCCATAAAATTGAAGCCGTGGGTGTGCGCATCTAGATCGGGACTTTGCCAATGGGTAAACGCATCTTGGTGCCAAGCGACAGAGCCACCCAAGCAAGGGTGCTTGACCCACACCGCTTCGTTAAACGGCACAAAGTCGTCGCCATTAATAGCGGCCGCAATACGCAACAAATCTGGATGACCATAAGCGCGCAAACAAGCCTGGGAAAACTGCAGCGAACCCAACACCAATTGCAAGACATGCTTGGGCGCGCCGTCTGGCGCATCAGGCTCAATCATCTTGGCCGGATGACGACCATTGGAATGCGCTGTACCGCCTAATGGATCGCTCAATGGGCGAACCCAGGAAAGATTACGGGAGTGACAGTCATGACCTAGTGCTGGGCGTCCTTGCGCGTCAACTTCCGCACCCTTTGTAACCGGGCCGCGTTCCCACATATCCTGAACATCGGCCTCAAGGTCGGCTAACTCGGCCTCACTCATCACTCCAGTCAATATATAGAAGCCGTGGCGTGTATAAGACTCTAGGATATCTGGGTGCAATTCACCACTGGATGTAAAACGTACAGGTCCACGGTTGTCCATAGCAAGGGCTCGTTCAGTACCCGCTTGCTGATAGGCCTGCATAGCCGCATCGTGCTCGCCGTAACTCGCCGCCGATGAATTGTATATTTGAAACGCCACTGACTGTCTCCGAAGCAAAAAAGCTAACTAACTTGAAAGAGTATCAATTCAAGGTATGGGTCACCAGAGGACGATTAGAGAAAAAATCGAGCGACAGCAAGAGAAGCCGTTATAGAAGAAAGGCCAAAGAGCATGCTTACCCTACTCTGGCGTTATGCCTAGGGACGCCAAGAACTCTTCGCCAGTAAGCCTTTCATGCTCGCCTCTAAGGTCATAGCTACTGGGCTTCTCGTCGATGTAGATTTCCCCAACAACTTTTAGACGATCTGGGTTGTCGAATGATCCGTGATTCAATATGTAGCGGTCGCTGCCTTGGAGACGGAAAAACAAGCTGCTGCCGCATTTGCGACAAAACCCACGTTCACCCCACGCGGAAGATTCGTAAACGCTGAGATAAGCTGTGCCTGCAAAAGCCACACCGGCAGCGTTAGCCGAGATGCTCGGCCCACCGGTCCAGCGACGACAGTTACTGCAATGACAAACATGCATTCCCGAGTCCACCTGCGCTGCGGTAAAGGAAACAGCACCACATAGGCAACGGCCTGTTTCTGCGGTCAACTCACCTGCGCCATGACCAAATTCAGGCTCCAAATTCCCTGTTGGCCCTTTAGTTTCTCCAGACATTCTTTTCTCCTTTTTGCATTCCAATCTAGACACTTACCGCCGCCAACACATGACGGGAACGACATAAGCAATCAATAGGAACGTCTGTACAAGAGCTTTGCGGGGTGGCATATGACTATCTGATACGCGGGGCATGTACGTGGATACACGGTTGTATTTGCTCTTTTTCAGTTCAAAAACACTGCGGACAATATAGGAGGCTGATGATGCGAGGGCTTAGCTGCTGACGCTATTTGTTTAAGGTAAGCTTTACCAAACTTACCGGCAGGGCAAGAAAGTTGCCTGTCCGAATTGGTTATACGAATTCATCTACACCAACAAGCTGGGTCACAATAAGGGCCCCACTAGGAGAAATTATGGCGGATAGATTAGCGGGCAAAGTAGCCCTTATTACCGGTGGTACCAGTGGCATTGGCGCTGAGACCGCAAAACTTTTTGCCGCCGAGGGCGCAAAGGTTGTCATCAGTGGCCGCTCAAAAGAAAAGGGCCAGGCACTGGCAGACGCCATAGGTGCAGGCACCCTCTATGTAGAGGCGGACGTCACCCAAGAGGACGATATTCGTAAAAGCGTGGAATTCACGGTAGCTGAATTTGGCAAGCTGGACATTTTGTTTAACAACGCCGGCGGACCAGTGGGCGCGCCTATTGATGAGATTGGCCAAGAACATATCGACTACGGCGTTCGACTGTTGCTCTCCAGCGTTATTCTCGGCACCCGTTATGCCATTGAACCCATGAAAGCCAATGGCGGCGGTTGCATCATCAACAACTCAAGCGTTGCTGCCCTACGCTACCGCCAAGGTGACCCTCTTTATTCTTCACTGAAAGCTGGCGTAACTCATTTCAGCAAAATGTCTGGCATAGAGTTAGGCGGGCACAACATTAGAGTGAATTCAATTTCACCAGGCGCCATTGCTACACCAATTTTTTGGGGCGGTTCAGGTAGAGCCAACACGCTTTCAGATGAAGAAAATGAGCGCAAAATGGCGAAACTCGAAAAGAGTTTGGCGGCATCTGTGCCATTGGAGAAAACGGGTTATGCACTAGATATTGCGGAGGCTGCCCTTTACTTGGCCAGCGACGCAGGACGCTTTGTCACCTGTCACGACCTAGTGGTAGATGGTGGGCGTACTTCAATGTTCTTTGAGCCTAGCTAGTCATCTGACGCTGCCTTGCCGACAGCTAAAATTAGGATGGCCTTCTCTCGCAGAAGGCCTTCTCTCGCAGAAGACTTCTTCTCGTAAAGGTCTTTTAAGCCCCTCTAAATCTCCTCTTAAACCGCTCTTCAATCAAAAGTGCCGGATTAGCTTGAGCTTTCACGTCACCTCTTTCCCAACGCTGACTCGAAGCTTTATTGAGTGAGCAGCCGGCTGGTTAAACTAAACGACCACCAGTGGTCTGCTCTGGGCACACCCTGCCCTCGACCAACCTTTTGCGCTCGGCTCCGCCAAGCAATATCTAATATCTCAGCATCTAATACTCGAACCATTGAAACCGGGTAGACCTTACCGCTAATACCAATATACCCATTGGCATTATCCAACGCTGCACTTGACCACAACTTACCTTCGCAGCGCGCGCAACTCAAATAAAGCTGACCCTCTTCAGACATGCAATTGAGATTGACCGACCAAGGAATAATTGCGGCCACCTGAATTTGGCATAGAGGCGCATCGTTAGCAAAAGACCAGTCCGAAACAGGCGCACTGACCAACTCGCCTTTCAGCGGACCACCAGGCAGACGGTCACAGGGACAGCTGAACCAAAAGATCAGGGCACCGGCAAGCAAACCCACTGCTGAGAGAGATGCAGACAAATAGGCTGCTTTTTTCCAAAATCCATTCATGGCCATCAACTCCAGATTCGTTGGTGAAACCTGACGATAAACCCTTCGGCGAAATTTTTCTTAACCTAAACGAAAAAGTGACCCAATTAATGATCACTTTTTTATAATTTAAGGCAAATCCATTGGTACTCGTCTGCGCCCGCACGCTTTAATGAACGCAGGGCGACATACTCTGGCCTCTAGCTATTCATATATCGAGCGCTATCTTCTAAGCCTAATCTACGCGCGCACTTGGCCAAAGCCGTAAAAAGTTTTCTGCGTAGAATGCATCGCGTATTGCGGGTTCTGAGTGTTCTAGGAACCGTTCAAAACGACCTATTGGGTCTTTGGTGCCTTCCAAGTGTGGGTAGTCACTGGAAAACAGGTATAGATCGGGATGTGAGTCTTCCATTAGGTAGGCTACGTCTTCATGAGAAAACGGGGTAAAGGCCATTTGCTCTGTGAGTTGCTGTGAAGGCGCGCGATCAAAACGCACGGACTTGTCAGAACGACCATAAATGCGGGTTACCCAATCTAGGCGACGGCACATCTCTGGCACCCAGCCTGCACCCAGTTCTACGGCAGCGCCGCGAAGTCCGGGATGACGATCAAACACCCCGTCTAACAACATAACACTGAGAAACATTTCAGGGGTTTGATGCAATACCGCAGCATCTTTAGTGCGCACGTTTTCGCCGCCACCCAACCAATCTTTAACCGGTGCGCGGCCATTGTTGCCCCAATCTTTGGACACCTGCAAAGGCGCGCCGCCGACATGCAATACAAAAGGCACATTCGCTTCAGCCAATCTCGCCCAAAAACCTTCCAAATCTACGTGCCCTGGCGAGTGACCTATTGGTGCACGGTGAGGTATCCAAATAGATTGCAGACCTTCTTTAATGGCCCACTCTACCTCTTGAATGGCCAGCTCAGGGTTGTCTAAAGGCACAATGCCTACGCCCATTAAGCGATCGTCCGCTGAACAAAAGTCCAACATATGTCGGTTATGCGCACGGGTCGCACCATAGCGCAACTTGGGGTCTTTCTTGGAACTAGGGTGAAATGGAAACGCAACTGAGTGTGTTGCAAACACTAACTGCTTCTTAAACCCGAGCAAGTCTAACGCTGCGGAACGGTCCGGACCGTTGAATGCGCCCAAGGCCTGAATCTCTTTGGAGTTCTCTATCAGCGCATCGCCCATGGCAATTTGCGCAGCCACGTGTTCGGCTGAATGCTTGCCGCCTTGGTTCATAATCACGGCAACTTCATCTTCTGTGACCACAGATGCGCTGTAACTTACTGATGGAATTTCGTCACGGATTTCTGGATCTGCATAGGCTTTGAGAAAGTCCGGCAACTCCATAATGTGACTGTCCGCATCGTAATAAGGTCGCTGTTGAGGTGCATAGGCCATGATTAATCTCCCAGGTAACAATTTTGTCGCGGTGTCCCACCACCGATGCGACAGACTAGAACCCTAAACTTACCGGCAATAGGCCATAGGTAGCAACCTATGAATATTGACCACAGATATAGCCGAAGATGAAAACGGGCTTGTTGGCTAAATTTCCACCAAAGTAAATATCGTACCTGGATTGCCAATGACCGTTAACGAACAGTCTTGAAACCCATCTTCTACCGAGTAGCGCAAATCGGGTTGAAACCTAAAACCCGCAAAACCCTTGTCGCAATAAAGTTTCAGTTCAGCTAACTCGCCCTTAACATCGACAATGTCAAAAGATTGCTTCAACAAGCGGTGAGAGAAGTTGTTGGTGTCATTTATCCTACCTTGCAGCGAAACAGTTTGATCCGATTGAGCAATTTTCATGATCTTACCAACAGCCAATTCCATCTCGCGCCGCATTTCTGGTGCTAACTTTGCTTCAGCCAGAATCTCCCATGTATCTAGCGCATCACGCAAGAAATTGGCCTCCACTTCCAACCAAAATATTTCTGAATGTAACGCCACTCGGTTAATCTGGGGAATGTAGCTTGATACGCTTTCATGACCCACTGCGCGATTTAATGCGCGAAATCTCAGCCCCCGATTCTTGTGGTAGCCGTAATATGCCGCCCGCGCGATATTAATATAGGCGTCCTCGTAGAGGTTCGAGGCACCCAGTTCCTCTAGTGCGGCAAAGGCCTCTTCCATAGGAGGCTTGCCCTCGGGTTCTTCCTTTAGATTTCTTAGCGAGCGCATAAATTGGTTATAACGCAGCAAAAACCGCCTTTGAGCACCGATCCCACTATCCGCCAATGCAAAAGTGATCTTTGACGCAGTACCCGCATCAATTGCACGGCCCTCAAATTGGGCTGGCTCATATTTGTATTTTGTAATCGCCTCCAACGCAGCCTTGCCAAAACTCTTATCCCCTGAATATTCGGTTAACTCCCAATCGTAGGTGCTCCCCTGCGCATCAACCATATAATGCACCACGGCCCAGCCTTCTTGCCCAAGCCGTTGAGCCTTACGCGGATACCTTGGCGGTATCTTTTTTATCGGCTTAGGCCTAGAGTAAGTTTCAACTTTTATCTTTTGCCCGGCCTCAGCCTCTAATTGCGCGGATTGCTGCACGGTGCCTTGCTTTGGCTCTTCCGGTTTAAAGCCTTCAGCAAAAGCAGTCGGGGTATAAACGCAACCCGCCAGAATGCCAGCAACTAATGTAACGACGAGCATAAGGTATCTCCTTTGCAGTATCTCAACTTGTCTCGGTGCTGCCCTAGTTATGAGCGCGCACAAACAAAAGAACATATAACAACCGTGATCATTGAAACGCCCAAAACGGCTGCCTGCCAATGCCCCCCACCACCCAACGGCATCAACAACCCAACCAACGGTGGATTTCTCATCTAACCTAAAAATGCGCTAACCTTGTGCCACACGATTTGGACGACTTAGAGCTAACATGCAGAATATTCTCGACACCTTATGGGCCTTGCATCAAAACCCAGACCTTGATCCAACCCCCCTGTTAGAAGCACCAGAACTCAGCGCTGACGAAGGGCAGCAGCTGCAATTGCAGTTACTGGATCGCTGGTTGGAGCAAGGCGAAGAACTTGCCGGGTGGAAAATAGGTATGACTTCTGGAGAGTCGCGCAACGCACTGGGCGACGGCATTCGCCCATTTGGCTTTGTCTTGCGCAGCCGCACACTCATGAGTGGTGCCAGCATTCCGCGCAACGATTTATATAAAGGTGGGGTCGAAAATGAACTGTGCTTTGTTATGGCGGACTATCTAGGCGAGGCCGCAACACCTGATCGCGCAAAAACAGCCATCGCTGGTTTGGCACCGGCCTTTGAGATTAACCAAAAGCGCCTGCCCCCAGGCTGTTCAGCTGGCTTAAGAGTTTCCGATAACCTATCTAATTGGGGCATTGTAGTCGGCGACACGGTGCCACTGGCAAATATCACCGCAGATTTGGCAGAACTTGAAGTGGCCCTGTATGGTCAAAGCGGGGGCGAAGGCGAGCAATTGATCGAGCGCGTACCTAGCCAAGGTCACATTGACGATCACTTCGAATCACTGAGCATCTTGGCCAATCGACTCCACCGCTTTGGTCACACCTTGGCACCAGATCAGTACATTATTACCGGCGCTTACGGCAAAACACCTTTTGCGCCGCGCGACTTTCGCGGTGATTTCAGCATAGGTATTGGCGGCGTCAGCGTGCAGATAACGGCATAGAGTGAGGAGTAAACGTACCTTGAGGTTAACTTATCAACTTGAAAAGCTGACCAAAAAAGCCAACTATCAAAGGCAAATATTAAAACTAGTCAAGAAAACTGGTTAAACCAGCTAACCGAAAAATAAACAAAACAGATAAAGCAGGGGAAAACATTGTGACTGAAGAGACCAAATCTAAAACCAGACCAGAGCCCAGCCTGTTCTCAATGTTATCTAGGGACATCGGCATAGTCCTTATCGCTCTCTCTGTCTGGGCAGCCGCAGATACTTGGTATCTGTTTTCTGGCCTTTGGTTTGCGCAATTACTGAGCATTGCCGACGCCATTTTTGTCGGCTACGTACTCGGCGCACTCTTTCACGAATGGGGCCACTACACTGGCGCCAAGTTATCTGGCGCAATAGCACCACGAGTAATGCCTAGAAAGTTTTCCTTCTTCCGTTTTAACTTTGATATGTCCATTAATGATCAGCGCCAATTTCACTGGATGAGCTTTGGCGGCTGGGTATTACATTGGACGCTCTTAGTACTTTTGGTTATCGCCATTCCCTTTGACAGTCTTGGGCGTATTGCCTTGGTCAGCTCGGTATTTGGTTTTATCGTGTACGCGACTGTTATAGAAACTGGCATTTTGCGTCAAACCTTAGATGGCGCAGACCCCAAAGAAACACTAGATCAACTGTCAGCAAAGACATTCCAGCAAGCCACCGCGGCGGGCACGTTAGGGGGGCTTTTCGCGTTAGCCGCGCTAAGCTAATCAATACGCCAGCGCCTATTTGGACTAAAGTTCCTGTCTAACAGAAAAGGTTACATCACATGTCCCTTCGAGCACTGATTTTTGCACCAGGCGTGCAAGCTAGGGCCATACGCACATGTCTTGTGGTGGGCTCAGTATTGGCCTTGATCAATCATGGGGACAACATTTTTGCTGGCACGTTAAGTGGCGGCGCAATACTGAAAATATTGCTTACCTACGCGTTGCCTTATTGCGTTGCGCTCTATGCCAGTGTCAGTGCCATGAACGCCATGACAGCCCCAGCGAACCCAGAGGATGAGCCCAAAATTCCCTAGCAATTCCTGTTAGTAATGCCCGCCAGCGACCCTACTCCCAATCCTGCAATCAGTTTTGCTAATCAGATTACTCGTGGCACCGCGCTTAGACTAAACCTCTAAACCCGACTCGGTAGCCGGATCACCAGTGACCCGGACATGGCGCATGACTCGCGGTTGGCTGTAATCATAGGGTCGTGCACGGTGGAGTACACAACGGTTGTCCCACATCACTACATCGCCCGGTGTCCAACTGTGAGTCAGCACTCTGGGCGGTTGGCAGGCGAACTCCACCAACTCTGCCAACAATGCTTCAGAGTCAGCGTCACTTAAACCGGGAATTCCATAGGCATGGCGACCAATATATAAACTGGGCACCTTCGTGGCTGGATGGACTTTTACCAGAGGGCGCAGTGGCGGTGTTTGATCACCCAAGCCATAACTAGAGCCTGAGCTTGCGCTGTGGCCAATTTTTGCTTGCGAATGAAACAATGAGTGATGGGCAGCCAGACCTTCAATGCGGTCACGCATCTCGGCAGATAACGATTGATAAGCGGCGCGCATATCCGCCCACTGAGTCTCTCCCCCAGCATCTGGCAAAACTTGCGCTGCCAAAATTGATGCTCGAGCTGACACAGGCATATAGGAACTGTCGGTATGCCACCCTTCATTGCCACGCAAAATTTGGTAGTAACCGCTATCAGGGCCTAACAACTCCCCGTCTGGCTTTTGATTGCTAATGGCCACGGCTTTACGATTTTCGGCCAAAATCTCGATAGGGCCAATGCGCTGTCCTAGCGCCACATGTTGTTCTTCACTGATGTGTTGCTGCGGAAAAATGAGGACTGCATGTTCATGCCAGGCCGCTTCAACTGACAACCACCCTTGATCATCTAATGCATTGAGATCTATACCCGTGACTACTGCGCCTAGGCTTGAGTCGCAGGGTTGTATCTGAATACCCATTATCTTCCCCTTTCTTAGCTTTTTACCCTCTTAGGCTTCTGGCTTTTCGACCCTCAAAGCCCTGCGGCTAAAAGATACCCGCATCCGCTGAAGCTACCACCAAGACCTCTAGCTGCCCTCTGGCAGCTAGAGGTCTGTCTGACTATTTGCAGTTTGGCTGTGCTTTGGCTGCGCTTTAACTATGAGCTACCGATGGACAGCAAGTTATCTACCGGTTGATATAGCGCTTCCAAATAGGCCATATCTTCTGGCTCTATCACTACCTGCGCCGCAGCGACCAAATCTGTTAGCTGAGCCACTTTAGACACCCCAACAATGGGCGAGGTCACTTCTGGTTTATTCATAAGCCAAGCCACAGCTATCTGAGCCGGTGTTTTTTCATACTTGGCTGCAATTTCTATGACACGCTCGGCCACCGGAAATACGTGCTCGCCGTGGTAAAGGCTTTCTGTTCTTTTAACATCCTGACCCTGTGAGCGACTGGTACTGCCGCCGCCAAAACCGCCCTGATAAGTGCCAGCAAGAATGCCCCGTGCCAGTGGCGACCAAGGTGTGAGGGCAACACCGGTTTTGGCGCAGTAAGGGTTCATTTCGCGCTCTTCTTCCCGATAAACCAAATTGTAGTGGTTTTGCATGGAGACAAATTTGGTCCAGCTATTCATCTGCGCGGTTAACTGTAACTCCGCAAACTGCCAAGCAAACATTGAAGAGCCGCCCAAATACATGACCTTGCCGGCCTTGACCAAATCGTGCAGTGCTTCAAGGGTTTCTTCAATCGGCGCTTGAGCTTGGCCCGGTATACCATGCGGATGACGGTGAATGACGAGGTGGTCTACATAATCTACCCCCAGACGTTTCAAACTGGCTTCCACCCCTTCAATAATATGTTTACGCGAGAGTCCACCTTGGTTAGCACCGCGACCCATTGGCATAGATACCTTGGTTGCTAAGACATATTCATCTCTGGGTAGCAGCTCTCGCAGCAGCGCGCCAACCACTTCCTCAGAAGCGCCTAGACCGTAGATGTCTGCACAGTCGAAATAGTTTAGGCCATGCTCTATGGCAGCCTGAAAAATGGGCCGGGCTTCATCTGTGGTTAACGTCCAATCTCCTTGGTGCCCTCTACCTGGAATACCGAAGTTCATAGTACCCAAACAAAGCTGGGACACGCGCAGGCCACTATTGCCCAATTGCACCGATTTCAACATTAAGATCCCCTCTGAATCATTCTTCTAAATAGCCAAATATATTACACCAGAAAAAGAAATAGGGGATGTTGCGAAAATATTAACTGACCTAGGCGCGTGGAATTTTTCAACAAATGCGGACTAATTTTGCAGATTTAATGCTAATTTATAACCTAAACAACCTGATCAATTTTTAAGTTCAACTGTTAAGACTAATTATGAGTCAATCAATCGCTGTCGTTGGCGCTGGAATATGCGGCATGTTCACTGGGCTAGCCCTTTCACGCCGAGGCTTTTCTGTCACTTTATTCGAGCGCGATGTGCCGCCACCCGAGGGTGATGCAGAG
>JAOJBS010000013.1:0-57586 GCA_028228615.1 Pseudomonadales bacterium | reverse complement strand
TCGCTAACGATCTTAATCTTATGACCCATTTCCTCAACAACCAGCGTGGCTGTATCTTGGTCTATAGGCTGGTTGATGGTGGCCATAACGCCCATACCCATCAGTGTCTTAATTACCTCACCGGCTTTAACCGCCATGCCCTGGGCCAAATCTCCCACTGATATCACTTCGCCAACTTCCACTTCACGGGAAATAAATTCTGTCGGCTTAAATTCACCACCTTGCTGATCAACATGCAGTCCAGTGTCCCGACGAGTTGGTCGTTTCTTGGCGCGTCTTTCAGACTTTAAGCTTAACTCGCGGCGGCGGCCTTGGCCTTTATCACCACCGCCACCACCGGCTGATGCTGCTGGACGTTCGCGACCACGAGTACGCTTACCGCCGCGCTGATCCGATTGTTCTTTGGCCTGTACGTCGGCTGCGGAAATCGCGGCCTTTGGTGCCGCCTTCGGAGCGGCAGCCTTTTCTTTGTTTAGTTGTTCTTGAGTTTGGCGTTCTTGCTCTTTACGCGCTTCTTCTTCGCGCTGGGCTTTTTCTTCAGCCTGACGACGCTCCGATTCTTCTTTACGGTCTTGTTCTGCCTTACGCGCTAACTCTTCAGCTTCTTTGCGCGAAGCCTCTTCCTCGTGAATTCGACGCGCTTCTACTTCACTTTGAGAAACATTTACCGGCGCTTCTGCACCCGCAGTTTGCTCAGGATCTTCTGGCGTCAACTCGCTGCGCTTCACGTACGTTCGCTTACGGCGCACCTCAACAGTTACATCTCTACCCGCACGACCTTGGCCAGACTTCAAAGTGCCTGTGCTTTTTCTTTTCAGAGTAATTTTTTCTGCAGGCTTTGCAGTCTCGCCATGGCCTCTCTTCAAGAAACCCAACAACACCTGCTTCTGCTCTTCACTAACAACATCGCCTTCAGTCTGATGCAATAAACCGGCTTCTTGCATTTGCTTGAGCAAACGCTCTACCGGAGCACCAACCGTATCTGCTAGTTGTTTTACTGTTACTTCAGCCATCAATCACTCCTGCGGCTCTGCCAATAGGTCAGAGCTGCGCTTCCTTATTCCATTGTCGTATCTGCCGCAGCGCTGTCTTTAGCTGCATCATTTTCTTCAGTAAACCAAGGCTCGCGAGCCTTCAAAATCAGCTTGGCCGCTTCTTCTTCGCCAAGGTCTGGCTCGATATCTAATAGCTCTGGGACTGCAAGCTCAGCAAGGTCTTCCATGCATACCACTTCGTTACCAGCAAGCTTAAAGGCTAGCTCTCGAGTCATACCTTCCATAGTCAGCAGGTCTTCAGCTGGCGCGCCGTCCCCTAGGGCCTCTTCACTGGCAATCGCCTTGGTGAGTAGCGCGTCTTTTGCTCTGTTACGCAATTCACCAACGATTTCTTCATCAAATCCGTCAATGGCCACAATCTCTTCGATAGGCACGTAAGCAATTTCTTCTAGCGTTGTGAAGCCCTCTTCTACCAAAACGCCAGCAACATCTTCGTCTACAGATAAAGCATCCATAAATTCGGTAACGAACTTAGTGGTTTCTTCCTCTTGCTTTTGCGAAGCCTCACCTTCAGTCATGATGTTCAGTGACCAACCACACAAGTCACTGGCTAGACGAACGTTTTGTCCGCCGCGACCAATTGCCTGTGCTAGATTTTCTTCAGTCACGGCAATATCCATACTGTGGGTTTCTTCGTCTAAGACGATAGAAGCCACTTCAGCAGGTGCCATAGCATTAATCGTAAGTTGCGCTGGGTTATCGTCCCATAGAACAATATCTATACGCTCACCGGCGAGTTCACCGGAAACGGCTTGTACACGAGACCCTCGCATACCCACACATGCGCCAACTGGATCAATACGCCCATCGTTAGTGCGTACAGCAATCTTAGCTCGTGAGCCTGGATCTCTTGCAGCACCGCGAATTTGAATCACGTCCTCGGCAATTTCAGGTACTTCGACCTTAAATAATTCAATAAGCATAGAGGGCACAGTACGCGACAATATTAATTGAGGGCCGCGATTTTCTGGACGAATCTCAACCAACATCGCACGCAGACGATCGCCCACTCTGAATACTTCGCGAGGGATCAAGTGCTCGCGAGTTAAAATACCTTCAGCGTTGTTACCCAGATCAATGATGACGCTATCACGTCCCATTTTCTTAACGGTCCCGCTCACTAATTCGTTCATGCGAGATTCGTAGGCTTCAATTATTTGTGCACGCTCGGCTTCACGAACCTTCTGAACAATCACTTGCTTAGCTGTTTGCGCCGCAATACGTCCAAATCCAACAGACTCAACCTGCTCTTCTATAATGTCGCCTAGCGCAAGTTCCGGATCTTTAACTAGAGCTTGCTCGATATCAATCTGAGCGTCCGGGTTGGCTTCCTGATCGGGATCGCTGACAACTACTTCAAAGTCTACGACTTCCCATGTTCTGAAGGTTTCGTATTCACCGCTTTCGCGGTCAATGACCACACGAAATTCGGCAAATTCGCCATAACGCTTTTTTGTAGCCATAGCCAACGCTGACTCAATAGCGCCAAACAAAACTTCTTTGGGAACCCCTTTCTCATGGGAGACGGATTCAACCACCAAGAGTATTTCTTTACTCATGCTTCGCCCTTACCTCAACCAAAATTCGGCACAATACGTGCCTTTTGAATATTTTCTAATGGCAGCAGATATTCGTCCTCTGCTTCCTGTAAAACTACGTTGCGGTCTTCTACGCCAGCCAAAAGGCCGATGATTTTTTTCCGCCCTTCGAATGGGAAATTCAGCCGAACCTCTAACTGCTCACCAATACTTTCTAGATACTGAGTCTCTTTAAACAGTAAACGGTCCATTCCCGGTGACGAAACCTCTAAGGTGTAAGCCATAGGCATCATCTCTTCTACATCAAGAAGATCACTGACATGGCGACTTACTTCAGCACACAGATCAACATTTATGCCATCTTCGCCGTCGATATAGACTCGAAGGACACTGTGCTTACCCTGACTGATGTATTCCACGCCCCAAACGGTGCAACCCAAAGATTCCACCGTGGGTGTGATTAATTCATCAATCTGCAATTCTTTGTTGTTCAAACGTATGACCCGATCAATTCACGCATGGTTTCCATGCCGCCAATTGCGTTTGAATAAAACCAACCTGATCAAACGCGCACTTTTTCTACTGGCACAAAAAATGGGCCTATAGCCCATCTCATTTACGTGACTCTAACTCTACTACCTAATTCAGCGGGCTAAACGCACCGTACCTGAATAAGAGCCTAGGCGTACTGCCTTCAACGCTTTCGTCCGCACAAGATTCACGTCACCTTGCGCCAATATAGTTACCCCATTACTAGATAACAAAAAGCCCTTCTTAAAGGGCCTTTCCAATTGTGGTAGCGGGGGCAGGATTTGAACCCACGACCTTCGGGTTATGAGCCCGACGAGCTACCAGACTGCTCCACCCCGCAACAATTGGGAGCAGAATTATATGGATCTAAATGGCACCGCGCAAGCAATAGTCTCTTATTTATCAAAAGGATCCCTCTAATTTAGAGAAAAAGGCCGAATATATTGAAAGGAGTAGATTTTCAGCGATGAATACCGCAAAGAAGCAATAAAACGCATCAGAACAGCAGTAGCCGTAGGCGACTGGCAATAGTTCTTCAATATGGAATTCTAAAGATTGCAGCCAACCCTCGCTGGGGCATTCCACTACAGCTGCATTCATAGTTAAGTGTTCTAGTGATGGTGCCGAAGGCGAGACTCGAACTCGCACGGGCATAAGCCCACTACCCCCTCAAGGTAGCGTGTCTACCAATTTCACCACTCCGGCATATTCACTAACAATTAACTAATAAACTTTCCAAACTCAGGTCCAAACAACCGCCATCCAACAAGCCCTAAAGCCCTGGAATATCTCCAGTGGGTTCCTCTTCAACTGGCGCAGTGGTCGCGCCAGGAAGCTCAATGGCGCCCTCTACTGCTTGGGGAATACCCAGGGAATTCACCTGAGCTGCGCGCTCTTTAGCCGTATAAGCTAGGCCAAAAGCGATAAGGAAGAAAGCGATGGCCAACCAGGTGGTTATCCGGGTCATTAAATTACCGCCGCCTGCGCTGCCCAATACGGTGTTGGATGAGCCGCTACCAAAAGCGGCGCCTACATCAGCGCCTTTGCCTTGTTGGACTAAAATCAGCACGATCAACGCAACTGCATCTACTACAAGTAAGGACAACAACACTGTTTCTAAAGTCGACATCTATCTTCTCTCTTTCTGCGAACCCGCTAGGGGTTCACTCTGTTAAATCGCATAAAACCAAAAAACACCGCAAATAACGTCCCAAATAGGACCTATGCAAAACATTGTCCTTAAGGAATCATATCGCTGCGACAATCGCCGCAAAACTCGCCGCTTGCAACGAGGCTCCGCCTATCAAAGCGCCATCGATCTCATCTTGAGCAAACAATAACCCAGCATTCTCCGGATTTACGCTACCGCCATAAATAATACGCACAGCTTGCGCTGTATCTTGATCCAACCCTGCGACCAATTCTCTAATTGAAGCGTGCATCTGCCCGGCCTGTTCAGGCGTTGCCGTCAGCCCTGTGCCAATGGCCCAAAGGGGTTCGTAAGCTATAGCGCCCTTCACCAATGCCGATACACCACACAACTCGATAACAGCCTGCAGCTGTTTACTCACAACAGTGAATGCATCACCCGCTTCTCTTTGCGCTAATGTCTCGCCCACACATACAATTGGGCTTAAATCTGCGGCAATTGCCGAGGCAAACTTCTGCGCCACAAGAACATCGCTCTCGCTTTGATCTGTGCGACGCTCCGAGTGGCCTACTATAACCCATGTGCCACCAACGTCTTTAACCATTGAAGCTGCAATCTCACCCGTATGTGCACCCTCTGAGGCTACACCTACATCTTGCACGCCCAATTGCACATACTTGGAGGTCAAGCCCTGCGCCGCGCCTAAATAAACAGCCGGCGGAAACAAAACTACATCTGCGCCTAAATCAACACCTTGATCAAAGCCCTCGGCAAACTTGTGCACCATCTCAAGCGAGCCGTGCATTTTCCAGTTAGCTGCAATCAAATATCTGCGCATCCAAACCTCATCGAACTCAACCCGCCTTTCGCGGCGCGCCATGTTATACGGTGTCCTAAGTTTTTCCAAGCACTGAGAGCGCGGAGAGTGCGGAGAGTGCGGAGAGTGCGGAGAGTGCGGAGAGTGCGGAGTGTCTTAGAGAAACAAATTTCACCACAACCTATTATTCTCAAAACTCGGTTCCTCGCCTAACTTTGTCTCATTATTGCTGTCTAGTCTTCACCACGCCTAAAAAGTGCTGGGGGTGCGTGATCTAACGGCTGACGAATCAATATTGCAGCCACCAACAAAACCACCAACAACCCGGCACAAATTAGCGCTGCATTGAACATGCTGCCGGTAAGGTCTAACGCCACACTGAATATGAGTGGTCCAATGGCGCTACCAAATACAGTAAACGCCGTATTAAGACCGGTGATCTCGCCAAGGTGAGTAGAGCCAAATTGACGAATAAAGAATAGATTGGACAGCGTCCCCCAAAGGCCGCCGCCCACACCAAACCCCGCCACTAGACACCAATAACCAGTTTTCGTTTCCAAATTCATTAAGCCAACTGCGCCAAACAAAAAACTCACCAACATCACCAGCAAAAATGGTTTCAGCCGCATGTAGTCGGCTAACGTGCTGGCTGCCAAGTTAGCTACAACCGTAATGACCGCCTGGGGTATGAAGTAGGCAAACGCCTCGTCCCTACTTCTGCCCGCTTCAGCAAAAATGGCGACTATGTGAAATGTCACTGCGGTGCCAAAAAGCGCATGCATAGACAGTGCAGAGGAATAAAGCCAAAACACCGGGTTACGCTTAACTTGAGCTAATCCTAAGTCCGAGTGCTCATCTATACTCGGGTTAAACTTCGAATCTGAATCTGCGCTTAAATCAGCAGATGTGGCAGCTAATTGTTGAAACTTGGGCTGTGCGCGGCCCCCATCTACTTGCAGATCGCAGGCTTCTGGTCTGTCTCGCACCGTCAAAAAGGTGAGCAATGCGAATACTGGCCCTACCACTACCGCGAGTAATAAAAGCGAATCGCGCCAGCCAAAGTCATCTATCAGTGCAGCAAGTAGTATTGGAGAAAGAGAAACGCCCAGAGAAATGAAAACCCCGCGAAAACCTAACACCCGCCCTCTATTTCGTCTAAACCACAGCAGTAGCATGTTGGTACTGACACTGGTCATAACCCCTTGGCCACTGAAGCGGACACCAAAGTAACCCAGCAAAATCAGTGGGAACGTAATGATGGATAGATCAACCGCCACCCAGTGCAAAATTTGCTGTGCAATCAGGTCGATACTACTGATAAATACCAGAGCACAACCTAGCCCTAATGCTGACGCGGAGAGCATAATGCGCGCGCCCAACTGATCGTATAGGCGGCCGGCCTTAGTCAAAAATAACGCGCTGCCAATAGTGCCTAGCATGTAGGCAAGAGAAAGCTCGGTGCGTGACAAACCAAATGACGTAATAAAAGCATCGGCGAACACCGCCATGCCAATTGTCTGACCGGGCACACTGAACAAAAATCCTAGCGTAGAAATGACCGCTATGACCCAACCATAAAAAATGGGCGTACGGCCTGCTCTATAGGGCCAGTCACCCTGTAAGCGGCCTACATATTTGGAAAACATAAATTACCTAATAAGAGAAAAAACCGCGACACTCGTCGCGACACATTGCCGCTCTGTTTCCACCTGACAGAAGGCGTGCGTGTTACGAACACAAAAGAAAGAATAGAAATGAGCCTGCGGATTATTGAACATTTGCGATAGCAAGCGGGAACGGGAGGGTTAGCTACTGCGGTATGTGCGTAGCCCTTGCGGTGTTTTGAACTCAGTGCGCTGGTTCAAGCCATAGCCAACAAACGATGTTATTTGTCGTTTGGCAACACCACATCAACTGCTTGCTGGACCAACCCCTGCGCAATCTGTTTAACCTCAGCCTCGTCATCTCCTTCCACCATGACCCGCAACAATGGCTCGGTACCAGACGCTCGAACTAAGACTCGGCCACGTCCTTCCAATACTTTACTTTGATCATTTATGGCCGCCTGCATCTCATCGCTCTGCGCGACCAATCCTGGCGATGCGACTTCCACGTTGAGCAAAATTTGCGGCGCCTTGTGCATACCAGCCACCAGCTCTTTCAGGCTTTGTTGATCATCGCCGCTGCCCATCGACACTAAAACCTGCAAAGCGGCGACAATTGCATCCCCTGTGGTCGTTAAATCCATAGTCAAAATATGACCGGAGGGCTCGCCACCGATCACCCATTTTTTCTTTTTCATCAACTCTAAAACGTGACGGTCGCCAACGTTGGCTCGAAGAAAGGGTATGGCGAGTTCATCTAACGCCTTTTCCAAGCCAAAGTTACTCATGACCGTGCCAACGACACCGCCTTTGAGCTTTTTATTCAGCTTACGGCTTTGAGCAATGCCAAAAATGATTTCATCACCATCTACGAGGCTGCCTTCGTGGTCTACCATGACCAGTCGATCGCCATCGCCGTCAAAGGCAATACCTAGATCTGCACCCTCAGCTACAACACGCTGCTGCAAATTCCCAGGATGAGTAGAACCGCAATCGTCATTAATATTGAACCCGTCAGGATCTGCGAACATCACAACAACTTCTGCGCCTAATTCCTCAAACACCTTTGCTGCCACGCCATAGGTGGCGCCATTGGCGCAATCAATAACAATACGCGTGCCGCGCAAGCTGAAGTCGCTGCTCACGCAGCTCTTACAAAACTCTACATACCGACCAGGAGCATCCGTAATACGCGAAGCTCGGCCCAAACTTTCAGAATCTTCGCAGACCATAAACGTATCTAAAGCGGCTTCGATTTCTAGCTCAACTTCATCACTCAACTTACTGCCGTGGCGGTCGAAGAATTTGATGCCATTATCGTAATACGGGTTATGCGAGGCACTGATCACAATGCCCGCATCTGCACCTAAAGTACGCGTGAGGTAAGCAATTGCAGGGGTGGGCATGGGGCCTAGCAGGCTGACATCTGCGCCAGCAGATAAAAGCCCAGATTCGATGACGGACTCGAGCATATATCCAGAAATACGTGTGTCTTTACCAATGAGGACGCGGGCGCGCCGATCTTGCCCGGCGAAAACCTTTCCCACAGCCCAGCTGAGGCGCAAGCAAAATTCCGGGGTGATGGGATAGGTCCCTACGCGACCACGAATGCCATCGGTACCAAAATACTTCTGCCCCATCTATTTTTTCCTTTTAAGCCCTACGACAAAAAGGTCGCGGCCAAATATCAATTTCCCTCGCCTACAGCACTAGGCGCAATCATCATCCAACAATCTTCCGATCTGTCTATCGGCTGCATGACAGTAACTCAGGTGGCGGCCGATAACGACAACCAGACCTTCAGTCCGTCCACCGTTTCTTTAACGTCGTGAGCCCGCACCAGATCGGCGCCATTTTGAACGGCTAAGACTGCGGCTGCAACACTGGCAGCTAAACGATCTTGTACATCGCGGCCGGTTATTTGCCCAAGCATAGACTTTCTGGAAATACCCACCAAGATCGGACAGTCGTCTACGCGCAACGCTTCAATGTGAGCTAACAACTGCAGATTATGCTGCAAAGACTTACCGAAACCAAAACCGGGGTCGACTAACATCCGCTCTGCGGCAATGCCTTGGCTCAAACAGTTTTGATATTTACGCCGAAGGAACTGCGCAACTTCAGTCACCACTTGTTCATAACGTGGATTATTTTGCATAGTCTCTGGCATGCCCTGCATATGCATCAATGCATAAGCCACATCAGAATTAGCCACCGCTGTCATCACACCCGAATCTGCTCCTGCACTGATGTCATTAATCATGTGCGCGCCCGCGTTGATAGTGGCTTTGGCGGTTTCACCATTGCGTGTGTCCACGGAAATAATGCAGTCCAACTCTTTCAGAGCTTCTACCACGGGCAGCACCCGACGAATTTCTTCTGCGACAGAAACAGCCTGTGCGCCGGGCCGACTAGATTCTCCACCGATATCCAACACCGAAGCGCCTTCATCGATCATGCGCTGAGCATTAACAAGAATTTTATCAAGAGGAATTTGGGCGTCATCAAAAAGATTGCCGCCATCGGAGAAAGAATCGGGGGTGATATTCAACACCCCCATAACCTGAGGGTGCTGTAAATCTAGCTGTTTTTCCGCGCAGCGAAGGAAGCGCGGTGTCGTCATTTTAGCTTTCTTCTGCTGGACCACCGATGGGTGACTGAGTGTCGCCACGATCTGATTTTCCAGACGGAGGAGGTGTATCACTGGGGTGACGAGGTTTCGCGCCCGCCATGATGTCGTCTAACTGGTCCGCCGACAACGTTTCGAATTCCACCAACGATTCAGCCATCACATGCAACTTATCAAGGTTCTCTGTCAGCAACCTTTCTGCTTCGCTGTAACAGCCGTCGATGATCGTTCGGACTTCTTCATCTATCGCTCTTGCAGTATCAGGCGAATGGTTTTTGTTACTGCCACCTGCCGACATACCTAAGAAAACTTCACTGTCGTCTTCGTCATACATCAATGGTCCCATGCGCTCGGACAGGCCCCATTTTGTAACCATACTTCGTGCGAGCGAGGTTGCTCTTTGAATATCGTTAGACGCACCGGTAGTGACATTCTCTGCACCCAGAATCATTTCTTCAGCAATTCGTCCACCAAACAGGCTGGCGATTTGCGAGCGAATCCCCTGACGACTTAGGCTGTAGCGGTCTTCCACTGGCAAAAACATAGTCACACCCAGCGCCCGACCACGAGGAATAATCGATACCTTGTAAACCGGATCATGCTCGGGCATTAGACGACCCACTATTGCGTGGCCTGCTTCATGGTAGGCAGTATTCCGCTTTTCGCGCTCCGACATCACCATAGATTTGCGCTCGGCGCCCATCATGATCTTGTCTTTAGCCTTATCAAACTCTTCCATCGCGACTAATCGCTTGCCTGATCTTGCGGCAAAGAGCGCTGCCTCATTCACTAAATTAGCAATATCAGCGCCAGAGAACCCGGGTGTTCCGCGCGCTATAATGCTTGCATCCACATCGTCGGCTACGGGCACTTTACGCATGTGTACTTTGGTTATTTGTTCACGACCACGAATATCGGGCAACCCAACGACTACCTGACGGTCGAAACGGCCCGGACGTAATAAAGCGGGGTCGAGTACATCAGGACGGTTAGTTGCTGCAATAACGATCACGCCATCATTACCTTCAAAACCGTCCATTTCTACCAGCAGTTGGTTCAAAGTTTGTTCACGCTCATCGTTTCCGCCGCCTACGCCAGCACCGCGATGCCTGCCTACGGCGTCAATCTCATCGATAAAGATGATACAAGGCGCCTGCTTCTTGGCTTGTTCGAACATGTCACGAACACGGGATGCGCCCACGCCGACAAACATTTCAACGAAATCGGACCCTGAGATGGAGAAGAATGGCACTTTCGCTTCTCCCGCAATGGCTTTTGCAAGTAAGGTTTTACCGGTACCCGGTTGGCCCACCATCAAAACACCGCGAGGAATATGTCCCCCTAAGCGCTGAAACTTGCCCGGATCGCGGAGGAATTCCACTAGTTCTTGAACGTCTTCTTTCGCTTCATCTACACCGGCAACATCAGCAAAAGTTGTTTTAATCTGATCTTCAGACAGTAGCTTGGCTTTACTTCGACCGAAAGACATTGGCCCGCCACGTCCACCAGCGCCGCCTTGCATCTGGCGCATAAAAAACATTGCTACAGCCAAGATAATCAGTATTGGGAAGCTGGCGATCAGCAGTTGGGTCCAAAACCCCTGCGTCTCTTCCGGCGCCACATTGAAGTCCACCCCGCCGTCACGCAGACGATCGGTCAAAACCAAGTCGCTGGATAAACGAGTAACGGTAACCTTATTGCCCGAGGTGTCCTCGGCATAAATTTTGTCACCTTGAATGGTTGCACTACTTATTTGGCCCTGCTCAACGTCCTGCAGAAAATCCGAGTAGCTGAGTTCTGGCGTTTGTGGCGCTACATCAAATTTGTTAAACACCGTCAGCAAAACGGCCAAGATGATCAGCCAAAGTACTATATTTTTTCCCATATCTGACACGGGACTTACCTCACGTTCTGTTAATAGTTGGACGCGACATCCGAATAAGCACTTTTATGCATTAATCTTGGCCGATAGTCATATTTAAACCGACAACCTGTCTTAAACCCACCCTATTCGGTTCACTGACAAGTGATTTCAAGCCTTAGTCTGCCCCAATGCTTGTGAAATTGGCGGCAAATCTATCTTTTTAGCTTAGACATTCCTCGTCTGATGACGTTTTATTCGGGTATAAAGTCTAATGCCACTACAAAAACCTCACGAGACTCAGGCCTGGAAGCCTTGGGTTTGGTCATATGTACTTGTTTAAAGACCTTTTTCAAATCCTTCACCCAAGCATCTAAGCCTTCGCCCTGAAATGCCTTAATCGCCATAGACCCACGCTGATTCATCCAGCGGTGGCAGCTGTCTAGCGAAACATCCGCTAAATCCATTGATCTGGCTTGGTCGACAGCTCTGACTCCAGATATATTTGGGGCCATATCTGATAAAACAAGGTCGAGCTTCTGCCCTGCCAAAATTCGCTCTATCTCTTTATCAACCTCTGGCTCACCAGCAAAGCCCTCAATAACGTGGGTCTTATCCCCACTGGTAATGGGCAGTGGGTCGATGGCAATGAGTAGACCGCCAGCCAATCGTTCTTCCAAATAGTTTGTCCAGCCACCTGGGGCAGCACCCAGCTCTAAAACATTCAGATGCGGCTTGACCAATTTATAGCGCTGATCAAGCTGCTCGAGTTTGAAATGAGCACGAGAAATTTGCCCGCCACCTTGAGCTTGGCGGACAAACTGGTCCTTGCGCTGGCGCTGAAGCCAACGATCACTAGATTTACTGCGTTTTACCATGCTTTTTATCAATACTCTGCGAGGCTAGTCTTATAGAATACCCGAATGAAAAATATCCAACTGAGTTCACAACAAAAAAAATCCCTTAGAGGCATTGCTCATCATCTTGACCCTGTGGTCGCGGTAAGTGAGCGAGGGCTCTCAGAAGGCATAACAGAAGAAACTGAGAGAGCCCTTAACGATCATGAACTCATCAAAGTCAAAGTATTCGACAACGATCGCGCAGTGAGGCAAGAGATTGCTAACGAGCTTGCGGAGAGAACAGGGGCAGTGGTCCTACAAAAAATCGGCAAAATCGCCGTTCTGTACCGCAAAAACCCAAATGCAAATGCGAAACTTTCTAATGTCAGTCGCTACGTGGACGCAAAAGATTTCTAAAGCCGCGCGTTCCCCAAATAACAATGGCTTTTTACAATGGTGCTTGCACCCTAAAGAACAAGCTCTGCCAAATACCGCAAATGAACCCTAACCGTGGGATACATCGGTAATCTCATACTCCATATCACCACCTGGGGTAGCGACGAGTACGACATCATCTAGCGACTTGCCAATAAGGGCTCGAGCGATGGGCGACATTACGGAAATTTTGCCATCACGAAGATTCGCTTCATCTTCGCCAACAATGCGGTAGACCTTTACTTCCTCTGAGTCAGTATCCATCAGGGTCACCGTTGAACCAAAAATAACCTTACCCGTGGCAGGAATTTTGCTTACATCGATTATTTGCGCATCCGCCAGCTTACCTTCAATTTCTTGAATGCGACCTTCATTAAAACTTTGTTGCTCACGGGCTGCGTGATATTCGGCGTTTTCTTTTAGGTCGCCATGCGCCCGAGCTTCAGCAATAGCCTGAGTGATTTCTTGGCGTAGGGCCGTTTTTCTGTGCGCTACTTCCTCACGCAAGCTCTCTGCACCTTCAATGGTCATTGGAATCGGCATATCAGTTACCCCTGTTGGGAGAGGTTTTGGTGCAAGTCCTGCAAACTGGTTACTCGCTCCCCGATACCCTCTCTAATCGCAATACAAAATGCTTCGCCACCGGTTAAAGTAGTTGTGTAACACACCTTGTTAAGCAATGCCAAGCGACGAATAATTGCTGAGTGAGCAATAGACTGCCGCCCTTCTGTGGTGTTGATAATCAAATCGATCTGCTCGTTCTTGAGCATATCGGAGACGTCTGGACGACCTTCATTAACCTTTTGTATCAGACTGCACTCAACATTCGCAGCTTCTAAAACTCGCAGGGTTCCAGTGGTTGCCACCAAGTTAAAGCCCAGATCAATTAGATCTTTGGCCACTTTTACAACACCCGGCTTATCGGAATCTTTAACGCTGAGGAAGGCTCGGCCACCAGTAGGTAAGCGCTCGCCCGCACCTAAGGATGCTTTGGAAAAGGCTTCACCAAATGTCAGGCCAACGCCCATCACCTCACCAGTAGATTTCATCTCTGGTCCCAAAATAGGGTCTACGCCAATGAACTTATTGAACGGAAAAACCGACTCTTTAACATGAAAAGCTGTAGGAATAATTTCTTCAGTCAAACCAATGCTGGCAAGTGTCTCACCGGCCATACAGCGCGCGGCGACTTTGGCCAAGGAAACGCCGATACACTTAGACACGAAAGGTACCGTTCGCGATGCGCGTGGATTAACCTCAATGACAAAAATATCTTCCCCTTGAACGGCCATCTGCACATTCATCAAGCCCACAACTTCTAGCTCAATGGCCAGCGCTCTAACCTGATCGCGAATCTGATTTTGAATATCCATGGGCAGGTTATAAGGCGGCAGGGAACAAGCTGAATCACCCGAGTGCACGCCTGCTTGTTCGATATGCTGCATGATCGCGCCAATGACCACATTTTCGCCATCGCAAATGGCGTCCACATCTACCTCTACGGCTTGATCAAGAAATCTGTCCAACAAAACAGGCGAGTCGTTAGACACGTCTACCGCATTTTGCATGTACTGTCTAAGTTCTTCAGGGTTGTAGACAAGCTCCATAGCTCGGCCGCCCAATACATACGAAGGACGAACAATAATTGGGTAACCAATTTCTTCTGCGCGCTCGATACCTTGTTCGGTATTGGACGCCACTCTGTTTGATGGCTGACGCAGGCCCAGCTTCACAACCAGTTGTTGGAAACGTTCCCTATCTTCAGCGCGGTCAATCGCATCAGGGCTGGTGCCTATAATTGGCACCCCAAGGCGCGCTAGATCATCTGCCAATTTAAGCGGCGTCTGTCCGCCAAACTGCACAATAACGCCGGTGGGCTGTTCAACTTCAACAATGGCCAGGACATCTTCAAGAGTAAGCGGTTCGAAATAAAGCCTATCCGACGTATCGTAGTCGGTAGAAACTGTCTCTGGATTACAGTTAACCATAATGGTTTCGTAACCGTCTTCGCGCATGGCAAGGGCTGCGTGAACACAGCAGTAATCAAATTCAATACCTTGGCCTATGCGGTTTGGACCGCCGCCAAGTACCATAATCTTCTTCCTATCAGTAGGCAGAGACTCGCACTCTTCCTCGTAAGTAGAATACATATAAGCACTGCTCGCCGGAAACTCTGCGGCGCAGGTATCTACCCGTCGATAAACAGGTTTAACACCATGAGCGTGTCGAGCTTCGCGCACTTCGCTCTCTGTGGTGTTCATCAGTGTCGCTAAACGTGGATCAGAAAACCCCTTAGTTTTAGCAACCAACCATTCATCTTTAGTTAGGCTGGAGGCGCTACGCGTTGTAAATTCTGCCTCGGCAAGAATCAGATCTTCAATTTCAGCCAAAAACCAATGGTCAATTTTGGTCAACTCAAACAGGTCTTCGATACTCATGCCGGTTCTAAATCCGTCCGCCACGTACCAAAGCCGGTGGGAACTTGGATTGCGTAGCTCACGCTTGAGTACACCACGCCACTCAGGATCGGTTTGATCAATAATCGGATCAAAACCCACCATGCCGATCTCAAGTCCGCGCATAGCTTTTTGTAGCGACTCTTGAAAAGTTCGCCCTATCGCCATGACTTCACCCACAGACTTCATCTGGGTGGTCAATCGCGCATCAGCCATTGGGAATTTTTCGAAGGTGAAGCGAGGGATCTTAGTTACAACATAGTCGATACTTGGCTCAAAAGATGCCGGGGTAACACCACCGGTAATATCATTACCCAATTCATCTAAGGTATATCCCACAGCCAACTTGGCTGCGATCTTGGCAATTGGGAACCCTGTGGCTTTAGAGGCAAGAGCTGAAGAGCGAGAAACACGAGGGTTCATCTCAATAACAACAATACGGCCATCTTCTGGGTTAATGCCAAACTGAACATTTGAACCACCCGTATCGACGCCAATTTCTCGCAGCACATCAATTGATGCGTTGCGAAGCAGTTGATACTCTTTATCAGTCAGCGTTTGCGCTGGCGCAACCGTTATACTGTCGCCTGTGTGCACGCCCATTGGGTCAAAGTTCTCAATAGAACAAACAATGATGCAGTTATCTTTATTATCCCGCACCACCTCCATCTCGAACTCTTTCCAGCCCAACAAAGACTCGTCAATCAACAATTCAGAGGTTGGGGAAAGATCCAGGCCGCGAGTACAAATTTCTTCAAACTCTTCGCGGTTGTAGGCAATACCACCGCCGCTGCCGCCCATAGTAAATGATGGGCGAATAACACACGGAAAACCTAACTGGCTTTGCACTTGAATAGCCTCTTCCATGCTGTGAGCAATGGCAGACCTAGGCGTAGAAAGGCCGATAGATTTCATGGCGCGATCAAAGCGCTCTCGGTCTTCTGCCTTATCAATGGCATCTTGGCTGGCGCCAATCAGTTCAACAGAAAATTCCTCCAGCACACCTTCGCGCACTAAATCTAGCGCGCAGTTCAATGCGGTTTGCCCGCCCATGGTGGGCAAAAGTGCGTCTGGACGCTCGCGCTCGATAATTTTGGCAACCGTGGTCCACTCAACCGGTTCCACATAAGTTGCGTCAGCCATGGCGGGGTCGGTCATAATGGTCGCTGGGTTGGAGTTCACCAACACAACGCGGTAACCCTCGTCCTTTAGCGCTTTACACGCTTGAGCACCGGAGTAGTCAAACTCACAGGCTTGACCAATAACAATAGGCCCCGCACCGAGAATGAGGACAGATTTGATGTCGGTTCGCTTCGGCACCTTATACCCCTTTAGACGTGTTTTCAGTCATCAACTCAATGAACTGATCAAATAGATATTCACAATCCTGCGGTCCAGGACTTGCTTCGGGGTGACCTTGAAAACCAAACGCAGGCACATCTGTTCTGCTGACGCCCTGCACGGTGCCGTCAAACAATGACTTGTGTGTACACGTCAAATTCTCCGGCAGGCTAGCTTCATCTACAGCAAAACCGTGGTTCTGGCTGGTAATCATGACAACACCAGAGCTTAGATCTTGTACCGGATGGTTGGCGCCGTGATGTCCATGAGACATTTTCATTGTCTTAGCACCACTGGCCAGAGCTAAAAGCTGGTGGCCCAAACAAATACCAAAAATAGGTATGCCGGTTTTCAGCAAACTTTGAATTGCGGTAATTGCGTAATCACAGGGCTCAGGATCTCCCGGACCGTTCGAGAGGAAAATGCCGTCTGGATTCAACGCCATTACCTCTTCAGCGGTCGTTTGCGCTGGCACCACTGTAAGGTCACAGTTTTTACCGGCCAATATGCGCAAAATATTGCGCTTCACGCCGAAATCAAAAGCAACAACGCGAAAAGTCTTTGCTGTATCTGCGGCAGAGAACGTGCCGTAGCCTGTAGTTAAATCCCAAGGCGTTTGCGTCCAAGGACGTGTCTCGCCAGAAACCTCTTGCGCCAAATCCATGCCTTGCAGCCCAGCAAAACCACGCGCTTCACTCAAAGCTTTATTTAAGCCTTCTTCAGTGGCAGCTGCAGGCCCAGCCAAAATACAACCCGCCAAGGCGCCTTTTTCACGAATAACTCGAGTTAGCCGCCGAGTATCTACACCGGCAATGGCAATGGTATTTTGCTCAACTAGATAATCTTGCAGTGAGCCACGCTGACGCCAGCTACTGACGCGCTTGGGCGTTTGACGAATAACTAAACCAGCTGCCCAGATGCGATCAGACTCAGCGTCCTCTTCGGTTACTCCGGTATTGCCAATTTGTGGATATGTGAGGGTAATGATCTGACGACGATAAGAGGGGTCTGTCAGAATTTCCTGATAGCCTGTCATCGCAGTGTTGAAGACCACTTCACCAACAGTAGTACCCTGCGCACCAATTGATTGGCCGCGGAAAATACTACCGTCTTCTAGCGCTAATAAAGCCGGTATCAACAACTTTCCTTAATTTGAGCTAATCACCTACGAGGATTCTCCAAGCAGTCTCCTGATTCGCTTATTGGTAGACCTTTAACGATCACCAATTCACTAGAAAACAACTTAGGGCTACATCTCGCACCTATCTCGCAGCCACTCCAATAAGACGATATTGCATCTAAGCTCGACTCCGAGGGCTCAACTTTATCTGTAAAAGTTGTTTTTAGCGCCCAAGCGAAACCTGCAATAGGCACAATGTGGCCTATAGTCTTCACTTAAAATGGAGTGTGCGGACTGGAACAGCATTGTACGCAGGCATCGCGAAAAATGCAGCAAAAATTACGCCTGAGTTACAGGCCCAATAAGTCTTGCATGTTATACAATCCGGGCGCTTTGCCATGCACAAACCCTACAGCCCGCAAAGCGCCTTGAGCAAAATTGCTGCGGCTATGGGCCCGATGGGTAATTTCCAAGCGCTCGCCTTCACCGGCGAACATCACCGTGTGCTCACCGACAATATCTCCACCGCGAATGGTAGAAAAACCGATTGTCTTAGAATCTCGCGCACCCGTAATACCTTGGCGACCATAAATTGCATTTTCATCAAGATCTCGGCCCAATGCATTAGCGAGCACCTGGCCAATACGCAAAGCTGTGCCTGAAGGCGCATCTACTTTATGGCGGTGATGGGCTTCAATAACTTCAACATCTACGTCATCGCCCAGAGCCTTGGCAGCAAGCTCAATAAGACGCAGAGAAAGGTTTACGCCAACGCTCATGTTTGGGGAAATAAACAGCGGCGTGTGTTTAGCAAACTGCTCCAGCTGACCAAGCTGCTCAGCCGTCAGACCCGTGGTGCCAATCACCATAGACTTATTATGGCGCGCACAAATATCTGCTAAGCCAAGGGTCGCCTCAGGAATAGTAAAATCTATCACCACATCAAAGGCATCAACCTGCGACTCTGGGTCTGCACTAATGACGATGCCTTTATCGCCAATGCCTGCGAGCGCGCCGGCGTCAGCGCCGAGAAAAGAATGGCCCGGATGCTCGAAAGCGGCCCCCAAGCTAAGCTGTGGCGCCTCTTCGATGGCTTGCACTAATGTTTTGCCCATGCGTCCTGCGCATCCGGCTACAGCTACTCGAATCATTCGAACTCCACTACCAGAAAAAGAATCTGTGTCTATTGCCTAGCAAATTAGGCTAGGACTTGAGACCGTCAAAGAAATTTTTCACACCATCGAACCAGCTTTTCTCGCGCGGCGAGTGCTTTGTACTGGCGCCCAATGAGGCTTTAAATTCTTCCAACAGCTTGCGCTGCTCATCGGTCAATTTCACAGGCGTCTCTAATACAACCTTGCACAGCAGGTCGCCGACACCCGTACTACGCACCTGGGTCACGCCCTTGCCACGCAAGCGGAAAACTTTGCCGGTTTGAGTTTCAGCAGGCACCTTAAGTTTTACCCGACCATCTAAGGTGGGTACGTCTAACTCACCACCTAGGGCTGCATCTGCAAAAGAAATGGGCACTTCACAATGAAGGTGTTTGCCTTCGCGCTGGAATATGGCGTGGTCAGTGACATCTATCTGTACGTATAAATCTCCAGCCGGGCCATTATTCGGACCCGCCTCTCCTTCGCCAGATAAACGGATTCTATCGCCGGTATCAACGCCTGCAGGAATTTTGACTGAGAGCTTTTTGCGCCGCTCAACCCGGCCCGCGCCACTACAAGAACGGCAAGGATCAGTGATGACACGACCAGCACCACGACAACGCGGACAGGTTTGTTGCAGAGAGAAGAATCCTTGCGACACTCTTATTTGGCCAGCGCCGTTGCAGTCAGGGCAGGTAGATGCAGTTGTACCTTCCTTAGCACCGGAACCGTCGCAGACATCGCAACCCGCCAAAACCGGAATGCTGATTTCTGTTGTATCGCCATTCACCGCCTGCTCGAGACTCAAGCGCAGGTTATAACGCAAGTCAGACCCACGAGCCGGGCCGCTTCGACCGCCGCCTCGCTGGCCGCCAAAAATATCGCCAAACACATCGCCGAAGATGTCGCCAAAATTACCGGCGCCGCCACCGCCACCTTGGCTTTGCTGGTCTAATCCTGCGTGACCATACTGATCATAAACGCCACGCTTTTGCGCATCGCTGAGCACTTCATAGGCCTCATTGGCTTCCTTAAATTTCTCTTCGGCATTCGCGTCGTCACTGTTGCGGTCAGGGTGGAATTTCATCGCGAGACGACGATAAGCCTTCTTGAGATCAGCATCAGAGGCGCCCTTATTAACACCCAATATTTCGTAATAGTCTCGTTTCGCCATCTCTTTCCCTAAATGATCTCAGGCACCTTAACGCGCCCCTTTCTATACAAGTGCTATAAAAGCCCTACAAAATGTCATATAAACGCTCAAAAATAGAAGCACTAAAAACTAGAAGCGTTACAAATAAGCGGACAGTGTAGCGTATTAACTTCTAATGACTTAGCGGCCCTCTAGCAGTGCTGTCTAGCAGTGCTAAGTTGGCCACCCACATGCAACAACGCGGCACAGTTAATGACCATAGCCAAAAACATGCGCCGCGCGTTATTCATTGCAGTTTACTGCTTGTCAAAATGGTCTGGTTGCTCGCGCTCTAGGCCAACATTGAGTTGGACTAGCGTTTAAGCGTGGACCCAAATTATGGTTATTGGTTACCTTCTTTTTGGTCCTTAACCTCTTCAAACTCGGCCTCCACAGCATCATCCGCTGGCCCACTTTCGGCCTCTGGCGCTTCTGCACCGGCCTCTTGTTGAGCGTACATCTTCTGCGCAAGCTCTCCTGAAGCTTCCGACAAAGTGTTGATCTTTGCTTCGATCAAATCTTTGTCATCACTCTTCAGCGACTCTTCTAGATCAGTTGCCGCAGCTTCAATCGCGGCTTTTTCTTCATCAGACGCTATATCGCCGGCATCAGCCACGGCTTTGCGCGCACCATGGATAAGTCCATCTGCCTGATTACGCAATGTCACCAACTCTTCGAATTTCTTATCCTCTTCAGAGTGCGCTTCTGCATCGCGAATCATTTGCTCGATTTCTTCATCAGAAAGACCACTCGAGGCCTTAATGACAATGGACTGTTCCTTGCCTGTGGCTTTGTCCGTCGCTGAAACATTGAGTATGCCGTTGGCGTCAATGTCAAAAGCCACTTCAACCTGAGGCACACCGCGAGGCGCTGGCGGAATATCCGACAAATCGAATCTGCCCAACGACTTGTTTTGCCCGGCTTGCTTACGCTCGCCTTGCAGTACATGAATAGTCACCGCAGTTTGGTTGTCATCCGCTGTTGAAAACACCTGAGTCTTCTTAGTTGGAATAGTTGTATTTTTCTCAATCAACACACTCATCACCTGACCCATGGTTTCAATACCAAGAGACAGTGGGCTTACATCAAGCAGCAATACGTCTTTCACATCACCGGAGAGTACCGCCGCCTGAATTGCTGCGCCCATGGCAACTGCTTCATCAGGGTTCACGTCGCGGCGTGCATCTTGCTTAAAGAACCCTTTAACCTGTTCTTGCACCATCGGCATACGCGTTTGCCCACCGACCAGAATCACATCATCAATGTCGCTAACAGAAAGGTTGGCATCATCCAATGCAATACGGCATGGATCAATTGTGCGGCTAACCAAATCGCCCACTAGCGACTCAAGCTTGGCTCTGGTGAGCTTCAACACCAAGTGCTTAGGACCGGTTTGATCAGCAGTGATGTACGGCAAGTTAATTTCAGCTTGCTGACCGTTAGAGAGCTCAATTTTGGCTTTCTCTGCGGCTTCTTTAAGACGCTGCAATGCCAACGGATCATTGTGCAAATCTACGCCGTGCTCTTTCTTAAACTCATCAGCTAAGTGGTCGATGATTTTAAGGTCGAAATCTTCGCCCCCTAAAAACGTATCGCCATTTGTAGAGAGCACTTCGAACTGGTGCTCGCCGTCTACTTCAGCAATTTCAATAATTGATACGTCGAAAGTACCGCCACCCAGGTCGTATACCGCAATTTTAGTATCGCCACGCTTCTTGTCTAGACCATAGGCCAGGGCTGCAGCAGTTGGCTCGTTGATAATACGACGCACTTCTAAGCCGGCAATTTTGCCCGCATCTTTTGTTGCTTGGCGCTGACTGTCATTAAAATACGCAGGCACAGTAATTACCGCCTCGGTAACCTCTTCGCCCAGATATTCCTCTGCAGTTTTCTTCATCTTCTTGAGGATTTCCGCAGAAATTTGCGGTGGCGCTAACTCTTCGCCATTAATGTCAATCCAGGCATCGCCGTTACCGGCAGCAGCAATCTTGTAAGGCACCATTTTTATGTCTTTCTGCACCACGTCATCTTTGAACTTACGTCCAATCAAACGCTTAACCGCAAAGACTGTATTGATAGGGTTGGTCACCGCTTGACGCTTGGCGTTCTGACCGACAAGAATTTCACCGTCTTCGGTATACGCGATGATTGATGGTGTTGTTCTATCGCCTTCCGAGTTCTCAATTACCCGAGGGTCACCACCGTCTAAAACTGATACACATGAATTGGTTGTACCCAAGTCAATGCCAATAATTCTTCCCATTTTATATCTCCACTTAATTTCTGCGTTGAGGCTCTCTGCGCTAATGGGCAAACCCGTACCTCGCGCATAGCCTGTATATTAGGCCTCCAGCTCTTTCTTCAAGGGCTGGTCACATTTGACCTTGATCTAATTCCGTCGATTTACTCGCCTGGCTTGCCCGCTAACGCAGGCAACCTAGGATGCTTTAACCACAATCACCTTGGCGGCTCTGGTCAAGCGACCGTTGAGTACGTAACCCTTTTGCATCACATCCATTACCGTATTCGGTTCAGCATCTGGGTTAGGCACCATGGCCATGGCCTCGTGAAGCTGTGGATCGAAAGGCTGACCCAAGGGGTCAATTTGCTCCACGCCTGCTTTTGCCAGGGTGTCCACAAATAGCTTGAGAGATAACGACACGCCTTCAACAATGGCTTTAGTGCCCTCGCCTGGCTCTGAATTCTCAGCAGTCTCAATGGCTTTTTCCATGCTATCTACTACCGGAAAAAGGTCTGCGAGCAGTTTTTCAACGGCAAACTTATGCGCGTTCTCAACATCTCGTTGCGCCCTTCGGCGTACATTTTCCATTTCAGCAATGCTGCGCAACAGCTGGTCCTTGGCTTCTGCCAATTGCTCATCTACTGCTTCGACTTCAGCATCAAGTTGTCCAAAATCACCAGCCGCCATCTGTGCTTCCGCTGCGCTTGGAATCTCGTCAATATCATGTTGCTCAGCAGAATTTTGCTGATCATTTGTTGATTGGTTTTCTTCTTGGTCTTCGCTCACTCGATTACTCCCAGTTTCTTCACTGTGGCGGCATATATAAGGGTATCTAGATCGATAACAAGGGCAAAAATAAATTAATCTGGAAGAGAGGGCGATTTAGGCGATAAAGCGTGCCCCAAAATCAAAAAAGAATTCAAAAAGAAATTAAAAAGCACCCTAAAAGGAGGACAAAGGGGGAAAAAAAACACGGCCATCTAGACCACAAAATCAGCTGTAACGCATAGCTGCACTGAGCACTCGAGCGGTGACATCTACAACAGGAATCACATCTTTGTAATCCATTCGAGTAGGCCCAATCACACCCAGCACGCCAGCAAGCTCACCATTGACCTTGTAGGACGAAGTGACCAAAGACATATCACCCAATGGGCGATAGCCAGACTCTTTACCAATGAATAGCTGCACACCGGAACTTTCAATACATTGATCTAAGAGGTGTAAGACTCTGCCCTTTTTCGAAATAGCCTCGAACAATGATTTCACTTTATCGGTATCCGGGGTGAAATCTAACAAGCGCCGCTCGCCACTGACCAAAAGCTCTTGGCCATCGCCCTCTACCTCTTTTGAGTCGAAGGCTTTAGCAGCCATATCAAGTGCGCGCTGCATCAGTTGATCCATGCGGTCTTTGTCATCTTGCATGCTTTCAACAACAGACTGACGCACCTGCATCAGTGGCTTACCACCAAACTCCCTATTCAGCAAAAGTGAGGCTTGGGCCAGCTCATTGTCAGAGAACGGTTTATCCAGATGAATCACGCGGTTTTGCACCTCGCGGTCACTGAGCACCAAAATGACTAAAATGCGCAACTCATCTAAACGCAAAAATTCTATTTGCCTAAGGCTCACTTGATTGCGGCGCGGCGTAGTAATAAGGCAGGTCATTTGGGTGAATTGCGACAACACGTTAGACGCGGCGCTGACCAATTCAGACGAAGACATATCTGGATGCAGCTCGGCTTCGATTTCTTTCGTTCGAGCATCTTGCCAAGGCTCAACGCTCAACAGCGTATCAACAAAAAAACGCAGACCAAGCTGTGTTGGGATTTTGCCTGCGGAAGTATGTGGCGAGCTGACCAAACCCAGAGCTTCAAGGTCGCCCATAACATTACGCACTGTGGCCGAAGAAACCTGCACTTCAGGCAGCATTGCCAAAGCCTTGGAAGCAACCGGAGTGCCATCGGCTATATAATGTTCGACCAGCAGTTTAAACAGCTGCTGCGCGCGAATATCGACATCATTTTCCATGCAAGTTTTACCTGACTATTTTGCTCTATAGATTACTCAGAGGTTGCTCAGCAAATCACTTTGCTGCGTCCAGCTTCGCAAACGCACTTGGTGTCGATCCGCCCTTGAAAAAAGCGCTTTCGTTGCACCCCTGCGTTTTCTCGACCCAGCTACGAAAAGCAAAATACAGGGCCTGTGAAGGCAGCTTTTCTGGCAGCGAAGTTAGTGACAATGAAAGTACCAGTGATAGCGCGATCATGCATCATTTGATGATAATCTAAACACCATTATTGCTGCATTGATCAAATCAAAATGTTGAAACAGCTGACCATTCGTAATTATGTCCTCGTCGACGCCCTAGACGTGTCCTTTAATGCTGGCTTAACCGGCATTACCGGAGAGTCTGGTGCTGGCAAATCCATCCTGCTCGGCGCTTTAAGTTTACTTTTGGGCGAACGCGCAAAAACAGACTGCGTTAGACCCGGGGCAGATAAGGCAGACATCAGTGCAGAATTTGAATTATTGCCGTCAGGTTTCCTGCAAACCAAACTGGCAGCGGATGAATTATTGGAAGACGACGACACGCATTGCTTGGTGCGCAGAGTAATCAGCGCAGAAGGACGCTCGCGGTCCTTCATCAACAGTATCCCGGTGACATTGCAGTATTTAAAAGACATCAGCGAACACCTTGTAGATATTCAAGGTCAAAATGAACACCAACGTCTCTTGGATCGAAATGTTCAGCGCAGCTTGCTAGATGATTACGGCAAGCTGACAAGTCAGAGCAAGAAAGTCTCCCAACTGTATAAAACCTGGCAGAGCACTGTGCAGGAAATCGCCAAGCTGCAAGAAATCATAACCGCCCATAAAGATCGAAAAACTCTTTTAAAGTATCAGCTAGAAGAATTTGAAAATTTGTCTATCGGCGAAAATGAATTAGCGCAACTGGAGTTAGAGCAAAAACGATTAGCCCAAGCCCAAAGCATTCTGGAAATACTCAGCCGGGCCAATGGTAATTTGGAAGAGCTAGATGACCTGCGCCAAACCGCGCGCATGCTAAGCGAGCTAGATGATTCACATCAAGATCTTACAGTGGCCAAAGACACCCTAATTTCTGCACTGGCGCTGCTGGATGACGCCGCTCGAGATTTAAGACGCTACCAAGACCAAGTTGTGGTTGACCCCAGTGCACTAGAGGAAATAGACGAGCGCATCAGCGCGATTTTGGAAGTGGCGCGCAAGCACAAAATCCAACCAGAACGGGTGTCCAGCTTTGCTCAAGAACTACAGCAAGAGTTCGACAACATGGCGTCTGATACCACACTGCTAGATCAACTCACCACCAAAGAAAGCGCGCTTGAGGCAGAATTCCTGACCTCCGCGAAAAAGTTGTCCACGGCCCGACGCAAGCAAAGTGGCGGGTTCTGCAAAGACGTGAACAAATACATTCAAGCCCTGGGCATCAAAGACGGTGCCTTGAGCATTGTCTTTCATGACCAACAAAACGAACACGGCTTAGAACAAGTTGAATTCCATGTCACGACAAATGCTAATTTTGCCGCTGGTCCGTTAGGCAGAATTGCCTCAGGCGGCGAGCAGACACGCATCAGCTTAGCCATTCAAATTGTTGCGGCAGCCAATAGCGCGCTGCCTTGTTTGGTATTAGATGAAGCCGACGTTGGCGTGGGCGGCACAACCGCAGACACCGTAGGCAGAATTTTGCGCGACCTTGCTGACCACACCCAAGTGCTCTGCGTCACCCACGCGCCACAAGTCGCCGCTCTTGGCCACAACCATATGCGCGTAAGCAAACACAAAGACCAAACCGTTATTGAGCCATTGTCCCAGGACAATCGTATTGAGGAGTTAGCAAGAATGCTGGCTGGCGCAGATGTAACGGAAAAAACCCGAGCCTATGCGACAACGCTGTTACAAGAGGCCCATCCCAAATAATGCACACCGCCTATCAAGAAAAAGATTCTTCTCGCAATCAACACTGGTCAGCACCTACAGGGGTCGTTAATATCCGCGCCATGAAAAACCTAATGATCTCAGCCCTCAGCATTACCCTTCTAGGTGGGTGCGGCTTGTCTAACCTTAAATTCCCAGATGTGAAAATTCCTCGGGTTTATAAAATACCTGTGCAGCAAGGAAATGTGATCACCCAAGAAATGGTCAACCGACTAAAGCCGGGGATGACAAGGAACCAAGTGTCCTTTGTTATGGGCGACACCGTCCTTCAAGACCCTTTCGAGCGTAACCGCTGGGTCTATCTTTATACTTTAGAAGTTCCGGATTTTTTCAATCAACAGCTGAAAATGGTGTTAGATTTCGAAGATGATTTGCTCACAACCATCTCAGGCGATTTAGCGCCAATAGCCCAAGCGGCTGAGACAGCCGAGCAAAACACGGGAACAGAAACAGATGCTCAAGCGTCTTTATCTGAAGAAGACGGGAGCAACACAGACGAGCCCAACGACGATGAGCCGAGCGAGGAAGAGCCCAGCGAGGAAGCGAGCGGCGAATAGTGCCGCTGACCAACGCAACAGTCAGAGCGTTAAACCTCTGACTTACACCTCTGACTTACACCTCTGACTTACACCTCTGCCTTGCACCCCTCGCTTAACAGGGAGGCCTAGCAAAGAGGCCTGGCAAAAAGGCCTGGCAAAGAGGCCTAGCAAAGAGACTTAACCGAGAGACTTAGCCCTGTGCCTTAGCCCTAAGTCTACGCGCGGTTTTAGCATCAGCGATTAACGGGCGATAAAACTCCACGCGATCCCCGCCCTTGAGCACCCGATCAGGGCCACATGCTTTGCCAAAAACACCCACTGCTAAATCGTCAATGGCCAAATCTTTGCCCATTGGATGCAGGCGCAAAAGAGCTAGGCAAGCCGCCACATTACTGCCCTCAGCCACTTCTACTTCAATATGCCGCTGGTCATGGGGATCGGCGTAGACCATTTCAATGAGCACTATTTGTGCTCAGGCTGCTGGGCGTAGGTGTCACCGACGTCCTGAATTCTTTGCGTAAAAGCCGCCACCATGCGGTCCGCAACCGCACTGGCCATGGGGCTGAGTAACGCCGACAACATACCTTGAGCCACAAACTCCAAGGTCAGATCAATGCGACAACCTTCATCACTCAGCGCTTTGAAAACCCAACTGCCTTCCAGTACTTCAAAAGGCCCTTCGTCCAACGTCATATCAATACGTTTATTCTCGACACAAGTGTTGGTGGTGACAAAGCTATAAGTCATACCCTTTGCACCCGCGGTGACACGGGCTCTGACTTGCGATTCATTGTCTTGTCCATTGTTCTGGCCATCTGTCGCCAACAATTCCACATTATTGCAACCGGGCAAAAACTCTGGGTAACTTTCAACATCATTCACTACGCCGAAAGCTACATTAGTCGGCACCATTAATAGAGATGATCGGGTCAGTACAGTCATAAATTGAACAGGCTTTGGAGCAATGGCCAAACGGTAAATATGAATATAGCCAGCACACCAAGAGGCGCCAAAATACCAGCAACAATACGCCAGGCCCAAGACATAGCCGGACTAGAAATACCCAGCTGGCGATTAACCATATCTTTAGGCAGTAACCACACCGCAAAGATTGTGATTAACATTCCGCCCAACGGCAGCATGATGTTTTGTGACAGGTAGTCGACAAAACCAAAGAAATTGAGCTCACCGACAACAAAAAAGTCTGACCAAATGTTGAATGAAAATACCGTACCCAAGCCCAATACCCAACACAGCACACCTAGGCTTATGGCAACCCGCTGACGTTTAGCGTTGTACTCTTCAGTGAGGTACGCCAGTGCCGGTTCGGTCAGCGAAATAGCCGAAGTAATGGCCGCAAAACTGATCAAGATAAAAAACACTGCGCCAAAGAAGGCACCAAAAGGCAACTGACCAAAAGCCAAAGGCAGCGTCACAAAGGTCAGGCCGGGGCCTTGGCTAACTTCCAAACCGTTCGCAAAAACAATTGGAAAAATAGCTAAACCGGCTGCAATGGCAACCAACGTGTCTAGCAAAGCAATGGTCACAACAGTCGTACTTAACTTGGCATCTTCAGGCACATAGGCCCCATAAGCCATCATGGTGCCCATACCCAAACTCAGGGTAAAAAATGCTTGGCCCATGGCAATAAGCCAAGCCTCTGGACCAACCGCATCCCACTTCAGATCAAACATAAAGGCCCAACCCTGAGCAAAACCACCAGAGTTAAAACTGTAAATGAGCAGCACAATGAGCAATATGAAGAGCGCGGGCATAAACCACTGAATGGCTTTTTCAAGACCCGCAGTAACTCCACGACCCACAATCCAGATAGTCACCACCATAAAGGCAGTTTGATAGGCAATCATCTGCAACGGATCGGCTTGTAGATCGGTAAATGCTTGAGAAACAAAATCACCGCTGGCGCCGTCAAAAGTGCCATTGGCTGTGAGCCATACATAGTTCAATGCCCAACCGGCAATAACGGCGTAGTAAGAAAGAATAAGAAAGCCAGTGACTACACCCAACCAACCCAATAGGGCCCAACGCGGACTGCGGCCAGCCTTTTTCGCCAAAATACGCATTGTATGAATTGGACTAGAACGGCCCTCTCGGCCCATCAAAACTTCTGAAATCATGATAGGAATGCCGACTAAGGCAATACAAACCAAATAGATGAGAACAAAGGCGCCCCCACCATTTTCACCCGCAATGTATGGAAACTTCCAAATATTGCCCAGGCCCACAGCAGAGCCAGCAGCCGCCAAAACAAACAACCACCGGCTAGACCAGCGGCTTTGCGAGGAATTATTTTGTAAAGCCATAACGCGTTTTAAATTTCCTAAAGAGGGTGCAGTTTACTACTGATGTCACAGAGTAGCCTAGAGATTGCTATGTACGGATAACAACCTGATATACTCTCCGCCAGCAGCCTTCCTAAACACAACAAAGTACAAAGCCATCATGGCCAAATCAGCAAAGAAATCCAGTCCGGGCACCATCGCGCAAAACCGTAGAGCGCGGCACGACTATTTTATCGAAGATCGCTTTGAGGCGGGGCTGATGCTGCTTGGCTGGGAAGTAAAAAGTATTCGCGACGGCAAGGTTCAGTTAGCTGAAGGTTATATTAACTTGCACCAAGGCGAAGCCTATTTGGCCGGCTGCAATATTACCCCGCTACTCAGCGCATCCACCCATGTCATTGCTGAACCCCAGCGTGTGCGAAAATTACTTTTGCACGCCAAAGAATTGGCGCAACTGTTTGTTGCTAACCAGCAAAAAGGCTACACCATTGTGCCACTGGCCATGTATTGGAAAGGCAATAAGGTAAAAGTTGAAATCGCCCTAGGTAAGGGTAAGAAGCAACACGACAAACGCGCCACTATGAAAGAAGGGGATTGGCAGCGCGACAAGCAGCGGTTGTTTAAAACTTCAGCCCACTAGCATTAGTACAAGTGCTTGCCCCTTGCAGCATCTCTAGCTGGCTAAAAAATTGGACTCAGCTCTAAAAACAGATCCCAAAACGGTCTAAGAACAAATAGACCGACGCCAAGCCACCATTTCAATTGCTGCTACCGCAGCCTCAATGCCTTTATTGAACTCATCATTAGATGAGCGATCAATGGCTTGCTGCATTTCAAATACAGGTAAAATCTCAACCAATATTGGCCGACGAAAGTCGTGCATCACGGAGCCGAGTCCGCGCATGCTCTCTTCACTGATCATCTCAAAGTGCAACGTATCGCCTTTGACGATAATGCCAAAACACACAATGGCGTCTATTTTGTTTTCGCCTTTGTTTTCGGCTTTATTGTCAGGGAGGTCGCCTAAATTTCTGGCGTCTTCCGCCAGCAAGTCTCTGGCGGCTAAAGGTATTTCAAGACATCCGGGCAAGGTGTATTCGTCGATCTTTGTATAGCCGGCGTCTTCAAGCACCGCGCGACAGGCATCTGCCATATTTTGCACATGTTGCAAATGCCACTTGGACTTCAAAATACAAATTCTGCCAGGGTGAGTGACCTTTGGCAGATTGGAGATGTCGACTTTAGCTTTCAATCTTTTACCTTTTTATCTTTTCGCCCTTTTGCCCTTTTGCCCTAGCCAACGTTCTTTAGAGAAGCATCGGCAAGGGTCCAAGCGCCAGTAACGTCATCGCATTGAATACGACCCTCGCTGGCAAGCTCGCTAAAATCTGCTCTAAGTTGCCACATGCCACTTGGCGCATTACGCGCGCGCAATACATCCGCAACCGCGCCCGCCTTAATGCCGGACTGATTTTCTTTTATAAGCTCTTCAATAATTTGGAAAACTTCTTCAATTCTTCTGCGCTCAGTACTCAATGCCCACTCCCAGTGCTCAATAATCGACGCGAATTAGTACCAGAAAGTACTTATTCCCGCCAGGGTTCCTGCTTCTGATAACTCAGAAGGTGCTGCTCCAATTCTTGTCTAACGCCTTCATCCTCATCCAAAGCCGCCGCTGCAATGGCCTGCTCTTGCGCCGCCAACGCGTCTTCGAATAATCCAGACTCGGCATAAGCCGCGGCTAGTGTATCTAAGTATGCTGCGGAAGCTTCTAGGCCAACAGCTTTTAATGCATGTTGCAGAGATAACTCGCCATTGCGCAGTTCGTCAATTTTACTGGTAGCCAACAACCACGCTAGGTCATTATGACTTTGCGCGCCACCAAATTGGGTCGCCCTTGAGAACCACTGCAGCGCGCGATCATCTTCATTGATGCCCAGCAGCATATAGGCCAAAGCCGAATGCGCATATTCATCTCCAGCCTCAATGCCACGCATGTACCAAGACTCAGCCTGCTGCAAATCTACCGAGCGTCCCAAGCCAGCTTCAAACATATGCGCAATGCCCGCAAAGCTCTGAACCTGACCCAATTCAACTCCAGCCATATATAGCTCAAAGGCCTTGTCATAGTTCACCACGGTACCAATGCCAGACAAATGGGCGTAAGCCAAGCGCGCGTAGGCAGATTCTGCCCCTGCCTCCATGGCTTGTTTTAGCAAGCTGAATGAGCGCTTGTTAGCGGCTACTTCACTCAACTCAAATTCGCCTTTGCTGTACATATACGCTAAGGCGACAAAAGCATTCGCTTCGCCTGCGGCGAAAGCGCGCTGGTACCACTGCTCAGCCAGTGCAGGGTCTGGTGAATCGGTTACCTCTTGTCTATAGCTGCGCGCCATTTGCACCATGGCAAATGCATCACCCTTCTCTTCAGCCACCACCGACAACAAACTTCGCGCGCGCGGAAGGTCTTTAGTAATACCGTTGCCTTGGAGTAAGGCAAACCCCAGATAAGCAGATGCGCCCTCATGGCCAGCATCAGCCGAGCGCTGAAAAAAGCCCACACCCAATGCCGGATCAGGCTTGGTACCCAGTCCCTCGTAATGCGCACGGCCCACCATAAACAGTACAACAGGATTATTTGGGCTGAACTCTAGCGCACGATTAAAGTCTCGCAGCGCAGACACTGGCAACCCTTGGGCATAGTAACTATAGCCGCGCAGGTAAAAGGCCTTACTGCGCAGATCAGGCGCAATATAAGGATCCACTAAAGCTGGCCCTAAGTAGCTACGGGCAAGACTAAAGTCGCCCTCTTCGATCAAGACCACGGCGCGATCAATATAGCCCCGGCTGTCTAGCGCAAAAGACTGTACTGGGGTAACAAGCCCAATTAACACGCAAAAACTCAAAAAACATTTCTTCATGCCATAAGCTTAACATTGCAGCGCAATCTGCCAACCGACGTAAAGGCGAAAAATGATGACAAATGGATCGACATAGCGTGGTAACATCCGTCTCAACGTAAGATAGAGGACCTGTTCTAAACAACAGATTACCGAATCGAACATGTTTATTTGCTGAGCAAAAGATGCACGCTCATCACCTCAAGAGAATCGTTGTTAAGACGCAACTTTTGAGCAACGGCGGTGACATCAAAGTACTGCTACAAGAGTGCTCTGGTAGAGACACTGCAAATAAACACATGTATTCCAATAGAATTTAGGGCGACATGGTTTCGGACCGCCCAAGACAGCCAAAGCTGGATTGGGTACTCCGCGTCAAACGCGAGTTAGATGTGGATGGAATGAACCATCTAGTCAACAACCTTATTGGGGGCGACATGGTTTCGGACCGCCCAAGACAGCTAAAGCTGGATTGGGTATTCCGCGTCAAACGCGAGTTAGATGTGGATGGAATGAACCATCTAGTCAACAACCTTATTGGGGGCGACATGGTTTCGGACGCGTACCGCGTCGAAAGTTTTTCTTTCGACAGCGACACGCCGATAGAACCATCTAGTCAACAACCTTATTGGGGGCGACATGGTTTCGACGCGGGTATCAAAATTTGAGGTGCATGCCGAGAGGGTAGTGACTCTCGTAAAACAATCGCTGTAACTTTATAGTTGCCAACGACGAAAACTACGCACTAGCGGCCTAAAAAACCCGCTTACGTCCATGATTCGTTTCTTGCTAGGAGAAATGGACGGCAAAGCAGCAAGATCGCGCGGATACCTCGCCCGGGGTTGAACCGTTAAAACCAATCGGGATCGCAGAAAGTACCCTGACCGTCGGGTCACTGGACGCTAAATTAATAGACGGACCCTAAGCATGTAGAGCCAATAATGGCGAACCAGCGGACGCGGGTTCAACTCCCGCCGCCTCCACCACTTTATGGTTCTGGGATATACGACGTTTAAAAAGCTTCGTATATTTCAGAACCTTATAGTCATACCATACTTTGCATCAGCCAATTCTCTACGCACCGCCTAGCAGTAAACTATGCATAAGTCAGACGTAGCAGATCCATTGACATAGACAACTCAACACCTCGCCAATACTCAACTTACAAACTCTAATGCGCGCCATGAGGAATACAAGCTTGGCGGTTTAATCCCCAGACACTAGCCATTCGTTTTCTAGTCGCCCCTAAGAGCAGCTACTACTCGCCCATGTTCGGCCCTGATACAACGTGGGCTACCTAATTTCCAAAGATCCAAAGACTGGAAATAGTGGCTGGCCCAAAGCTACTATCTAACCAAGACCTCGCTTGAAAAGATGTTAAAAAGAATAATAAGGGCCGCCAAAAAAATGCAGAAACTCCTCATTACAATACTCATGTTGCTCATTGCAGCCCCCAGCTGGAGTGGCACATGGAGCTGTAAGCAAATCAGGGACTTCTTAGTAGGCCCGCCGTATTTTATCGACCACGAAGAAACCAGCATCGAATTTCAAGTGGGCGTTGAGAACAAGCTGATCTCGATTCTGGGGGAAGACGGCGAAGATTTTATTTGTGCAACCCAGCACTGCAAACAGCCGCTTGGCAAAACTGATTTCTTTTTGAAAGGTGATAATGCTGACACCACGTTCATCCTAAGCTCGGTTGGCGCGGCATTAGGCCTTCGCGCAACCTACTCAATAACCTCAAAACCCAGCGTTGGAGAAACCATGATACGCATGGGTGTATGTAGTGCCGATACCTAAACCCAATAAACCGCGATATAAATTGAGTGCTACCTACTGTAACTTCGGGGAAAACTTTGGCTCCTGATTAACTTCCAAGTAATCCCAGCTGGAATCAAATTATGAACAATCCATCTCCATTAATCGGCGCGCCACTAGCGCCGACAATGTTTAAACTGGCCGTCCCAGGTGTAATAGGCGCGGTGCTGACAACTATGCCTGGCCTACTGGAAGCAACTTTTCTAAAAGAATCCGGCACGGGGGCGTTGGCCGCTGTGGCTTTGGTTTACCCACTTGTCATTCTTTCTGGCATGTTTTCAGCTGGGGCATTTGGTGGCGCCATCAGTGGCTTCATTGCTCGAGCCATAGGCGCTGGTAACGATGATGAGGCAAGCGCGGTCCTTGTTTGCGCCGTCATCATCTCACTGGCGGGCGGGTTCTTGATGTGGATTTTAGTCGTGCTACTTGGCCCATTTTTGTATCAGTACGCAAGCGACAGCCCAACTATTAGCAACGCCGCACACTACTACGCCACATTACTTTTTCCAGCCATCCCAGCTTTCTGGCTGGTCAATATGCTGTCCTCGGTGTTGCGAGGCAGCGGCGACATGATTCGTCCAGCCATTGTGGCGGCCGTCTTATTAGCCACCTATATCCTATGCGCATTGCTGCTCATCCCCACACAAGGAGCCACCATCAACGAGGCCCTAAAAGGCGCGGCAATTGCTATGGCGAGCGCCTACTTGCTGGCTTCTGCACTCGTAACTTACTTTATTGCCCACAAATCCCAACCGGTTCGATTTCGCATAGCGGCTTTCCGTCCGGCGCTGCTAACAAAGATTTTACGTCAAGGCACTTTAGCGGCGAGTCAGTCAGTTATGACAATTGTCTATGCATTAGTCACCACTATCATATTCAGTAGATTTGGCACGGATTGGTTAGCCGGCTTTGGCCTCGCCGTGCGCCTTGAACTTATTATGGTGCCGGTAATATTTGGCATTGGCGCGTCAATGATCGCAATTGTTGGCGCATACGCTGGTGCAGGTATGCGTGAGGAAGCCATTTCCATAGCCTGGCGCGGAATCGCGGTCAATGTGGTGTTAATCGGCGCTCTAGGCGCGCTGCTGTCAATATTCCCAGCGAGCTGGTGTGGACTGGTAGGTAGCGATCCCGCAGTTATCAATTCTTGTAGCCAGGCATTGGCCGTTATTGCACCAACCTACGCCTTTTTTGCGTTAGGACTGAGCTGTTATCTGTTAAGCCAAGCACTTAATACCCTGGCCTTTCCAGTACTTGGCGCACTCGCCAGATTAATCATAGTGACCACGGGACTTTACTGGGTGGGCAGCGAAACTTCAGTAGATACCACCTTGTATTTAGTCGCAATAGCCGCAATCGTCTACGGCATTGTTGTGGCGGTGGGTCTGCGACTGGGGCCATGGCGGAGCTGAAAGAACTTCAATGTCCAATTACACTGCGCGCGGGTTTGTTTTTAACCTAAGGATGTTACTTTAGATCAGACACCAGCCGCTGCATAAAGCGCAGTGTTTCTGCCAATAAATCACTTGTATATTTGGCAGAGAAATAATTTTTTCTTCTTTGAATTTGTATGCACGCAATGGAGCGACACAATGGACGCAGAGCACGGTAATCCCTACGACATAGACATCGACGCCATTGATGTCAGCCAGCCCGAGTATTTCCAAAACGACACCATTGGTCTTTACTTTAAACGTTTAAGAAACGAGCAACCTATCCACTATTGTGCCGAGAGTCGCTTCGGCCCCTATTGGTCTGTAACCAAATTCAACGACATTATGGCCATTGATAAGGACCACCAAAATTTTTCATCGGACGCTTTTCTGGGCGGCATTCAAATGACAGATTTTCCGAAAGGTATGGAGCGCGCCAACTTTATTAACATGGACCCGCCGCAGCACGACGCTCAACGCAAGGTTGTGAGTCCTATTGTTGCACCTTCTAACTTGGCGAATATGGAAGGCACGATTCGTAAACATGTCATCGACATTTTGGACCAACTGCCCAACGGCGAAATCATCGAATGGGTAGATAAAGTCTCCATCGAACTGACCACACGAATGCTGGCAACGCTATTTGACTTCCCCTTTGAACAAAGACGAAAGCTCACCTATTGGTCTGAAGTCGCCAGCGCAGACCTAGCCACCAGTGACAAGATAAAAACCGAAGAGCAAAGAATTGCAGCACTGGGCGAGTGCTTAACCACCTTCAAGCAGTTGATGACCGAAAGAGCTAACCTGCCGCCAAAGAATGATTTGATCTCTATGCTGGCCCACTCGTCAATGGTCGACATGGATGACCAACAATTCTTGAGCACCCTCATACTGCTCATTATTGGCGGCAATGACACTACGCGTAATTCTATATCTGGCGGGTTATTGGCCCTTATTGAAAATCCAGAAGAATTTGCCAAGCTCCGAGCAAACCCAATTCTGGTGAACTCACTGGTACCTGAAATTATCCGTTGGCAAACGCCGCTCACCCATATGCGTCGCACCACTACCAAAGAAGTAGAGGTTGGCGGTGTGACTATTCCAGCAGGCGCAAAAGTTGTGATGTGGTACCTCTCAGGCAACCGCGACGAAGAAGCCATAGAAAACCCAGATCAATTTATCGTCGACCGCAAAAATCCAAGGCACCACCTGTCGTTTGGTTTCGGTATTCATCGCTGTGTGGGTAATCGCCTTGCGGAAATGCAGATCCGTGTGTTGTGGGAAGAAATCCTGTCGCGCAACTTAACCTTTGAACTGGCTGGGGAACCCCAGCGCACACTCTCAAATGTAATACATGGCATCAACACCATGCCGCTACGTGTCACTCGACTCTAAGCGACGCTTAACAGAGTTCGCAGCGCCAAAAGCCAAACAAAAAGGAATAAAAACAAATGATTGAAATCAACGGCATGGCACACGTCATTCTCACTGTCAGCCAATTCGACAAAGCACATAAATTTTATTCTGGTTTGTTGCCGGAGTTTGGCATGACCAAGGTTGAGGACGGTCCAGACTTCCTTTATCACGTAGGCGCTCGCACAGCCATTGGTGTACGCAAGTGTGACCCAGAATTTGCAGGCGAAGCGTTCCAACAATACCGTGTAGGTTTACACCACATTTGCTTACGCGCTAGAAGCCGTGAAGACATCGACAAAACCGCTGAACTAGCATCCTTTCTGGGCGCCAATATCATCCGCGGCCCAGAAGAGCGGGACTGGGCACCAGGGTACTACTATGTGCTATTTGAAGATCCCGATGGTATAAGGATTGAGGTTAACTATGTGCCGGGCGTTGGCTTGTTCAAGGACGGCGAAAGCTTCGGATCTGGGGAAGACTACGTCCGCGAAAACGGCCAAGACGTTCACCCACTAAAATAAACTAGGGACCAAAGAACGAACTAGTTCATTAGCACCAGTTTACCAACAACTTTGCCTGCTAGTTGATCCTTCAACGCTTGTTGATAGTCACTCATCTGGCGACAAGCCACCTCGGCAGGCACAAGCTTACCGTCAGCGATCCAACGCATTAGAGTATCCATCAACGCCTGATTAATATTTGGGTTGGCGCGAAACTCGCCACCCCAATCAACACCAACAATGGACGATCTTTTTAACAGGGGCAGGTTCAACGGAATCTTAGGAATTTCCCCACCCGCAAAGCCAATCACTAAAAACCTGCCGCCGGGGGACAAGGAGCGAAATGCCGGTTCGGCTTTATCGCCGCCTACTGGATCGTAGACCATATTCAGTCCGCTGCCTTTAGTCAGTTCTTTCAGCGCATCGCGCCAATTTGGTTCGGTATAGTCAACTGCGTGATCTGCACCAAAACTCAGCGCAGCGCTGCGCTTTTCTTCACTAGAGGCAGCGGCAATGACGCGCGCGCCCATGGCCTTAGCCACACTAATCGCCGCAGAACCAACGCCGCCGGCGGCGCCCAAAATCAACAGCGTTTCGCCAGCCTTAAGGTCACCGCAATCTCTAAGCCCATATAAAGCGGTGGCGTAATTGATGTAAAAGCCGGCAGCGATGGCGTCGGCAAGATTTGCAGGCAGTTTAACCAGGCTTGAGGCCACAGCAGAAATACTGTCTGCATAGGCGCCATTGGTCGCCATGCCGAGCACTCGGTCGCCGGGTTTCACATGGGTGACACTTTCGCCAACCGCACTGACCATGCCTGCAAACTCACTGCCCGGATAGTAGGGCAAAGGCGGTTTGACCTGATACAAGCCCTGCACCATTAGGCCGTCAACAAAGCCAACGCCTGCAGCACTGATGCTGATTAAAGCTTCCCCCGCTTGCGGTACCGGGGTGTCGACTTCAATACGTTGAAGATTTTCTGGCGGACCAAATTCATTGCAGCATACTTTTTTCATATCTTTCCTTTTTCCTCTTTCACGCCAAAAGTTTCTAACTATAGATCTAAGCTAATATTCTGACACCTAAATATGCTAGTTCATCACAACAACAATATTACCCTGGAGGGAGCCCCCCGTATTTTTCTGTTGATTGCGAAAGTTCAATCCAAAGTTGTTTGCTTTGGGTAAAAATGTCCATCGTCGGTTGCACCCAAGAATTGTCATCAAGACTTGATGCCTTAATCGCTTTTAAGCCTGCAAACGCCACTTATCTGAGCAAAGACAAAGACATGCGCAAAATTTCCTGAGTATTGGAAAGGACGAAACTGCCCATTTGCTGCAACATTTGCTCTCGCGCCAGCTTTGCACTTTGCAGCGCGAAGTCTGCTTCCATTGTTCGCGACTTAGACGCATCAAGTTGTATCGATGTTTGCAGAAGACGTTCCATACCAAAATCGACAGCACTTTGTAATGCACCTAACTTAGCTTGATTGTTTGCCGAATGTTCCAGCGCACCATCGACAATCGACAACGCAGCGTTTGCGCCGGCGGTGGTAGAGATATCTATTGTGGAAACTGTATTCAAACCAGAGACAATATCGTTGGATTTAATTTCCACATAGTTTGCGCCAAACACTGTGGAATACGAGCTACTATTATCGCCGCCCAAGCCATATAGCCGGTCTGCCATATCACTAAACTCTGCTCGGTTTAGGCTGCCAGATTTTTTCTCCACCGCGATATTGTCAACACGCAGACTCGCATCTCGAGAGACCAACGGATAATCAGAGGCTTGAACAGTGACATTGTCCACATATAGGTTTGCTCCAGCCGCCCTGCCACCAGAGGCATCCCAAGTACCCGCTACAAATACAAAGCGGTAATCGCCGTCTGCTGACACGTTTTTAGAAACCGTTGCCCAGGACGTACTTGCACTGCCAGTTTCACCGGTTTCGTTCAACAACTCTTCAACATGACCGGTATTTTCATTAACGAGGTAACCAACGACATCGTAGGCATCGGAACCGCCAGTGGCACGCCAGTCAAATCCTACAGAGTCTCCCGCCTTCAAGGTCACGGCTTCGTTACTGACTAGATAGGGGCCGTGCAAAATGCCATAGCCATTCTGGAGTTGAGCGTTTGATTGCAACTGCACAGATAAGCCGCTGCCAGTTGAGGTTTCCGTGGACAACTTGGCGACATAAGAGGCGGAATTCGGTGCTGTAGCGTCGTGGGGGGCTGCGCCAACAACCGTGGCTGGGAAGACTGTGTCCGAGGCACTGGGTTGGCCTGCGATATTGTCCAGGCCGTTTAAACGAACTTGGCTGGTGTATGTCGTCCACCCGGGAATACTGGTGTCTCCAGCACTGCCATCTTCAAAACTGCCATTGGTAAAGGTAACCGCTTCGTCGCTACGCACGCCGCCGACAAATACCACCTTATAGTTGCCCGCTTTTTCAATGGTCTCATTGACTGCGGCCCAACTACTCGACGCGCCGCCACTGCCTGTTGCATTGAGTAGTTCTTGCGTTTCGCCGGTTTCTTCATCTATTACGTAGGCGTATACATCATAGTCCGCCGTGCCCGCGAGGCCTCGCCAATCAAAAGAAAGCTTATCTCCGGGCTCAAGGGCATAGGTTTCAGAGCTTTGAAAAACCGGCCCGTGGACGATACCCACACTGGGCACTTTAATGGGTCCGCTCTGTAACTCTACAGAAAAGCCACTGCCGGATGAGGGATCGGCAACCCGTTTAATACTGAATGTCGCATCTTCGTAGGGCGCTTTTGCATCACCCGCAGCGTCCAAAAAGCCATTACTGAAACCTGGCAAGGTTTCATCTATGGGTATGTTGTGATTACTCAGACGAGTTGCACCGTCTAAGTTAACTCGATGGGTGTAGCTGTCCCATTTGGCAAAGCTTGCGGAGCCGGCGGCCTCATCGTCAAAGCCTGCCTCAGACAGTCCGTAGGCAAAATTGAAACGCGCCACACCATTGGCCAAATCTGAGGCAGCCGTATCTAGCATACCAATAAGATCGGCGGTCTCGCCGTTGCCTTTAAATAACTTACCGCCAACCAGCGACAGCTCGCCTTTTACAATTGAAGCAACAGAATCTTGGGTGATTTTTTTCTTTTGATCGTCATCGAAATGACCCGCCGCGGCGTCGTTATGAATTGAAAAAACATTGTTCGACAGCAATTTAATACTACCAGAGACAATGGATGTATCGTTTGCGCCAGACCCATCTAAGCTGACAGCCGCGCCAACGGCATCTTCAGCACCACCCGCCCAGCCAATTTTTTGCACCCTAAGCGAATTGAAGGTCGCGCCAGCACGCTCATTTTCAATGCTAATGTCTTTGCCACTTCTGTCCGTTAACTGCACCGCGCCGTTAAAAAACTGCGCCTGAACGCCTGTTTCTCCGGAAATACGATTAATGGCTGCCGCCGCGGCAATACCTTCGCCGGAGCGAATTGAAAAATTCCCCGTGCTGTAACCGTTAATTTTAAGACTATAAGTCTCTGCTTGGTTACTGGCTGAGGTAAGTGTTGCCCTTGTTACCGCATCGGCTTTAACCCCTGTTCTGGTGCTTTCAGCGTTGATTGTTTGAGCTATTTGATCCGCAGACTGGTTTGTTCGCCAATTGATGTCAGTAGGCTGACCAGACTCATTTATGACGGTCATGGTGCTTGGGTTGTCTGCGCGAATAACCTCACTGGCACTCGCCGCTGCTGTAAACGCGCTATCCCCCTCACTTGTGTAGGTGTGAGCGCCAATATCTTGGGGTCGAAAGCTGTCAATAGTATGCTCGAGGAAATCTGTCGCTCTCGCGCCAACTTGGAATTTAAAGGGGTCCTTATACTCACCTAGCAGCGCTAAACCGTTGTATTTGGTATCCGCAGACAATCGGGTTATCGAATCTACGAGCTGAGCTACCTCTGATTGCAAAGATGCCCGGTCTTTGTCTGTTGTCGCGTTCGCCGCCTGCATGGCAAGCTCGCGAATCCTTAATAAAGCATCATTGACGCGCTCAATTCCGGTATCAGCAACGCCTGCCATGGCTCCGGCATTGGATATATTTTGCACAGCCTCGGTCTGCCATCTAACGTGGGCCGCCATCTGGCTACCACGCATATACGCAGCCGGATCTTCCCTACTTAGATTGGACTTAACCCCAGTGCTAAGGCTTTCCATAGCCCGTTCCAAGCGCTGAGAACTCTTATCCATATTGGACCGAGCAATGAGCGTTGAACTGTTGATAGAGGATATTGCAGCCACAATAAGGCGCCCCAAAGTTAATAAAACACTTCAGTCATACAAATTTCGTACCAGAAAGGCTGAACCTCAAAATTACCACTAACTCATTGTTTTAATTAACTTTTAATTTCCCCCCCATTCACTACGCAAAATCCTGGGGTTATCTAGAGGTCGAATTTTTGACACTTTGGCTACAATTGTCTGATTCCAACACAAATTAGTTGTTGGACATGTCAGGGACTCTTTTAGGACTTGGTACGCATTACGGACTCAACAAATGGCCCTAAACCACCATCAAGTTCGTCCAAATGAATTCTGCAACGCAGCTAATGGCTTGCTGCCAGTCCAACAGCCTAATTGAACGAGCACCAGTCAGTCTGCCCACTAAAAGTTGTCGTTATCAATGCTGGCTCGTAAGCAACTTAAATTCGCAAGAGCTTTAAACGGGTTTTTATTGATAAATATCAATAAGTTAAAGGAGGTAAAAGTTATTTTTTTGCTTTTCGGGCAGCCCGTAACTCGAAGCGTCAAAGCTCAATGCACGAAATTATTTTGCAACCAAAAATCAAACATAGATAAACCGTTCGCGAAAGACAATTAAAGTTTGAGTCGGTTTTTACAAAGATCTAGTCACAGCGACACCAAAACTAGCAGACATTCACACCATTGCGGTATCGCAGGTTTTAAATTATGTTCTCACCTAGGGCTTTATTCGGCCCTTGGAAGGCTTTCGAAAGACTGATCGAGAGGCTAATAAAAGACTGATCGAAAATACCCGCTGTCGTGCAACATCGACAACTTGATCGAGAGGAGCGATCAACTCAGATTCATGAGGTGCTTTGAGCCCCCTAACAAGCCTAAATAACTTGGGTTATGGCCGGATTGCGGGGAATGAGGCAGATTATGGTTTGCGGGCGTGTGAGCGATTATAAAATAATAGTATAAGGAGAGGAGAATGTTAGACCCTAAAGATTATGTAGGCGTCACTTTCTGGATTATCTCTGCAGCCATGGTTGCAGCAACTTACTTTTTCACTGTTGAACGCGATAGAGCTGTAGGCAAGTGGAAAACATCCCTGACCGTCGCCGCGATGGTGACTGGTATCGCAGCAATTCATTACTTCTACATGCGAGGAGTGTGGGTTGAAACGGGCCAAAGCCCAACCGTTTTCCGCTACGTAGATTGGCTACTGACCGTGCCACTGCAGATTGTAGAGTTCTACCTGATTCTTGCGGCAATCGCAGTCGTGCGCGCAGCACTTTTCTGGAAGCTAATGATAGCGTCACTTGTGATGCTGATCTTTGGCTATTTGGGAGAAGTGGGCGCAATGGACTACTGGATAGCGTTCATCATCGGTATGGCTGGTTGGTTGTACATCATCTATGAAATATTCATTGGTGAAGCTAGCCAAATCAGCGCGTCCCAAGGAACAGTAGCAAGCCAAACAGCTTTCAACGCATTGCGTTTGATTGTGACTGTAGGTTGGGCTATCTACCCTATCGGTTACGTTCTGGGTGGTGGTCCTGATGGCGCAGCTGGACTGAACATTGTCTACAACCTTGCAGACTTTGTTAACAAGATCGCATTTGGTGTTGTGATCTGGGCAGCGGCGACATCCTCGTCTGAAAAAGCCTAAAAATCGCCCCTGAGCGATAATTTTGGCGTTGCGGTGCTACTTTGGCCGCAACGCCAATACCTTAATTCCAAGCTTAATTACCAGAGACCTCATGAGCGTATTAAGAAGCGCATCTTCTTAAAAACTAGGTTTTGGGGGGTGGAGAAATGCAAATCACTGGACTTAGCCTTGCGCTTGAAACCGCCGTTCACAGCTATGGAGAGGACGCTGGTGCACTTTCCGAGGCCGCACGCCATCACCTAACCACGCCCGGTAAGCGGACTAGATCGCAGCTTTTATTTGCGACCTCACCCAGTCCTAAGCATCAAGCATTACTTGTACATGCGGCGGCAGCAGTTGAATTAATCCACGAAGCATCCATTGTCCATGACGACATTCAGGATCGCGCCTCGTTAAGACGAGGAAATCCTTCAGTCTGGCAAAAATTTGGCGCCAATACCGCATTACTCTTGGGCGATCATTTTGTTTCTGCAGCTTTTCGCGCAATTGCAGAAGTAGAAGTAGAACCTGCAGCGCAAGCACAACTTTTTATCCTTTTGTCTCAAGCCATAAGTCGAGCCGCTTCTGGTCAGCACTTGCAGCTGTCCAGCAAAACTGAAAATACAAACCTAGCTGCCATTTACAATGAAGTTGCTATCAGCAAAACCGGCGCTTTCATCGCGCTTCCACTACAGTTTTCCAACCTCCTCGGGCACGAGCAGATCCAAGATCCAGAGCCAGCACGACGATGTGGCGAACAGCTAGGGTTGGCCTATCAGATTCTAGACGATCTAAAACCATTCGCGTATCCGGCCAGTCTGGCGCGACACGAAGACATTTCAAACCGCGTAATTACCGCTCCAGTCGCAGCTATGAATTCATTATCAGCGAATGAAGACCCCTTCAATGCTTTAACTCAGCACCCAAAGAAACGAGATATGGCAATAAATTTATGTAAGTCGTGGCAGGCTGAAGCAATACAAAGCGCCATCGGATACGCTGATGAGCTGCCCCCTCATAGCGGCAAGGTAGTGAAAAACTTTATTCATGATCGACTGAGCAGTGACATTCCGCTCCTAGGCGCGAAAAACAGCCATGAGCATACGCAACAGTCTCTGTCTTCCTATCAACCACGGCAAAAATTTGCGCATACGAGCACAGAAGCACTATGAGCAAACAAGTAGTCGTTATTGGTAGTGGCTTTGGGGGCATAGCCAGTGCATTGCGCGCACGCAAGATGGGTTTCGATGTCACCTTGGTGGAGCGTCTACAACAACTTGGCGGAAGAGCGCAAACCTTTCAACAGCAGGGCTTTATCTTCGATGCGGGGCCGACCGTGATCACCGCGCCGTTTTTATTCGAAGAACTATTTGAATTATTCGATCGCAATATTGTCGACTACATAGAAATGATGCCCGTCACTCCTTGGTACCGATATGAATTTAACGACGGGTCACATTTAAACTACGGCGGCAGCGTAGACGATACTTTGGCTGAAATTAGGCGCATTAACCCCGAAGACGCGGAAGGCTACAAAAAATTGCTCGCGCACTCAGAAAAAATCTTCAATGTCGGCTTCACTCAGCTCGCACACGTTCCGTTTAACAGTCTTTGGTTCATGCTGAAACAGGTGCCTGCACTCATACGCTTACGCTGCTACCGCACGGTGTGGCAATTTACAAAAAGCTATCTGAAAGATGATCGCCTCAGACGGGCATTCAGCATTCAACCTTTGCTGGTCGGCGGCAATCCTTTTAGTACCACCAGCATCTATTCCCTCATCCACTATTTGGAACGGCGCTGGGGGGTTCATTACCCAAGGGGCGGTACGGGCGCACTGATTCAAGCGCTAGGAAAACTCATGACAGAGGTGGGCATAAAGGTCCACTTCGAAACCGAGGTAAAGGGCATCCAAATCGAGGCGGATAGTGTCACAGGCATAACCCTTGCTGACGGAAGCTCACTGCCTGCAGACATTGTCATCTGCAACGGAGACCCCGCCCATACGTACAAAAATCTTATAGCCGAAAGCCTGCGAAAAAAGTGGACCGATAGACGCATAGATAGACTCAAATATTCTATGGGGCTTTACGTGCTGTATTTCGGTACGCGCAAAAAATATGACGATGTAGAGCACCACACCATCGTTTTTGGCAACGAATATCAGGAACTGCTGCAGCGAATTTTCGACGGCGAGAAGGCGGGTGACGACCTCAGCCTTTATCTACATCGCCCAACGGCAACAGACCCTAACTTGGCGCCAGAAGGTAAAGACACGTTCTATGTGCTTGCGCCAGTCCCCAACCTACAGCGCCGAGATTGGGATGAGGTAAAAGCTCAGGTTAAAGACCGCGTCTTAGATATTCTAGAAGAACGCATCCTACCCGATTTACGCGAAAATCTTGAGGTATGCTTTGATTTCGACCCCAAGGATTTCCAAGCCCAGTATCAATCTCAATGGGGCGCAGGATTTTCAATCGCACCGATCTTTAGCCAATCTGCATTTTTCCGCTTTCATAACCGAGCAGAAGACTTCGCGAATCTTTATTTCGTAGGCGCTGGCACTCACCCAGGTGCCGGCGTACCCGGAGTACTAAGCTCCGCTAAAGTTGTCGAAAACTTGCTGGCGCAAGACCATCCTGACGTCAAGGATAAAAAATAGTGGACAATCAGTTAGCTGAAGCACAAGCGACATTTAGGGCTAATGCAAAAACTTTTTCATTGGCCGCACGCTTTCTCAATAGAAGTCGTTACGAGGCGGTAGCAAGACTTTACGCGTTTTGCCGGCACGTTGATGACCTAGCTGATACGGGCAACCCGGGCAGTAATAGCGCAACGCTCAACGCCATTCGGGAGGACATTCGAGCAGGCAAAAGCGACAACCGCCACGTTAACGATTTACTGCTACTCCAAGGCGAATATGATCTCCCGACGGAACTGTTGTTAGATTTTGTAGACGCTATTATCGATGACCAATACCCTAGGGAACTACAAACAGTTGATGAGTTAGTCCGATTTTCCTACGGCGTCGCCTCTACGGTCGGTTTGATGATGTGTCACATCTTTAACGTGCGTAATCCTAACGCGTTTCCATTCGCCATCGACCTCGGCGTTGCGATGCAAATCAGCAACATTTGTCGCGACATTTTGGAGGATGCAGAGCGCAATAGAATTTATGTCCCAGCGGAATTATTAGCCACGCCTGTAACCTGCGAAGGGCTGGTCCACGGCGATCAAGCCATGCGTAACAGCGCCTATCAAGCTGCCCAGCAACTTTTACAAATTGCCGACAACTACTACGCTAGTGCAGCATTGGGCTATGGCTACCTACCACGAGGCGTGAGGCACACGATCAAAATAGCAGCGCGCCTTTACCAAGCCATAGGCGACAAAGTTACATCATCCCAGAAAGCTTATTGGCAGCAACGAAGCGTAGTTTCGCGGCGTCGAAAGTGCTCGCTAGTATTACAGATGCTTTGGCAACGAATGAATGAAGGGTCTAGTACGCTGTTGGTTGGAAAGGTCAGTCATTGCCAGCAGTTGCATAAGGCGCTAGGAAATCGAAAATTTACATCCTGAGCCGCCTATGAACAGTGGGTTTGCCGACACAAATTGCGATGTTCTTATTTTGGGTGGCGGCATGAGCGGTTTAGCCTTGGCGCATTATATCGCCGACTACAATGATCACTGCGAAAAACTGAGTAAAACCACTTGGGTAATAGAGCCACGACAAACCTATACGCGAGACAAGACATGGTGCTACTGGCAGCAACAAACAACCCCTTTTGACGCCGCAGTAACTCACCGTTGGTATCGCTGGCAAATAAGCTATAACGGCCAAACTCACATCTGCGAATGCTCTGAATTGCCCTATGTAAGAGTAGACAGCCAACGTTACTACGCCCTTGCTCAAGCGCGCTTAGATAAATCAAAAACCGTAAATTTATTAACGGGAACCAAAGCCAATAAGGTAGATGTTAAGCAGACAAAGGTAAGCGTGAGTTGCGATGACCTTCAATACGAAGCAGATCTAGTTTATGACACTCGACCGAAAGATGTCGCCCCCAACACGCTTTTGCAGCATTTTGTTGGCTGGGAGATCGCCACAGATCGAGACGCCTTTGATCCCGAGACTGTCACGCTAATGGACTTTCAAAGCACCAAAAATGGTGATATTCACTTTTTTTACGTTCTACCTTTTGATAAACGACGTGCATTAATTGAAACCACGCACTTCTCAAAAACCCTCCTACCGGACAAGGTTTATGAGGAAGAGCTAAGAACCTATCTGACTGAGCAGCTGGGCATCTGCGAATGGCAAATCCAGCACGAAGAACGCGGCATTATTCCTATGCCAAAAAACACCGCAAGCCAGACGCAACGAAGCCACCAAAACCTAATACCCTTTGGTCTTCATGGAGGTACCGCAAAACCTTCAACAGGATACTGTTACCCCCATGCCCACAGTCAAGCACAGCAGCATGCAAGCCAGCTTTTTACGGCGCAAGCACAAACTGCATCAGCGGCACGAGGGCTACTGCCGCGCTGGCTAGACACGGTATTTATCAGCTTTTTGGAACACCAATCAGAACAGGCAGCCGGTACATTTCTACAGTTGTTTCGACGCGTTCCTGCGCCAGCCTTAGTACGATTTTTAAGCGACAACGCCAAACCAACGGATTATATTCAAGTCATGCTGGCCATGCCTAAACTTTCATTTATACGCGAAGCCTTCCGCTGTGTTAGAAACACTTAGACCATTTCAGTTGTTTTTCCTCAGCGCCGGCATCGCTATCGCTGGCAGCATAGTCTTTGGAGCACAACACAATTGGTTGTTTCTAAGTTGCTGCGTTGTTGTTCTGGCGGCCGGTTTACCCCATGGCGCATTCGATATTTATATCATCGCTAACCTTTTTCAAAATAAATCGTTTGCACTAGCGATACTGGTTTATCTGAGCTTAATTGTGATTACTGTCTTGGTATGGTGGATCAACCCCCAAGCTTTTCTAACGCTATTTTTGACCTATTCAGCTTTTCACTTTGGCGATTCAGATTGCCCAACGGAGACGATTTCATATAAGGCGTCGTGGGGCCTGTCGATTATCGCATTGCCATGCTTACTGGCGACTGAGGAAGTGGCCTTGTTATTTTCAGTAATACTTGATGCCGAACCACTTCCCATCATTGCTAACGGCTTAAGTTACTCTGCCCTTCCTGCGGTGCTGTTTTGCTGCCTAAAAGCGACAAAACAGAACACACGCTTTACCACATGTGCGTTACTGAGTTGTTACGCCCTCGTTTGCCTAATTGGCGGAGCGTTGATTGCGTTTAGCTGCTACTTTGCTTTCCTGCATGGACCCCATCACTTACGCCGCTGGCGCCTTAAAATACCTAACAGTCCGAACATGGGCGTATATCTAATCAGTTTGGCATTGTTTGCGGGCATCGCATTGTTGACAGTGCTGGCACCGGAAATCAATCTGAGCAACATCAATGGTCCATCTAATAACCTATCTAACAACCTATCTAACAACCTATCTAACGGCCTAGTAAATGCTCTCGACGCTAATGCTATTCGCTATACTTTTGTCGCACTGGCAGCCCTCACGGTGCCTCATATGACTTTTCTTTACATCGCAAGTCGGCGCAACTGACCCGGCCAAATTGACCTTAGCGCACTGCCAAATAGCTCAATGTATTGCATTGGAGCGTCCTCAATGTAAAACTGAAATTTGCGCGCAAACACGCTAATCAAACAGATATGCCTGAAGCTTGATTCGAGAAAATGCAATCGCAAGAAACAGCTTTAGCAAAACTCACTAGAAATACATTCAAAGGAACTAGATATGCTCAGACTTCACGGCTTTTCTGCCAGCAATTACTACAATGTACCTAAGCTCGCTTTTTTAGAGAAGGGTGTCGCCTTTGAGGAAGTGGTGTCATATACAGGCGTTGGTCCAAAGTACAAGCCAGAATATCTCGACAAAAGTCCGTTAGGCAAAGTACCTGCGCTAGAAACCCAGGAAGGTTTTATTAGCGAATCCCGCGCAATTTTGGAATACATTGAGCGCGCCTACCCCGAGCACCCACTACTGCCAGCTAGCCCTTTTGGCGTTGCCAAAGTGCAGGAATTGTCCCAGTTCATTGAACTTTATTTTGAACTAGTGGCCCGTCGCGTCATACCCAACCTACTTTCAGGCACCACGCCAGAACCCGCCGTGTTGAAAGATGTGCAGACAGGTCTAACTAAAGCAACGGCGGCACTGGCAAAACTTTCAACATTTGAACAGTTTGCCTATGGCGATACATTTACCATGGCGGATATCGCGGCAATCTTGAATCTGCCCGTGGTACGCAATGTAGGTAAGCAGTTCTTGGGCAAAGACCCCTTGTCAGAGGTGCCCGGACTGGACGCCTATTGCGCGCGCATGGAAGAGCGCCCTCACGTTAAGACAATTCGCGCCGATGCGGCAGCGAACCGTCCGGGGTTCATGGCACATCTAAAAGAGCTCTACGGCATTTAGTACGCTCTCAAGAGCACCCACTGCGCGATTAGATTAGAGGCGGCGCTAAAGCAACAACTAATCTTATCCGCAGTCTTTGAATTCTGGGCGCTGACTCTTGAAACTGACTCTTGAAGCTGACGCTCAAAATAGAGCTAAAGCCTCGCGGATCAATATTACAAGCAATGCCACCCAAGAAAGCATAAAGATGCCGAAGCGCAGAACGACCACGTTCACCGTTGACTGAATAAGGGAGTGCACTATTCGAAGAATTACAAACGCCCAGGCGGCATAAACTGCGGTGGCATCCACATGCCCAGCCACAGCAATGACAAGGCAAGTGGCGTAAAAGAGCGTGGGCTGCTCAAACAAGTGGTTGTAGTTATCTGCAATGCGGCGCACGTGGGACGGCAAGTAACTCATGCCCACCGGGTGGCCCATGTCATCTTCAGGAATATCGGCACCAGCAATGGCTGGGATGCGGGTGACATACATCCAAACCATCATCACTCCACTCCAAAGACCCAGCGCAATCACCGGCTGCAAAATTGTATTCGCTTCCATTTTTTCTCTTCCTTTTAAAGTTACGATTAAACAGATTGCCGTAATTTCTTAGGCTTAGGCAAGTGTGACAAGGATTGCAAATCCACGGAGAAGACTCTACAAGCCAAAATATAGGCGTCAGCTGGGGTCGCCAAACGCGCGCTTAAAGCCTCTGGTGCCTAATAGCCTTAGGCAGAAAAAAGCGTTTAAATGGCCGGGGCCGGCGAACACACACTGAAGAGGATCATTGCATGAAATTCAGCACACGCAATTGGATAGCCATTTCACTGTGCACTCTGAGTTTCGGGTGTGCTACGCCAGCGGAAAAGCCGGGCCACAACGACCCTAGCAAATACACCTTGGCACCCAACGTCCTCTGGGCGTCTCCAGACGGCTTCGACCTAAGCATGGATATCTATACGCCAACCTCGGGCAAAGACAGTTATCCAGTGCTGATGATTTTTCACGGCGGCGGCTGGTTGATTAATGACAAATCCATCATGGACCAAGCGGCAAAGTACTTCGCCACAAACAGCGAATATGTCGTTTGTAACGTCGACTACCGCTTACTCGGCGACCAAGACAATACCGTCACCATTGATCAAATCGTTGAAGATACTTTTGGTGCAGTACTGTGGGCGCAAGATAACATTCGCGTATATCAAGGCGATCCTGCGCGCTTAGCAGTAACTGGCGACAGCGCCGGAGCACACCTTGCAGCCATGGTTGTTAACAGTGGGCAGCAGTTAAGTTCTCAGGGCTACACTGTCGAAACACAATCCTTTAGCCCCTCTTACCTGCCGCTAGGCGAGACCGCCGAGTCCATCGCACAGAACGGAGGCATAGAAGTCCAAGCAGCGCTTTTAAGTTACGGCGCCTTTGACCTTTATCAACGTGGACTGAGCAACTTCGAGACTTGGAAAAACCCCTTCTGGCTTCTCGGCGGCGCTTTACCACGCAGTATTTTTGGTGGCGAGATCACTGCAAGCGCTTACCCAGAACTTTACAAGGGTGTGTCTCCCGCTCACACAATACCCATGCGCACTAAACGCACACTGCCGCCGCAACTACTGACTGTTGGCAGCGCTGATACACTCACCACCCCTGCACTGGTTAAAGACTATTTAACAAAATTACAGAGCGCCGGACACCGAGCGGAGTATTGGGAGTACGCAGACCAAAGACACGCGTACTTAGATTCCGGACACAACCCGGTACTTGGGGTGAGCTTTGCAGAAAATGCGCCACCCGCATTAGACGTTATGATCGCGTTCCTCGATGGCATCTTTTATCCAAAGCAGAACCCCTAAGTTGATCAGCAGTGGCGCAGTGCGGCTTCAGCAAGACAAGTTAGTCTGCTGTCTCCACCGCAAAAGTAGTGTAAACCTTGCGAATGCCTCGGATAGCTACTGGCGCATACAAGGCCAATGCAACTCCTGCCCAAATAGTGGGCAGTAGCGCAAACGCTGCAATCCAGCACCCAATAAATCCAACAAGACGCATAAGCACTAATGGGAAACGTTGCATTGGATTCACCCCGTCGCCCTGATAGGTAAACGCTTTAGGCCGCAGAAACCAACCGTGAGCCATCAACATCAAGGAGAATACAAAAAAGGGCGGTGCCTTACCGCCTGTTGCAGGCGTTTCATCTAACAAAGCGTCAGCGGTTGAGGTATGGGCAAGGGATGCCTGGATCTGCTGCCAAACATAATCTTCAGTAGGCCTGCCCCCAGCGCCACCCATATTTTCCCGGTTGGGAATAGACTGCCAGCGATAAAGCAGGCGCTCAGAATTCAGTGCAAGCACACCGGGCTGATAAAAGCCCTTTGGATGAGTAGCGCCCCAAGGCGTATCCCGCGTTATAAACTCGCCCACTTCGCTTGTGCGCAGATCTAGCATGCCTTGCTGGCGCGCAGCATCAGCGATCTCTTGATGAGGGTCACCCACACATTCGAAGGAGAGCTCCCACTCTTCTTGGGCACGGGAAGCAAGCACCTGGGGTTCACTGGTCACTGCATAGACTTCGCCACCCGCAGCCCGAATAGCGTCCACCACACCGCTAAAAACGTAGCCTCGTAACTCGAGGCGACAGGGAGGTCACCAGAAGCCACGATAAAATAACAACACAGCAAAAGAATGCTGCCCTGCCACATCAGCTAGCCACGCTTTTCTTACCCCAGGAGGCGGGTCAAGTTCAGCCACGCCAACACTGTCTTGGGCGTGATCTAAGCCCAGCCACGCAACCGTCGGCGCACCATCAGAGCCGGTAACCTTGAAGGTTTCTTGACGACAAACACCCTCACCACACAGCACCAAACGCAGATCCTCACCACTATTTGATGCAGTTGGCGGATTAACAATACCCGTCACTTCAAAGGACACGTTTTCGTGTGCGTTAAACCAAGCCAAAGCGCTATCCACTTCGGCTTGCAGATTTTGCGGAATTATTTCGTGTACATTTGTCATGGACCAAAACTAGACGAAGTGCCGCACGTCCGTCAAGAACCACCCTCTGTCATCTAAGCTTCAATAATGAGACGAAAGCGCTTGATCTAGAAAAGCGCCAGCACTTTGATTGCTGAACGCCTATGAAAATTCCACCGCCAAATAGGTAGCCACTTGAAGCAACTGATCTATGTCAAAAAACATCTTCTAGAAAAGGCGCGACGCGCCAGAGCCAAAATTAGTGCATCCAACCGATGCCCTAGTTAGACCTTTTGCGGTTGCACGTTGCGATTTAGATAACGCTTTCCTTAACCGTGACCTGGGCAAGTTAATGAGCGCAGCAGCCAAGGCACATTATCTAGACCCGCGCATACTAAAGGACCTAGGCCCCCAACCCTTCGATGGACCGTTTGCTTATGGACACGAATGTGTGGCAGAAGTTATTTCTACCGGCTCGGAAGTGAAATCGTTCTATGTGAGTGACATAGTCGTGGTGCCTTTTCAGATTTCATGTGGCAGCTGCCTGACCTGCAACCTCGGTAGAACCGCACATTGCGAAACTAACAGAACCACACCTATTTCCGCCTATGGCTTTGGCAAACCCACAGGCGCATGGGGTGGCGCTATGACCGATAGCGTCCGGGTACCTTACGCAGATCATATGTTAGTCAAGGTGCCTGCCAATGTAGACCCAGTAGGATTGGCCAGCGCCAGTGACAACATTCCCGACGGGTGGCGTGGTATCGCCCCGCACTTGAAGGCGCGACTTGGCGCAAAGGTGTTAGTTCTTGGCGGTCAGGCAAGAAGTGTGAGCCTTTATGCCGCTGGCATTGCGGTGGCGCTTGGCGCCGAGAGGGTGGACTATGTCGACACATCTGAGCAACGTCTGGACATTGCCAGCAAACTTGGTGCAAATGCTATTCTACGTACTGCCGGACGCAGAGGTTGGCGGCAACTTACAGAAAAGTTTAACGATTATCCCATCGCCTTTGACGGATGCGGTGAGGGAAACGGTTTGGAATTTGCCAGTCGAGCACTCTCCAGCACTGGTGTTTGTACCAGTGCAACGCCCTATTTCCGCAAGAAAACAGCACTGCCGTTATGGGAAATGTATTCTCGCTCATTGCGATTCGAAACTGGCTTAGTGGATGCCCGCGCGCACATTCCAGATATTATGAATCTAGTTGCCAGCGGCGCTTTCGACCCGTCAATAGTGACTACACGCCTCGCTGATTGGCAGGATGCGCCAGAAGCTTTATTAGATGAAGGTCCAAAGGTTGTGGTAACCAGACCTCGCTTAGCTTGCATCTAATCTCGTTGGTGATAGAGGGCTGGATTCACTCAAACAAATTACAGAGACCGCCTCTAGATCAACAAGGCCATTGGCAGGCTTCAGTGCCAAACGTTGCCCTACGTCCGCAACCAACGCTTAAAACCGAAAGTCTTCATGCAACCTTCGCCAATGCTCAACTAATTTCAGTTTATGCCCTTCGTTCATAGGCAGGTCCCTTAACGCCGTGGGCCAGAGTGTTTTTGCTTTGTCTAACGCCTCATCCATGTGTGGCTTGATCACCCGCCAAGGTATGCCCGATTTATCCGCCCAAGCTTGAAAATTGGTCAAAGAAACCTGATACCAGTTTTTACTCTTACCTAAATTGAGGGCGAACTGTCTTTCATCCTCAATGTATACGTTTGTTGTGAGAATATCGTAGGCAGGGGAAAGACGTGGAGTAGTTTGGTCCGCGTAGAGTAGACTCCAATTTTTTAGGTGCGCATCTCCATTGCCCAAAAGAATGTTCACCAACAAGCGGCGCGCAAACTGCTGAACGTCAACTAGGTTTTCGCCAGAGTACTCGTAAAGGATTCTACCGATCTGCTCATAGTTTGCAGACGCATATTTATCGTGGGGGTATTTCACCAACACTTGGGCGAAATCTTCCATATGAATGCGCGTATCACCGGACCGGTCGAATCGTTTTATGGCAAAGGCTTGCTGTTCTGCTGGCAAATTAATCTGCGGCAGGTTGTCCAACTGATTCAGATCAACCAACTTAATTTCTGGTATTTCAATGCCTGCGAGGGAGGCCAATGTCATGGCGGTATATTCGTTCAGTGGCACGTCTTTGTGCTTGGTTGAAGGCGTTTTAATAATCCAATCACCTAACGCATTGCCTTTGCAAAGGTTATAGCGGCCGTCTTTTTCCTTCATGGAAAACTTCATCTGCACGCCTGCCAAGGAAAATTTATTTTCCTTATTAACCTTTTCAAACTTCACAGCCTTAGCTCTGCCGTGCGCAAACAAAAGACTGTCTGGCACGTCATCAGGTTGCATAGGCAGCGCCACCAAAGCACCCGGCAAGTCTTCTCCTAGATAAGACAGAATATGGAATTCGTTATCTATATGCACCTTGAGTCCTTGGGCGATCAACTCCCTTAGCGAACCCTCGGGTAGGAGATTAGATAATGCGGGATGCAGGCGCTGATTCTTCGCCCAAGGCGTTGTCAGTAAAGTATTTGACCGAGGGAATTGCGGGTGAGTGATTAAACCAAAGGTGGACCGTTTTTCGTCTTCAATAAACTCTCGAGTAAAATTTAATACGTTTCGCCCACTCTGATAACCGGCTAAATATCCCACATGCCGACCGTGCAAAGTCAGCTTGAGGACATTGATTTCGTCTATCGCGTAATGGTGACGGGCGCTCACTGCTCATCGCCCAGCAAACCCTGCCAAGGATCGTCAGCAAGACTCTTCTGCCCTAGTTTGGTTTCAGCGCGAGCCTCTCCCACAAAAAGATCAACACCTCGGCCCTCAAGTACCGCATTAACAGCTTCGAGTTTTTCCTTAGGTATGAGCATCACTTCGCCGTTCAAACCGTTGGCAACTAACTCAAGCGTATTCAGTCTAGGATTGCCTTTTGACTCCAAGCGCTGGTATTGCTGACGAGAAACGCCCACACGAAGCATCATATCCCCCTGCTTTAACCCCAAAAAAAGACGCCGCAGTTTGAATTGCTGAAGTAGTGAATTCATTTTATAGGCCCTAAAAAGTTGCTTTCAAAATATTAAGAAACATATTAATTGCCTTATACTAAATAGCAACAAATTAATTGCTTGCACAACCTTAGCTAATTGCGCTGTAGGTATTGAAGCCTTCAAATCACACTTTTTCTTCGCCTGCCAACACTCTGGCGTACGCAGACAAATCTGATTAACGTAGTGGCTTACGTGCAACGCTTGCAAAGCTCGCAGCACAGAGTTTCATGTCGGCTTAAAGAGCCTAGGGGAGAGATGATGAGTGTATTAGTACAAGGGCACTGCGACCCTCGATTTGAAAAGGTAAGAGCAACTTTACACGCTAACTTAAACAGCGGCGCTGACGTTGGCGCGTCCGTTGCGGTCACCTATAAAGACGAGTTGGTCGTAGATCTTTTTGGTGGCCACCTAGACGAGGACAAAACTCAACCGTGGCAAGAGGACACCATTGTTAACGTTTACTCCACCACCAAAACCATGTCGTTCCTATGCATGCTTATGCTGGCTGATCGCAAGTTACTAGACTTTGACGAGAACGTGGCCACCTACTGGCCAGAGTTTGCAGCTAACGGCAAAGAACAAGTCAAAGTCTGGCACCTTATGAACCACGCAGCAGGTCTATCTGGCATGGACGTCACCGTTAGCTCCAAGGACATGTACGACTGGGAAAAGATCACAAGCTTGCTCGCTGCTCAAGCACCTTGGTGGGAGCCAGGCAGCGCCATGGGCTATCACGCTTTAACCCAGGGTTATCTGCTGGGCGAAGTGCTACGACGCATCACCGGCCAAACTATGGGCGCGTTCTTTAAGCAAGAGGTGGCGGATAAATTGGGCGTGGACTTCCATATTGGCGTACCTGATGACGCACTGCCCCGTATCGGCCACCTTATCCCTCCGCCCAACCGCAGACTGGGTAAGGATACTGCTGGAGACAGCATTGCCGGACGCACCTACACTAACCCCGCAGGGGACGCTCGAGACAGTTGGACTCTTGGGTGGAAAAAGGCCGAAATCCCGGCGGCTAACGGTCACGGCAATGCCAGATCCGTAGCAAAAATTCATGCGGTGCTCGCAAACCTAGGTGAATCTCAGGGTGTACGCTTGCTTTCAGAGGAGACCGCGCGCTCGGTTATGGTGCCGCGCATTAGCGGTCACGACCAAGTGGTAGACGTACCTATGGCCTACGGTCTTGGCTTTGGCATGCCCCCCGGGAGCAAACGCAACTTATGCTTTTGGGGCGGATGGGGTGGCTCCACTGCCATCATCGACCAAGACCAAAATTTCTCAATTTCCTACGTTATGAACAAAATGCATGCGGGGCTGATGGGCGATGAGCGAGGCATATCTATTTCCCAAGCCGTATTTACCAGCCTGACGGGGTGAGCAATTAACCGGAGACACATAGCTTCTTCTTAGGCGCACTTTGAACCTGTGAGCCAGTTTACTTCTGCTAGGCAATAACCTGGCAGTTGCTCTAACTTACAAACCTCGAGCTCACCTCTATCTCATCTCTATCTCATCTCTATCTAACTTTTATCTAACTTCTGCCTACCTTCTACCCACTTGCTACCGACCCGTGTATTGCGGCGCACGCTTTTCAATAAAGGCCTGCATGCCCTCTTTGGCATCCTTTGTGCGGCTGCACAAAACTTGGTTACGATTTTCCACCGCAATAGCGGCCTCCAAACCCGCTGCGTCAATGGCTACATTCAGACCATCTTTGGTCAGGCGCAGACCCATTGGAGACGCTAGCAGCATCTGCTGGGCGTAATCATTTGCTGTTGCAAACAAATCTTCCTCGGCAACAACTTCCGACACCAAATTGGTACTCAAACATCTTTCTGCGTGGATGAATTTGCCGGTTAACATCAGCTCGGATGCGATAGAGGTGCCTACCAGTCGAGGCAAGAAGTAACTGGTACCCATGTCGCAGGCGGACAAACCTAGTTTAATAAACGCCGCATTCATCTTGGCAGTGTCCGCCGCAATCCGCACATCCGAAGCTAAAGCGAACGCAAACCCGCCCCCACATGCCGCGCCCTGAATCATACTGATAATGGGCTGCGGGCAACGGCGCATCTTCACATACACATCCGCAAGATAGCCCTGAAAACCCATGCCACCGCCAAAGGGTCGGGACTGAGCTGGATCACTAGCGGACTTAATGTCTAGGCCAGCACAGAATGCTTTGCCGCGGCCGCCCATTATCACTACTCGCGTATTTTCATTTTCAGCCAATTGATCAAAATAGTGGCGCAACTCAGTGACCATTGGCGTGTTAATTGAATTGAGCTGTTCCGGGCGATTCAGCCACAAAATGTCTAATGCGCCCTGCT
>JAOJBS010000012.1:0-63436 GCA_028228615.1 Pseudomonadales bacterium | reverse complement strand
CAGCCACCCAACACAAAGGTCAGCCTACGGTGATCTTGGCCAAAACCGTTAAAGGCTATGGTATGGGCGATGCCGGAGAATCTGAAAACACTACCCATCAAGTTAAGAAATTGAACTTGGAAGAGTTGAAACAGTTCCGTGATCGATTTGATGTGCCGTTGGATGACGCGCAGTTGGAAGATGTACCTTACTTCCGGCCATCTCCTGACAGTTCTGAAATCGCCTATATGAACAAGCAACGCCAAGCACTAGGCGGCGCCATTCCTCAGCGTGTGCTGGATGAAACAGTGCTAACTGTGCCCGGGCTAGAAATTTTTGAGGCGCAGCTAAAAGGCAGCGGTAAACGCAGTATCAGTACAACCATGGCCTTTGTACGCATCCTAGGGTCACTGATCCGAGATAAGTCTTTGGGCAAACGCGTGGTACCCATTGTGCCTGATGAGGCGCGAACGTTTGGCATGGAGGGTATGTTTCGTCAGCTAGGAATCTACTCTTCCGTAGGCCAGCTTTATGAGCCCGAAGATTCCGATGCGCTGGCGGCATATAAAGAGTCTGAAAGCGGTCAGGTTATAGAGGCGGGTATTAACGAAGCGGGCGCATTTGCTGCGTGGATGGCTGCTGCAACTTCCTATAGCACCCACCAATTCACGTTACTGCCGTTTTATGTTTACTACTCAATGTTTGGTTTTCAGCGTATTGGTGACTTGGCTTGGGCGGCAGGGGACTCGCAAGCTAAAGGCTTTTTGTTGGGTGGAACAGCAGGCAGAACGACCTTGAATGGTGAGGGTCTTCAACATCAAGACGGACACTCGCATCTGCTCGCAGCTACGGTGCCTAATTGCATAAGTTACGACCCTGCGTTTGGCTATGAGTTAGCGGTAATTGTGCATCGCGGTTTGCAACACATGTATGCCGAAAATGCGGCCGTTTACTACTACATCACCCTAATGAATGAGGCTTACCAACAGCCGGCTATGCCCGACGGTGTGGAAGAGGGCATTGTTAAGGGCATGTATTTATTCTCGGAACAAGGGGATGCCAAGGCACCAGCAGTGCGGTTGTTTGGCAGCGGCACAATATTGTTAGAAGCAATAGCGGCTGCCGCAATGTTGGTTGAAGATTATGGTGTGCGCGTACAGGTTTGGAGTTTGACCAGTGCCACAGAGTTGGCGCGTGATATTCAAGATGTGGGCCGGTGGAATTTATTGCACCCAACCTCTGAGCCGAAACACGCATACGTTGCTCAGTGCATGAATGAAAATGCGGGTAAGAAATGGATGGGCGCGCCCGTTATTGCAGTTTCAGATTATATGAAGGCACTACCGGAACAGTTGCGTAGTGCCATAGACGCCCCTTTCCACGTGTTAGGTACTGACGGGTTTGGTCGCAGTGATACCCGCGAAAAACTCAGACATTTCTTTGAAGTGGATCGCCGCTTTATTGTTCTAGCAGCGCTGGGCCAGTTATTACGTGCAGGTAAGATTGACGCGAAAGTGGTAGAAAAAGCCCAAGCAGATTTGCAGTTGGATGCAGAAAAATCCAACCCGCGTTTGGTCTAGAAAAGTTAACAAATAGTAAAAATAAATTAGATAACAAAGCAGTCGTTGTCGATTTAACGGTTGTTTAAGTGAGGAAGATTTGGACGTACGTGTACCCAACTTAGGTGATATCGATGAGGTAGAGGTAACCGAACTGTGTGTTTCGGTTGGCGACCTTGTAGGTGAAAACGACCCTATTATTGTCATTGAATCTGATAAAGCATCCATGGAAGTGCCAGCGGGTGTTGCCGGTGTTATCCAGAGCTTTGCCATTAGCCTAGGCGATGTGGTGGGTGAAGGGTCGCTCATTGCGCATATTTCGGTAGATGCAGAAGAAACGGTGGCCGAAAGTGAGACACAAAAGCCCAGTGTGGATGAGTCCAAAACTGAAGCGCCGATCGCAGATGTGGGCTCACCCGCGAGCGTCAGCGACGTTGCGGCATCGACTGCTGACGAATCTCCAAGCTCAACAAATCAAAAGAAAGACTTAGATGTACTGGTGCCTGATTTGGGTGATATTGATGAAGTTGAAGTCATCGAGATAGGTATAGCCGTAGGCGATAGTGTAAGTGCCGGTGATCTACTGTTGGTTCTAGAATCAGATAAAGCTTCTATGGAAATTCCTGCGGAAGTCGGCGGTGAAGTTATAAAACTTGCAGTGGCAGTGGGGGATCAAGTTTCCGCTGGCAGCCTAATTGCAGTGATTGCAACAACGGATGCAGGCAATGTTGCTTTAGTCAGTGAAAATAGTGCAGGTCTGGGTTCCAAGTCTAAACAGACTAAACGGGAATCAAAAGAAGATAAAACGGAATCTGTCGATGCAAAAGGGGCTACTAATGCGCCTACCAAAAAACCTGAAGCATCGCCTAGTCTGGCAGAAACTGCAGCAGCGAGCGCAAGTGCGGTAGATAAAAATATCTACGCCGGTCCAGCAGTGCGCAGATTAGCGCGGGAATTGGGTGTGGATTTAGCCGCAATAACAGGCACTGGCAACCGCGGACGTCTGACTAAAGATGACGTTAAGATTTATGTTAAATCCCAGCTGAAGCAGGAATCTGCTGGCAGTGGCGCTGGCGTGACTGGCGGTGCAGGCTTTCCTGCATTGCCGGAGATAGATTTTTCTCGCTTCGGTGAAATAGAGGCCGTGCCACTTTCCCGCATTCAAAAGCAAGTTGCGGTAAATATGCATCGCAGCTGGCTCAACGTGCCTCATGTGACCCAGCACGGCAAAGCGGATATCACAGAGTTAGAAGCTTTTCGTAAAGGTTTAAAACCGGAAGCGGCAGCTCGAGAACTCAGCCTTACGCCCTTAGCTTTTTTGGTTAGGGCTTGCTGTCATGCATTAGAGGCTTATCCAAAATTCAACAGTTCTCTGCACAGTGACGGCAGCCAGATTATTGTGAAGAAGTATATGCACATTGGTATTGCGGTAGACACTCCAGGTGGGTTGGTTGTGCCAGTGATACGAGATGCTAACAAGATGGGTATTTGGCAATTGTGCGAAGCAATTGGCTCGCTCGCAGAAAAAGCGCGTAACAAAAAGTTAGCCATGGATGATTTAAGTGGCGGCACGTTTACTATTTCTAGCCTCGGGGCTATTGGTGGCACCGGCTTCACGCCCATCGTCAATACCCCGGAAGTAGCCATTTTAGGAGTGGCGAATTCTGCTATGGAGCCGTTCTGGGACGGTGCTGAGTTTAGTCCCAAACTGATGCTACCGTTGTCGTTGTCCTATGATCATCGCGTAATCAACGGTGTTGATGGTGGCCAGTTTATGCTTTTGCTCAGTCAAATACTGGGCGACATCAGACGTTTGGCTTTGTAGGTATTTTTCAGATATCCCTTTTGTTACTTGGGATTTTCCTGCGGGCCTCGCCATTGAGGCTCCTCGGTATTGGTCATCAAGGTTCTAGCCAACACAAAAAAGTAATCGCTGAGCCGGTTGAGATAAACCCCTGCTGCGCGCAAATTCTCAGTGGCTTCAGGTTGTTCTTGAGTGGCTTCCAGCGCCGACCATAAATCAGTTTCTGCGCGCCTACACACGGTTCTGCAAACATGACTGTGCGCTGCCGCAATAGTGCCGCCGGGTATTACGAATTCAGTCAGAGGCGGCAGTTCGGTATTCATTTGTTCAACTGCTTGTGTGATGCTGTCTTGGCCGGTTACCAATGTCTTGGCGTCATACTGACCCTCCAAAGCTAACACAGCGCCAAGGTCAAATAACGCTTGCTGAACTTCGCCCAAAGTAGTTTGTATCTGGTCAGCGTGATCAACTTCGGTCAGGTGACAGCGCAATAAACCAATGGCGCTATTGAGTTCATCAGTGCTACCCAGCGTCCTGATCATTGGCGCCGTTTTGGCTATTTTTTTGCCCGTGGCCAATCTTGTTTGACCGCCGTCGCCATTGTTTGTTGTTACTCGACTGATTCGACTCATAACTTTTTCTTGTTCCTTCGCATATGATCGCTGGTAGAAGCTTAGTGAAGTGGGCATGGTATAACGAAATACGGTGGACTAAATCGCGGAATTTTCATCTGCTATCGCGACGACAAGCACTTTATGATTTAGGCTTGGAAGAAATTAGGCAGTTGTTGAGCAGTTAATAGGAGACGAAACTATGCCCTCATTCGATGTTGTTTCAGAAGTAGATTTGCATGAGATACGTAATGCCGTAGATCAGGCCCTTCGAGAAATGCGCACCCGTTTTGATTTCCGCAATGTTGAAGCGGATATTGTGCTAGAGGAAAAAAGCATATTGTTAACAGCCCCTGAAGAATTTCAGTTAGGTCAGTTGAAAGATATTTTGCGCGACAAAATGACCTCTCGCGGTATTGATAGTCGCGCACTAACGCCCGGTGACGTAGAAGGCGCTGGCAAGTTGAAACGCCAAAAATTTACCCTAGCCCAAGGCCTAGATAAGGACAACGCGAAAAAGCTCATCAAAGTATTGAAGGAAGCTAAGCTAAAAGTGCAAAGCCAAATCAATGACGACAAAGTGCGCGTCACCGGTAAAAAACGTGATGATTTGCAAGCGGCTATGGCTGCCCTGAAAGAGAGTGATGTAGACCTGCCCCTGCAGTTCAACAATTTCCGTGACTGATTTAAATAGCTCAACTGAAGTAGTTGGTGAGTCGCTCTGGCAGCAGTTGCTCGACCGGCGCATGCTCATTTGTATGGCAACCGGTTTTGCCTCGGGTCTGCCGCTTTATCTACTGATTCAACTGTTGCCCGCTTGGTTGCGGCTTGAGGGCGTCAGCCTCACTGCCATTGGCTTTTTCACCATTGTCCAATACCCCTACACGATTAAATTTCTTTGGGCGCCAGTGGTTGAGCGCTACTCACTGCCCATGCTTGGGCGGCGCAGAAGTTGGATGCTTATTACCCAATTGGCGTTGATAGGATTCATCGGCTCACTAGGTTATTGGCAGCCGGACTCGCAGCTACAAACCATTACCTTTATTGCTGCCGCTGTTGCGGTTTTTAGTGCCACTCAAGACATTGTATTAGACGCCTATCGCCGAGAAATTTTGGAAACCGAAGGCCAGCTGGCGCTAGGCAATACCATTCATGTGCAGGCTTATCGAGTAGCTGGGTTCATTCCAGGTTCCCTAGGATTGTTTCTCGCAGGCGCCGTGAGCTGGGAGATCAACTTTACCGTTATGGCGGCCTTTATGGGTGTAGGCGTATTGCTGACGCTGTTCATAAAAGAGCCCAAAACCCTCGCACCGCCGCCGTCGAACCTTTGGCAGGCGACCTACTTACCTTTCCAAGAATTCTTCCAGCGTCGCGCCCTCGGACCAGCGCTGGCAGTACTGGCTTTTATGGTCCTGTATAAACTCGGCGACAATATGGCCACGGCGTTGTCCACGCCCTTTTATATTGATGCCGGATTTAGCACCCAGCAGATTGCCATCATCGCCAAAAACGCCGCGTTTTGGCCGGCCATAATTGGTGGTTTTTTGGGTGCAATTGCTATTTTTAGGATCGGTATAAATCGTGCGTTGTGGGTTTTTGGGGTTTTTCAGCTGGTGACTATTTTCGGATTTGTTTGGTTGTCTCAGGCGGGCAGCGACCCATGGGTGTTGGCCATCGTCATTGCCGGTGAGTATCTGGGCGCGGGGTTAGGTACCTCTGCCTATGTAGCCTACATTGCCCGAGAAACCTCCCGCATGGCGGTGGCTACCCAACTCGCATTGTTTACCGCATTGGCCTCGCTGCCACGAGTGATTACTTCCAGTTTCAGTGGGCTAATCGTCGACAATATTGGCTGGACAGATTTTTTCTATCTGAGCGCCTTGCTGGCTGTGCCCGGCATGCTGCTACTCTACTGGGTCGCACCGTGGAACGTGATCAAAGCAGATGCTGAAGAAAAAGTAGACCATTAGAAACGCGTACGTTCTGCTAAATTTGCCAGCGGTGATGTTGCAAAATTTTCTCGCCGATCAGCACTACACCCTCGGCTTCAAGTAAGCGTCGCTGTTCAATCATGCGAGAACCGCCACGTTCGGCGATTTTCATTGCAGCGTTAACCACGCGGTGCCAAGGTAGTTTGCTACCGGCAGGTAGGCGGCTAAGGGTAGTGCCCACATATCTGGCATAACCGGGCAGGCCAGCTAGTTCAGCGATTTGTCCGTAGCTGGCAACTTTGCCTTTGGGAATACTGGCTACAACTTGCCAAATGAGTTGGGGTTTATCCAGTTCAGCAGAATCCTCACTGCTGTCAAAGTTTTGCGCATTGGGTTGATTTGCAGGCGGGCTACCCCCATTTTTAGCTCTAATAGACTTTGAGGTTTTTTTTATGCCCTGGTTGCTGCTGTTTTTTTTGATGCCCATTATTGAAATGTACCTCCTGTTCACGGTGGCTGGCTACATTGATGCGTTGCCAACGGTTGGATTAGTCATGTTAACGGCGGTTATTGGTGTGTCATTGTTAAAACGTCAAGGCTTAGCCACCTTAACTCGGGGTGTAGGGCGTATGAATTCTGGTCAAGTGCCGGGGCAAGAAATAGCTGAAGGTATTTTGCTGGGTATCGCCGGTGCGCTGTTGATTACGCCTGGGTTTGTTACGGATACAGTGGGCTTTCTTTTGCTCTTTCCGCCGAGTCGTATGGCCATCGCCAGTGCTATTCTGCGCAACGCCACTTTGCAGGCAAATGTACAAAGCAACATGAGCGCCAATGCATCTTTCTACGAGACGGGTGGCGAGTCGTCGCCAACAGGACCAGGTGCCGGCCCAACGAAACCTGCTCCGGACGCCAGCAAGCCTGGCACCACGGTTGAAGGCGAATACCTGCGTAAAGAGGATGACTGAGGTGGCTCGATCGCGCTTCCTCTAGGCTGGCGGCATTTTCGGGCGTTGCTGCCATTTACTACCAGCAAGCAGCTGGTCCTTGGCTCTATTGGGTGTGAGTTGCCTAGCAAATAGTCCTTTCTAATTTCAATCTGCCCTTGAATATCGCTGCACTGACCCTATTATACTCGCTCTCGCATTAGCACTCTCTTCTGGAGACTGCTAAGGGAGAGCTGGCGCATTAGCGTCAAATCATGTGGGGGGTGAGCTATCGCTAAACAGCGTTTACGACCTCCCATGTTTTGGAAAGTATTCCGTATTTGGAGCAACTGGGAGAACTAGTTAATGAATATTCGACCCCTACACGACCGCGTTGTCGTGCGTCGGTTGGAAGAAGAGGCCATCAGTTCTGGTGGTATCGTGCTTCCTGATTCCGCCACTGAAAAGCCTTCACAAGGTGAAATTCTTGCGGCAGGACCTGGCAAAATGACTGATGGCGGCGACGTACGCGCCTTAGATGTTAAGACAGGCGATAAGATCATATTTGGCCAGTACGCTGGTAGCACCGTCAAGATTGATGGAGAAGAACTTCTCATCTTGAGCGAAAGCGAAATTTTTGGGGTTTTGGAAGGCTAAACCCTTCCTTCCACTAGCACGAGTTAAGAGGAAATAAGCGATGAGCGCTAAAGACGTAAAATTCGGTGATGACGCGCGTAGCCTAATGCTAGAGGGCGTAAATGTCCTTGCAGACGCAGTAAAAGTTACGCTTGGACCTAAGGGACGTAATGTTGTTTTAGACAAGTCCTTCGGTTCACCAACAGTGACTAAAGACGGTGTATCTGTAGCCAAAGAAATTGAACTGAAAGACAAATTTCAGAACATGGGCGCACAGATGGTTAAAGAGGTGGCTAGCCAAACTTCTGATGAAGCTGGCGACGGCACAACAACCGCAACAGTTTTGGCCCAAGCCATTCTACAAGAAGGGTTGAAGTCAGTTGCCGCAGGCATGAATCCAATGGATCTCAAGCGCGGTATTGATAAAGCAGTAGCTGCAGCAGTAGTGCAGATCAAAAGCATGGCAACACCATGTGAAGATACTAAAGCCATTGCTCAAGTAGGTACTATTTCTGCTAACAGCGATTCAGCTGTAGGCGAGATCATTGCCGAAGCTATGGAAAAGGTCGGTAAAGAAGGTGTAATTACCGTTGAAGAAGGTTCAGGCCTTGAGAACGAATTAGATGTTGTAGAAGGCATGCAGTTCGATCGCGGTTATTTGTCTCCTTACTTCATCAACAATCAAGATTCTATGGCCGCTGAGCATGAAGACCCCTTCATTCTTTTGTGCGACAAAAAAATCTCTAACATCCGAGATTTGCTGCCAATCCTTGAAAATGTTGCAAAAGCAGGCCGACCATTGGTTGTTGTTGCTGAAGACATCGAAGGCGAAGCATTGGCTACACTCGTAGTGAACAACATGCGCGGCATCGTTAAAGTTGCAGCGGCTAAAGCACCTGGCTTTGGCGATCGTCGTAAAGCAATGTTGCAAGACATCGCAGTATTGACTGGCGGCACAGTTATTTCTGAAGAGGTTGGTTTAACCTTGGAAGGTGCAACGCTAGAAGACCTTGGTACTGCTAAGCGTGTTTCTTCAACAAAAGAAAATACAACTATTGTTGATGGCGCTGGTGACAAGGACGAGATCGCTGGTCGAATCAAGCAGATTCGACAGGAAATCGAAGACACTTCTTCTGACTACGATCGTGAAAAACTACAAGAACGCCTAGCTAAGTTAGCGGGTGGTGTTGCAGTAATTAAAGTTGGTGCGCCAACTGAAGTCGAAATGAAGGAAAAGAAAGCTCGAGTAGAAGATGCATTGCATTCAACTCGTGCAGCCGTTGAAGAAGGTGTTGTGCCTGGCGGTGGTGTAACTTTGGTACGCGCTATTGCCGCAGCAGAAACAGCTGTGGGTGATAACGAAGACCAAAACGTAGGTATTGCTTTAGCAGTACGCGCTATGAGCGCACCATTGCGTCAAATCGCTCACAACGCTGGCGTTGAAGGCGCTGTCGTTCTGGACAAGGTTGCATCACTAAGCGGTAACGATGGTTACAACGCTGCTACCGGTGAGTACGGAGACATGTTAGCGATGGGTATTCTTGACCCAGCTAAAGTGACCAGAACAGCACTACAAGCTGCGTCTTCTGTTGCGGGTCTTATGATCACAACGGAAGCTATGGTAAGTGATCAGCCTGACGAAGGTGGTGCTGGAGGCGGAATGCCTGGCGGTATGCCTGACATGGGCGGCATGATGTAGAGCAATCTACATTTGCTTAAAAACCCGGCTTTGGCCGGGTTTTTTTTGCCTGAATTTTGATGATGAGCAATTTGTACCATTTGCACCGCTTCAATAACACTTTGGGTGCAGGTCAAGATGCCGACGGCTATGACCGCCTTTATCTACCCAGGCTAAGTCATATTACCGGCGACATAGATGGCATGACCTCGCCTTGGGTGCAGACGGTAAGCCGGTTTTTATCAATACCCTATTTAGCTGTTTAGCCACTGTTAGTGACACTCACAGCTTTAAACCGCTTTGGCAGCCAAGTTTTATCTCCGACCTGCAACCCGAAGATCGTTGCCACCTAAATGGTTTGGCGATGAAGGATGGTGCACCAGCCTATGTCACGGCGATTTCTACAACTAATGTAAATGAAGGCTGGCGTGAGCATCGGCAGTCTGGTGGTGTTGTTATTGATATCGAAAGCAATGAAATAGTCGGCGCCGCGTTTCATGGCAACTTCGCGATACTTGGCTTATCTCGGCCGCGGGACAACAAGACCTTCAATGGTCTTGCGCTTGATGAACGCTTGGAGAAAGAACAAATAGCCGCTCGCAGTGGTCTAGTGGTGGTAGATCTCACTACCGGCGGTATTCCGCATTCGCTCAATGCAGAGGGCTTTATCTCTGAGCTTTACGATGTGGTAGTGCTGCCTGGCGTAAAAAGACCCAGTATGATTGGGTTTAAGAACGATCAGATTAGGCGCGTACTTTCTATCGAGTAATTTTCCCCAGTATTGGGCCAGTAACAATGCCGTAACAGTGATCTACTTCACCTTCGCATAGCGACCGTTAGAAGAAATTTTCAGCCATGCCCTTCCCTTAAATATCCATTATTTGGGTTAGGCTTTTGCTGGTGCCTTGTACCGTGATTCGTTATCCTTCCGCCAGATTCGTTTTACAGAACTTATTTTTCAGAAATTGTTTTTCAGAACTTAATAGAACGTCTAATTTTTGCCTCTTGATGGTTTAGGTGGAGGACCCACTTTTGCCGTTCAGGGCACTAGTAGGGAAAAGATGTACTTCACAGTTCGCAACATAACGAGAGGATTTTATGGACGCAGCGATTATTGATTACTTGGCGAGGTATGCTCACTTCCTGTTTGGTATTACATGGATAGGCCTACTTTATTACTTTAACTTTGTGCAAACAGAGTATTTCAAAGAAGCTGAGCCGAATGCCCGAGTGGACGCATTTTCAAAATTAGCGCCTCGCGCTCTGTGGTGGTTCCGTTGGGGCGCCATGGGTACTTTCATTACGGGTGTGATATTACTTGGCTATCGTCATACGGGCTTAACCAGTGACATTACAATTGGTGCAACGCTAGGTACCTTAATGTTCCTTAACGTTTGGCTCATCATTTGGCCCAACCAAAAGATCATTGTTGAATCTAACCAAGGCGTTGCCCAAGGTAACGAGCCAGATCCTGCTGCAGCCGCCGCGGCTCCTAAGGCCGGTCTTGCCTCACGTACAAATACTCTTTTCTCTCTACCGATGTTGTGGTTTATGGGATCAAGCGCGCACCTTTCCAGTGGTGGCATTGCTTCAAACGCCAACGCAATTATTGCGTGTTTGGTGATCATTGCAGCGCTTCAGGTTAATGCAATTGTAGGTAAGCAAGGTCCATTGACTACAGTTCGTGGTGTAATTGTCTCTGGTCTGGTGTTGACCGTAGTGCTTGCAGGTATTTTGCGAGTTCTATAGTCGAGGGTGTTGGCTGCGGTGGGCTTTTGATTTGGCCCGATTGCAGATCGAGTAAAGATAGACACAACCAGACGAAAAAAAGGCGACCCTAGGGTCGCCTTTTTTTCGTCTTTATATCCTCTCACGGACTTTTATAGCCCTTTGCCCTACAGTTTCTAGCCTTGGAAACGTTTGGCAATGAGGTGATCTATGCTGAGTTTGCCGGCACCTACATAAAGTAGAGCAACAAGCATAATTGTATAAGTAGCAGCAAACTCGATGCCGTTGTTGAGAATGACAAGGCTGCCATTTTCGGTTAACCAACTGTAGTTCGCATTGTCTTGTAAAATTTCCTTGGCTCTATCAAGACGTTGAATTGCGCCCATAGTTCTCTCGGTGGCAAATAGACCGCTGCCTTCTGCAATGGCCAACCAGCCGTTTGGCAGGTGTACTGTGACGGCTGCAACCACCATGGTGATTATCAATGGAATAGAAATCCATCGGGTTGCAAAGCCGAAGAACAAGCACACAGCTCCAATACTTTCGGTCAATGTTGCAATCCATGCCATAAGAAAGGGCAGGGGTAAACCTAAGCCCCAATCCGAATTGCCAAACCATTCAATGGTGCTCTCCATGCTGCCTAACTTCATGGTGCCCGCCATCCAAAAAACGGGTACCAAGTAAAGTCTAAGCAATAATGGGGCAATAAAGTCTGTTACGTTAATTTTGTCTAAATACATTTGCGCTTTGGTTGCTGCGCTTATGATCATTTGCTGACTCCTTTGTGAAGGTAACTTAAGTTTCTATTTGCTTTGGGGTGGTGCCCAAAAGGATATGTTTGGCTGCCATTTCATACATCAATTCACAGCCACCCTGGATTACTACGCTAGAATTTGCATGACCAATGTCACTGCTGATCTGCTGCAATATTTCCTTCCCAGTCTGATTGGCATTTGTGCCGATTTTTTCGATCAACATTGCCGCTAAGGGGTTCAATTCCATAAATCCGGTTTTTAACTCGCTGTTTCGATAAACAATGATATAGGTCGGTAGCTCTGGAGCCTCCTCGGGTAGGAAATCTGGGCCAATCTCATGCACAGGCCAACTAAATCCGACAGTGGTAGAGATGGGGTTGATCAACGGGCATTGATCAATGAATGCTTCAGCGCTGCTCACTGGGTTGTGGGTAATGTTGCGCGTATCTAAATCAATGGCGAGCTCTAGCCATTCATAGTGAGCAAGTTCCATAGTGAAGGGAAAGGCGAACGGAAACTCAGACTCCTCTTGCTCTTTGTGTTGGAGAAACATGAGAAATTCTTGGGGCATCTTCGGAAAATGCGGGGTGTGAGAAATGTGATCTCTGACAAAGGCCCTAATCAGTATTTTCCATTGCTCGGCAGGGTAAATAGTTTTCAGCACAGGAAAACTGCCGGCGATAAGGGATTCGATGTTGTTGAATACCAAGTCGCGATAAATTTGCAGTCTTCTATCTTCAATATCGGCAGGGCCAGGATTCGATGCTGGGTCGCGCATATGCGCAGTGAAGGTTTTTTGTACCTCAGCAAAATTGGGGCTCATTGATTCAGACCCTTAACTCTTGCGACGCGGTGAATTTGCTCTGAATGGAATGTATTTGGTTGATTTCAACCAACAGGTCCGCGATAGATGGAATATTAAAATCGCGCTCTAATAATGTGGGGAAAACGCCAAAATGGTTATAAGCCTTTTCTAGAAGTAACCAAACAGGGTCCACTACGTCAGCGCCGTGTGTATCAACAAGCAAGTCTTCAGCCTCGTTGTAATGTCCGGCTATATGACCGTACGCAATGCGCTGGCCCGGCAGGGCTTTGAGGAATTCTTCGGGGTCGTACTTATGGTTAACACTGTTCACATAAACATTATTAATGTCTAGCAGTAGTTGGCAGTCAGCCCGTTCTAGCACCGTGTTGAGAAATTCTATTTCGTTCATACTTTTGCCCGGAGCGGCATAGTAAGAAACGTTTTCTACCGCTATCGAGCGGCCTAAAATATCTTGCACGCGCTTAATTCTATCTACCACATGGGTGATAGCAGCGGGCGTGAATGGAATTGGCATGAGGTCGTATAAATGACCTTCGTCGCCACAATAACTTAGGTGTTCGCTGTAATGTGCTACTTGAAAGGTTTCGAGGAAGTGCTTAACGCGATGTACAAAGGCTTCGTCGATGGGGGCGAGCCCGCCAAGATTTAGCGACAGCCCATGACACACAAGTGGTGCCTGAGAGGTGGCCTTTTCCAGTGCAACGGCAAAACGGCCGCCCACATCAATCCAATTTTCTGGTGCAACTTCCATAAAGCTAATTGAAGTTGGGAAGTCGGCAGAAAGTTCGTCGATAAAAGAACGGCGCAGACCAAGACCTGCGCTGGTTATTACTGGCTTACGTGACATGGTCGGTACTAGCTACCGCACTTGCCTTCGCCACACTTACCTTCTTTGGCTTTAGACTCACCGCACTTGCCTTCGCCACACTTACCTTCGGCAAATTGCATGTAGCCAGAGTTCAATTCTTTCATGGCAAATGGGTTTTGGTCAGCATTGACTGAAGGGATGCATGCAACTGAAACACTCAGTGCTGCGCTTACGGCGATAGATAAAGGTGATTTAACTAATTTGTTAGACATTTCAGTCTCCTTGATAATTTTCCGACTATTTTTAAATTGATCCAGTGGATCCAAAGCCTAATTTTTGAGGTTTTGATTCACGAACCTAAAGATTACGAGTATTTGAAGCGAGAGGCTTCGCAGATTGTTGAATGGACCTATTTATCAGACAAAAGGTTCTTTTAGCTGTACAAAGCAACGGTTTTTTGAGGTCAGCGGTAGTACAACCGTTTATCTTGTGAGGCATTTGGCTTGGCAAAAGGGGCTTGAAGTAAGTTTAAGGAGGGAGTAAACCAATCAGAATTCGTATTCATTTCCACTCGGTAATGGCAGTGGTCATTATTTTTGCGGTGGCGAATTACGAACATGATTTTTCTGCAATGGACGCCATTTTGACCATCTGCGCTTGTCTGAATATCTCGCAGACCCTTGCGATATTTCTGCAGAGCGTCCGCGCTGAGTTCCGGTGCAAGGGCGAAATAATGCAATTAGAAAAGTACTGCTCGCAGAAAAGGTAAAAAGTAGCGAGAAATCCTTCCTTTTGCCGTATTAGTTTTTATACTCTGCGGTAATTCCAACGTGAGATTTTTATGAGTGATATGCCAGAAGATCCGCTGTCTACTGAAGCAGGGGGCAATTACCGTCCGAGCAGCAATCGCCGTGCGCAAAGCGGTAATTCTGGGCGTGGTCTAGTTAATACCTCTATTTTGGCGTTGCTGGTGGCAGGGCTATTGGGCGCGGGCTGGTTTATTGCTAATCAACAACAGCTACTTGTAGCCACTGAAACTGAGTTAAAGAACGCGGATAATCGCCTGATCAAGCTGGAGGAGCGATTATCTGCAACAGACAATGCCCTAAGCCAAGGTGGCCAAGACACAAAACAGCAGATTAATTTATGGGAATCTGAAATTCGCAAATTATGGTCAATTGCTAATGAACGTAATCGCGACTGGATCAAAGAAAATCAAACTAAAGTCGCCAAATTGGATAAAGCCATGAAGGCTATTCAAGCCACTAGTAGAGACCTAAAAGCGGCAAGTAGCCAGCACGACGAAGCTTTGGCAGACCAGCAAACCGTGGTTGATCAATTGACCAGCCTTGAGTTGCAGGTACAACAGATGCTCAGGGCCCAGCGGGAGCTCACTGATAAAACCAATATTGCTGCTCAGTCTGTTGCCAGCCTGAACTCTGGTTTAGGTGTGCAAGTGAAAGACAATAGCGAGGCAGTGCGGGCCATGGACGCGAATAGATTAGCGGTAAACAAACGCTTGGTGGCGCTAGAAAAAGCTTTGGCTAACGTGCGGCAACAAGTTGAAGCAAATGGCTTACCAGCTGGTGCTCAATAGCCGGATTATCAGTTTGATATTTGGCTTTTAATTGCCGTAATGCGCTGATCTTTGTCAAGCCAGAGTTTTTTCACCCATTGCACAATCTCAGTTTTGCGCTCAGTGGTCTCCTCCGCTGAAGACCAATTTGGAATCTCATGGTGTCTGATGTCAAAGTTCACCCGCTGGCACTTACCCTGAAGAAAATCCATGAAGGTAGGTACCTCATCTGGGTAAACAATAGTCACCTCTACCAGCCGATGTAGGCTTTTATCCATACCTTGCAGCACGTACTCAATGCCACCGGCCTTAGGTCGCAGTAAGTTATTGTATTCACTGTTCTGCCGCGCATGTTTTTCCTCAGTGAAACGAGTGCCCTCGACAAAGTTGAGAACACTGGTGGGGTGATTGTTAAAGCGCTCGCAGGCCATCAGAACATTGTCTCTGTCTGCATGACGCAGTTCAGGGTTTTTCTTTATCTGTGCCTTGGTTACGCGTTTAACGTAAGGGAAGCCCAGCGCATACATGGCGATACCTACGAAAGGAATCCAGATCAGTTGTGCTTTAGTGAAAAATTTCAGCGGCGGCAGATCGTCTAATAGGTAGGTTTGCAGCAATAATATATCGGTCCAAGTTTGGTGGTTGCAGACCACGAGGTACCAATTGTCGGGAGAAATTTGTTCTCGGTCTTGCCAAGTAATATTTACGTTGACCAAACCTAGCTTGTTGAAGGTCCAGCGATTTGATTTAGTCCACCAAATGATGATCTTATCCATCTTGCGCAGGTGCTCTGATCTAGCTGGGCCTTTTACCCAAGTCATTTTAATCGCCCACCAGCTCAGGACAACACACACACTAACTGTCGCAATCAAAATGCCGATAAAGGCCAAAATAGCTTTGAGAAAATGCATGAACGAACTCTTTGAATTTGCCGGGGTGGGTATGGTGGCACTCTCGGAGTGGGGCGGCAACTAGTGCGGCAGGTCAAAATATCTATTCTGGCCCTGTATCTTTGCCTTCTGTCAGGCTGCGAGCATATTGCCTTTTACAATCAAGCGGTAACCGGGCATTTAGGCATTATGTTAGGCAGCCAGCCGGTGAGTGAGTTGCTGAATGATCCTAAAACGCCAGATCCGCTTCGCCAGCAGCTGATTTTGACGCAAAAAATATTGCAGCATGCAGAAACCCAACTGTTGCTTGACGCAGATGGCAAGTATCAGCGCTATGTGCAGTTGCAGGGTGATTATGTGGTTTGGAATGTTTTTGCAGCAAAACCACTGGATCTGCACGGAGAGACTTGGTGTTACCCGGTGGCAGGTTGCGCGCCCTATAGAGGCTATTACGCTCAAGAGGATGCCCTAGCCTTTGCGGATAAATATCAGCATATGGGCTTTGAAACTTACGTGGGCGGTGTTTCCGCCTACTCAACGCTGGGGTGGTTCAACGACCCGTTGCTCAGCAGTTTTATCGACTATCAACCCCTGTCATTAGCACAGTTGTTGTTTCATGAATTGGCGCACAGCAAAGTCTGGGTGCCAGGGAGCACGGCCTTCAATGAGAGCTTTGCAAGTTTTGTGGGCAGGCAAGGTGCTTGGGAATGGTCGCAAAGCGCAGGCGCGGTGGAATCTGATGCCTACGCCAATTGGCTTGAGCAACAGGCGCAGTGGCAGATATTTAAAGCGTTTGCTTTGCAGGCTAAAGCCGATTTAGAAAAAATTTACGCGGGTGGTGCAAGCCAAGAAGAAAATACAGCGCAGATTCTCGCTCAGCGGCAGAAGTACCTTGCGCAGATAGAAAGCTGTTACCAAAAAAATAGGGCAGCCCTCGGCGGCGGTAGATACGACAATTTAATGAGCAACCGCTTCAATAATGCATTTCTCGTTTCGCTAGGCACTTACGAGGATTTCTTCCCTGCATTTGCGCAGCTCTTCAGGCAAGTGCAACAGGATTGGTCCGAGTTTTATAATCAAGTTGCCGCTCTGGCTGAGTTATCCGAGACGGAGCGCGCCTTTAAACTGGCTCAGTTGGTTCAAGCAGGCTCTGCAATAGATGCAGAATTCAGCAAGGGCTCAGGTCGGCACTTAAGTGAGCAGTCAGGCGAGTACTCAGATGACCGCTCAGGTGAGCAAAAGATAGCAGCCCAAGCTAATAACAATCACGCCGAAGAGGTTCATTGCGACGCCTTCACGAACCATAGTTTGAATTGAGAATTTGCCTGTAGCAAAGGTCACCACATTGGGTGGTGTAGCCACGGGCAGCATGAAGGCGCAGGAAGCACTCATTGCTGCAGGAATCATAAAGAGTATCGGATCAATACTCGCGCCCACTGCTGCTGCGCCCAAAATGGGCATCAATAATGTAGTGGTGGCGGTGTTGCTGGTGACTTCGGTTAGAAAGGTCACGGCAAGGCACAAAACCCCAATCATCAGCAAAATTGGCAAGTTTGATAACTGCTCCAAGCTCGCACCTATGCTGGTGCTCAAGCCTGAGTTGGTAAACGCTGTGGCAATGGTAATACCCGCGCCAAACAGCAATAACATGCCCCAAGGTATTTTTTCTGCGGTTTCCCAATCCATGAGGCGAATAGGCGTGCCATCGGCGGTTTTTTCGCCACTGGGAATTACAAATAGCGCTATCACGGCCAAAAACGCGACTATGGCGTCGTTGGTATAAGGTACCTTGAGCCAGCTACTCCAGCCTCCGAACGGCCCGGTTCGGGTTACCCAAAGTAGCGCGGTTATGACAAAAACCGTCAGAACCCTGCGCTCAGAGGTGGTCCAGTTGCCCACTTCCGGCAGTTCAATTTGGCCCTCATGATCAATGTTTCTAGTGATCCAAAACGCAGCAATAGGCAGCAATACCAACGCGATGGGTAGCGCCCACATCATCCACTGTCCGAATGAGATCGGTGCGCCCATGATTTCTGTGTAAACGCCCATAAACACTAGGTTAGGCGGCGTGCCAATGGGCGTTGCAATACCGCCAATGCTGGCAGCATAAGCAATGCCCAAAAGCAGTGGTGCGGCCAAATCGTTGTCTTCAGATTTCTCCAGCACCGCTAGAGCAACGGGCAACAACATAAGTGTCGTGGACGTATTAGATATCCACATGCTCAAAAAGGCGCTGGCCAGCATAAACCCAAAGACCAATCTGCGAGAGCTGTTGCCGCCAAATAGGCGCACCATATATAGGGCAATGCGCCTGTGCGCGCCACTGCGCTCCAGTGCGGTTGCCAGTAGGAAGCCGCCCATCATCAACAAGACGAGGGGGCTGCCGTAGGCGGCGCCTAGTTCTTTCGCGCTGAGCACGCCAAGCATGGGCAAAAGGGCCATGGGCAACAGAGAGGTTGCGGGGATAGGAATAGGCTCGAAAATCCACCAGACGACCACCCAGAATGTGACGCCCAAGGTGATGGCTGCTTCCATGTTGCCGGTAGAAGACCACATTAAAAGACCGGCAAAAAGCGCAAAAGCGGGTCCACTTGGAAGGGCTAAGGTTTTAATATTAGGGTATCGTTGTTTCATTCACGGCGAGGGTAACTGACATGGCAGATAGTTTCTATTGGTACGACTTGGAAACCACAGGTACAAATCCTAAATGGGATCGTATTGTGCAGTTTGCCGGTTTTCGTACCGATGCAGATCTCAATCCTATTGGCGATGAGTACTGTACCTATGTGAAGCTGCCAGATGATGTTTTGCCTAATCCTGACGCCACTTTAGTCACCGGTATTACCCCTGAGCTATTGGCTCAAGAGGGTATAAAGGAAAGCGAAGCACTGGCAAAAATCAATCAGTTGTTCTCTGTGCCGGGTACTTGCGCGCTGGGTTATAACAGCCTGCGCTTTGACGATGAGTTTATGCGTTACGGCCTTTACCGCAACCTAATGGACCCTTATGCAAGGGAGTGGCAGAACGGCAATTCTAGGTGGGACCTTATTGATCTAGTTCGCGCTACCGGTGCATTGCGCCAGGAAGGTATTAACTGGCCGCAGAGCGAAGAAGGCCTACCTGTTTATAAGCTGGAAGAGCTGACCAAAGCCAATGGTATAGATCATGGCAAAGCCCACGACGCCATGTCAGATGTGCATGCCACAGTGGGTATGGCCAAGTTGATTAAAACCCACCAGCCCAAATTGTTTGATCACTACTTTGGTCTGCGCAATAAGAAACAAGTGCGCAAGGTGCTTGAACCCTATGGCGCTAGATTATGTTTGCATGTCAGCGCCATGTATCCACGCCAGCGTTATGGGGTTGCGCCGATTATGTCGTTAAGCAGGCACCCAACCAACGGCAATTCAATTATCGTGGTCGACCTAGCCGCCGATATTCAGCCGCTGATTGATTGGAGTGAAGACGAAATTCGCGCCAAATTGTTTTCGCGCGGTACCCACGAGCGACCGCCGTTAAAAGAAATACGCATTAATCGTTGCCCCTTTATTGCGCCCATTGAAGTACTCAACGAAGAAAATATGTCGCGCCTAGGTTTGTCTATGCGCGAAATCAAAGAACGTGCTCGCCGTCTTAAACAGCCGGGCATTGCCGAAAAAATGCGCCGCGTGTACCTGCAAGGTTTTCCTGACAATGCAAATGATGTGGACGCAGGCCTGTACGATGGCTTTCTCCAAGAGGAAGATAAAGCCCGTTGTAATCATTTGCATAAGACCATTGCAGAAGGCGAATGGCAGGACATGGATTTTCGCGACCAGCGCTTGCAAACATTAGCCGAACGCATGAAAGCACGTTCGTACCCAGAGTGGATGACCGAGCAGGACCAAGGCCAATGGTATGAGTTTGTGCAGGAAAAATTGGTATCAGAAGGGGATTGGCTGAACCTGCCAAAATTCTATCAGCGCATGGTGGAGCTTGAAGCCACTGAGCTGACCGCCGAGAAACATGGCCTGTTAGAAAGTCTCAAACAACATGGCCAGCAGTTGCAGCAGCGCTACGCCTTAAGCATTGATCAGTCTTGATGGAAGCCCAATCTCACTGCGTGGTGTTTGAGGGCGTTAGTAAAGCCTATGGTGACCTTCAGGTGTTTGCTGATTTAAACGTTAGCCTGCCTCGAAGTGTAACAACGGCCATTGTGGGTACCAGTGGCAGCGGCAAAACTACGCTGCTGCAAATGGTTAATGCGCTGGAAAAGCCAGACGCAGGCAGCGTATACGTGAATGGTGAGCCGGTTCCTCTTGCTGAGCTGGAGCCGTTTCGGCGCAAGATTGGTTATGCCGTTCAAGGTGCCGGGCTTTTTCCGCACATGAGCGCGAAAGAAAATGTCACCTTGGTTGCAGGGCTTGAAGGCTGGAGTGAGCAAGCAATAAACCAACGTTTCGACACGTTATTGGCCGCAATGGAGTTGCCCGAGGATGTGGCGTCTAGACTTCCACGTGAACTTTCTGGTGGCCAGCAGCAACGGTTAGGGTTATGTCGTGCATTGATGTTAGAGCCGGAGTTGCTGCTTTTAGACGAGCCATTCTCGGCTGTGGACCCTATTACGCGTCTGGGTTTATATGAGCGTTTTGAGTTGGTGCAAAAGCAAAATCAGGTCAGCACACTGTTAGTCACCCATGACCTGCGCGAGGCTAAACGCTTGGCCGACTATTTGCTGATATTGGACAAAGGCGCGCTGGTACAAGCGGGCACTCCAGAATATGTTTTACAAAATCCTGCTACTGCTTATGTTGAACGTCTTATAGAGAGTCAGTTGGCATGAGACACTTATTTCAATGGCTAGCAGGACTGGTCCTGAGTGCAAGCTTACATTTGCCAGCCATAGCGGCAGATTCTGCAGCTGGGTTAGCTAACTCGGAATCGGTGGTAGTTATTGGCAGTAAAAATTTCGGCGAAAGTTATTTGTTATCAGAAATTGCCGCCCAAATGCTTGAGCGTCAGGGGTTTTCTGTTGAGCGTCGTTTTGGGTTGGGTGGCACCCTTATATGTTACGAGGCGCTGCGCAATGGCGAGATCGACTTTTATATTGAGTACACTGGTACGCTGAGTCAGGCTGTGTTGAAGATGCCCGGCAAACCGAGTCGAGAAGAAATCAATGCGGAGCTACGCGCCCTTGATTTACAAATGTTAGGCGAGATCGGTTTTAATAACACATACGCTGTTGCTGTGAGAGAGTCCCAGGCGCAAAAACTCAAACTAATTGAAGTGGGTGATTTAGCAAAATATCCAGACTTGCCCTTGGCGTTCAGTCACGAGTTTTTACAGCGCGGCGATGGATGGCCTGGTCTCGCTGAGCTGTATGGGCTAACCCACAAAGTAGAGGGCATAGAGCACGGCTTGGCTTATCAAGCCATCAACGACGGCGCTATTGCGGCCACTGATGCTTACAGTACTGATGGTGAATTGTTGCGTTATAACCTGCGCGTATTGAAAGACAACCAAAACTATTTTCCAGCTTATCGCGCAGCGCCTCTAGCGCGCACTAACCTCCCCACCAATGTTCGTTTGGCGCTCGCGCCTCTCGCTAATCTTATTGACGAAACGCAAATGCAGGCGTTAAACGCTGAAGTTGTAGTGCAGGGCAAAAGCTTTCAAGACGTGGCTAATGAATTTGTTACCAGCAGATCAGGAGAGTTAGGTTTGGCTGAGTCCACATATCGTGGTGTCTCTTGGCAGCAAGAACTGTGGGGGCACTTTTTGCGCCACATTCAGTTAACTGGGGTGGCGCTGTTCGGCGCCATTATTGTGGGCTTAGGTTTAAGTCTGCTGATCTATAGCAATATTGGGCTTGCCAACGCTGTGGTGTATGTTTGTGGATTAATGCAAACCGTACCTTCTCTTGCGTTGCTCGCCTTAATGATTCCTATTTTTGGTATAGGGGTACTGCCCGCAATTATCGCTTTGTTTTTATATTCGTTGTTGCCTATTGTACGCAATGCGGTAACGGCGCTTTCGGGTGTTGATCCTACTTTGGTAAAAGTCTCCAGAGCATTAGGCCTTACACCTTGGGAGCAGTTACGTTTCTTGCGCCTGCCTTTGTCCATGCCAGCCATATTTGCGGGTATTCGTACCGCAGCAGTGATCAGTATTGGTACCGCGACACTGGCTGCATTTATTGGCGCAGGCGGGTTGGGAGAACCCATTGTGGTAGGACTGTCACTGAACGATTCAGATATGATTTTACGTGGCGCTATTCCCGCAGCGTTATTGGCCATTTTGACCGAGTTTTGTTTCGAAATTCTACAGCGCAGAATAGTTCGCAGAACGACATAGAAAAAATAGAACGTTGAGAAGAGTACTGGTTAAGTTTTGCAGAGCTGACAAGACAACCAAGAAATAGATAAATACAAAAATTGTTAGATAGAAGGAATGCTTTTGCAGCCGTTACAAAGAGAAAATATACGCCTTGCGGCCACCGTGATGATTGTTCGCGACACCGCTAACGGCATAGAGGTTTACATGGTAAAGCGCCCGGGTAAGGGAGACTTTCCAGACCTTTATGTTTTTCCTGGTGGCAAGGTCGACGAAGACGATTGGCAACCTAACTTATGCCCTGATATGGATGATACTGAGGCCAGTGTGCGGCTAGGTATAGACGCAGGCGCACTACGATATTGGATCGCTGTAGCGCGAGAGTGTTTTGAGGAAGTGGGTGTTTTGCTCGCCCGAGACGCAACTGGCATTCATGTACCGGATGCTCAGCAGCGTGAAGTGCAGGCCGAATTGCGCAGCAAACTTTTGGCCGGAGAATTGTCCTGGGCCCAAGTATTACAAGCGCAAAACCTGTCTATTGCCTCCGAACGCCTAGTTTATTTCAGTCATTGGTTAACGCCGCCTTCTGTGCCTCGTCGGTTTGATACGCGATTTTTCCTCGCTGCGCTGCCCGAAGGTCAAGTGGCGGTTGCGGATACTTCCGAAACTATTTCTGGTCAGTGGGTGAGTCCCAGCACTGCACTCCAACTATATAAAGACAAAGAGTGGCAGATGATTGGCCCCACTATAAGCTCGTTAGAAACTTTGGCTCAGTACAGCAGTGCGGAAGAGGCATTGGCTGATGTTGCTGCCGAAAATCATGTGCTGCCTTGGACGGAAGAGCAGGGCGAGCAGGGTATGCGCCCGTTTCGCTAGGTCAAACAAAATGCCTAGCAATGGGTGTGTATGCGGTAGGCGCTGTTTGCAGCAAGCAGGGATGTGGGCAATAAGGATAATAATATGAGCGATCAGTTGAAAGACGCTGAGTTAGATTGGCATAAGCTAGATACCCGTTACGAAGACGCAGGATTGATACTGTTTGAAAAGCGCATTGATACGATGCGCAATCCTCGCAATAACAAAACCTTTGATCGCATCATTCTAGAATCTGTTGATTGGGTTAATGTGGTGGCGCTAGACGATCAAGGTCGTTCCTTAATGATAAGACAATTCCGCTTCGGGGTAGGTTATACAACCCTGGAAACGCCTGGAGGTATGGTTGACCCCGGTGAAGATTCTAAAACCGCTGCGGCGCGGGAACTGCTAGAAGAAACCGGTTATGCCAGTAGCAAATGGACATACCTTGGCGCGGTTGAGCCCAACCCTGCTTATCACAATAATCTATGCCACCACTGGCTGGCGGAAGATGTGTATGCGGCCAACGATCAAGATCTTGGCGACGGCGAGTCCATAGCGTTGGAATTTATGACGCAACTTGAAGTGCGCGAGCGCGTGCAAAGCGGCGAGCTAAAACATGCGCTGGCGCTTTCAGCGTTATCCAGAGTTTTTCCGATTTGGCCCATGCCCTTTGCTCAGGCTGACCCTGAAGCCGCAGAAACTTGAACGCTAAGTAGTAATAGCCAGTAATCATTGTCCGGAGTGTCTATGACAGCTAATGCAAATGATGCCCACGAGTTGGCCCACTCGCTGAATCAACTGATGACGGGGAGCGATTCTCAGCCGTCGATAGAGGTTTACGCAAATTTATTGCAGTTCCTTATGGGCGTTAACCTAGACTTACTCTTGTTGGTCGACACGCAGGGGCGCATTCATTATTGCAATCGAAACGTTCGCGATGCCCTTGGTCTAGACGCTGAGGACATTGTGGGACAACCACTGCACGTTCTGGTCCATCAGCCTGATCACAATTTGGCCGATAAATTATTAGCCGCTTTTGCTCAGCGTGGCGCAACTCCGGCAAGTGTTGAGCTTCGTCTAAATTGCAAAAGCGAAGCGGATCAGTTTCTTTGGGTGCAGATGTCGGCGAGTAGCATGCTGAATGAAAACGCAGGCCAATCAGTACCTCCCATAATCTGCCTCTCGGCTAAAGATATCTCAGCACAAAAACGTGCCGAAGCAGAGGTAGAACATCAGTTAGTCTATGACAACCTTACTGGACTCGTGAATCGCACGCAGTTTATCGTAAAAGTAGATGAGGCAATTGCTCGAGCTAAGGAAAATGAACAAAGTTTTATGCTTATGTTTTTTGACCTAGATCGTTTCAAAACGATCAATGATTCTCTTGGCCATAGTATTGGCGACTTACTCTTGCAAGCGATAGCTCAGCGCCTGGCAGATGCACAGGCACCGGGCGATGTGCTTGCGCGCTTTGGTGGTGACGAATTTGGCTTGCTATTGCCCAATGCTGTCAGCTTGGAATCCGGTCAGCAGGCCTGTGAGAAAGTTTTGTCGTTGCTGGCTGAGCCGTTTTCTATCGAAAGTTATCAGCTTTCAATAGATACCAGCATTGGCCTTGCGCGGTATCCGGACCACGGCACCTCTAGTGTGGCCCTAGTGCAAAGCGCGGATATCGCCATGTATCACGTAAAAGATACAGGCAAAAATAATTATGCTGTGTTCGAAAACTCTATGAATATGGATCGTTTTGCTCAGATTCAGTTAGAGCAAGAATTACGTCGAGCATTGGCAAAAAGCGAGTTAGAAGTTTATTACCAACCGATTGTCTCTCTGGTCAGTGGTGAAATTACCGGAGTTGAGGCGTTGGCGCGGTGGAATCATGCGCGTTTAGGTCTTATGGAGCCTAGTGGTTTTTTTGAACCTCGCCGAGGAGGCAGGTCTGGTTGCAGACCTCGATAACTTTGTGCAGCGCGAAGCTATGCAGCAAGTCAGTGAATGGCGGTCGGCGGGGCACGATATTTATGTATCGATCAATGCCTCAGCCGCCCAACTTGAGCGCGAGGATTATGTCTCTACCTTCACAGCTATGTTAAATGTGTCTGGTATTGTCGCAACAAAAGTGAAGTTGGAGCTAACGGAAAAAACTTTAATAAAGAGAAAGCAATCTATCGTGGCGAAACTCAGCTACCTGAGAGATCTAGGCGTTGGTATTGCCACTGATGATTTTGGTACCGGTTACTCATCGCTTTCTTATCTCAAAGATTTCCCGCTCACTTCACTAAAAATTGACCAATCTTTTATGCGCGACATTAAAGATGAAAATGATGCGGCCAGTTTGGTAGATGCCATCATAGCCATGGCGCACGGCCTTGGTTTTAGTGTGGTTGCAGAAGGTGTGGAAACAGCGGCGCAAATTAGGTACCTCCTTGCCCGGCAATGTGGCGAGGCTCAAGGCTATATATTTTCAGAGCCACTGAACGCAGAAAAAATGCTCGCCTTGCTTGCCAGTAACCCAGCAAAAGAAGGCCGCCGCGCCCATGTCCTAGGTGGCCAATAAGCGAGCAGGCTGTCACAAAACTCAAGAGCAAATCAGCCTAGAACTCGCTGAGTCAGGTAACAGTGCGCGGCTTGAGGGAAGGCTTGCTGAAAAAATTTGCGCTTAAAAGGCCACCATTCTCAGGTGCCGTAATGTTCCGTTAGACGTATAGTAGTCCCCCAACTTTACTAACCGTACGCAAGAAAATGCCAATTAAAGGATTTACCACTACCATTGTGCACCGAGATCGATTGGAAACAATCGAACACGGCTCCCTGCATAAGCCGATTCACGCCAATGTGGCTTATGGCTATGAGGACGCTCGCGATCTGGCTGCCGTATTTCAGGGCAAGCAATTTGGCTATAGTTACGGACGGCAGGTTAATCCCACTGTCACAGCGTTAGAGAATAAAATTTCCGCTATGGAAAATGGTATAGCCACCGCCTGTTTCGCCACGGGTATGGCCGCCATTGGCACCACTCTGTTTTCCCTTTTGCGCGCTGGCGATCACATGATCTCTAGCTCGTTTTTGTTCGGTAACACAAACAGCCTGTTTAATACGTTTACCAATAACAACATCGACATAGATTTTGTCGACGCAACGTCGGTAGATGCGGTGATTGAAGCTGTAACGGAAAAAACTAAGTTGGTTTTTGTCGAGACCATTGCAAATCCTCGCACGCAAATTTCTGACTTAAAGGCCATTGGCGATTTTTGTGCGGAAAAAGGTTTGGTCTATATTGTGGATAACACCATGACCTCGCCTTACTTATTCCAACCCATTAACGTACGTGCCAGCCTAATTGTGAATAGCCTCACCAAGTACATTGGTGGGCACGGTAATGTTCTGGGTGGGTCAATTACCGAAACCGGTATTTTTGACTGGACTAAGTTCGAGAATATTTACGATACCTACAAAAGCGGAGACCCGCACAAGTGGGGAATTACTCAAATTAAGAAGAAGGGCTTGCGTGATTTTGGTGCTAGCCTCGGTCCAGAGGCTGCTCATCATATTGCCATTGGCGCTGAGACCTTGGCGCTGCGTCAAACCCAACAATGCGCAAATGCATCATTGATGACTGCCTTTTTGGAGCCGCACGAATTGGTTAAGGCTGTTTATTATCCGGGCCTTGAGTCTCACGCCCAGCATCAACGCGCAGCGGACTTATTTCGCTATCCGGGTGGGCTGTTCAGCTTTGAACTTGCTGAAGGGGTAGACCTTTGGGATTTTATGAACCGCTTTCAGGTGATTGTAAAATCTAGCAACTTGGGCGATAACCGTACGCTTGCGATTCCGGTAGCGCACACTATTTACTTTGAGATGGGGCCTGAGCGACGTGCCAGTATGGGTATTGATGAGTCGCTCGTTCGTGTCTCCGTTGGTATTGAAGACGGTGAAGACCTCATCGCCGATTTGCAGCAGGCGTTTGCTGGCCTGGGTGGTTAGTCTGGCGATTGAATAGCTGTAAAAGTTGGTTTAAGACGCGCCGGAACCCTAAATTGGTTTGGAAAATTTAATCAATAAATCAGACCAGCAAAACAATTAGCGCACAGTGCACTAAGGGAAAGGGAAAGGGAAAGGGAAAGGGAAAGAAAAGGGAGAGTGAGCATGGGCAGATTAGACGGGAAAGTGGCCATTATTACAGGCGGGGCTGGCGGCATTGGTATAGCAGCGGGTAAACGCTTTGTTGCTGAAGGCGCATCAGTATTGTTAGTAGATTTAGACGAGCAGGCACTGAGCCAAGCATGTAGCGAAATTGCCAGTAATAAAGTCAGCTACCATGTGGGTGATGTTACGTCATCTGCAGATAACAAAGCCATGGCAGAAGTGGCTACCGAGCGCTTTGGTGGCGTAGACATCTTTTTGGCCAATGCGGGCATTGAAGGTGATGTTGCTTCCATTTTAGATTACGACGAAGCGCGCTTCGATCAAGTAATGGATGTTAACGTAAAAGGACCTTTTCTTGGTCTGCGCGCTGTGGTGCCAGAAATGCAAAAACGTGGTGGCGGCAGTATCATTATTACTTCAAGCATTATGGGTGTTAAAGGCGGCGCTTCTGTTGCCCCTTACGCCACCAGTAAGCACGCGGTTATTGGTCTGATGAAGTCCGCCTCACGAGAATTTGCCACCCAAAATATCCGCGTAAATACCGTGAATCCAGCACCAGTAAATACACGCATGATGCGCTCGCTAGAAGAAGGTATGCGTCCAGGTGAAGCTGGTGAAGCAAAGGCCAGCATTGAGGCAGGTATTCCTATGCAGCGCTATGCGGAAGCCGACGACATTGCCAATATTATGTTGTTTTTAGCCAGTGATGAGAGCGCATTTATCACCGGTTCTGTATACTTGGCCGACGGCGGCATAACGTCGTAAAACAATTTTCTGAACTCACATAAAAGGACCTTTTTCGATGGCATCAGCGTTGCTTGGGACCGATCTTGACCTACTAAATAAGCGTACCGGTAAGGTACGCGATTTGTACGATGTAATTTTGGCTTCTGGTGAAGAGGCGTTATTGATTATTGCCACCGACCGCATCAGTGCGTTCGATGTGGTTATGCAAAATGGCTTGCCCGGCAAAGGCATTGTTCTGACGCAAATTTCAAAGTTTTGGTTCGATCACTTTGCTGACACTGTGCCACATCACCTAATCAGCACAGACGTTGCAGATGTGCCAGGTCTTACCGATGCTCAGCGTGACAGTTTGGCTGGCAGAATTATGTTGTGCCGTAAGACTGAAGTTGTGCCTATTGAGTGTATTGCCCGAGGGTATATTACAGGCAGCGGCTGGAAGGACTATCAACGCAGCGGCGAAGTGTGTGGTATTACCCTGCCAGAAGGCCTGCAAAACAGCGACCGTCTAGCAGAGCCATTATTCACGCCGTCAACCAAAGCCGTAGACGGTCACGATGAAAACATCAGTTTTGCCCAAGGCGCTGAAGAAGTAGGTGAAGAGTTGATGCACTGGTTGGGCGAAAAAACCTTATCTCTATATAGTTCAGCCAGAGACTATGCGGCCTCGCGCGGCATTATTCTTGCGGACACCAAATTCGAATTTGGTCAGCTAAATGGCGTGGGCGAGCCCATTCTTATTGATGAAATCTTTACCCCAGACAGCTCACGTTTTTGGCCAGCCGATGACTGGCAGCCGGGGCGCGAGCAAGCCAGCTTTGATAAGCAGATTGTGCGTAACTATCTAGAAACAGTGGTAGCCAGCGGCGAGTGGGATAAAACATCTCCAGGTCCAGTACTGCCAGATGAGGTCATCGAGCGCAGCATTGCACGTTACCTAGAGGCTTATCACTTGCTCACTGGCGAGCATTTGTCCCTTTAGTCCAAAAAGGACTATTGCGGCCAATACGCCAACGCATAAAAAGCCGAAGCCCTAATGGATTGGTCTGAATATAAAAAACTCTGCGACCAACCTGACTATTGGTCGCGCTGGATGCTCAATCAGTGCCTTCAACTCATTGCGCATCCAGAGGCCCCAGACTTGGTAGCGGCTATGCAGCAAGCCCTTGCAAGCCAGCCGTTGGACCGACCCTGCGACCACAAAGGTCCTCAGAGCACCTTTATGTACCACTTGCCCTTGTCGCTCGCGCTCAGCGAACGATTACTTACCCAAATTCAACACGCGCAAAACGGCAATAAAACCACCGCGGCTACTCAGGCCCGGGGCCTAGGCGGTTTCGTTGCTGCTTGCCAAGAACTTGTGCGTTTCAAGCAAATTGAGGCGGCAGCAAACGCGCGTGCAGAGACAACTACCCATGCTTAAGAAAATTCTCATTGCAAACCGTGGCGCCATTGCGCGCCGCATAGTGCGCGCTTGTAGTGAGCTAAAGATTCAAAGTGTTGTGGTGTATTCCCCGGCTGATATTCAAGCGCCCTATATTGCTGAAGCGACCGAGGCCTATCCATTAACGGGTAATTCTTCCAAAGACAGCTATCTAGACCAAGACCAGATAATGGCCATTGCGCATAAATGCGGCGCAGATGGCATTCATCCCGGCTACGGGTTTATGTCTGAAAATGCAGATTTTGCTCAGCGGGTAATTGATGAAGGCCTAATTTTCATTGGCCCGTCGCCCAAGTGGCTTAAGCAAATGGGCGACAAAGTCAGCGCTCGCGCAATGATGTCAAAGCTGGGTATGCCGGTGTTCCCGGGTAGTGAACTCATCACCCATATTGCAGAAGCCGAGGCATTTGCTCAGCGCGAAGGTTTTCCGTTGGTGGTTAAACCCGCAGGCGGAGGTGGCGGCATGGGCATGCAAGTAGTGCATGAAAAGGCCCAGCTTGCGCCGGCTTTGAGCCAAGCAAATGCCATTGCCAGTAAAGCCTTTGCAGCTTCTGGGGTGTATCTAGAGCGGTGGATTGAAGCCCCGCGCCACATTGAATTTCAGATCATGGCAGACCAGCAGGGCAATGCTATTCACTTATTCGAGCGCGAATGCTCGGTGCAACGGCGTCATCAAAAGCTAATTGAAGAAAGTCCAGCGCCGGGTATTGATAGCCAAGCCATTTTGCAACAAGCCCAAACCAGCGCAGAAATATGCGCAAAACTGGGTTATGACAACCTTGGCACAGTTGAGACGCTTTTTACCCCCTCGGGAGAGGTGGGTTTTTTGGAAATGAATACGCGCATCCAAGTAGAGCATGGGGTTACAGAAGAGGTGACTGGGTTAGATTTGGTGCAGCTACAAATCACCCTGGCTGCCGGGGGCAGTTTGCCCGCGCAGGTAAAGTGCGAAGGCTTCGCCATAGAGGCCAGGCTATATGCAGAAGATCCGGAAACGCAGTTCCCTTCCACCGGCACGCTGACTGTCTTTCGTGCGCCCAAATTATTCGCCGTGCGTGTGGAAACTGGCTATCAAGAGGGTCAGGCGGTATCGCAATATTACGATCCCATGCTGGCGAAGATTATTGCCAAAGGCACTACCCGGGCGCAGGCGATTGGTCGGTTGTTGATCGCCCTGAAGGCGTTTGAAGTTCAGGGAGTACGCACCAATGCGTCTCTGCTGATACAAGTGCTCCAAGACCCAGCCTTTCTGCGTGGGGAAGTAGACACGCATATTATTCAACGCATTCAAAATGCAAAGAACGCAGCAAATAGCTAATCCTAGAGCCACAATCAGCTTGGCGGGGGCAAATAAAAATGTCCGGCCATATTGCGCTATATTGGGGCCTGTTGAGCGCTGCAAAAAAGACACAGATCTAGGTAAGCGCTACCAAGCGCATTAAAATTAGAGGGGAGAGAAATGGCTAAGCACAATGTTGAAAGCGAAGTGACAGGCAATGTTTGGAAGGTATTGTTAGAAGCAGGTGCGACAGTGGAAGCCGGCGACGTAATTATTATTTTAGAATCTATGAAGATGGAAATACCGGTTGAAGCAACAGTTGCCGGTACCCTAGTAGAGGTATTAGTGGCACCTGAAGAGCAGGTGGAAGAGGACCAAGTACTCGCGGTAATTGAAAACTAAAACCAAATTTAAAATAAAGAACACATCGAAGAAAAAATTAAACAAGTAGAGCAAAAGAGGCACAGCATGGAACAAGATTTAGTCACCATAGACATTAAAGACGGCGTAGCAGACGTACGTTTGAACCGTACAGAAAAATATAACGCGCTAAGCCCAGACATGTTTAAAGCCATTATTGATGCTGGCGAGACTCTAGCTGAAGCAAAAGATGTCCGCGCAGTCGTTTTGTCAGGCAATGGTCGCGGATTTTGCGCGGGTCTCGACATGGGCAGTTTTTCCGCCATGGGCGATGGGACGCGTAAAAAAGGCAGCACTGAAAACACCCTGCTAGAAAAAGACGACAGAGTAGAAAACTTTGCGCAGCGCCCAGCGTTGGTTTGGAAGCGTTTGCCTGTGCCAGTTATAGCAGCACTGCACGGCGTGGTTTTTGGCGGCGGCGCACAAGTTGCCTTAGGAGCAGATATTCGTATTGCAGCCCCTGATATGAAAATGTCCATTATGGAAATTAAATGGGGGCTGATCCCAGACATGAGCCTAACGCAAACCCTGCGTGATCTTATGCCTATGGATTTGGCAAAAGAGCTGACCTTTACCGGGCGCATTTTAAACGGTGAGCAAGCGTTAGAAGCTGGCCTTGTGACCCACGTTAGCGACGACCCTTACGCGCACGCCATGGAATTGGCCGCAGAGATTGCGTCTAAGTCACCGGATGCTGTGCGTTCTGCCAAAGAGTTGTTCGAAGCCGCATGGCATGCTGACGAGCGTACCGGTTTAGAGCTGGAGGCGTCTCTACAAGAGGCATTAATTGGCACGCCTAATCAGGTAGAAGCCATTAAGGCAAACTTTGAAAAGCGCGCGCCAGCTTTTAGTAATCCCAGTTAAACGGCCAAATAGCTAGTCAAAGAAAAAAACCCAGAGTAAAAACCATGAGTTGGGAATCAGAAGTTAAAGAAATAGAGCGCCGGCGCTACCTAGCTAAGCAGCAAGGGGGCGAGGCGGGCATTGCCAAGCAGCATGCCCGCGGTCGTATGACCATTCGCGAGCGCATTGACGTGCTGTTGGACGACGGCAGTTTTAGAGAGCACGGCCAAGCAACCGCCAGCCCTGTTTATGACGACAATGACCAACTCATAGAATATGTGCCAGCAAACTACATTGTCGGTTTTGGCAAAGTGGATGCGCGCAGAATAGTGGTGGCGGGCGAGGACTTTACGCTCAAAGGCGGTTCGCCAAACGCAGCGGGCTTGCGCAAAAGCGTCTACGCCGAGCACTTGGCAGTGCAATACAAGACACCCCTCGTGCGTATGTTAGAAGGCGGTGGAGGCAGTGTTAAAGGCGGCGCAAAGAAAGGCGGCACGGTTGGCGACCCTGTTTTTACTGAACCCAGATTCAAAATTATTGCTGACGCTATGACCGTTGTGCCGGTGGCGTCCGCCGCCCTAGGCGCTGTGGCAGGTTTTCCAGCAGGGCGCTTAGTGGCATCGCACTTTTCGGTGATGACACGCCACACAGCCCAAGTGCTGATCGGTGGTCCAGCATTGGTTGAGCGCGCCTTAGGCGTGAAGATCACCAAGGAAGAACTGGGCGGCGCTGAAGTGCACGTGCGCAGCGGTATTGTAGACAATATGGCCGAAGACGAGCACGACGCGCTGGCGCAGATACAACGGTTCTTAAGCTACTTGCCCAGCAATGTTTGGCAGCGTACGCCACGTAGAGAAAACACCGATCCCATTGAACGTATGGATCAAAGCCTGCTCACCGCAGTACCCCGAGAAAGCAATACCGGCTTTGATATGCGCGCCATTGTGAACAAGATTGTTGATGCCGACAGTTTCTTTGAAATTTCACCCTATTATGGGCCAAGCCAAATCTGTGGCTTGGCGACACTCGACGGTCAACCTGTAGGCATTTTGGCCAACGATTGCATGCATTACGCCGGTGCCATGACCGCTGAGGCAGCGCAAAAGTATCGCCGATTCGTAGAAATGTGTGACACCTTCCATGTGCCCATTGTGAATTTTATAGATCAGCCGGGGTTTATGATCGGACCCGAATCTGAAGCCGCTGGGACCATCCGTTATGGCATGGCGGCTGTTGCCGCTGCCGCGCAGTCCACTGTGCCTTGGGCAGTGATTCAAGTGCATAAAGGTTTTGGTGTGGCCACTGCCGCCCACTATGCCCCGGGTGCTTACATATTGGCTTGGCCTTCCGTAGAATCCGGTCCCTTGCCTATTGAAGGTGGTGTTGCGGTGGCTTTCCATCGTGAAATTGCCGCGGCAGAAAACCCAGAAGCCAAACGTCGAGAGCTAGAGGACAAACTGCGCGAAGCGCGTTCGCCTTTCCCTCGGGCGGAGTCTTTTGCGGTACATGAATTAATCGACCCCAGAGAAACGCGGCCAGTGCTGTGCGAATGGATAGATTGGATACAGCCTCAACTTGAGACCCTAGTGGGGCCAGTGAGTTTTGGTATTAGGCCTTAAAACCTAATGAGTGAGCTAAGCGCTAACTAAATAAGTAGCCAAATGGCACATAAGAAAATTAACGAAATTATTGGAGATAACATATGTCGATTTCATTTGCAGACCAGGTAGCCATCGTAACCGGTGCTGGTGGTGGTTTGGGTCGTTGCCACGCGCTAGAGCTGGCGCGTCGTGGTGCCAAAGTTGTGATCAACGACTTGGGCGGAGCAATGGACGGCAGCGGCGGATCTTCAGAAGCAGCTGAAGCAGTGGTTGCAGAAATTAAAGCTATGGGCGGCGAAGCCATCGCCAACGGCGGATCTGTTTCAGACCGAGCGGGTGCACAGAGCATGGTAGATGACGCAATGAATGCGTGGGGCCGAGTAGACGTATTGATTAACAACGCAGGTATTTTGCGTGATAAGTCTTTCTCTAAGATGACTCTGGACGATTTCGATATGGTCGTTAACGTTCACTTAATGGGTGCGGCGTATTGCGCCCACGCGGTATGGCCCGTTATGAAGGCGCAAAACTATGGTCGTATTTTGATGACCACATCACCAACAGGCTTGTACGGCAACTTTGGTCAAACTAACTACGGCGCAGCAAAATTGGGCCAAGTAGGTTTAATGCACAGCCTGAAGATTGAAGGTGCGAAGAATAACATCCACACCAATACCATTGCCCCAGTTGCTGCAACGCGCATGACCGAAGACCTCATGCCAGAAGCCGTATTAGAAAAGTTGGGGCCAGAATTGGTAACACCAGCTGCTATTTTCTTGGTCAGTGAGGACGCGCCAAACGGTGTGATTTTGCAAGCCCAAGGTGGTAAGTTTTCTATCGCTTGTATCGTTGAAAACGAAGGCGTGCAAATTGGCGTGGACGCAACAGTAGAAGACATAGCGTCTAACTACGAGTCTATTGTGAATCTTGATGGCGCCAAGCCACGTGGTATGTTGCAACTCAACGCAATGTAAATTGGTCTATAGCTCTAGTGATCTGGGTGCCGCCTTAAGGGGGCACTTAGTTTTCGCAAATAATTGCGCTGATGCTCAAGTCAATGTTTGAGTTAAGGGCAGCGCCAATGATTGATCTAATAAGAGCTATGTCGAAAGGGTAGAAGTGTTATAAGAGTCTCCCTCTTAAAAAAATAATCGGTCTATTAGCTATGGCAGCGTTAATTTTAATTTTCATCAGCGCCTTTGTTTTGGCTGGATTTTCTTGGCTATTACTGGGTTCCCGATTCAACCTCCGCGAAGCAGGGTCAGACAACGATATGGCTAATTTAATGGCCTATTTCGCCGCATACATTCCCATTACATTTGTCATTGTCTTCTTTGGTATCGGTGGTTAAAAAGCGGTGGCCTCCGCACGCCTTTTTCTCAGTACGCCACTATTCAGATCTCCAAACATTTAAACAGGGCATAAATGAAATTACCCCTCGACCCAGAATCCATTAAAGGTTTTCTTCATCCTGAAGAAGGTGCCTGTCTTTATCGCTACGCATTAGCAGCATCCGCACTGGGTCCGTGCCTCGAGGTAGGCAGTTATTGCGGTAAGTCCACTTTGTATATAGGTACGGGTGTGCGCGATGGCGGCGGCCAGCTCTTTGCCCTAGACCATCATCGAGGCTCTGAAGAACACCAGTTGGGCGAGGAATATCACGACGCAGATCTATATGACAGTGAACTAGGTGCCATGGATTCTCTGCCGGCTTTTCGTCGCACGCTGGCTCGAGCAGAGTTAGAGCAGTGTGTTATTCCATTAGTTGCAGCCAGCGCCCAAGCAGGGCGGTATTGGCAAACACTCTTAGCAATGGTGTTTATAGATGGGGGGCACAGCCAAAAAGCGGCACTAACAGACTACCGAACTTGGGCACCCCACATAAAAGTAGGCGGCTTTTTAGCCATTCACGACCTATTTCCTAATCCTGAAGAAGGCGGTCAGGCACCCTATGAGATTTATCAGTTGGCATTGGCATCAGGTTTGTTTGAAGCCCATGAGACCTGTCATACCTTAGGTGTACTCAAGCGCATTTAGGCTCCTTTTTAATAGTCTTTCTAACAGCCCTTCTAACAGCCCTTCTAACGGCCTAGCTGATGGCATTTTGTTTTCAGCTTTTGGTCTTGGTCTTTTTGGTCATTGTCTTTTTAGTCATTGACGAAAAGGTTTGAGGTACTTAACGCGCTTCGCTGTTTGGTGAGAAAAAATTCGCGGCGGGGCTAATGCCTGTTAACGCATCTGCCGCCAGTAAAACCGCCGCCGCTGTCCACGTGGGTTTTTCATCAGGCCAATGTACTTGATCAGTAAATACATAGCCGGTCCACCAACTGCCGTCGTCTAATTTAAAGTGTTGTATATTGGCGAACAACTCTTGTGCTTTCTCTCCTTCGCCAGCGGCCACACAAGCCATGATCAGTTCGCAGGTTTCAGCAATGGTCACCCAAGGCTGGTCTGAAACGCAGCGACAGCCCAACTTGGGTTCAACAAAAATGTCCCACTTATCGGCAAGCCGTTGCCTCGCTGCATCGCCGCTAATCAATCCACAAAGAATAGGGTAAAACCAGTCCATGGAATAACGGGCTTTAGATTCCCAAGTACGGTCAAAGCGCTCGGGCCTGTGCAAAAGGGCGTTGCCCAAACGCGCCTTAGATTGATTCCATTCATTCCGCACATAGCCCAATTCCTTAGCGGTGCTGATTGCGCAGGCTAAAGATTTGAAGATAGAACTACAGCCGGTGATTAATGCATCTTCAGAGGGGCCCGTTTCAGTGTCTACCGCCCAGTAAACCTCGCCAGTGGATTGCTGTTGGGCTAATACGAAATTAATGGCCGCTTCCACCATGGGCCAGTATTTGGCCAAGGTTTGCTTGTCATTGGTGATTTGGTAATAGTGCCAAAGCCCGGTGGCCACATAGGCAACAAAGTTGGTTTCCGCCCGCGTGCCGTCTACCACCTCTTTGTCATTGTAGGCTGCAAACCACGCACCATCGTCGCGTTGCCTGTCTGCCAACCATTGCAGGCCACGGCGCGATGCGCCAAAGCGCCCGGCAACACTCAGTCCCATAATCGCTTCTGTGTGGTCCCAAGGGTCCGTAATACCGCCCGCAAACCAAGGTAAAGCGCCGCTTGGCAATTGCAGTTGCTCAATGTAGTCTGCGGTAGAAATTAGCGAAGGTGTTAGCATAGGCTGTAGCTCAGATGTCATAGGTGAGTTAGATAAGCCTAGTTATTGCGAAAATACATAACAACACTCTTGCCCAAAAACGGGTTTAATAAGTGATCGAGTATTTGGGTGAGTTTAGGTCGCTGCATTAAATCCCAAACTAAGAAGCGGTGATACTGGCGCACAAGCCAGTGGGCTTCTGCCGCCGGTTTGTGCTCGTCTCGAGACCAAAATAAGCAACGGAGCCACCAATAGGGTACGTGCAAACTGTGAGCCCAGTGACGCTCAATAAAGTGCATGCTGGTCTCGGCAATTTGATGCTTCAACGTATTACTATTAAAGATACGCACGTGGCCGCCTTCAACTTCGTGGTAGGCATCGCTCAATTTCCAGCACACCCACTCAGGAAAATATCTAGGCACGCTCACCGCAAATACCCCGCCCGGTTTAAGCACACGCTTAATTTCACTCAGCACTTTTTCATATTCAACAATGTGCTCAAGCACCTCCGAGCAAATCACCTGATCAAAAGTATGGTCTGCAAACGGCAGTGTGAAACCGCTGCCTTGAATGAATAAGCAGTGATCAATTTTGTCTGCGTCAATATTAAAGTCGGCAAGGCGACCTTTAGCGGTGGCCAAATCTTTGGCGCTCAGATCTAAGCCAACAACTTGAATATCGCCCTGCAAGAACGCACTGATGCTATGGCGGCCTTCACCGCAGCCAAGGTCCAGTAGCTTATCGCCGGGGCGCAACCCCAGACGATCTATATTGATGGTTTCTAAGCTCATTCGCGGATAGCCTTTTCGTAAAAAGCGGTCATTTGTAATGCAACATTGGACCAATTGAATTGCGCGAGTATACGCGCTCTACCCGCAACGCTTAAGTGGTCGCGGCGAGGTTCATCTAAAAGCAGGTCGCGAATAGCGCCAGCCAACGCCTCTGGGTTTTTACTAGGCACAATAATCCCCGCATCGCCCACCACTTCAGGCAGCGCGCCGCCATCGGTAGAAACCACGGCTACGCCGCAGGCCATGGCCTCCCCAGCGGGGAACCCAAAACCCTCGTATTCAGACGGCACTATGGCAATGCTCGCGCTGGCATAAAGGGCCACAATTCGCTCGGTAGAAATGCCATGAAGAAATTCAATCCTATCCTCCAACCCAGAGGCCCTAATACTTTTCTCAGTAGTACCGCCGGGTTTAGGCGCGCCAATGAACGTCAGGCGAAGGTCTGGAAACTCTTTCACCAACTGAGCAATAGCAGGAATCAAGTGTTGGGTGCCTTTAAGCGGCTGGTCAGCACTGGCGGTGGTAATGAGGTGAAAGGGAATGCGCGGGATGTCCGGCAAAGGCCGAAACGTTGCAGAATCGATGCCGTTATAAACCACAGTGAGCTGGTCTGTGCTAACGCCAAAGTCTGCGGCAATGTCGATTTTTGAGTTTTCACTCACAGTAACAATATATTTTAGTTGGCGCGCCACATTCATTTGCATATTCAAAAAGTTGTACCAACGCCGAACCAATAAGCGCATGCCCCAGTCCGGCGTATTAGCCAACGCGATGTCGCGGTCGAAAGTAATGGGGTGATGAATAGTGGTGACTACTGTGTAGCCAAGCTTGGCGCTTTTGAGCAAGCCTGAGCAAAGACTTTGATTGTCATGAATAATGTCGTAGCCAGGGCGGTTGGATTGCAGATAATCGACTAAGCGCCGACCAAACGCGTAAGGCTCAGGAAAGCCCCCAGACAAAAATGAAAGCCACTCAAATACGTCAGCGGGTTTAAAGAACTGCCTAAAGCTTAATGCTCTAGTGGGCTTTGCATGAGCGTAAAGGTTCAGCCCCGGCAGTTTAATCAGCCGCACTCTAGGGTTTAGGTCTGGGTAGGGTTCGCCAGAAATTACATCCACCTGGTGGCCCAAGCCAATAAGGGCCTCAGACAAATACTTAAGATACACACCTTGGCCACCGCTGAATGGATTGCTGCGATAACCCAGCAGCGCAATGCGCAAAGGCTTAACAGAATTCTCCAGCGAAAGAGGCGAGGAATTGGCGGTGGACCGAGCTTGGGTTTCCAAGATGTGACTCCAGAGCGAATGAGAAGGGGAGTTTAAAGCAGAGGGGTGAGTGGGGGTAGAGGGGCGAGCAAGATGATATTGATCAGCGGGCCGCCGAGCAACGCTCACCTAATATAAGTCGACACGGTGTGAGGCGGATACCCAAATTTGTCCAATATCGAGCGTTTTATAGAGATTGGTTCTTGAGTTGGACCCTAATATACCCCAAGGTTCTAGGGCTGGGGATAAGTGGTAGGTGACCTATCATTCTAGGTGCTAGTAAAAATGAATCCTGCTTATTCGGTTGTGTCCTAGCTCCGCAACCAACACCAGTCTATTTGGAAAAACCGTTTCATTGCTAGCGAGAGTTATCAGGGTTTAAAGCCTGTCTGAATGATTGTTAACCAAAAGTTATAATCCTTGTCATCGCGCTATATCCTAAGATCAAAGAGTATTTCTGGTAGCGAGAATTTGCAGATGGATGATTGTTTTAAACAACCTAGAGAGGCTGAAGAAATATTTGTACTAGGTATTCTTTGGCTATGCACCTTCTTTAGCGCTATTTCCGTGTATGAAGCTTCCACCAAACAACTCACCTTTGAGGCCCTACTGTTTGCGTTAGCTGCTTACTTGGTCAGCCCTTATTTAATAAGAAACTTGTACGCTGAATTCCGTGCGCACCGTGCTTTTAAGTATCTTGTTATGTGGAATTTTTTACTTTCAACGGCAATTTACGTTATGGCTACGACTATGGTGATGGCTGCGGCTGCGTAGTTAGTTGAACAGCGGCATGTCGAATAGTGCTGTGTTGCGCCGTTCTTCGCGTATTTCCGCTGAGCGTTTTCTAACTCTAAGCTGCCTGTGCGGCAGTGAACCATCCAAGAAGTGATTGAAGATATCATTGAAATTTCTAAGCTGCCTGTGCGGCAGTGAACTGCTCGATCAGCTTAGGGGCGTGCTTGAGAAATTTCTAAGCTGCCTGTGCGGCAGTGAACTGAAGTATAAAGCGCCAAAAAGCAGATACAACAGGGCCTTGCGGGGAAAATGTCGTTTTACCCCTTATTTTTGGTTAAGTTGTAACCTATTGATAATTATATATATTTTTTGAAGAGCAAAAACTTTGGTTAAATGGGTCATTGACCTTGGGTTAATTCTGTTAGTAATCGTTCTGTTTGTTCTACCATGTAAAGCGGTAATGAGAGTAGTTGGTAGTTTACTACTCTGCCATCGGTGAGGTTTTTTCTGTCATCCAGCAGGCTTGGGGTGCTGGCGTTAAAGCGTAGTGCGAAGGATTTGTCTTTTTCTGTTAAAAATTGGTGTAGTGATTTGAGTGTGCCCGATGTGCCGGCTTTTACTTCTACCGGAATTATTTGCTGGCCTTGAGTAAGCACGTAGTCCACTTCGGCTGCGGCGCTTTTGGCTTCGCGCACCCAGTAGTGTAGGCCAGGTTCTTGAAACGTTGGTCCGGAAAATAGAAGTTGTTGGCCAATAAACTGTTCTGCCACGTCGCCATTATTTACCAGGGTTAGGTCGTCTTTTGCTAAATCTAACAGGTTTAGTTTGAGCGCGGCGCATTGAAGGCCTACATCGAGATACAGCGTTTTGAAATGCTTGCCATTGGACTCTGCGCCAAGCGGTACGCCATTGGCGGAGCTATGCGGCACTTTTGTAGCAATCCGTGCCAAGCACAGTTGCTGCAAGGCTGCTTCTATGTCGGCGCTGCGATGGTTGCGGCTTATATTTGCGTATTTGAATTTACGCCCAACCATTGACGGCAAGCGGTCGAACACAAGTCTTACTAGCTCGTTGCGTTTGCCATTACTGTATTTATTAAAGTCATCTCGATAAGTGGCAACAATACTTTGCTGGACTCTTGCCACCTCCACATAATCTTGCGCGGCTGCAAAAGCGGCAATGGCCTCTGGCATACCACCCACAACCCAATACTGGCGAAGCAGCGACAAACATTTTTGGTGAATGGCGTTAGGTAGGGTTTGTTGTTGAATATCGTGGACGCTGAGTTTGTTTAGGTAATCTACCAGTCCAGCTTGTCCAAGGGCTTGGGCAAAGTCTGCAAAGCCCATTGCACCAAGATGAAAATACTCTACCCGACCGACAGGCATAGAAAATTGTGCATCGGCCAAAGTAAATTCAAGTAATGACCCCGCGGCGATTACAGCAAGAGCTTGCATCTCCTCATAAAAATAACGCAAGGAAGGTAATGCCTCTGGCGCGGCTTGGATCTCGTCAAAAAACAAAATTGTTTTGCCCGCTTCAATTTGGCTACCTGTTAATAACCCCAATATTGCTGTTATTTCATTTGGGTTGTTAGAGGCAAACGCCTCCTTATATTCAGGGTTACGCTCGAAATTGATCTCAACCAAAGCCAAACCAGACTCTGCCGCCAACTGCCGCACCAAAGTAGATTTGCCCACCTGGCGCGCACCGCGAATGACCAAGGGTTTACGCTTGGGACGTGCCAGCCATGATTGAAGGCCAGCAAGCTCTTTTCGATGTAATAAATTGGCCATGAGTTGCGTTATCAAATGGGCGTTATTTTCGAGCCTAACGTCGAATATGATATTTTACAATCTTGTTTTGTCGATTATTCAGATATTTAGAAGTCTTATGGCGAGGATTAGCAAGCTAAAACCAAGGCACAGTGGCGGTTTTGGAAAGAGCAAACTGGTCAAACTCACCAGCGATAGACTTTGCCTGGTCGTTTCTAAGCTGCCTGTGCGGCAGTGAACACTTATTCGAGCACAGGTGCTGTTGCAGAGGGTTTCTTAGCTGCCTATGCGGCAGTGAACTGTAGAAATTGCATACTAATTCATTCTAAATCAATAAGTTGGGTGGTTTTTTTCGTTTTTACCAATGAAATAATACGCTTCCGTAAGTAACTGTTTTATATGAATATTTTGTAGGGGATTATTTTTTAGGTGTTTTGGTGTCGGAAGGAGGCTCGGGCTACCTAGTATGTTTGTAGCGAAGCTATATGGATTCTCTCGGGTGTTGCCGCCTCAGCCAGCTAATTAGGGCTAAGCCCGGCGCCATTTTGTGGAAATTTGCTGGGCTAAAACCACGGTACTGTGGCGGTATTACTAAGACCGTAGGAACTGAATAGTCCTTCGACAGGTAGTGGTTTTTTTTCTTTTTGTACGAATAAAATGAATTTTTGGCCGTTGCTCATACTGCGCAGATTAACGTGAGGCAATTTTAGATTGGCTGAATATTTGGATTGTATTTCTTGCTCAAGTTCATCGGTCCAAGTTCCTCTGGCTTGGTGCCGCTTTTTTAACCTTTGTAACTTGCTGTTGCCCTTGGGTTGAACGCGGGCAAAGCACGCGTAGGCTTCAGGTTCTTCTGGGGTATGTTGTACTTCGCCAACTACGCAATAGTTCGAAAATTTTGGATTGGCCGCTATGCTGCTTTGCAAATGTCTAAGGTCTTTGTCGTTACCAAAAAAGCGGATGGTTTTGCCCAAAGTTTTTTGCGCTCGATATTCTGGGAAGCTCAGTCCAACCCGCCCCAAATATTGAGGCAATAGGGCGTGAGTTTGCTGCATTAGTTGGGCGACCACATCTACTTGGGCGATTTGTGGATTGGGTATCGCTTCTAAATCGAAATAACTGTTAATAAATTACTCCTTACCGCCTTTTCCGAATACACCGCCACGTATAAGAACCGCCGTACATCAAGTTCTTTAACTGATCGGCCAGAATAATTCCCAATAGCAACGAAGATTACGATGCTAATAATTATCGTAGCCGTATAAATATCCATGAATGCTTCACCCTACTAATAATTTAGACGTGCTACCAATGGCTCAAAGATGTTTCATAAAAAAGCCAAGGTTAGATCTTACAAAACTAACTAAACAGATATGCGACAGCCTGTCTCGATTTTGCTACCACCTAGCTGTTAGTTCGTTGGTTTGTCGGCTGGTTTCCGGGTTTCCGGGTTTCCGAGTTGGGAGGGCTGGCTGGTTGGGTACTACTGTGACGAGTGGGTTTTGCTGAAAGATTACGCCCTCGTTAATACTCCGTGGTCTTGTTGTTTGCTTCGTCGCTTTTTGTAGCTCGCATTTTGTATGAAGCCGTGACTTCGCCTTAGAACATGAATACTATGCGTTTACAAAACTCTAATAGTGAGCAACATTCATGTCTCAAGTTGAAATGCGCCATCTGCGCACTTTGGTGGCTTTGCGTGATACCGGTAGTTTGGTGGAGGCGGCGGAGCGGGTTTATTTAACGCCGTCGGCTTTGTCTCATCAGATTAAAGAGTTAGAAACTCGGATTGGCTGCGCCTTGTTTGTGCGTAAAACACGCCCTGTGCGCTTTGCCAGTGCGGGTAATCGGTTGCTTAAGCTGGCCGATGAGGTGCTGCCTCGTGTGCACAGCGCCGAGCTAGATTTGCAGCGGTTGGCTGGCGGTGAGTCCGGGCGTATTTTTATGGCTATTGAGTGCCACAGTTGCTTTGAGTGGCTGCTGCCTGCCATCGACTCTTATCGAGATGACTGGTCCGATGTTGAGCTAGATATTGCCAGCGGTTTTCATTTTGCCCCTTTGCCTGCGCTGGCTCGGGGTGACTTAGATTTGGTCATTACCGCAGATCCGGTTAACGAACCGGGTATTCACTATTTTCCTTTGTTTAGTTATGAGGCGCAGTTGGCTGTGGCTAAGGGTCACCCGCTTGGTCAAAAGCCTTGGGTTGAGCCCAGTGACCTTGCTGAAGAGGTGGTTATTTCTTATCCGGTTGACCGCGACCGGCTAGACTTGTTTACCAGCTTTTTGGATTTGGCGGGTGTAGAGCCTCAGCGTGTTCGGCATGCGGAGTTAACTACTATGATCATTCAGTTGGTGGCCAGCGGTCGTGGTGTGGCGTGTTTGCCGAATTGGGCTTTGCACGAATATTTAGAGAATGACTATATTGAGGTGCGCTCTCTAGGCGAGGAGGGTGTTTGGCCTACGCTTTATGGTGCTGTGCGCGCCGACCAGGCCGATGCCCCGTTTATTGCAGGGTTTGTTGAGATTGCGAAGAAGACTTGTTTTAGCAACCTTAGAGGCATTGTTACTGCCGAGCTAGATGACCTCAAGTTTTAGAGATAGGTTTAGCTCTAATTTTGTAGCGGCGTGAGCGTCACTGGTCTTACCGCTCTTGGCTTTGCTTTGACCTAATGCTCTGAGGAACTAAGGAACTAAGGAACTAAGGAACTAAGGAACTAAGGAACTAAGGAACTAATGCATCAGAGAACTAAGGCACTAAGGTTTGGTTGTGCCACTCGCCTTGGCCTTCCTGTCCTTCCTGACGCTGCGTGTACAACGTGCGGTCATGTACCCCGTTACTTTGGGTCAAATCTAATCGTTCTATTTCCGTTACTTGAATAAGTAGTCCTTTCGCCGCCTCTGGCGCCACCAGTGATTCTGGGGTTGCTAGTTGATCTAACTGTTTGAGTAATTGTGCTCTGTCACCAACCGCTGTGCTTTGGGCTTGTTGTTGATATAGCCAATCCATCTTTTTTGGTGCGTCCGGTCTGGACTGCCAGCTTGCGGCGACCACTTTCGGATCTAACGCTTCAGTTTGCACTTGCATTCGGTACTGCAACTCTACACTTGGCCAGTACACCTGAACGCAGGCGCTGTTGCTATTGGCCAGCTCCGCCCACTTTGGACTATTAGCATTTATAAACAGCGCCAGTCGCGGTGAACCGTTGTGGTCGACATTCCTTAGCACCAATGTGCGCGCCTGCGGGCGACCTTGCTGATCTACTGTTGCCAGCACACAGACGTGTGCCATTGGGTCGCCGGCATCTCGCGCTAATTGGCGCTCTGCGTGGAATAGCGCTAACGGATCTTGCATATTATTTTTCTTATCTGGCTTTTTTAGTTATTTTCTAGATCGCTTTTGATAATGCTGATCCAGCGTGATGTGTTGATAAAGCCTTTGCCCCAACTTGCGTAGTCGCTGAGCTTTGCTTCTATTTTGCTGTCAGACAATCCTGCATCTACACCTTGCTGAATGATTTTTTGTGTTGCCTTAATGGTGGCTAGGCTCTTACTTAGGTCAGCAATGTTGGCCATTGGGCCGTGGCCGGGAATAATTTTGATGTCTGCTGGCACCATTTGAATCACTTGCTCAAGGTTGCGAATCACGCCGCTTACGCTACCGCCGCTGCCGATGTCTATGTAGGGGAACGCGCCATTAAAGAAATGGTCGCCCATGTGAATGACGTTGGCTTGTTCGAACCACACCACACTGTCGCCGTCGGTGTGACCATTGGGCAGGTGAATGAGGGCCAGTTCGTCGCCGTTGAAATGCACAGTCAGCTGCTGGGCAAAGGTGACTACGGGTAAACCACTGGGTGCAAAACCGTCTTGGTTTGCTAGCCGCACGCGTACGTTGTCATGGGCAATGATGGCGCCACTGTTGCCGAAACTTGGATTGCTGCCGGTATGGTCGCCGTGGAAGTGGGTATTTAATATCAGTCTGGGTCGGTCGCCGCCCAATTTGGTTAATGCGTTTTGTATTTTTTCTGCCAGTGGCGCGAATTGATCGTCAATAATGAGCGTGCCGTCTGTGCCAATGGATACGCCGATATTACCGCCTGAGCCGGTGAGCATATGAACGCTTCCACTGACTAATTGGGCTTTTATTTCAACGCCGGCAAATCTGTCTGCGGCCCAGAGGTTGCTGATACTTAAGATGGTTGTGCCCATGAGAATCAGTAGGGTCTTAATCGAGATGTGCATAGTTAATGTCCTAAATATTGATCTGAATTCCGGTTTTATGATGGTCTGACCATTCTTCTGGCGCTTTGGCTTGGTAGCCTTTCATGCGTACGTAGAGTAACCCATTGGCGCTGCTGGTGAGTGCATCTTCCAGCATGCCTTGAGGGTCTACCTCTTTTACGTTTTTCATCAGTCGTTCAAAGGCGAATAGAAAGTGGTTGCTGTGTCGCGCACGAATGGCAGTGCCATAAAATAGTGCGAATCGCTCGCTCTCGTCTTCTTCTAGGATAATGGCTTGTATAAGTCTTCGAGTGAAGAGGTCTAGGTCGCCATTACTCTGCTCCGAGAAGAGTTGAGTCATTTCAACTGGGCTTATGGTGCCGTCTCCAGAGTCGCCTTGGCTTGAGGTGTAAAGTAGTCCGGCTATGGCGCCAAGTTGGGCGCGTACCAATTGCGCTATTTGCAAAAACGCTTCTTGTCTTGCGTGCAGTTCGCTAGCGGCTAAATTTTCTGACTGAATAATGGCTTGTTCTGCGGTGCGGCCTATTTGCAGTGCTTGGGCATGCAGGGCCTCGGTATTTTGTTCTAGCTCTTTTTGCTGCAAAAAATAGCCGATAACTAACCAAAGAAAAGCCAGCGGTGCAAAGGCACCCTCTAAGAAACTGCCTAATTCCTCGGCGGGCAGTCGTGAAAAAGCCACCCAGCCGATTTGCGTGGTGATATAGGAACTACCTAGAAATATCCACGCAGCCGTCACTAAAAGGCCAAAGCGCACGCGCCAATCTAATGGCTTTTTGCGCTGAGCGGCAGCGGTTGTTGGTTTTTCAGTAGTGGGCATATTCGTCTGTGTGAGTACCTATCAAGACTTATGCTTCGCTGTCTGCTTGTGGCTTTTTCTTCGGCGCTGGTTTTTTGGTCGCCTCAGTTGTTTCTTTTGAGGCCTCAGCGCCGCGTCTATTCAGCTCTGCAATGTCTTTTTGTATCTCACTTAATCGATACAAAACATCGGGTAGCTGATCGCTGATACGCCACAATAAGTAAGCAATGGCCAGCAGTACTAGGAATGAGAAAAAGTCCATGAGTGTCTCCAATATAAAGTTTTTTAGGTTTTAACCTAATGTTTTAAAATGCATTTGCACAGGTATACCCATTAGGTGGCTCTTAGTCTACAGCAGGCTGACCTGCGTAGATTCTTACGCGCCTTATGGTGGTTTTTAGCGTTTAAGCCAGGGACCCTGTAATAGATTTTCGTTGGCTGAGTTCTATCCAATTGCCGTCTGGGTCGCGCACAAAGCTGATAAAGGCAACGTCGCCTAGCCGCACTGGCGCCATGCCTTCACTGCCGCCGTGGCTGATTACATAGGCGTGCTCTGCCACTACATCAAAAATTTGAAAGGTCATATAGCGCAGCCCCAGTGCTTTTTGTGGCACTTCGCCTAACTCACCCCCTTGGGTGAGTAGTATTTGCGACGCGCCTGCACGGAAGCCGCCTTCATCGTCTTGGGCTAGCCCCAAGGTTTGGGCATAGAATTCTTGGCTGCGGGCTAAGTCGGTCACCGCTAGCGTCAGAGATAAATTTGGGCTTTGGGCGGTTAAAGGACAAAGATCTATGTCGTTGCCGTCTGGATCCAAAAGCTGGGCAGGTTCCTCAACCGAGGCACTGTAGATGCTGAGCTTGCTCAGCCCGCTGTCGCCTGCCTCTAGTTCGTGTCGGCTATGATTAACCTTCAGCACGCTGTCGCCAATGGCGTGTCGATGTTGGCGCGCGCCGCCGCCCAAGGGCAACATTTCGCTGTACGTGAGGCCAACTTGGTCTTGCCAAAATGCCAGGCTGGGATCCAGTTGGTTGGTGTAAAGGCCAACGTCTAAAGCAGGTTTTGCGAGTTTCAAGAAAGTGGCTCCTGTGAATAATGATACGAAGCGGTGTTTTTACACCCTATACTTTGTCTAATACTACCGTTGCAGAAAGAGCGGGTGGTATCCATTTTTGGCTGTTTATCCATCTAAATAGTTATAAGCAAAGGCAATTGAGAGATTTTACGTCGTGGCGAAAGCAAATAAATTTGTAGTGCTCCCCGCTAACCCAGAGTTGGTTGCGCAATTGCCCCAGGATTTTCAGTTTGCCGAGGATTTTTGTCAGCGTCTTGAGGCGGTTTTTGGGTCAGCGCAAGCCGGCAGAATTATTCATGAACTTGGGCAAAAGACCGTGTCGAGTTATTGGTTGAATGACCTGCAGATAAATTCTGAGGCAGACAAAGTTCAACTGGTTGAGTCATTAAAACAACACTTGGGCGGCTCGTTGGGCGAGCAAGTGCCGTTGCTGCCTGGTTTGTATTCAGTGGCTCGAGAGGCGGGTATTTCTCAGCATGGGAGCGCCGAAAGCGGGCAAATTTATATTCAAAATCCGGCCAGCTATTTTGCGGTTTCGATACTCAACCCTCAACAAGACGAAGAGATACTGGACTTAGCCGCCGCGCCCGGCGGTAAAACTTTAGCCATTGCCGCGCGTATGAATAACACCGGTAGGCTTGCTGCGGTAGAACCGATACGTGGCAGGTTCTTTCGTATGCAGGCGAACTTGCAGCGCTGTGGTGTGACCAATGTCGATTTCTATCAGCGTGATGGGCGCAGCGTGGGGCGTGCGGTGCCAGAACGATTTGATCGGGTTTTGTTAGACGCGCCTTGTTCGTCTGAGTCGCGCATGAATTGGCTTGATGCCAGTACCTATCAGCATTGGAGTCCGCGCAAGGTTAAAGAAACCCAGCGCAAACAGAAGAGTCTTATTCGCTCGGCTTATGCTGCGCTGAACCCCGGCGGTACTTTGCTGTATTGCACCTGTAGTTTTGCCCCGGATGAAAACGAATTAGTGGTGGCGTCATTGCTGAAAAAGACCGATGCGCAGCTTATGCCTATTGTTGAGTATCCGCCCAACTCAATGCCGGGACTCACTCAATGGTTGGGTAAGGTACTGAATGAGAACTTGGCGCTGACTTTGCGTGTGTTGCCAGATGGGCCTTGGGATGGTTTTTATGTGGCAAAGATATTTAAACCGATAGCCTGAACTAACACTGTAGCTAAGCGGTTTGTCCTTCTTCTCTGGTCGAAGCGGCTGGTTTTTTCTGCGGGCTGCTAAGGTGTTTTGTAGTCGTAGGTGCCATGGAACTGGCATTGACCAAAGTTCAAATCCTGCCACTGGCCTTTGAACGTAAGCGCCACTATACCTAGAGTGTCTAGCTCAATGGTTTGCGCGGGGCTGTTGAGCAGTCCAGCCAACATACTAATGCCGGGGTTGTGGCCTACCAGTATGATGTCATAAAAATCTTCAGGGGTGCTTTGTAGCACGCTGAGTAGGGATTCTGGGCCTGCTAGATAGAGATCTTCCTCTAGCTGCATGGGGCAATTGCAAATTGCTGAGAGTGCTTGTGCGGTGGTTGAGGTTCTCGCCGCTGAGCTAGCCCACAACCAATCTGCGGTGTTATCGCTACGTTCGATTAGTTGTTGGGTGGTGTTGTGTAAATCTGCAAGGCCACGTTGATCTAGTGGCCGTGCATAATCCGTTTGCCCAAACCGACTCGGCTCGGCGTTGCCGTGCCTGATGAGTCGGAGCTTACGTATTGGGGCAAGTGGCGGGTGCACGTAGTGGGTAGAGTGACTGGGTACTAGGCCCAGAGGGCGAAGAATTCTTCCAATGCCTTAATCTGCCCCCCCGATGCTGAAGACGGTACGATGATAGGGGTCTTAATGCCCGCGTCGAACCAAGCTTCTACGCCTTCGCGTACTTCAGCTGCGCTACCAAAAAGCGTGGTGTCTGCTAGCCACCGGTCAGACAGGCATTCAGGTACGCGGTCATAGTCCTTCTCGGCAATGGCGGCTTCAACACCATTCATTTCCTCTTCAAAACCTGCGGCCTTCCAATAGTTTCTATAGTTGGGTAGAAACGCGTAGCTGGTCAGGGTTTTGCGGCAAACGGCAGCAGCGGCTGCTTTGTCGTCGCTGACACATGTAGGAATCATGTTGCCAATAAAGAAATCATCGTTGCTGAGCGTTTCGGCAGATAGGTTGCCCAGTGAATGGCTCATGTAAGAGCGTGCGCCGTTGGCAAATACCATGCCGCCCCCGATTTCTTGGGCCAACTGAATCATTTTGTCGCGCAGGGTTGCTAAAACGATAGGGGGCATGTCGCCAACTCGTGGCACCGCGTGCATGTCTTCAACAAACTTACGCATGTCTCCCAGTGGCTTACCCGCGGTAATACCCATTCTGTTGAGTGCAGGTGCGTGGCTGACGCCGACACCAAAACGAAAGCGACCATTGGACACTTCGTGCAGAAAACCCGCTGTTTGCGCGAAGTCGGTAACGTTGCGTGTATATATAGGAGTAATACTTGTGCCGATCATGACATCAGTTGTAGCCAGCGCGATGGCGTTACAAAGAGAAAGGCTGTCACCTAGGCTAGGTCCGAAGATGCCGGGGAAACCTTTCTTTTCAATTTCTTTGGCGATTTCGATGGTTTGTAATCTGCGGCCGGGTACGGCGGCAAGGCTCACTGCGGGTAGCTGAGTCATATCCCCTCCTCTTAATTATTTGTAAATTATTCTGTCAGTTATTTTGCCAAATATAGTGTCAAACAAGCTGTCAAAGATAGTATCGACTAATGCACTGGTCAAAAGTGGTGACAGGTTTTTGCCCCTTTCGCACAACGGGTGCACTCATAGAAGCGAGTAAAGGGTACTCGACCTTACCGCTTTCGCCAAATGGCGTTGCCGACGCTAGCGGCTTTTAACTTCAGTAATGTCGTCCCAGTCGGAGTAGGCACGCTTGCCATGTGAGCGGGTCATGCTGCGCTTTATCTCTGGGTAATGAACTACGTCTACAGGCCAGCCTTCGCCACCCATGAGGTAAACCAGATCTTCGGCATTTGGGTTGTGCAAGCTGTGGGCATCTGACGGTGCTGGAAAACCCATAAAGTCTCCGGGACCTACTTCGAATAATTCCTCGCCAATACGTGCAATGCCTTTGCCAGAAACAATGTAAATAAATTCTTCGTCGGCATCATGATAATGGTGGGTAGTGGAGTCGTTCCCTTGGCTGATGGTGACGAGGTGTATGCCTAAGCGCTGCATGCCCGTGGCGGAACTGAGGGTTTTTGTTGAGCGAATAGCATTGTCGTTAAATTGGTGTTGTACCCGAGTGATGGGCAGTGCTGCAATTTTTTCGTCATTGAGTAGGTGTTTGCTCATTTGAACCCTTTCATTTTGTCTTGGCAGTTAGCCAAATTGGCTTAGCGCGTGATCAGCTGGCGTATGGTGGCGATCAACTTTTCGTTTTGTTCCGCAGTGCCTACTGTGATGCGTAGTTTGTCTTTGAGTCTTGGTGTTGGGAAATAGCGCACCAAAATACTTTTGGCTTTCAGTGCTTCGTACAACCCTTCTGCGTCAATTTCCTCTGGCATTGTGGCGAGTAAAAAATTGGCTTCACTTGCGGGGCAGCTAAAGCCTATTGCACTGAGTGCATCACTCAGCACCTGTCTTTCTTCGCGCACAACTCGCCATGTTTCCTGGGCGTAGGCCTGATCTTCTATTGCTGCTAAACCTAGGGCTTGGCTGATGGCGTCTACATTGTAACTGTCGCGGGTTTTTTCCAGCATGGGTTTGATCAGTTCTGGGTCGCCAAGTAAGTAGCCTAGGCGTAATCCCGCCAAGCTGTAGCCTTTGCTGAAGGTGCGTAGCACGAGTACGTTGTCTCGAGCGTTAAGCAAATTTTTGGTGGAATAGGCAACGCTCGGATCGACAAAGTCGATATAAGCTTCATCTACTAATAATACGCCGCTGATATTTTCTGCGATGGCCTCAATGGTCGCTAGCGGCGTAAGGTGCCCGCTAGGCGCATGGGGGTTCACCAAACAAGTTAGCTGGGCTTTATGTTGTGTCATAGCCTGAGCAAATGTGTTTGGAATAGACCAGTCTTCTTCCAATGCGAGGGTTTGCATTGTGGCATCTTGAATTTTGCTAAGCACGGGGTACAGGGAATAGCTTGGATCTGTAGTGCCCAGCGTGCCGCCCGGTTCAACAAAGGTTGTAATGGCCAGTCGCAGTGCTTCGTCACCTGCGTGGGTGAGCATTACATGATCCCGCGTCAGGCCATGATGCGCGGCAATGGCATCACGTAATTTGTCTGCGGTGGGTTGTGGGTAAACTCTAAGGTCTGCTGTTGCAAAATCCATTAATGCTGCCTGCACTTTTGCGCTGGCAGGAAACGGGTTTTCGTTGGTGTTGAGTTTAATCGTTTCTTTTTCTAAGGGTTGCTCGCCGGAGCTATACCCTTGCATGGCCGCAATGTTTGGCCGTTCAAATTGACTCATTAGTTATCGGACTCGTGCTGAGAAGGACTCTGGTTTAGAGGCGGACTCTGGGTTTGATTTTGGGTCGTGGTAGGCGCTGTATCTTGCTCAATTGTAGCGGCTGGAGGCAGCTCACTGTCTGCACCTTGTCCGAGTAGTCGCGCTAACCACACTGTTCTTGGGTTGGCTTCCATAGCGATCTTACCGGTCATGGTTAGCGGTACAGAAAGAAACATGCCTACTGTACCCAGTATCCAGCCCCAAAAAATCAGAGACAAAAACACTACCAACGTGGAGAGGTCCAAGCCCTTGCCCATGTAACGAGGTTCCAAAACGTTGCCTACGCCCATGTTGATGAGGAAAAAAACCAATGCTACAGCGCCAGCTGCGCTTGGACTATGTTGAATGAGGGCTAATAGTAACGGTGGTATGGCCGCAAAAATTGAGCCAATGGTTGGGATGAAATTAAGCAGAAAAGCCAGCAGGCCCCAAAGGATTGGGAAGTCGATGTCTAATATCCACAAGGCAACAGACACCAGTAAGCCGGTGAGCAGGCTCATGGAGGTTTTCAGAGCCACGTAACGATTCATGTTGTTGGCGAAACGTGTGAAGTACACCAAGTCGCGCTGTGGGTTGCTCAAAACGGAGTTTAACTTTGGGTAAAAGCTAGTGGCTTCGGCGAGAATAAAAATAACTGTGAGAATGATGAGAAAGCCATTGCTCAATAAATTACCTAGGCTTGCCAATGTGGAACCAGCAAACTTAAGTGCTGAGCTGAGTGAAAATCCTTCAAGTAGCTTGGACAAATCCACTGGAATACCGAAGCCTTCTAGCGCCACAACAAGGTCGCCTTGAATGCTAATCAGTCTTTCTTGGTAGAAGGGTAACTTGGCGATAAACGCTGACGTGGACTGTGTGGCTACCGCGCCGATTAATAAAAGAGCGGTGAATATACCAACCACCACCAATGCTAATGCAACGCCTGCCGGTACGCCTTTGGAACGAATCCAAAACATCGGTGTTGCGGCGATGGTGGCTATAAATGCAGCCAACAAAAATGGCACCATAATTTCTTGGGCAGATTTGAGTCCCGCTGCGATGATGATGAGCGCGGCGAGTAAGAAAATAATTTGGCCGCTGCCGCGAGGAGCGTGTTGTTCTAGTTGATTGCTCATGGTTTAGCTTATGGGCCTTTGGTTAGCAAGACTGGGTACTTCGCGCCTAATTCTGTGTACTTCTTCGCTGTCTACGCTGGCAATAACGTAACCGTCGCCCTCGGGCAGTTCGGCAATGACCGTGCCCCATGGGTCGACAATGAGTGAGTGTCCGTAGGACGCGCGGTTGGCGCTGTGCGCGCCATGTTGCGCAGGGGCAATGACATAGCTCTGGGTTTCAATGGCTCGAGCGCGGAGCAACGTGTGCCAGTGGGCTGCGCCAGTGGTGGCGGTAAATGCTGAAGGTACTGTCATAGCAACCGCGCCCATACCGGCTAAGCGTTGGTATAAGTTAGGGAAGCGCACATCGTAGCAAATGGTTAGGCCCAGGCTGCCCATTGGTGAGTCTGCACACACGGCTTTTTCACCCGGCGCAGTTTGCTTTGATTCCATGAGCTGTGGGCCGTTTGGAATGCTTACGTCGAATAGGTGTATTTTTCTATAGCTTGCGCGAATGCTGCCCGTTTCGTCTAAGTACACGCTGGTGTTGTAACAGCGGTCGGGATCGCCCTCAACTGCTTCGTGGAAGCCTCCCAACAGTAAGTGGCAGCGCAGCTTGCGGGCTAATGCTTGGCAGCGTGCAAGGATTGGCCCGCCCTCGCTAAGAGATTCCAAGATTTCTTTTTTGCCGTCGTGTCGGCCCAGGTATGCGAACGCTTCGGGCCATGTGATAAGTTGCGCGCCCTCGCTGGCGGCCTGTGTGGAGAGTTGTTCTAACTTGCTTAAGTTAGTCTCCACATCTATGCCTGCATTATGCTGAACTACCGCCACTTGGGTGACGGTAGACGAGTTTTGGGTTGCAGCGTCGTCTGTTTTTTGTTCAGTCATAAGTCTTTTCCAACCCGCAGTTTAGACTGCGTCCCTTAGCTGTCTGGCAGCAAATCAGGCTGAATGCATTTGATCTGAGTACCCAGATATTGCTCCAACGCAGGTAGATTAAACGCGTCATCTTCAGATACAAAGCTGATAGATGTACCGGATGCCCCAGCGCGTCCGGTACGGCCAATGCGGTGTACGTAGTCTTCTGAATCGTCAGGTAGTTCGTAATTTACAACATGGGTTACGCCATCCACATGGATGCCACGACCAGCAACATCTGTTGCTATAAGGTAGCGTAATTTGCCTTCTTTGAAACGGGCCAAGGTTGCCATACGCTTACGTTGTGGCACGTCGCCAGCCAGTGCTTCACAGGGTATGTCTTTCTTCCGCAGAAATTCAACTATGCGGTGGGTTTGATCGCGTCTGTTAGCAAAAATGATTGCTCGTTCAGGTTGTGCGTGGGATAAGAATTGAAACAGTACTTTTTGTCTTTCTCGTGCGCCGACCAACCAGAACTTCTGATCTACGGTGTCGGTTGCTACGCTCTCGGGTTCAACAATAATGTGCTCTGCGTCGATGGTCCAAGATTGTGCTAAGCGCATAACAGCATCGTTAAACGTTGCGGAGAAGAACAATGTTTGGCGCTTTCGCTTGTGCGGTGTTTGCAGAACAATGCGGCGTACGTCTGGGATAAAGCCCATGTCGAGCATGCGGTCTGCTTCATCAATGACCAGTACTTCTACTTCGCGTAGATTGATTTCTCGTCGCTCAACAAAATCTATCAGTCTGCCTGGTGTGGCAACCAATACATCTACTGGGCCTTCTTCAAGTTCTTCGCGCTGCTTGCCGTAGTCCATGCCGCCTACTACGCAAACTGTGCGCATGCCCATGTGCTTGCTTAGGCCCTGTGCGTCGCCCTCAATTTGCATGGCCAGTTCTCGTGTGGGTGCTAGGACCAATGCGCGAGGTGTGCCCGAGGCTTGTTCTGTTTGTAGAGGGTTTTCCCAGAAGCGGGTGAATAGGGTGATTAAAAACGCGGCAGTCTTGCCGGTGCCTGTTTGTGCTTGGCCGGTAACGTCGTAGTCGGATAGGCTAAACGGCAGTGATCTGCCTTGGATAGGCGTGCAAAATTCAAAGCCTAGTTCGTCTACTGCGGCTACCAGTGGTGCTGGGAGCGCGAGTTCTTGGAATCGCACGGGTTCGTACTCGTCTGCGGTTTCTGATGCCGCTTCAGCTTCTTCTGTTTCCGCAACGTCATCAACCACAGCCTCTGTTTCGCTAGCTGCCGCGAAATTTGTTTCTTCAGCGACAGTCTCTTCAACGGCAGACTCTTCGGCAGCAGGTGTTTCGCTGACGGTTTCCTCAGCAGCTACTTCAGCAGTTTCTTCAACTACCTCTTCAGTGGTCGCGTGGCTACCATCGTGAGCGCTTTCTTCAGGGGCTTGTATATTAGCCTCTGCAACGGCCTCGTTGCTGATTTCGCGCTCGCTGTCGTTATCGGCTTGGTTTGCCGTATCGCTTACTTGCTCGGAATCGGTTTCCGCAGCGGTTTCTTCTACAGTAGTTTCAACTGTCTCGTTCTCTTGTTCTGCCCTTTGTTCAGACGCCTCGGCGGCTGTTTCGGGTGTGGAGTTTTCTGCCGCGTTTTCCGCTGCAGCTATTTCTTTGGCCTTGTCTAAATCTTGATTTTCGCCATTGTCTTCTAACATGTAATACCTAATTAAGTTTTGTCGCTAACCAGCTTGCGTACGCTGGCCAACTTTATACACAGCGTCAGGATATCCATTGCTGCGTTAATTTCGTCTAAGGACCCAAAGGTAGGCGCTATTCGCATATTTCGATCTTCGGGGTCGTGTTCGCCAGGAAATGTTGCACCCGCTGGCGTCAGGGTAAGACCTACTGCTTTTGCCATTGCTACCACTTCTTTGGCTAGGCCGGGCTGCAGGTCTAAGGAAACAAAGTAGCCACCCTTGGGTTTAGTCCAAGTGGCTATGCCTAAGCTGCCCAATTCTTGCTCGAAACTCTTCAACACTAGGTCGAATTTTGGTCGGATGATTGCAGCGTGTGCAGCCATATGTTCTTTTAACCGACCTTTTAAAAATCGCGCATGGCGCAATTGATTCACTTTGTCTGGGCCAATAGTAAAAACAGCCATGTGTTTTTCTAAGTTGGCCAAAACCTTGTCTGCCCCAGCAATAAAGGCAACGCCTGATCCTGCGTGGGTAATTTTGGACGTGGAAGCGAACTGCACAATATGCCCTTGGGTATCTTGCGATAGTGCAGCGTCGCGAATGGATTTTAAGTGCTCGCCGTGCTCATTTAGGTGGTGGACGGCATAAGCGTTGTCCCACATCACAACAAAATCATCTGCCTTGGCGTGTTTGGGTAGCGCGGCAATTGCATCTACAACCGAGTCACTGTAGGTGCAGCCTGTGGGATTGGCGTATTTGGGTACACACCAGATGCCTTTAATGCTGTCATCGTTGGCTACTCGTTCTTGGGCTGCCTGCATGTCTGGGCCGTCATCGTTCATTGGCACATTAACCATTTCTAACCCGAAATGTTCGGCTAACGCAAAATGTCGGTCATAGCCGGGTACTGGGGTCAAAATTTTTGCTGTTGGGCAATTACTCCAGCGACGCTCGTCGCCCCAGAGGCCAAGGTCCATAGCTGTTCTAAGCACCAAGTGCATCATGGTCAAACTGGAGTTGCCGCCGGCAATAATTTCATTTGCAGGAACGCTCATAAGTTCGGCGCCTAGCTCTCTGGCCTCACTAATACCGCGTATGCCGCCGTAATTGCGCGTGTCTGTGCCGTCTGCGCTGAAGAAGTCGCCGCCAAGAGCCTCTTCTAAACCGTTGCTCAAATCTAATTGTTCGGCACCGGGCTTGCCGCGACTTAAGTCTAGCTTCAGTTGGTTGCCGCCTTGCGCTGCGCTTAGGTCTTGGTAAGCCGCATCTAATTCTTGTTGTAATTTTTCTAGCTCTGCGTTTGAGCGTTGCGCCAACGGTGTGCTCATAGTCCTGACGACTCCTGTATACCAAGCATTATGTTGAGGTTTTGTACTGCAGCGCCAGCAGCGCCTTTGCCAAGGTTGTCATAGCGAGCGCAAAGAATTATGCGTTGGGCATCGCCCATCACCATAAGGTCTATGCGGTTGCTGTCATTGCAGTCCGTGGGGTTGAGGAAGCCATCGTCCATGAGTTCTTCAGCGCCAAGGGATGCAACCTTGATGAAGGCCTCGTCTGCATAGCGCTGGCTGAGCACTTCATGTACCTGCGCGGGTGATGCGTTATTCAGCTCAGTGGCAAATAAGGGCACCTCGACCAACATGCCTTTGTAATAGTTGGCAACATTGGGTGTGAATAAGGGTTGTACAGTGGTGCCACTGTACTTGAGCATTTCTGGCAGGTGTTTGTGCTGCTGTCCGTGGGCATAACTTTGCACGCCCAAGGTATCGGCCTGCGATGGCGAAAAGTCGCGAAACTTTTCGATCATTTGCCGACCGCCGCCAGAGTAGCCAGACAGCGCATGGCAACGCAGTGGCGTGCTGGCTGACAATAGGCCAGCTTGAATAAGGGGCCTTGTGAGTAAAATAAAGCCTTGTGGGTAACAGCCGGGGTTAGAGACAAATTGCGCATTGGCAATTTCTTCACGCGCTGTTGGACTGAGTTCTGGTAGCCCGTATGCCCAGTCTGGGTGAGTACGATGCGCAGTGCTTGCATCAAGTATTCTTGTTTTGCCGTCAGCTAACGCGACAGATTCGACAGCGGCATCATCAGGCAGGCATAAAATGGCGACGTCCGCTTGCTGTAGCAGGCGCGTGCGTGCCGACGGGCTTTTGCGCTCGTCATTGGCCAAACTAATCAGTTCGATGTCTGCGCGACCACTGAGTCGTTCGCTGATTTCGATACCAGTTGTGCCTACTTGTCCGTCAATAAAAACTGTGGCCATCGGGTGATTCTTACCTGATAGAAAATAGAAAGCGTGTGAGTATTTGATGCTCGTACTGTTTTTCCGCAAAAGGCTGCGAGGCCTTAAGGCGTAAGCATTCTACGGGGATTGTCCGCCACTGTTAACTGCTAATTATGCGGTAGATTTAGTGGCTTGGTGGTGTGTAGTGGCTGCTGAATAACGCATATTTGTGAATACGCTTGGACGGACAGTTCACTCGTCAAGTAGCTGAAGTTCTCCAGCCTCACTCCGCAGGGTTTCTAGCAATGATTTATCTGGGTAAAAGCGTCGAGCAAGGTGGATAAAACGTAGGGTTTTGAGCGCGTCGAACCACTCGGTGGCGACCCTCTGGCGCTGGTTTGGCGGCGTATTTGTATCTGTGAGTTGGGGTAAAACTTTTTCTAAACCCAGCTCATTGAGGATCTCGCTCACTTGTGGCGGGAATTCGACCTTGGCTCCTTGGGTACTTTGACACGCCGCTTCCAGTGCTGCCAAACCTTGGGCTAAGAGTTTGAAGCTTGCATAGTTGTAGCTTAAATAACCGCTGCCATTCGGCTGCTGACGTAAATTTTCGATGATTCGACTCAATGCTGGGCCAGTGCCAAAGGGCACTCTGGCCGATGTTCTGGCTTGCACTTCAATACTTGGGCTGGGCAAAAGGGTCAGCGGTGTGATCTTGCTCAACTTGTTGAGGATATGAAAATCCTCACCGGCGCTGCGTTTTGGGTAGCCTCTGACATTCGCGTAGTCCAAGGCGTGAATACTCAAGGTACTGCCAAGACTGGGGTGTGCATAAGCGCTGCCATGTTTTCTCAGCGCCGCAACAAAGTAACTCATGTGTAAATCGTAGAGTCGTGTTGCGGCATTTACTTCAGTGTCGTCACTGATGTGCCGGTGGGGGAATATGGCGCACCCGCGCTGTGGCATAGGGGTAGTGAAGTAGTCATTGGGCAAGCAGGCATCGGCATCGGTCTGGTAGATCCACGGCGAGGTGATGCGGCCGGAGTGGTGTAGTGCGAGGGCCACATCACTGGCGATCTTTCGTGCCAACCCAACACCTTGCTTATGCGGTATGTCCCGTTCAGGGCTTACCCGATCTATGATTAACCTGCCGCAGTCTAGTAAGGGTTTTGCCTCCGGTGTTTGCAGAGTTTGTAGCAGCTTTAGGGTGCGCTGGATGGGCGCAGGGTCATAGCTTGTCTGCCCCTCGTTTTTTGGTGCGTTGACGATAATGATGACCAGCAAATCTTGTCGATGACTGATATTACGCAGTAGGCGGGGCAGAAAATCTTCGGCTTCATCAAAAGCGGGCACGACCAAACATTGGGCGTAAGTATTTTTTGGCGCGAGGACTGATGTGTGTAAATGTTTTGCGTCAGCCGCCTCGGGCTCCGCGTAGTGGCTTAAGTATTGCGCAATTGGGTCCTTCATATTTTTACCCAATTGTTAGCGTTAGTGCAGGGTTGCGGCAACAGGCAGCGTGCTGACCAAATTGTTCTCATAGTCCGCCAATTCGTTAAAGCGCTGTTCAATTTCGTCAGCCGCGCAGTGTGTCCATGTCAATTCTACAAATAGCTGCCAGTGGCGCTCTTCGCTGGCGGTGATGGCGGCATAGAATTTTTTCAAGGCTGGGTCGGTAATGTGTTCGGCAATCAGGCCAAAGCGTTCTGCGCCTCTGCGTTCTACCACTGCGGCGACAAGTAATCTGTCGAGTAAAAAGTACTCGGCGTCTTTACGTACCTGCTTATTTAATTGGGTGACGTAGGCGTCTTTGCGGTCTGCGCTGGGGGCAATTTTTCGGCCTAATAAGAGACGCATGACTTCACGGTAATGGTTGAGTTCTTCCACCGCCAAATCCACCATGGCGCTGACCAGATCCAAGCGGTCTGGGTAGTGGGATGCCATGCTCAGCGCCATGCCAGAGGCTTTTTTTTCCGCAGAGGCGTGGTCTTGGAGAAAACTCTCAAAGTCTTGTAGCGCTGTATCTACCCAAGTTTTAGGGCTGGGTAGTAGCGGGACTAATTTTGATAAATCTGATTTAGCCATTGGCCTATATGGGTAATTTCTTGCGGGCAAACCTGGTGACCCATGGCGTACTCTTGCCATTCAACAGGGTAGGCCAGATCCAGTAATGTTTGGCGTGAAGTAATGGCGCGCGTAATTGGAATGACCGGGTCATTGATGCCGTGAGCCATGAATATGGGTGTATCAATATTGGCGAACCCAACACGATCAGTAAGGCGCTGGTGGTCGTGGACGTAAGTAGATAACGCCATGATGCCGGCCATTTTGTGATCTGTAGATAAACCAAGTTCTAGGGCAATAACGCCGCCCTGAGAGAACCCCGCCAAGACGATTTGGTTGGATTTAAAACCGTTGGCTATTTCATTTTCTACCAACGCTTTAATAGCCGCCGCTGACTCATTAATGTCATCGCCGCCGACCACGGACGAGCTTGGATCTATGTCGTACCAACCACGCATTTCAGCGCCGCCATTTACAGTGATGGGGCGTATTGGCGCATTTGGGAAGACAAAGCGTAGCGGTTGATTTAGCGGCAGCATAGGTACGATGGGCTCAAAGTCGCTGGCATCCGCGCCTAGGCCGTGCATCCATATTACGCAGCCGACGGGGTTTTCGCCTGTTTCTGTCTCTAAATACTCTAGTTCGGTCATGTCAGTCATTTCGGTCCTCGTCGCACTCTACTCGTGTTTAGCGAGCGCTGATTTTGTATTCCATTGGTCTTGAGTCGGGTACCTTAACGAGATAGCCCCCCTAACCTCAATTAAAAATTGAAAATCTCGGCGCGGTCTAACCTGTGGGCTAATCTAAGGTGAGCGGTTTTCTTGCCTCATGTTAGCAAACACAGAAAAACGTTTGTGTATCGAGGAAGTACTAGCAATATCTGCATTCCCTAATGTAACACCCTCCTTACAAAACTTGGTTGTCCCGGCAAAGTGCTGTAGCTGCGCTCAGTCGGAGATTATGTTCACTATCTTTTTTGCTTGGGTGCCGTTGATATGAGCGAGCATAAAGTTAAAGGTGAAGTCGATTTCCTCTACTGGCACTTCTGGATGTAGGCCGGGGTTTGCGTGGAGACGTTTGTCTTTTGCGGCGAAGGCGTCGAATACATCAAGGCACCCTTGGCGGTTGAATAACTCGTCTTCTAACTGCATCAGGAACAAGATTGGGCATTCGATACGCGCGGCATCTTCGAGCAGGGTTTCGCCATGGGGAAAGTCTGGTTGCACGCCCATTAGACCAATGGCTGCCACCGTGACATCTGTTCTGCTTGCGATGAATGGAATGCCGAACAAAGAACCCATAGAGAGGCCGAAATAAGCGAGGTTGCCCGCGCCGGTCTCAGCCTTGACCGATTCAACGGCGCAGGTCCACTCATTAGTCATATCAATCAAACTGTTGTCACGTTGATACTCTGGGAAAAAGGCTCCGCGTCCGCCGTCGCCAACTTTGCGTAAACCGTGTACCGGGCCGTCTAAAGATAAGACCGGTAGTCCTGCGTTAACAAAGCGTCCAGCTAGGTGGCTTATGGGTGCCTGATAACGATCGCCAGATGCGCCGTGGCCGCAGCAGATCAGCGTTTTACTTTCGACGGAAGACTTGGGTAGCCAAAGAGCGCCAGTGATGTCGCGCATATTGTTGCGCTGGATACGAAACTCGCGGGTCGCATTGTGCTCACTGTCTTTAGCATCTGACCACTGATCTGACCATTGTATGTCTGTTGGCATAATTTCTCGGCTATCTTGCGTTTGGCATTTACCTTTCATTGAGTGTGCCTTGCCCCGTTCGACAAGTGCAAGGGTTTGGCTGAGGTAAGTTTTTTTCTCTCGGTTTGAAAGGTTTTACCCACCTACCCACCTACCCACCTACCCACCTATCTACCGACCGCAGAGCAGACTTTTGACGATCGGTTTTAGATGCGAATTTTGCTAGGTCTAGAAGTTAGTTCACAAATATTCCAGCTTAAGAGTGCAACTTGGAGGCCGCATGGACATAATGCCGCGATGAATGAAGAAGAACGTGAAAGCTCGAGGAATTTACGCCGTCTAGGCCCTGCATTTGCCTTTTTAAAGCCCTACAAATGGCAGGTGATTATCGCAAGCGTGGCCTTAATTGTGACCGCCAGTGCCACCTTGTCACTGGGTCAAGGCATTCGCGTGGTCATAGACAGTGGCTTTGCCAGCGGCGAAATTGAAATGTTGACTCAATCGCTGATGTTGTTTGTAACCTTTATTGTGGTTTTGACCCTAGGTACCTTTGTCCGCTTTTATTTTGTTTCTTGGGTGGGCGAGCGGGTGAGTGCAGATATCAGGCTGGCGGTATTTGATCATTTGGTGCACATGCACCCAGGCTACTTTGAAGACAACGCGCCCAGCGAAATTCAGTCCAGAATCACAACAGATACAACGCTGCTGCAAACGGTAATTGGCTCGTCTGTATCCATAGCGCTGCGCAATATACTGATGTTCTTTGGTGGCATGGTGTTGTTGTTTTTAACTAACGCAAAGTTGTCATTGATCGTTTTGGGCAGTGTGCCTTTTGTTGTGCTGCCAGTGATCTTTTTTGGTCGGCGTGTGCGTACTTTGTCGCGTTCTAGCCAAGACCGGTTGGCCGATGTTGGCAGCCATGCGGGGGAGAGTTTTCGACACATAAAGGTGGTACAGGCTTTTAACCACCAGGGCGCAGATATGCGTAGCTTTGCCGCGAGAGTTGAGGAAGCGCTACGGGTGTCGCTAAAGCGAGTTTGGCTGCGTTCGGTGCTCATTGCCGTGGTTATGCTGTTGGTTTTTGGCGCCATTGCCATGTTGCTATGGGTAGGCGGACAAGACGTTTTAGCGGGGAATACTTCTCCAGGTGACCTTGCGGCGTTTATCTTTTATGCCTTTATTGTTGCGGGTTCAGTGGGCGCGATATCTGAAGTTTGGAGTGATTTGCAGCGCGCAGCTGGAGCCACAGAACGCTTGATTGAAATTCTCGAATCACCGTGGGCCATTGTAGATGGTCCTGGTGGCGGGCAATCTAGCGCAGATCAGTTGCAGGGGTTAAACCTAGATCGGGTTAATTTCACCTATCCTAGTCGGCCTGAGCAGTCAGTTTTGCAGGATGTGAGTTTTGCGATTGCGCCCGGGGAGATGGTGGCATTGGTGGGTCCATCTGGCGCGGGTAAGAGCACCTTGTTTGATCCAGACTCTGGCGCCATTTCCTTGGCTGGTGATGACATTCGCTCACTCAAGTTGCAGGATTTGCGCGGTACCTTTGGTTTTGTGCCACAAGATCCTGTGCTTTTTGCCGGTTCTTTGCGAGAAAACCTAACCTACGCAAAAGAAAACGCCTCGGATGAGGAAATAGCCACTGCGCTGAAAGCCGCTAATGCCAGCGACTTTATTGCCGCATTGCCCAAGGGGTTAGAAACTCGGGTAGGCGAGGGCGGCATTGGCCTTTCTGGCGGTCAGCGTCAGCGTTTGGCCATTGCCAGAGCATTATTGCTAAAGCCTTCGTTCTTGTTACTGGATGAGGCGACCAGTGCGCTTGATGCCGAGAGTGAGCAATATATTCGCCAGTCCGTTGAAGCGCTTAAAGGGGACATGACTATTTTGGTGATTGCCCACCGGCTGTCGACGGTGCGCCAGGCGAATCGAATTTTGGTATTGGAGGAGGGCGCTCTGATTGCCAGCGGTAGTCATGACGAATTGATTGCCAGCAATCCTCTGTATGCGCGCTTTGCGAATATTCAGTTTTCTACTTAGTGCGAGTGGGCGTGTTGCTCAGCGCCACTGAACTGCGCCGCTG
>JAOJBS010000011.1:0-63581 GCA_028228615.1 Pseudomonadales bacterium | reverse complement strand
TTGAGACCCACCTTGAACAAAACACCAGCACCCTGTTTCTTGTCGAGCAGTGGGAAAGCGCAGAGCACCAAGTTGCTTATATGGGCTGGAGAATGGAAACAGGCTTAATGGATGCCATCGGCCACTTTTTGGCGGGGCCTCCAGTTGCACGCACGTTCGACCCTAAGAGCGACATCTAATTCCGCTCGGGCTGCGCGGCAATCGCCCTGCAGCCACCTTCAAAGCATCGAATAAAGCGCTGAGGGCATTTTCCTCTCATTAGCCAGCCATTTGGCCAGCAAAACGCCCTCAAAATAGCGAAAAAAAGCCTATCACAGCGTCAGTTCATGTATGATGCGCGCACTTCGGGCTCAGGCCAGCCCATCCCATTCCCTTTCAGGACACTTCATGTCGGATTCCAATGCTCCCTCGGTAACGTTTAGAGACCTCAACCTGAGTAAAGAATTACTTCAGGGACTGGACGAAGTAGGTTACGAAACACCCTCCCCAATTCAAGCACAGGCCATCCCACATTTGATGCAGGGATTAGACATCTTAGGCCACGCGCCGACGGGTACCGGCAAAACTGCCGCCTTCGCACTGCCCTTACTTTCCCGCCTAGACCTCAACGATAGAAGCGTACAGGTGATGGCGCTCGCGCCTACCCGCGAGCTTGCAGTGCAAGTTGCTGAAGCGTTTAAACGCTACGCGAAGCACATTCCCGGATTTAACGTATTGGCTATTTATGGTGGTCAAGACTACTCCGGCCAGATTCGCCAACTCAAGCGTGGCGTACATGTGGTTGTAGGCACACCGGGCCGCGTAATGGACCACATGCGCAAAGGCACTCTGAAACTAGATAGGCTGCAAGCCTTGGTATTAGACGAAGCTGACGAAATGTTACGCATGGGGTTCGTTGACGAAGTGGAATGGATTCTTGAGCAAACACCACCCGAGCGCCAAATGGCTTTGTTCTCAGCGACAATGCCTAAAGAAATTCAACGTATTGCGCGACGTCACCTGAGCGACCCTCAAGAAGTTTCCATTAAGGCCAAGACCGCGACTGCGGAGACCATACGCCAGCGCTATTGGTTGGTCAGCGGTTTGCGTAAGATAGAAGCACTCACACGCCTTTTAGAAGTAGAGGATTTCGACGGCATTTTGATTTTCGTGCGCACCAAACTGGCCACATCAGAACTTGCCGAACAACTGGAAGCGAGGGGCCATGCAGCAGCGGCGATGAATGGCGATATGGCGCAGAAATCCCGCGAGCAAATGGTTGCGCGCCTAAAATCTGGCGGTTTAGACATTTTGGTGGCAACAGATGTAGCCGCTCGAGGCTTGGATGTGGACCGCATCAGCCACGTTATCAACTACGACATACCCTACGATACCGAAGCATACATCCACCGCATTGGACGTACAGGTAGAGCGGGACGAACCGGGGATGCTATTTTGTTCGTTGCGCCTCGTGAGCGACGCATGCTTGGCGCCATTGAGCGAGCTACCCGACAGAAGATTACTGAACTGGAATTGCCCAGCACTGAAACAGTCAACAAGAAGCGCATTGCAGATTTCAAACAGAAGATCACCGACACAATAGCCAAAGGTCATTTGTCGTTTATGCGCGGCATTATCGAAGAATACCAAAGCGAAACCGAAGCCTCGGCCATGGATATCGCTGCGGCAATGGCGAACATCGCTCAGGGCGGCCAAACACTGCTTATGACGCCAGAGAAAAAACAACCCAACAAGCCACGGCATGACAGTAGAGACTCGCTGGAGCCGCGCAATAACCGTGGACGAGGCCGTGAACGCGCACCTCGGGTAGAAAGAAGTGAAAGAGGCAACCGACCTGAGCGCTCGGCTGGCGGTAGCCGAAACATGGATCTTGAACTGTTTCGAATTGAAGTAGGACGAGAACATGGGGTAGAACCCAGCAATATAGTGGGCGCCATTGCGAATGAAGCGGGCCTAGATGCAAGAAATATCGGTCAAATCTCCATTAACGATCATTTCAGCATGGTCGAACTGCCAGTTGGTATGCCCAAAGACGTTTTTGGCGACCTACGTAAAGTTTGGGTGTGCGGTCAACAACTGCGCATTAGCCGAGACGGTGAAGCACCGGGCGCACCGGTAAAAGACGGACGCCCGCCCCGCTCGGAGGCAAAACCTCGACGCAAAGGGCCACCAAAAGACGGTTTCAACCCAGAGAAAAAGCGAGCGCCTAAAGCTAAGAGCAAGGCCAACTCTGCGGACGCTAGGCCAGGCAGCTCTGAGGCAAAAAGAAAACCGTCGAAAAGAGCGCCAACGCCAGCGGACGAGTGATCTGCCAGTGCTACCAGACTGTTAGCCCGCCCTCCGCAATGAGGGCGTCTACTGGCCTGACACTGCCCCGCTTCCGCTCGTGCTCTTTACATAGCCCTCGCCCGCCCATCCATTCACCGGCTAGACAGCTACTATTCGCTGCCATCTGCGCTCCGGTTTTTGTCTATGAGCCACCTGATCAGCCTCGAAAAGGCATACATGTACGCCAAGAGACCAACAGTGAATAAGCCCGCATTTCTCGTTGGCGGCAGAAAATAACTGACCGCCAAAAACCCCAAAACGAAAGAGATCACCGCGCCAAAAAATATGACTAAGTCTTTCGCTAATCCTGTGAATGTGGGTTCGTTCATAAAGCTAGGTTATTCCTAAAATTGATTACCGCTTGCCTAAATCGCCGCTTGTCTAATGTGCCGGTGCCTTTAGTGAACGCTGCACAAACCTGTAAGCGGTTGCAGCGGACACGGCCAATGGGCACGAGCGCCGAGCGCCGGTGTTGATCCAATACAAGGTTAGGCCTTGGCGTTATTGCGTTACTGGGGTTTAATTACTTTCACAGCTTTAATTAGACAGACACCGCACACATGATGGCAACCGTGAACGCTTTTACCCTTTCTGTATTGATTCCCTTCAGGCCCCTATTCAACTATAGAGTTACCGTCTCTGCCAACAGCCGCTACTTAGACTTAAGGCAGAATTTGCGCTCAACTATGGCTGAGCAATTATGATTATTTGGGTAGATGCAGACGCGTGTCCCAACGTGGTTAAACAAGTTTTATTTAAGGCCGCAGAGAGACTTTCGTTAAAGACTATTTTGGTCGCCAATCAATATATTGCCACCCCACCCTCAAAAGTGATCTCGGCAATACAAGTACCCCAAGGCTTTGATGTAGCCGATGACGCAATAGTGCAAAAGATGTCTGCTGGAGACCTTGTGATCACCGCCGATATCCCGCTGGCCGCAGAGGTCGTGGAAAAAGGTGGCACCGCTCTTAATCCCCGCGGCACCCTGTATACCAAAGAAAATGTGAAGGACTTCTTGGCTAGGCGCAATCGGGCTGAAGAGCTGCGTGATAATGGACTCATCAGTGGCGGCCCCTCGGCATTAGACAAAAAGGACATACAAGCCTTCGCGAATACTTTGGACAAATTCCTAGCCAAAGCGAATAGATAGCGCTGCCACCCGACCTACTAAAGTTGAGTAATTTGCGTCCAATCGTCCAGCTACTTAGCGCTGTGCATGGCGTACAAAACCCGGCCTCGGCAACACAAGATACCCTGATCATTCACAATACTGACATCCACGGTACTGAGTTGACGCCCACGCTTAACGATAGTCGCAATGGCATCTACCCACTCACCTTGGGCTTGACGTAAATAGGTAATGGACAGATCCGCTGTGCCGGCTGGTTCCGTGCCTGGAAAGGCTTTGCTGAATATTGCGACAATAGCCGCCATATCGACCATAGTTGCAAGAACCCCGCCGTTCACACTGCCGCCAATACCCATAGGCGTAGTTTCGGTCTTCAACAAACGCAAGCGCCCGTAATCAGGCTTCACTTCAGCCAAGGTTAGGCCCAAGTACTTGTGCAAAGGTATGTCATCGAAGCGCTGTAAAAAACCCTCGGTACCTCCTGGATTATCTTCGTTTGCTGACAAAACGCTCTCCTTAATGTTGCAACAGTTGTGGAAAATTCTTGATGGGAGACAATATAGGAGCGTCGCTATTTTAGTAACCGAATTTGGGGACAAAGCGACACTTGCCTGAACGCTCTGACAAAGATCATGTGACCAACGCTAGCCCTAAATATCCCCAGAGTTAAAAGAAAGCCCCTTGGTTAGTGGCAATCATTGGCAGAGATGGCTAGAATGCTCTCCCCTTCGAGGGCTGGGTGGCAGAGTGGTCATGCAGCGGACTGCAACTCCGTTAACGCCGGTTCGATTCCGACCCCAGCCTCCATTTTTATTACCTCCACTCTCAGCCGCCCCGATTTTAGTCGCTAATGTGGTGTCCTGATACCTCGCAGCCTAAATCTCGTGCACTCAACCGGCATAAAAACCTTTCTCATTTCACCCAACGTGAAATTTCCCCTATCACCCGCAATGGCTATTTTTTTGGGTTAAGCCCAACTCGCAGCGAGGGCCAAGCGGCACGAAGGTATTGGGTCATGGACCACAGCGTCATCACAGCAGCTAAATAGAGCATTAGGTACCCACCCTGAACCCAAAGGGAGGTCATGACCGGCGGGTAGGACAACAAAATCGTAATGGCGATCATTTGCAGTGTTGTCTTAATCTTGCCGAGATAGCTGACGGCAATGGTCACAGAACTGTTCATTTCTGCCATCCATTCACGCAGTGCGCTGATGACTATTTCTCTGCCAATAATGACCAAGCTCGGTAGTGTCAGCCAAATAGAGCTGTGGTGAGCGATCAATATCACCAAAGCGGACACCACAATGAGCTTATCTGCAACGGGGTCAATAAACGCGCCAAAGGGCGTGGTTTGGTTGAGCTTTCGCGCAAGGTAACCGTCCAACCAATCTGTTGCAGCAGCCAACGCAAACAAAGTTGCAGCTGCCAAATAACTCCAAGAATTTGCCATGAGAAAAATAACGACAAAAACTGGGATAAGCAGAATTCGGACGAGGGTAATAATGTTCGGTAGATTCAAAGGTTGGTTCCGCGCTTGAATGATTTTAAAAAAATAGGGCTACAGTGAATTGCGCTAGTGTAGCGCATCATAAATCTGACCGGCCATTGTTGGGCTAATGCTGGGTACTTTTGCCAATTCTTCTGCGCTGGCCCCTCTGATGCCTGCAGGGCTACCAAAGTGGATCAACAATTGTTTGCGCCTTTTGGGACCAACGCCAGGGATATGTTCTAGCTCTGACTGTTTTCTAGCCTTACCCCGCCGCTCACGGTGACCGGTGATGGCAAATCGGTGTGCTTCATCTCTAATGTGCTGCAACAGGTGACCAGCCTCAGATCGCCCATCTATTGCTATCTCGGTTTCGCCGAGGAAAAAGCGCTCCAAGCCGGATTTTCTGTCTGGTCCTTTGGCGATACCTAAGATTTGTACGTCGTCAATTTGCAGTTCGTTTAATACATTTACAGCAATTCGTACCTGGCCCAAGCCACCGTCAATGACCAACACATCAGGCAACTGCCCCTCACCCTTTTTCAGGCGGGTGTAACGACGGCGTAAGGCTTGGTCCATCGCCGCATAATCATCGCCACCGGTAATGTCTTCAATGTTAAATTTTCGATAATCGGACTTCAGCGGACCATTACTGTCGAACACCACACAAGACGCAACGGTTGCCTCACCGGAAGTGTGACTGATATCAAAACACTCCAAACGCTCAGGCATGGAATCCATTTTAAGTGCATCTTGAAGGTTCATGAAGCGAGCCAAGACATGACTCTTGTCGGCCAGATGGCTCTTTAGATTCAAGACTGCGTTATCTGTGGCAAGCGCAAGCCAGCGGGCACGTTGCCCGCGCACGTCCGAGCTAACACTTACCTTTCTGCCAGCTTTTTCTGCTAACGCCGCTTCAAACACATCTACGTCTGAGGTCAGACCACAAATCACTATCGCCTTGGGCACCTCGCGCTGCTCAGAGGCAAAATAGTATTGGGATAAAAAGGCCTCCAAGAATTCAGCCGGGCTAAGCGCCAAACCGTTCTTGCTGTAATACGCACGCTGCCCTAATACCTGCCCGCCGCGAACAAACAAACCTTGAATGCAGCACTGCCCTGCCTCCTCAGCAAAACCAAATACATCTACATCGCCCACAGAACCATGCACATACTGGCGCTCGGTAATCTTTCTTAGCTGGAGAATTTGATCGCGATAACCTGCGGCGCGCTCATATTCCATAGTTGCCGCAGCGTCGTGCATTTTTTGCTTGAACTGCCGCAATACCGCGTCACTTTTACCACCTAAAAAAAGCGTCGCTAACTCCACATCATCTTGGTAGTCGGCGACTTTAACTTTGTCTACACAAGGCGCGCTGCAGCGCTTTATTTGATGTTGCAAACAGGGGCGAGAACGATTCTTAAAGAAGGTGTCATCACACTGCCGCAGCAAGAATAGCTTTTGCAAAATACTCAGACTTTCGCGTACCGCTGAAGCCGAGGGAAAAGGGCCAAAATAGCGACCATCCTTTTTCTTCGTGCCGCGATGAAAGGCCAGCCTTGGAAACTCCGCATGAGAGGAAATATGAATGTAGGGATAAGATTTGTCATCGCGGAGCAAAATATTATAAGGCGGACGCTGAGCCTTAATTAGACTCTGTTCCAACAACAGCGCTTCGGTTTCACTTTGCGTGACAGTGATTTCGATTCGCTCGATCTTCGCGACCATGGCCATAGTTTTGGTTGCAAGACCAGACGCGCGAAAATAGCTGGTAACGCGATTCTTTAAATTTCTCGCCTTACCGACGTAAAGGAACTTACCATTGGCATCGAGCATTTGATATACGCCCGGCTTTTTGGTGAGGTCTTTGAGAAAAGATTCTGGGTCAAAGGGTGTGTCCGCCATGGGGTAGAACTATATCGCCAGTCCGACTAAAGATGCCAGTAAATACGCTATATCCGCAAAATTGATCCTGCCCTTGCGCCGAGCATTTGAGGCGCTTAAGTTTTTCGCCCCATTAACGCCTGAGGCTGAAAAAACTTTAATATGCGCAGCCAATGCTCTATCCAAAAAAGCGCTATCCGAAAGGCGCTATACAAAAGGCGCTATACAAAAGGCGCTATCTAATGCGCCTTAGCTTAAATTTTCTAACTGGTACTGATGCACACCCTTTTCATTACATTCGCTCAGGTACCACCCGGGCCGCCATTTCGCTGCGCTTGGGTTACCTCTGCGCGCCTTCTACTGGGCAATGGCGGCAAATTCCCTGGGTTGTGTCTGGCAATGATGCCGTGCTCTACAGCCATTAGTGTCATCGCTACGTCGCCATTAATGTTCAATTTATCGAAGATTCGATACCTATAACTGTTCACGGTCTTTGCCGACAAACTCAACGATTTAGCGATTTCTACGGCACTGACACAGTTCACAACCATTAGCATTATCTGCATCTCACGCTGGGACAATGTGTCGAAGGGGCTTTCTTTTGCAGCGCCAAAAGAAAAATGAGCCAGTTCTTGAGCGACTTCTTCGCAAATATAACGACGGCCGAAATAAACTCGGCGCAAGCACAAATCGAGTTCTTCGAGGGTAACGTTTTTGGTTAAAAACCCGCTGGCGCCAGCACGCAGCATTTGCGTGGGGAAAGGTGCGTGGCTGTATCCCGTGAGCACAACAACGCGGGTGCCTGCCTGCATCAGCTTTATTCTATGCAGGGCTTCAAGGCCGCCAATTCCAGGCATTGCAACTTCTATGAGTAAAATGTCCGGGGTGATAGAACGAACTAACTCTACGGCCTCTTCGCCACTGGCACATTCGCCAACGATTTTGACGCCGGCTGACGACTCCAGCAACCTCTTAATGGCCTCACGAAACAACTGGTGATGGTCTGCTATTGCTACTCTCATATTCCCTGCCCTCTTTGTATTTTCGAAGGTATAAAATAGGATTTCATACCGTCTAAGACAATCGGTTGGGGTTATTTCTTACATATATTTGAGAGAATTACCACTAAATTCTATTGTTAACATTCAGTTTTGTGCACTATTTCTCAACTGAAGGCTTGAATCCCTGTCTGTGCTCTACCCAGAATCAATGCATGCACGTCGTGCGTACCCTCATAAGTATTCACAGTCTCTAGGTTCATCATGTGCCGAATTACGGGGTATTCGTCGGAAATGCCATTCCCACCGTGCATATCTCGAGCCACGCGAGCAATGTCTAACGCCTTGCCACAGTTATTTCTCTTCATCATGGAAATGTTTTCTATCGGCAGCGTGCCGTCATCAAACATACGCCCCATACGCAAACACCCTTGTAAGCCTAGGGCTATTTCGGTTTGCATATCAGCCAGTTTCTTCTGTACCAACTGGGTGGCGGCTAATGGACGCCCAAACTGAGTGCGCTCCAACGTATATTTACGGGCAGCATGCCAACAACTCTCTGCTGCGCCCATTGCCCCCCACGCGATGCCATAGCGCGCGCGGTTAAGACACCCAAATGGACCAGCTAGGCCCTTCACGTTAGGCAGCAGGTTTTCTTCGGGAACAAAGACATCTTCTAAAACAATTTGTCCTGTAACCGATGCGCGCAAGCTCATCTTGCCTTCGATCTTTGGCGTACTAAAACCTTTAAATGCGCGCTCAACTACAAAACCACGAATCTCACCGTCAAGCTTAGCCCACACAACGGCAAGGTCTGCGATCGGCGAGTTGGTGATCCACATCTTTGCGCCGTTCATTATGAAGCCGCCATCAACGCGCTTGGCGTTGGTTACCATGCTGCTGGGGTCTGATCCATGATCTGGTTCTGTGAGGCCAAAACACCCGACCCATTCGCCGGTGGCTAATTTGGGCAGATATTTTTCGCGCTGTGCTTCAGTGCCGTAGGCATAAATTGGGTGCATCACTAGGGAAGATTGCACACTCATTGCTGAGCGATAACCTGAGTCCACCATTTCCACTTCGCGGGCCATAATGCCGTAGGCTACGTAATTCACATTTGAACAACCGTACTTTTCTGGCAGAGTCGCCCCCAACATACCCATTGCGCCGAACTCGTTCATTATCTCCCGGTCAAAGGTCTCGTGCCGAAATGCATCACGTACTCGGCTCAGCAGCTTGTCTTGAGCATAATCACGTGCACTTTCCTGAATCATGCGTTCCTCTTCTGAGAACTGCGACTGCATCTGAAAAGGGTCTTCCCAAGAAAATGGCGCTTTATCACTGCTCATAAAATTTTCCTTATTATCAATGATGCGAAGGCTAAAGCAGCCTTCCGTTAACTGCAATATTTTACCCATTGGGTTTATTAGACTTAAGATGTTTTGCCGCAATTTTCGTTCGTTGATAGGTATACTTGCCTTCTAATTTTACGACGAGGTCTCCTATGAGCGCAGTACCCGCTTTATTACCCCCAGCGATGGACGAGGAAACACTAGAACAATTAATAGATGTAGTGAGGCGATTTGTTAATGAACGTCTCATTCCACTTGAAGCACAGGTCGCTGAAGAGGATAAAATCCCAGCTGACGTGGTGCAAGAAATGCGCGAATTGGGCTTATTTGGCCTAACTATTCCTCAGGAATACGGCGGCATTGGACTTAACACCTACGAAGAATGCCGCGTTGTCATGGAACTAGGGCGCACTTCTCCAGCCTTCCGTTCAATCATTGGCACCAACAATGGCATCGGCTCCCAAGGCATTGTCATGGACGGCACGCAAGAGCAAAAAAATTACTACCTACCCAAATTTGCCAGCGGCGAGATCATTGGATCATTCGCACTCACAGAGCCGGACGCAGGTTCCGATGCTGGATCACTACAAACCAAGGCCATTCGCGACGGCGACGACTTCATTTTGAACGGAACTAAGCGCTACATCACCAATGCCCCCAGCGCGCAGTTGTTTACGGTTTTTGCAAGGACAGATGCAGACTTAGCGGGTGCCAAGGGCGTTAGCGCATTTTTGGTAGACGCAAGCACACCGGGCATCACCTTGGGTGCCCCCAACAAGAAGATGGGCCAAAAAGGCGCTCATGTATGTGATGTTATATTTGACGACTGCCGAATACCTGCTAGCTGCTTACTCGGCGGTGCAGACAAGCTGAACAAAGGCTTTTTGACCGCAATGAAAACACTGGATAGAGGACGCATTCATATCAGTGCGTTATCTGTTGGTTGCGCGGATAGGTTGATTGACCTTTGTTTGACATACGGCAGCGAGCGCAAGCAGTTTGGCCAGCGCATTGCAGACTTCCAGCTTCTGCAAGCAATGGTCGCTGACAGTAAAGCGGAAAGCTACGCTGCCCAATGTATGGTTTTGGATGCGGCTAAACGAAGAGATAAAGGCGAGGCGGTAAATACATTAGCCTCCTGCTGTAAGCTTTTTGCAACAGAAATGGTCGGCAGAGTGGCGGACAGAGCCGTGCAGTACCACGGTGGCGCGGGGTACATGGAAGAATATGCGGTAGCTCGGTTCTACAAAGATGTGAGGCTGTTCAGAATTTATGAAGGCACCAGCCAGATTCAACAGACCATCATTGCAAAAAACCTACTTAAAGAATTTAACTAGGCTAAAGGACTACGAACTTGCGCGGATTCGCTCTGAAAAGAGATGTGTGCATCAAGCGACGCAATGCTTGGGCTTGGGCTTGGGCGTCGTCAACTTAAAGTACGTCGCAAAAACCCACCGAAACTGATCGGACTGTGTAAAGCATCTAATCCACAGACCCGCCTCAACGATGCATCAACTTCGGGCGGCGTTGATATCTTGCTTTACTAATGTAGCTTGTACGCCAGCTTGCTCAGCAAAGTCTTCGCCCTCGCCCGCATAAATAATGCCTCGCGAACTAGAAATGGCTAACCCATAGCCTTGACTGTCCACGCCTGCCGCGACTACCTCTTTCACACGCCCACCCTGAGCGCCCACACCAGGCACCAAAAGGGGCATATCGCCCACAACGGCTCTTACTTGAGCCAGCTCTTCCGGATAGGTGGCGCCCGTTACAAGCATGCACTGACCGCCTGTATCCCATTCGGAGACCTGCTCCGCTACCGTTAGATAAAGGGGCGTATTGGCGAATTGCGATTTTTGCAGCCAATCGCTGCCAGGGTTACTTGTGCGGCAAAGCACCACAATGCCTTTGTCTGAATATTCAAAATAGGGCTCGAGACTGTCATAGCCGAGATAAGGATTCACCGTCACAGCGTCGGCTTGATAACGCTCAAACGCCTCGCGGGCATAAAGTTTGGCCGTGCTACCCACGTCGCCTCTCTTAGCATCCAAAATAACCACGATTTCGGGGTAATTTACGTGAATATAATCAATCAGCTCTGCTAACTGGTCTTCATGGCCCTCAGCGGCAAAATGTGCCGCCTGAGGTTTAAAAGCGCAGACATGCTCAGCGGTTGCATCGACTATCGCTTTGCCAAACTGGAGAAAGGCATCGTCTTGTGCGCGCAGATGCCCGGGAATACGGTTGAGTTCTGGATCTATACCCACACAAAGCATGGAATCGGCGCTATGCCATCTTGCTGCCAAACGGGTACGAAACTCTGAGTGGCTCATGATAGGCCTTGCGAGGACAAAAACTGCTCTCGCATCAATGGGTCCGCCAACACCCGCTCAACCGTCTCGACAATTGCCAAGGTCTGGCTGTCCACTTCAACATTAATTTTGTCACCAAGCTCTAAACGCCCCAGTGTCGTGCGTTCAATGGTTTCTGGGATTAAGCTGACACTAAACAAGCTCTCTGCTCTATCCACTGACGAAACCGTAAGGCTGGCCCCATCTAGGCCAACATAGCCCTTGTGCAAAATGTAATTCATCCACTTGGGGTCTATTTTGAAGGACAGCACACGGTCGTGGTCGTCTATTTTGAGGTCTGCTAGCGTTGCAGTTGCGGTGACGTGACCTGAGATTATGTGTCCACCCACTTCGTCACCGACTTTAAATGAGCGTTCAACATTGACGCTCTGACCCGCTTTTAAATCTGCAAGGTTAGTTGTTAAGGCGGTTTCTTTGATGACATCAAAGTAGGCTGCACCTTGATCCACCGAGGTCACTGTTAAGCAGGTACCGTTAACTGCTACTGAAGCACCTAGCTCCAAATTTTCAGTCAGCTCGCCTAAATCAACAGCAATACGGATTAAGTTCGACTCATTTTCGACACTAACAATGGATACTAAATCTTGAACAATCCCGGTAAACAATCTAACTCTCCTACTAACACTAAAACTTTCGACCGAGCATAAAAAAGCCGGTCTTAAACCGGCTCGTACTTTACCAAAAGATGTGGCAAGACGCCCTGCATATCAGCCTGAAGAAGCTGATAGCAGTTCTTGACGCTTGGATTCACGATCAATGAAGGTAATCCATGATCCACAAACTCTTTGGTTTGCCTTGTCATCCTCTGCACGCGCCACGCGGCGGCAGTTAGTAAACGATGTTCGCGCCGTTGACAGCTTGTTCTGATTAAACAGACACATGCCTTTGACAATGTGTACCGATTGAACCTTTCTCAAACCGCCTTTATCTAATGCGCCGGACGCTGCGTCCACGCACCGATCAAACTGATCGTCTTCTAAGTAAAGGTAGGAAAGCCTTTCAAAAATCTTACCGTCATCAGACAACTCAGCAGCTTCTTCGAATATCTCGATAGCTGAATCTACTTCTTGAGCTACTTGATAGGCCTGCCCTAAAGACCTGAGGTTCTTCGCATCGCGCTCTACTGCTTCAGCTTTCATACCAGCAACCAATACTTTAGCTGCACGATAAGGCACCTCTTCCTGCATCAACAACCCTGCAAGGTTGGTAAAATCCGTAGACTTTTCAAGAAAGCCAGCGGTATAAGCCGCTTCAAGCGCATACATCTGTTTCTTCTCGAATCCTTCTTGGCCATATACACCCGCTAGACGCACCCAATGCTCACGCTTAGGAAACAACTCGACCAAGATTTCTAATGTATCGATTACTTTGGGCCAATCCTCTTTCTCAAAATACAAGAAAGTCAAAAGACTCCAGTTTTGCTCAGTAATCGTAGTACCACGCTCTTGGGCAATTTTAATACCCAGCTCCATTTGCTCGACAGCTAAGTCGTATTCTTTCTTTTGGTAGTAAACGGTCGCTAAGAAGATTCTTGGCGCGGCAGACGGATTAACGGCCTTGGATATCCAAATTTCCATATACTTCAGCGCGTCATCATAGTTTTCTTGAACATAGCTGAGTTGTGCGATGGTGTATAAAGTGGTGGTTTCCAAGCCTTCAGGGATCTTGTCTCCAGCTTCAACAACCTTCTTATACTCGCTAATAGCGCCAGCATAATTATCCTGAAGGTAATAGATGTACCCGCGCATATTGTGCAGGTTAGCTACTTCGTTCAAGTTATATCGCTTGCTACGCTCTAGCGCATCATTGATCACTTCTAAAGCAGTTACATAGTCTTTCAGGTCAATGGCTTCTTGGCCAGCGCCCAACTTCTTATATACTGTCTCGCTCATAGAGGGCACGCGGCGAGTCTTTTGCTTCTTTGCCTGAGCTTCTTCTGCCTGCACGCTAGCGCCATCAAACCCGAGCTCCGCTAACAGCGGTGTACCAGTTGAGAGCAATACCGCAACAACAAGTGCAGCTAGACTAGGGTTAATCCTAATATTCAAGTGCAGTCTCCTATCCATCAGCCAATTCAAAGGTAATGCGAGTCTTTACACCAGCAACGTCAATGGCGTCGCCATTAACAACCTTTGGCTTATATTTATATTTCAGTGCGGCATTAATCGCGGCCCGATTAAAAATCCCGGGAGGCTTCGCCTCGATTACCACCGGATCTCTGACAGAACCCGTCTTAGTAACGATGTATTCAAGTAATACGTACCCTTCGATACCCCGAGTTTGCGCTCGGCGTGGGTATTGTGGATTAACCTTAACGATGGGCAAATACTCACCATCTGAGCTGAATCCACCGCCTTGAATAGACAAGTTAACATCTACATCCACTGCCCCTACGTCTACACCCTGAGACAAATCAGATGCCTCAAAGTCAGGCTTAGGCAAATCTGGTGGCGGCTCATCGGGCGGCGGTGGCGGCTTTGGCTTACGCTGCTTAGTTTCAACTTCTTGGTCATCTTGAAGTCGGACAAAGTCCAGTAGCTTACCTTTAGCGCCTTCCTCAAGATTGGCTTCATTGCTCGCAATGATCGCCTGCATCAAGAAAAACAAAACAAAGGTTACAACTGCCCCCAGTCCAACGCCGATTGCATAACGAACAACCATAGTTATTCCTACCTAATTATTTTCAGTTGAAATAGCGACTTGACGCATGCCCGCAGCCCGTGCAGCGTTCAATACGGCCATCAACTTTTCGTTTGTTGAACTTCTATCGGCTTGCACCACCAATCCCCCTTTTGGGTTTTCGGAATGGAGTTTTTCAATATGTGATCGAACCGAAGTAGGATCAACCCGCTTCTTGTCTATCCATATTTCACCGGTAGGACCAATCGCAACAAGCACAGCTACTGTTGGTTTCTGCTCAGAAGTCATCGCATCTGGCCTAGTTACATCTATGCCGGCCTGCTTAATAAATGTCGCGGTTACAATGAAGAAAATAAGCATGATGAAAACAACGTCCAGCATGGGCGTTAGGTTGATATCAGCTTCTTCTTCATTTCTAGAGATGCGTCTCATTTGTTTACGCATAATTCTTTCCTCGTATCACCCTATTGCGGCGATTAAAATTCTAGACTTACCTGTACTTCTAATGATCTAGAGTAAGGGTGTCTTCGAACATTTGCGTTTCGTATTCAACTTTGCGCTTCAAATACGTCGTACCTATAAGGCCTGATAGAGAGGCAATCATTCCAGACATTGTCGGAATGGTTGCCATGGAAACACCTGCGGCCATAGACCGAGCATTACCGCCCTGAGTTGCCATTGCATCGAATACTGCAATCATACCGGTTACCGTACCGAGCAGACCGAATAAGGGACAAAGCGCCACACAGGTCTCAATGACCGGAAGGTTGCCCATAATTCTACTTGCAGCATTTGAAACGATTCCCTCGCGAACTTGGTGAGCACTCCAAGATTTACGCTCTGCACGAGACTCCCATACGGTAGCCCCGTGTAAAACCAACTCTTTATGCTCTGTTCTAAAGAACCAAATACGTTCAAATATCAGTGTCCACATGAGGAAAGTGATAGCGGCTATGTACCAGAGTACATTGCCGCCCATTTCCATGAACGTGATAATTGCTAGATATGCGTCGTTTAACATGTTTCGACAGCCTCCTGCTGACTAGCCTAGTGACTTGCCAGCTTTTTCAGCGTGATCAGCAATAATTCCAGCACTTTGCTCTTCAATTATGTGCACTAACTCACGCGAGCGGCTGTTCACAATTGCATGCAAGAGTGTTGTTGGGATTGCGACACACAAGCCTAATACTGTGGTCATCAATGCCTTAGAAATACCGCTAGCCATTGTCTTAGGATCGCCAGTACCAAACAGCGTGATCGCTTGGAAAGTTTCGATCATACCGATTACGGTTCCTAATAGGCCGGTAAGCGGTGCAACTACAGAGATAACCTGTATCAACGTTATGCGCTTGGTCAGATTCGGGGTTTCTCCCAAAATCGCCTCGCCCAGTTTGAGTTCTAGCGTTTCAACATCAACATCTTTATTTTCTTCGTAGACGTTAAGTACGCGTCCTAATGGGTTGTCCATAGAGGGCACAGGGTTCTTGCGTTGCGCGTTTACCTTAGAACCAACCAAGAACAAAGTGATTAATCGTTCAAGGGCTAAGAGGACACCAACGATACCCCCGAGAATAATTACAGAACCTACTTCACCACCCTGTCCATCGGCGAACAAAGATGTGGGAGAACCGATTCTCTCACCCAATGTTGCAGCTTGAATCAATAGTGCCAACAAAGAGCCACGAGTAGGGTCAACCGATAGCTCTACAATTTCACCTGGCGCGGCTTCTTGAAGAGCTTCAACAGTCGATGTATGTCTGCCGGTGGGCTGACGTGGTAACTCAGTAATAGACTGGCTATCTGGGTTCCACTGTAGGTACTCGCCGTCACCTAGCAGCGCGAAAGAACCAACACGAACGATCTCAGTAGGTACCTTCTCACCAGAAATTTTGGTGACTGTTCCTGGGTACTTAGAAATCTTACCTGATTCGGTCATTTCTCTTTGCAGTTCGAACCAAAGAGTTTCCATTTCGTCGATGGTCGCTAGCTGGCTAGATGTACCCATCTTCTTCGCTAGTTGACCCAACCATTCGCCACGATTTTCGTACTGGCTAGAAATGATTGAACCTTCGAAGCCTCCACGTGTATCACCAGCAACCTGCTGCAACACACCAAACAGTTCTCGCAAACTACCTAGACGCTTGTCTAGTTGCTCAGTTAAATCGCCAATGCGAATCTCATTCTCTTCAAATTGAGTCTCTAAGCGATCTGAACGACGCTGTTCACGTCGGCGCTCTTCTTCAGCGTTTTTCAGAAGCTGCGCTTGATTAGCTTTTTCTCTTGCAAACTGTTGCTCTCTTGAAGTGTTTTCACGAGATTCAACAACGCGGCGCTGCTCTACGTTGTCCAACAACTCGTCAAGCGAGCTGGCTTGGTTTACTACCAAATCACCTGCCGCTGGCGCTGTTTCTTCTGCTTGGGCAAAAGATGCAGCTAGGAGGACAGCTGCTATTAGACCTTTTGATACATTCATTACACTTTTCTTAGTCGTTTTCATTTGGCTGCTCCCGCACCTGCGATGGGCAAGCTCAGCATTTCGATTGAAGCCTGCTGACGAGCCATTCTAATACCCTGTCTAACAGAGCTATTAAACGAGTCATCAACTGCCTCAAATGCGCGATTTTCTACGTTATAAACACCGGTCTCTTCGCCGTCAGGTGTTTGATAAACCAACGCGATGCGACCAACCTTCAAAATGTCTACGTTACGCTCAACCCCACCTAACTCGATGGTAGAAGAATAAGTTTCCATTGTGCGGCCGTAGTCGTTTTCGATCTGGAAAGCTCTAAAGACTTGCGAGAATTTCTCAGAAACCAAAACGTCTGCGCGATCCATAGTTTCACGCAAAACTTCAATCCGGTTTCTACGCTCATCGATTAGGAACGGTGCATCCAGTTCTACAAACTGCTCAAGCCCGTCGATCATACGTAACATAAGCGGCGTAATTTGACGCTCGATAACGGTTACGTCGTCAATAGAAACTGTGAGCTGAGCCATTTCCGTTTCTTGATTGCCTATCTGCTTCTCAAGTTGGCGGTTATAAACTCTTAGACCTTCCACTTCTTTGAGAACCGTTTTGTACTCACTCAATAGCTGACGTGTTTCGTCGGTCAAGTTATCAATCTTTGCTTGAGAGCGCTTTGCGGATGAATTCATCTGCTCAGCCACCTGAAAGATGTCATTAAGCGTCGTTGCTTGCGCCTGACTCACGGAGAACATGAGTGCTGAGGACAACAATACTTGCGTCAGCCTATGTGTATATTTTTTCATTACAACTTCCTACTGGAAAATCCATTGTTTTGTTGAACCTCGCACAACTACGACTGCGGCAAAAGCCAACAATCAAAAAATTATGCATGAGCTTCGCAGACATCACTTCTGTCTGCTCTGGGTCAACCCTGACAACCTCAAGGAGCAAATTCATATAAAACAAATCTGCTTAAAGAGAGCTTGTTAGAGTCATAAATCGTGTGTTGGCCTCCCCGGCACAACCCGCGGACGAAGGATCAACAAACGCCCCAATAAAGTCAACAGTTGCGCTAGCGTTATTAGCGATAACCGACACTTTTTCGCAAAGTTCGCCCTACCGAAGGGTGTGGCCTTTCAATTGGACAAAAAGTCAACGCACAATTAGCGAAATATGAACATAAATTTGCGTTGAATTGGCTAATCGCTGTTGCCTTCACCGATGCGCGTTAGAACGCAAGGTGTATTGCTGTGGAAAATAAACCGCCAGCGCAGCCGGATATACCAATGGTTAGTTCTTTGCGCCAAATTAGCCCAAGCCTCGCAACTTAACTGCGCTCACCGCCTACCGGCCTCGAACCTAAATCGTGTCCTAACTCAAATGTTCGGCAAAGTGTGCCAGCGTGCGTTCAAGTGCGAGCTTCGATGCCTCTTCGTTGAAACTACCGCGATGATTGCAGTTAAACCCATGATCAGCTGCGTAGACATGAACCGGCACATCACTCTGAGCGGCCTTGATTTTTTCCACATCTGACAATGGAATATGGGCATCTAACTCGCCAAAGTGCATGATCGTAGGACACTTAGCTTGCTTGTTGAGATTCCCAACGATACCGCCGCCGTAATAGCTTGAAGCCGCGTGAACACCAGAGAGATCACAAGCGCAAAGCCACGTTAACAGTCCGCCAAAACAGTACCCAACAACGCCCACCTTGCCGTGCTCGCCGGCCAATTCAATGGTTGCCTGAAGGTCAACCAATGTTTGCTCAAGATTGAGTTTTTGAAAAGCCAGCTCAATACCCTTGCCCATGTCGGCTTCGGTATAGCCCAGTTCGATATTGCTATCTATGCGATCAAAGATCTTTGGTGCAATGGCTACATAACCCTGCGCGGCATAACCGTCAGTCACTTCTCGAATGTGCCCATTAACGCCAAATATTTCTTGAATCACGACAACGCAGCCTAAGCGGGCTACCCCCGCTTCAGGTTCCGCCATATAAGCACCAATTGAGCTGCCATCCTTTGTCGTTACCGTTATGTCTTGTCCCATAATATTCCCCTAACATTCATCAACAATTGAACGGCATATACTAAGCGCGCACTCACTTGTGCGCATCTAATTTGATCAAGTGCATCGTCAGTCAGGCTTGGAAGCATTATGATCAAGGTTTTCGCAAGTCATTATTAGGATTAACCATGACCCAATCAGCAAACCCAAACCCAAACCCAAACGCAAAAATAGAAGCCATTATCTGGGACTTTGGCGGCGTATTCACAAGCAGCCCATTTGAAGCGTTCAATGTTTTAGAGGCTGAGGTAGGCGCGCCAAAAGACTTCATAAGAGGCATCAATGCCGCGAACCCGGAAACCAATGCCTGGGCGCAATTTGAGTCGAACAGCGTAAGCATGGATGATTTTGACGAACTGTTTGCTGTTGAGAGCGAGGCCAAAGGCCACAGAATTCCTGGCAAAGCGGTTATCGCAAGGCTCAGCGGCACACTACGTCCAAGAATGGTTGAAGTTTTAAAAATATGTAAGCAACACTTCATGGTGGCTTGCATAACCAACAATGTAAAAGCCGGTCACGGACCGGGCATGGATACTGATCAAGCAAAGGCTAATTCAGTCGCCAGCGTTATGGAAATATTCAGCCTCGTTGTTGAATCTAGCAAGGAAGGCATCAGAAAACCGAACCCTGAAATTTATACGCGCACCTGTGAAAAACTTGGCGTGTCCCCTACTAAAGCTGTATTTTTAGATGACCTAGGCATTAACCTTAAGCCTGCAAAAAACCTCGGTATGCAAACTATAAAGGTACTCGGAGAAGACCAAGCCATTGCAGACTTAGCCAAGGTCACTGGCCTTACATTTGATGTTTAACTAGCCCTCAAACACTTTCAGCGCCTGATACTCGAGTTAGCGGGCGCCTGAAGCCTGTTCTTAAGAAAACCCCAAAATGCGCACCTGAATACGAACGCTATGCGCTGCTGGATTGTACCTTCATTAACGCGCGCACCTCTTCAAGCTCCGGTATCGCTGGTGCTGCCCCCGCGCGCGTGGTTGCCAGCGCACCCGCTGCGCTGGCCTCCATTAACACGTCACGTAGACTGTCCCCTCTAACCAGTCCTGCCAATAAATATCCCACGAAGGCATCTCCAGCGGCAGTTTCGTCCACTACTTTGACCTCAAACGCACCTAACTCCCCGCTGATACCGCCGTGGGTTTGGTAAAAGCGAAGCCCACCCTTCCCCTGGGTTAGGACCAAGTTCATATCAGGATAGGCTGTAATAAGGTGCGCAAAAGCTTCGCCTACAGACGCTCGCCTGCTGACAGCCATAGCCTCAAGTTCGTTAACAATCAGCAAATCTACCAGCGCATAGTTATAGCTTTGGGCATGAGCATCCACTGGTGCCAAATTTAGCGCCACCTTGCAGCCGGCAGCGCTAGCTAACTGAATTGTTTCGCCAACATCATTGGTCTCATTCTGCATGAGTATCCAACCGCCACCTTTGGCCAATGCAACAGCGTTGCTAATGATTTTTTGAGGTATCTCGCGGTTGGTACCACCGGCAATAACAATGGAATTTTCACCTTGGCTGTTAATTTGAATAACCGCATGACCGGTTCGACCAGGCAATGAAACGATATTGCTCACGCCTACTCCGGCTGCTTGCATGAACTCGACAAGCTCCGAGCCATCAGTACCCACAGCGCCAAAATGCACAACGTTGATACCCGCTTTAGCCGCGGCGATAGATTGATTAAGACCTTTACCGCCCGGGAACACGGACATGCTTTGGCTTGCCACAGTTTCCCCAACTTTGGCGATCTCGGTTACGCTATAAACATAATCAATACACAACGAGCCGATATTTATTAACTGTGACATCGAACTATATCTCCAATGGGGTCAAACATTTCCAGCACCCCACTTAGGCCCATTTATTCAACTTGTTTGCTTTGGATTTACTTGCTTTTATAACCTTTCATGGGCTTTTAATGTGTTTTAACGGCTTTCGCTAACCGGGCGAATAAGAAATTTAGGGAAGGCCAGTTACTGGGTGGGTGTGGGGTCTGAATAGGATGCGGCCCAAATTAAGTACCGCATCCTATTTCAACATTTACTTTAGGCAGGGTGTGACATTTTGGCAGCTGCATCTTGTACAGCGCGGATGATTTTGTCATAGCCGGTGCAGCGACAAAGGTTTCCAGCTAACCAATAGCGAATAGTGCTTTCATCCGGATTAGGGTGCTTTTCCAGCAGAGCCTTCGACGCCACAATAAATCCGGGCGTGCAGATCCCACACTGTAACGCAGCGTTTTCTAGAAAAGCATTCTGTAATGGATGCAGGCCCTCATCACCCGCTATGCCTTCAATGGTCTCCACCTCGCTACCCGAAGCTTCAACGCCAAGCATTAGACAAGAACAAACCAAGCGGCCATCTACCAGTACAGAACATGCACCGCAGTCGCCAGTACCACAGCCCTCTTTAGTGCCTGTAAGGCCTAATTCGTCGCGTAAAACATCTAACAGCGACTGATTGGCGTCGCATAAAAATTCTTGGGCTTCACCGTTAATTGTTGATTCAACATGTAGTCTAGCCATCTTAATTCTCCAGTGCTCGCTTGTGCGCAATTGCAATTGCACGTTTACATAAAACAGCCACGACCTTCTGTCGATATTCGGCAGTGCCGCGTTTATCACTGATTGGCGACGCGCTGTCCTTGCAGGCTTGTCCCGCAGCAGCCAGTGCCGCCTCGTCAAGAGAACTACCAATTAGTGCATCAGCAGCACTGGTGACTAACAGAGCGGTAGGCGCAACGGCGCCAATTGACACTCGAGCGTCCGTACAAATTCCGTTTTCAACGCTGACTCTAACCCCAACACCTGCTACGGCAATATCCATTTCGGTCCGAGGGGTAAAGCGCAGGTACGCATCCTTTGTACTCACTTTTGGCATCGCAAATTTTACGCCGAGTAGAAACTCGCCTTCCTGTAGGGCATTTTTGCCTACACCTACGACAAAATCTTCTACTGGCATCTCGCGAGTACCACTTGCTGTGGCGATATCACAGAGACCACACGCCGCGATCAGTGCAGGAATACTGTCTCCAGCTGGGGATGCATTGCACAGGTTGCCGCAAATGGTCGCTCTACCTTGGACTTGCGTTGAGCCAATAAGATCGCCGGCTTCCATTAACCCAGGCATCGCTTTGCGCAAGCCTTGGTGCTCGTTCATCACGGCGCTAGAAACAGCCGCGCCAATGTAGATGCCCTCGGCACTTACTTCTAAACGATTGGTCTCGGCTAATTTTTTAATATCGACAATGGTTCGCGGTTGATGGTTTGGCATGCGCATTTGCACAAGGACATCTGACCCGCCCGCCAAAACTTGGGTCATTTGCCCAGCACTGGTGCTTTCATTAAGCACAGCCAACACTTCGGCTATTGAACTCGGCGCTACATATCCGTAACTCTCCATTTCGTCCCCTTTTTGAAAAACTTAACTGGAATAGAATCTAACATGAGATGTGCTGAGGAGGAATCATTGACCTAAATTTAGCGCACCCCAGTCAACGAATGTCCGTTAACTTCCCTTTTGGTCACTCAGTTACTCGTTCGGTTACAGCTTCGGTTAATCGTTCGGCTGCTGATTCGTTAACCGTCCTACGCAACTTTATCAGCCAAACCCGATGCCCCGTCTGTTTAGATGGTGTGAAAACGCCCGCCCTATTACACTAACACCACCCCAGCTCTGATAAGGCTTAATGACATGAATTTAGAGACCCCGCTAGAACTATTCTCAGACCATTTTTCAACCATCAACCAGCGCTGGAACCTCGCATTAGATCAATGTGGCTTTGACAGCGCGGTGATTTACGCTGGCGAACAGGCCATGTATTTCCACGATGACCACGGTGCGCCATTTAAAACCAATCCCAATTTGCTCCAGTGGTTACCGCAAGATCAGATACCCGAACATTCTTGCTTAATAGTAGGGCCGGGCGAAAAGCCGACGCTGCTATTTTTTCGTCCAATAGATTTTTGGCATGCACCAACACTGATACCAGAAAATCATGGTCAGCATCTCGATGTAGAACTGTTTGAAGACTCCGCCAGCCTCTTTGTTCGCTGCGCTGAGTTGTTAGCGAGTAAAACCAAATATGCATTCGTCGGCGAGACTCAGGAAGATTTACTCGTTAAATTGAAAAATTGCGTGGTAAATCCCAGTGACCTTATTCACTACCTTTACTTTCAACGCGGTAGCAAAACACCCTATGAATTAGAAACCATGCAATGCGCCAGCAATATTGGCGTAATGGGTCACCTTGCAGCGGCCAAGGCGTTTCATGCAGGGGCTACAGAATTTGAGATCCACCTGAGTTACCTCAAAGCGACCGGGCACAACGAAGTGGGCCTCCCCTACTCCAACATCATTGCCCAAAATGAGCACGCTAGCCTACTGCACTATCAGCACCAAGATAGAACTGCTGCGAAACACCTCAACAGTTTACTCATTGATGCCGGCGGCACCTTTAACGGTTATGCCAGCGATATCACACGAACCTACGTGGGCAAACATTGTTACTCTGCTGAGGCTGGCGATGAATTTGCCGCACTCATTGCCGCTATGGATGCCCATCAACTTAAACTCACCCACGCTGTTACCGAAGGCAGCCATTACTTAGACCTACATAAACTCATGCACAGGCAACTAGCCGACCTGTTGGTAGAACATAATTTGCTCACCTGCAGTGCTGAAGAGGCATTCGACCAAGGCTTAACCGAGCCATTTTGCCCGCACGGACTGGGGCACCTTCTTGGCATTCAAGTACACGATGTTGGTGGCCACCAAATAAACCTAGAAGGCGAACAAGCGCCGCCGCCAGCGTCTTATTCCACCCTACGACTGACAAGGCCCTTGGACATAAATATGGTTCTGACAATTGAACCCGGACTCTATTTTATTCCTTCGCTCTTAGAACCGCTGAAGCAAGCAAAGGCCGCAGTTAACTGGCAGAAAATAGCTGCCCTTGTGCCCTTTGGCGGCATTCGGATTGAAGACAATGTGTGCGTGACCCAAGCATCGTCGCGCAACCTCACAAGAGACGCATTTGCGCACGCCTCGAATGCCTAAGCAAAAAAAATCACTCTATAAGCGCAAAGCCACATAAAGAATATGACAGACGTTACCCAAGCAACTACGCCCGAAAGCGCAACTCAAAGCCTGACACCAGAGCACTTGTTTGCGGCACCAGGCCTAAGAACTCAGCCACCTACACAAATGCGCATTGCGCCCAGCGGCAAATTTGTTGCCTACCTGAAGGCGAGTACAGAAAACCCCCTGCAAATGGATCTATGGCGTTATGACATTGGGCAGCAAGCACATAGCTTATGGGTCAGTGCAGCCACTTTTGAAAATAAGGATGCAGCGGATGTTACCGCCCTAACGGATGTAGAAAGAGCCGAGCGCGAACGCAAGCGACAATTTACTTTCGGTATTACCGCTTATTCTTGGTTGGGTAAAAATGATCAAGCGCTGGTCAGCCTCGATGGGCAAGCCTACCTAGTTGAAGCAAAAGTTGAAGTAAAAACTGAGGCCAAAGCTGTGGCAAAAAAAGTTGCGGCAAAAAAAGATGCGAACGCAGATACAAACACCATCCGCGCCCCTAGACTACTGTCGGACGCGGCCCACAGACAAAGCGCCTATAAAACCAGTCCGAACGGCAACAAGATCAGTTTTGTTAGAAATGGTGATCTATATATCCAAGAAATAGTAACCGACTTTACTCAAGCCTTAGACGAAGATTCAGACAAAAACTCACTGTTGGCCGCCGAAGCACTTAGAATCACCCGCGATGCCAGCGATACCATAAGCAATGGTTTGGCTGACTTTCTCGCCGCCGAAGAAATGCATAGATTTGATGGGCACTGGTGGTCACCCTGCGAACAATACCTGTTCTACTGCAAAGTCGACAATTCACCAGTAGCTATTTCCTACCGCTTAGAGATAGACGCCGATGGCAGCAAGACGGTAGAGCAACGATACCCCTATACCGGCAAAGACAACCCCCACGTATGCCTTTATCGATATGACCTAGGCACAACAAACACAACACTAATCTGGGAACCCACTGATAGTGAGGTTTATCTGGCTAGAATTAACCCACTGCAAACTGGCTTATACATTCAGGTACAAGATCGACTACAGCAAACACTCTGGCTGAAGAAAACCGAATATGTGGCACATAAATGGCAAACGCTGTTTACGGATAGATCCAAAACTTGGGTAAACCTAACCGAAGATCTGTGTCAACTCAATGACGGGCGCATCTTATTTTCTACTGAAGCAGAGGGTTGCAGAAAAGCTTTTATTTTGGACGGCCAAGGCAATACAACTTCGCTGACTGGACCTCAACACATCAACCAAGTGCTCAGCGTAAACGACACCCATGCCTATGTCTGCGGTTGGGACCAGCGCCCCATAGAGAATCATTTATTTCGCATTGCGTTAGCAGGAGACAGTAGCCAGCAGATCACCGACGCACCGGGTTGGCATGAGACCGCGCTGAATCTAGATCAGGGTTTATATCTCGACCGCTTTAGTGACGAACATCATCCGCTAGAAATTAACCTTCTGAGCTTGGACTCAAACCAAACACTGACGAGTTTGTTCTCCGAAAAAATTAATAACGACCACCCTTACAAGCCTTTCCATGCTCACCATGTGATATCTACCTTTGGCGAGATCAAAGCGGGTGATGGGCAATCAATGTATTACCGACTCACACCGCCAGCAGACATTTCCGGCACCCACCCAACCATAGTTTACGTTTACGGTGGTCCGGGAGCGCAAAAAGTCCGACAAGAATGGGGTTCGCTGTTAGTCCAAATGTTTTGCCAGCACGGCTACGGCGTATTGGAGTTAGACAACAGAGGTTCCACTAACCGAGGGCGTTTCTTTGAAGCCCCCCTCTACCGCAACATGGGTAGCCCCGAGGTAGATGACCAAGTCTTGGGGCTAAGTGTGCTGGCGCAAACCCAGTGGGCAGACTTGTCTAGGGTCGGCATATTTGGCCACAGTTATGGTGGTTTTATGACTCTCATGAGTTTGTGTAAAGCGCCAGATCATTTCAAAGCCGGTGTCGCCGTCGCACCTGTCAGCGACTGGGAGATTTACGATACCCACTACACAGAGAGATATATGGGCTTACCCAACGACAATGTTGAGGGATACAAAGAAGGCAATGTGCTGACCCATGTGGACAAATTGTCTAGCCCACTACTGCTCATTCACGGCATGGCCGACGACAACGTGCTCTTTACTCACAGCACCATGCTCATGTCCGAGTTACAAAAGCGCAACAAAGCCTTTGAGCTTATGACCTACCCAGGCGCAAAGCACTCCATGCAAGAAACCCACGTTTCAATACACCGGTTTAATTTGATTTTGAATTTCTTTAACAGAAAACTGTAAGCCGCAAAGCGCTCTGGCTGGGCTTTATTCGTGCTTTAGTCTGGACCAAAAGTACACTTAGCTCGGTTTAAATAGCGTATTGAAATTGGCACTGGTTTGAACGGCCAGCGCATCCAAACTTGTGTCGCGAAGTTCAGCCAGAAATTTAGCAGTGTCTGCAACGAAGGCAGGCTCGTTGTCTTTGCCACGATTGGGTACTGGCGCCAACCAGGGCGCATCTGTCTCGATCAGCAGGCGTTCGATAGGCACCTGACGAGCCACCTCGCGTACGTTTTCGGCATTCTTAAACGTAACAATGCCAGAAATCGAAATGTAATAACCCATCTCTAAAGCTTGTTCTGCCATATCCCACGACTCGGTAAAACAATGCAGCACGCCCTCAACCTTAGGGTACTTGGCCATCAATGCCAACGTATCAGCTTGCGCGTTTCGGGTATGTACAATAATCGGCAAACTGTGTTTAAGCGCTAACTGCAACTGAAAATCAAAAGCCTCCTGCTGCCTTAACTTCGCCTCATCAGTGATGTCGTGTAAATAGTCCAGCCCGGTTTCGCCCACTGCTAATACTCGTGGGTGTGACAAATTCGCTTCTATCCAATCGAGCGATTCAGCAGCAGCATCAGGGTGCACACCAACACTGGCCCATACATCATCGTGGGCATCGGCTAATGCCAAGACTTCATTTATGCGCTTTTGTTCAACGCTGATACACAGGCAAGTGGATACGCCAGCATTGCGTGCGCGCTGCAAAACCATCTCAGGTTCCTGTAAATAATTTAAATGACAGTGGGAATCAATGAACACCCTAGTACTCCTTAAGGCAGTAGTGGCCTCAACCAAAACCGTTCCAACATGTATGTTTTTTTTCAGCCGCGAACTTGGGCTAAAAGATTAGCTACCGCGCTGGCGCTGTAACCTAATCACTTGCAGCCATTGGTAAACCAAACGCTCGATCAACAGCCTTGGATTTGCCGCATTTGAAGTTTCTAATTGCAGCCGAGTCTGATTAATTTCGTCAGCAAAGGCGAGCAGCGTTCGATTAGCACTTGCTCTTTGTTGCCAAATTAAATCTCTATACCAGCGCGCCAAAACATCGACTAAATCCGCCTCCAAAATACTAGCAATGCTAGTGTTGGGTTCACGGCTATTTTCAAGCTCGGTTAACCATGCACCTAAATCAAAGCGAGACTCTTGCTGCACATGCAAAGGCGCATAACCAGACTGAGCGAAAGCTTGCTTAGAAACATCAGCGCCATTGTCAGACAGCCATGTTGTTGCATCCTCAGCACTTTGCTCCACTTGATAACGCTGACATCTACTTCTGATAGTGGGCAGCAGCCGCCCCCAATGGGGGGTGGAAATCAAAATGTGGGTGTTCGCCGGTGGCTCTTCAAGGGTCTTCAGCAACGTATTAGCGGCGTTGGTATTCAGTAAGTGAGCGTCAACAATAGCTGCGACCTTACATTTGGAGATTTGCGGCGTTTGCACCGCGAATGCATTTAACTTACGCACTTGATCGATTTTGATTACTGCCCCATCGGGCGCTACCCAGCAAAAATCAGGGTGCGCTATTTCATGAGGCGGTTGCTCAGAGGATAACCCTACCAAGGCAAAAGCAGCCCTCTGGATTAGCTCATGGCCACCCCACCCTTCTCCACAAATTAAAGCGATGGCGGCCGGCAGCGTGTCATCGGCAGCACGCTGTTGCAGCTTCTCTATGACCGGCAGATGCCATGGGAGTATTTCACCGAGCATAAGTTAGCTAACACCCTGCCTATGAAGGCCAACAAATTCTTTTACCTGTAGACACACCGCTCGCTGCACATCAACTAAAGGCAGGCTGGCATCCACTGTACGAAAGCGCGCATCCGCTGCGGCTCTGGCCAAATAACCTTGTCGAACTTTATGAAAGAAAGACATTTGTTCTTGTTCCATGCGGTCACGTTCTCGATTAGCTATTCGCAGCGCCGCAACCGTAGGATCTAAATCTAAATAGAGGGTAAGGTCTGGCTGCAAGTCGCCATGCACCCATTCTTCTAACACAGCTATTTTTTCTAAATCTAAGCCCCTGCCATAGCCCTGATACGCATAGGAAGCATCGGTAAAACGATCGCACACCACCCACTTACCGGACACTAACGCTGGGCGTATAACCCCCTGTACATGCTGCAAACGCGCAGCAAAGGCAATAAACAATTCGGTTAAACCGTTAACCGATTCATCCCACTCTGCCAGCATATTTTCACGCAAAGTCTCAGCCATAGGGGTGCCGCCGGGCTCTCGCGTCCGCACGTAAGGAATCGACAAGTCATCTAGCGTTTGGCACACAGAATCTACGTTAGTAGTTTTACCAACGCCCTCGGAGCCTTCCAGAGTAATAAATTTGCCTTGCTGAATCTTCACGAACTTTATTGACCTAATTGATAACGACGCACAGCTGCATTGTGCTGCGCCAGTGTTACAGAAAACTGACTGCTTCCATCACCTCGTGCAACAAAATACAAAAAGTCCCCGTCAGCCGGCTGCGCTGCTGCAAGCAGGGACTGCAACGAGGGCAATGCAATTGGTGTTGGTGGCAGCCCTTTATAGCGATACGTATTGTAAGGCGAATCTATGCGCAAATCCTTACGCCGTATATCTCCATCAAAACTTTCTCCAACTGCATAAATCACCGTTGGATCTGTTTGCAAACGCATGTTGCGACTTAGCCGTTTATGGAACACCTGACTGATTTGCGCCCTATCCGCATCCACCCCCGTCTCTTTTTCTATGATGGATGCTAACACCAGCAATTGCTCGGCTGAGGTAATACTCAAGGCAGGAGAGCTCGACGAAGCAGACTGCATAGCCCAAATCTCAGCAACTTTGCTGCGCATAACTTGGTGTGCACGCCGGAGCAAGTCAACATCTTTAAGGCCACGACGCACATAGTAGGTATCGGGGAAAAAATAACCTTCCGCACTTTTGACAGATAAACCCAATGACTGCGCCAGCTCATCGTGCACTTGCTGATAGGAGGTAAACTCTCCCAAAGTGTGCGTTAGATAGGGATTTTGTTGCAGATCTTGCAGCATGGTTAGCGCCGTAATGCCCTCGCGCAGGCGCACGGGATGCAACATTACTTGGCCAGTACTGAATTTTTTTAACAACTGGCGGGGGGAGATGGGGTTATCTAGCTCATATTCGCCGGCTTTAAGCTGCGTGTCCAAAGACGCCCAGCTGGCAAGCAATTTGAATAACCTGGGATGGTGCACCACATCGAGTTCCAACAACTGCTGGGTTATTGAGCTGAGAGAGGCGCCAGATTTTATTTCAATGACCGCTGCTGAATGGTTTAAGCCTCGATCCGCCCAGGCGTGAAAAGACAAGTAAGCGATCAGCGCCAGCGTCGCAACTGCAAGGCAAAACCAAAGGCAGATCTGTCTGACTGCTACTCGCATACCACTGATATCTATTTATCTGCGCCTTCCTAGCGCTATACAACACCAAATATTAGGGTGCCGTTTGTTCCACCAAAGCCAAAAGAATTACTCGCAGCGCTGGTGATCTTCACATCTCGAGCCGTATTTGGCACGTAATCGAGATCGCAGCCCTCGCCAAGATTATCAAGATTTATTGTTGGCGCTATGACCTGATCGGTAAGTGTCTTAATGGCAAAGATTGCCTCCACAGAGCCTGCTGCGCCGAGCAAATGACCAATCATAGACTTGGTTGAGCTGACATATAATTTTGTATCGTTGCCAAACACAGACTTAACGCCTTTCGTCTCAGCAACATCACCCAACGGTGTTGAGGTACCGTGCGCATTCAAATAACCCAGATCTGCAGGATTTAGATGCGCGTCGTTCAATGCATTTTGCATCGCAGCTGCACCGCCTTCTCCAGCTTCTGATGGCCCGGTAATATGGAATGCATCTGCACTCATACCGAAGCCTAAAACTTCAGCGTAAATCTTTGCGCCACGCGCTTTTGCTCGCTCGTATTCTTCTATAACCAATACGCCAGCACCCTCGCCTAAAACAAAGCCATCACGGTCTTGGTCCCAAGGTCGACTCGCTGCCGCAGGATCTTCATTACGCGTAGAAAGCGCGCGCATTGAATTAAAACCGGCCACTGTGATGGGTGAGGTAGCTGCTTCAGCGCCCCCTACAACCATTACGTCTGCATCACCGTATTGAATCATTCGAGCGCCAAAGCCAATGTTATGGGTGCCCGTAGTACACGCGGTCACAACAGCAATATTTGGACCTTTGAAACCGTATTGAATGGAAACATTGCCTGAAATCATATTGATCACGACACCGGGCACGAAAAATGGGGAAACCCGCCGTGGACCGCTGTTGACCAGCGTGGCATGAGTTTCTTCAATTGTATTGATGCCGCCTATTCCAGAACCAATGGCTACGCCAATTCTGTCGGCGTCGGCAGGGTGAGATTCTATGCCCGCATCTTCAATGGCTTGAGCGGCTGCGGCAATTCCGAGCTGAATAAACCTGTCCATACGACGAGCTTCTTTGGGATTTATATATTGGGAAATATCGAAGTCTTTAACGCTTGCGCAAATTTTTACGCCGTGGTCGGTGGTATCAAAAGATTGGTTCAAGCCAACACCACTTTGACCTGCGATAGCGGCCTGCCAAGATTCATCAACGGTATGTCCGATTGGACTGACCATTCCCATACCCGTAACGACAACTCTTCTCTTACTCATCATTTTCTCCAGCCAATGTCGACAAACTTGCTGTTACTTGCTTCTATAAGAACGCGTCTGATACTACTTAGAATGCCGCCGAGTGTTGTTCCAAAAGGCGTTTTGTACACACGTTCCTTTCACAAAAAGCGTTGGTTTTAAAATCAGTACTGCTACCGATAGTCAGGCCATAGTTTTGCGCTCACCTAGACCATGAGCCTATACGAGCCATAGATATTCGACCATAGGGGAATGCTATGCATACAGAAGCGCAGCCTGCTCAGGCAACCCATAAAGAGTTACCTACGCAGATGCAATCAGCGGGTGGCAAGCACCGCGCCGAGAGATTGGCCTATTGATGGGCCAATATGTAGTCGACAGCTTCTTTAACAGTCGTAATCTTCTCAGCCTCTTCATCAGGAATTTCAGTTTCGAATTCCTCTTCCAAAGCCATAACTAGCTCTACTGTATCTAAAGAATCTGCACCGAGGTCCTCTACGAAGGACGCGTCGGTACCGACCTCGTCTTCCTTGACCCCAAGCTGTTCACAAATCAATTTTTTAACTCTTTCTTCAACACTGCTCATGCGAATGTCATCCCTCAATTGTTCCTAGGCGCGAAGCGAACGGCATTCTATAGAGCCATATAAGTCAATTCAAGCTATCAATTTACAACTTTCGCGCAATTTTTCTGAAAGAAACAGCTTGCAAACAGCAAAATTTTGCAGCGGCTCTTTGCCATTTCCAAATTAACTGATCAAGTAAAGTGCAAGCCGCCATTCACCTGCAGTGTTTGTCCCGTTATATAGCCGGCATTTTCACTGGCCAAAAACGCAACAGTTGCTGCAATTTCCTCTACATTACCCATGCGGCCCAGAGGAATACGTTCCATCATCATCGCAGACTGCTCTTCAGTTAGAGACTCGGTCATGTCCGTGGCAATAAACCCCGGAGCCACGGCATTTACAGTGACACCACGTGAGGCAACCTCAAGCGCCAGAGAACGAGTAAAACCCTCCAAACCCGCCTTGCTGGCAACATAGTTCCCTTGACCAGGATTACCCATACGGCCTACCACAGAGCCCATGTTAATCACTCTTCCCCAACGCGCTTTCAACATACCGCGCAGAATAGGCTTGGTGACTCTAAAGGCACCATTGAGATTGGTATCAATAACCTCACTCCATTCGGCATCGGACATACGTAAAAGCAGGTTATCTTTGGTAATACCTGCGTTGTTGACCAACACCAAGGGCATAGCAACACGGTCCTTAATCTGCGCGAAGGCGCCAGCAATACTCTCACTGTCCTGTAGCTTGAGCACTAGACCAAATCCATCATCGCCGAGTGCTGCTGAAATTTTCTCAGCACCCGATTCACTCGTAGCCGTACCCACAACATAAAAACCAGCTGTGACTAAGGCCTGTGCGACACTGGCGCCAATACCGCGACTAGCACCAGTAACGAGGGCTGTTACTCTATCTGACATATCAACTCCAAATATAAATACTGAACCAAGACTAAAGCACGTTGGCGGCTTCTAAGCCGGCCATCTTAGAAAGCCCAATGGTCGGTGTTTCCTTCGAAATACGCTTAACCAGTCCAGCAAGCACATTGCCTGGACCGCATTCAACACATTGCTGCAACCCTTGGCTAAGCATAGATTGCACAGAGGCAGTCCATTGCACTGGGGAGTACAGTTGCTCAACTAAATTGCTCTTTAGCTCACCCACGTCCTTGGCCACGCTGGCACGAACGTTTTGCACCACTGGAATCCTTGGCATAACTACTTCAATGGCATCCAAGGCTTGAGAAAAGTCGTCTGCCGCAGCGGCCATTAACTTGGAATGAAATGGCCCACTGACATCTAGTTTCAATGCCCGCTTAGCGCCCGCTGCCTTACAGGCTTCAATGGCTTCATCTACTGCGTTCATGGCCCCAGCAATAACCACTTGTCCAGGCGCATTATAGTTAGCCGCACTGACCTCGCCAGCAACCGACGCACAACAGGCTTCAATTGCATCATCATCCAAACCTAGCACCGCTGCCATACCGCCTTGGCCGTTGGGAACAGCGCGCTGCATTAGCTCACCACGAGTACGCACAAGTCTCACGCCATCTTCAAAGCTCATCGCACCGGCGCAAACCAACGCGGAATATTCTCCTAGGCTGTGCCCTGCCATAACGTTGATCTTTTCGCTCCCCGCTGACCAAAGCTCCCATAAGGCAACACTGGCTACCAATAAAGCGGGCTGAGTATTTTCTGTAGAGCCCAAAACCTCTGCGGGTCCCTCTTGAACCATGGACCATAAATCGAAACCCAACACTTGGGATGCGACATCAAACTTTGCTTTAACTGAAGCGTGAGCCTCAGCAATATCAGCCAGCATGCCGACACTTTGCGCGCCCTGACCTGGGAAAATTGCTGCCAACTTCATCATCCAACTCCTTGCTATTCACTGCCCCAAATAAAGAGGCAAACATCATTAATCTGCGCCAGCTCTAATTCGATCTTCGAACAAGCAGGCATTGATAGAAAATACTACCCAAAGCACATTAGGCCTCGAACTGTAAAATCTATAAATTATCAACCAAGACTTTAGTCAGCCCAGACTCTACATATTTGTCGGCCTGATTTAACGCACTCAAAAATCCAAGCTTACCGGTACTGCCATGACTTTTTACTACAATGCCATTAAGTCCCGCCATCAAAGCACCATTATAACGCTCAGGATCTAACTCACGACCAAACGCCGACAACGCATCATCGCCCTGAGCCAAAACTCTAAGCTTTTGCCTGATGTGGGAGGCCACCCCCTCTAGGGTCTTAAGCATAATGTTACCGGTGAAACCATCGCAGACGATAACGTCAGCGCAGCCTGAGAACAATTCAGTAGGTTCTACAAAGCCGACAAAATCTAAGCGCTGATCGCGGCTTAAAGTAGCGGCAACGCCATTCAATAGCCCCGTACCCTTGCCACGCTCAGTGCCTATATTCAGCAACGCAACGCGCACAGAATGCAGACTCTCAAAGTCTCCGCCAGAATAAGCCAAAGCCGCACCGAGCTTCGCGAATTGACTCAACATCTTTTCGCTACAGTTGACGTTAGCACCTAGGTCTAACATGTAAAACTGCCCCGCATTGCCCTGAAATGATTTTATTATGGCAGGCCTCTGCAGCCCCGGAAGCGTGCCAACATGAGCGCGCGCCAACCCGAGCAATGCCTTGGTATCCCCGGAACTCACCACAGCTTCAACATCATTGTTGGCTAATAATTTGCTGCAAACAGCCATGGAAGTATGTGGCCGGTTTCTGAGCACTTCGATAAGAGATTCCGAACCCAAAAGAATGTCGTCGGCATAGCGAAATGTTGCGCCTTTTGCGGCAAGTACCTTGGCATGAGGAGTCCCTTGGATCAGTGCTTGCTGCCCAACCAATACTAGGTCTTCAGGCTTGGAAAACTCAGCGCAAGCCGCAAGGTTGTTTGCAACCCCGGTACTACCACCCATCAAATCAACAGCCATTAACCCCACGGCAATAACACTACGAATTTGGCGATGAGAATTGGTAAAGATAGGAGGGATAGGAGGGAAAGCCAAGGCAGCCCAATAAACTGATTATTCGACGGTTTAACAGTGCAAACTGCAATAACGCATCTTTTCGCGGGTCGAATAAAACAGAGGCAGGCACCTGTTTGAGCACGCAATTGAATTGAAGAACATGAAGTCATGAGCACGCCTACAAAGACTGCAGGGGCATTAGGCGGAAGGATGAATCCATGAGCCAAAAGAGGGGTAGTAAGCAGAACTGCACTACCCCGAATATCTAACTAGCCTTTGTCAGGCATCACTTGACGGCCACGGTAGTAACCATCTGCACTTATATGGTGACGGCGATGGGTTTCGCCTGAAGTAGACTCTACGGACAATGTTGGTCCTGATAGTGCGTCATGAGAGCGACGCTGTCCGCGGCGTGAACGGGTCACTTTGCTTTTCTGAACTGCCATTTTACTGTTCCTTTTCTCGTATCAAGAATCTACTGTGTAGATTCTAATGTTAAGCCTTACGCTACAACTATTCACTAAGGCGCCTCGCCTTTCGTTTTGATCTGTAGCTTCTGTCTATGTCTTCTTTTTGCTTCTGTTGACTACTTTTAGCTAATTAGTTTTAGCTGCCCAATTCTAAATGTCCTCTTCACCCTCTTGGGTTGGAAGCGAGCCGATTTCTTGAAGGGCTGCCTTAAGTCCTAAAAAGGGTAACTGGCGATCCACTAGCTCTTCTGTTTCTTCTAACAGGTTTTTTTGATCTCTCTGTTCAAGAGGCGCGTCACTTGCCCCGTCATCGTAGACCATTGCAGGTCTGTTGCCACAATTTAGGTCTACGCATACTTGGCAGGGCAAATCGAGTAAGAGTTCATCCTCTACCAATTCAACAATGTCTAGCCGTGGACCTTCTATTACAACAATATTCAGGTCAGCGCTTTCCTCGCCCGAACTCCAATACTCCGCTTGCTCCTCGGTGGAAGCTATTGTTGCATTGAATGTGGTGCGCAGATTATAGGGCACTGACTCCTGGCACAAATGACAGGGTAATTTGGCCGATGCCTCAATAACACCTTCTACTACAACTCTGTATCTGGCATCGCGGTCAAAATAAAGCTTAACCTGCAAATCGCCCAACTCAGTACATTCCTGTTCGAGCCTCGACATCTGTTCCGAGCGGACAACACGTTCTACCAAGGCCTTGCGTTGGCCCAGTGACTGGTAAGTTAATGCTCCGTCAGTACGCGAGTTCATAGCGGGCGCAATCATAGGTATCTGTTGTTGTTCTGTAAAGGCAAGTTGCGGTCAAAGTTGATGTATTTGGCTCTATAGCGTGGGATTTGCACAAAGGTTGGGGAAATTGTCCCATTCCATCTTGAGGTTGGGTTATAAGATGTTCGACAATCGCGCTACCGCGCTGCCAGTAACAACAATCACATGCCCTGGACACCCACACCATGTCTTCACAAATAATACTCGGATCATCGTCCAAATATCGCGCTCAAGCACTCAGAACCCTAGGCCTAGAACTAGATAGAGATTTCAACCAGCAATCACCAAACGTAGATGAAACGCCCAAGCCTATGGAATCAGCCCAGGCCATTGCGTCGCGCTTAGCCTTGGCTAAAGCAAAAGAAATTGCACTCAACAACCCGGGCAAAGTCATCATAGGGTCTGATCAAACGGGCGTTTGCGGCGATCGTATTTTAGAAAAACCGGGTACTGTGGAAGCAGCTATTGAATCCCTCACCTATTGCAGCGGCAAAACCGCAGTCTTTTACACTGGCTTAGCCATTTATCAGTCCAGTGTTCAGCAGCCTAACCATGAAAGCGACAAATACACCTTGGATGTAGAAGCAACTCACCTACAATTTCGCACACTGACAGCGGCGCAAATCACCAAGTACATTGAATTAGATAAGCCACTGGATTGCGCAGGTGCCTTCAAGGCGGAAGGTTTGGGTATTGCTTTGTTCGAATCTATAAAAGCCGACGACCCAAGCGCCCTAATTGGCTTACCGTTGATCCGCCTGGTTTCTCGACTACAAGAGTTTGGCATAAACATACTGCCCCGCTCGCGCTAACCACTGCAGCTATCTTGGACGCCAGCCCTGAAAAGATTTGGCTCATCTAGCGGCATTTCAGGCCGACCAACTCAAGCTGCCCAAACACCTGCTTATTTCGATTCTAAAGCGCGCCAGATCAATGCCATTTCTTTTTCGATCGGCGCGGAAATATCTAGTCGATCAGAACCAAAGGGCACCATCAACCTAGACGAGTGCAGGCATAATCGAGACACTTCAATCGCGTTTGCGCCGCCATATTTAGAATCGCCGAGAATCGCATGCTGCTGAGACTGTGCGTGCACTCTAATCTGGTGAGTTCTACCCGTGTGTAAACTTGCAGACAATAAGGTGGCCTTGGCAGCCGCGCCGACGATTTCAAAGTCCGTCCGAGCCGTTTGCCCGGTACCATCGACTCTGACTCGGCGTTCACCGGAAGATGTCTCAAACCGCTTAAGGCGGTGATGAATACTTCTGCAATCTCGAGGCCAAACACCATCAACAATAAGGTGATATTTTTTCTTCACCACTCGCTCGCGGAAGGCCTCTTGAGCCACCTTGAGCACGCTGCGTTTTTTACACATCAATAGGCAACCCGATGTGTCACGGTCAATCCGGTGGGCCAACTCCAGCCTAGGTTGGTTGCGCATAACTCTAAACATTTCAATCACGCCTGAAGTAATTGAACTGCCGCCATGTACCGCAAATCCCGGCGGTTTGTTAATGACAATCAAATCGTCATCCTCAAACAAAATACACTGCTCCAATATATCGACGGTATCCCCGGTCATTTGCACTGGCGCTTGCTCACGACTTCGAACCGGCGGGACCCGCACACGGTCGTTCAGCGCTAGCCGATAGGTTGGCTTGATGCGGCCACCGTTCACGCGCACCTCGCCTTTGCGTAAAATCCGGTAGATTTTGGTCCTTGGCACACCTTTCAAGTGGCGTAACAAAAAATTGTCAATGCGCTGACCTACGTCGTCGACATTCACAATATCCAAATATGTCACTTCCATTAAGAGCGCCTTATAGAGAAAAAAACTAATCGTTTGAAGGGTTTAGCAAACACTGTTACCATCCAACCGAGATTTTACATGGCAAGCTAGTTTACAGCTTGAATGGCGATGTGCATCTGCAATATGCAAATGGATTTTATCGCTGAAGCAGTGATCGCTTGTAATGTGCATATATCGGCTAAAACATGCCCTCTTTCTTCGCTCGAAAGACTTAGTTAGAAAGGCTTGGTTAGAAAGAACTTTTGCAAGAACCTTTTGACCATGCCTAATGACTCAGCAGTAAACGTTAGGTACGTGAAGGCTTGGTATACTGCAGCTACGTGACAAATTTGGACTGAGACCCAGCATTATTAGGGGCTCATAGAACATCAGAATAAGAAATAAAATGTCTTATTCAAGATTTAGGCCTATGAGAGAAATTCTCTTAGACCACACTTAGAACGCTTTTTAAATAGCGTTCTACTTTAACGAGGTGCCTAAAGCACCAATATATTCGACGAAATAGTGATTGCATCAGGGCAGACATGCCATAGCCTGATGACGAAAGCGACTTAAGAGCTGCATTTTGGCGTTTGGCTTATTTGCCAACGCATAAAATGGTCATATTGATAATTGGCCGGTCGTAGAAGAGCGCGGATTAGTATCCGCAGAGATTACAGAATAATGATATTAGCGGTTCGAGCAGGTAGCCTGCCGAATCCCAGAAAAAGAAAGCGTAACGACGAAAATATAAAGACGAGAAAGCTCAGAAGTCTGTAGTTTAAGCCCTAGTTTAAATTGCTCTGAGTATAAAGATCGTCAAGAGATCGCCCACGTCAGCATATGCGCCTCGCATTACAGGAGGCATTAGCATACGGTGATTTAGCGCATAGAAGCACTAGGCCATTAACAATACGGCTTTAAGTAAGTGCGCTATGTGAGTTTAAGCGACATATTGAATCGAAGCGTCTCACCGGACCTAGATTAATCTAAGCCGGTCATATCACTGCAATCCCACCTCGTAGCCCACTATAACGTCCAAAAAATGTGCCGAGCTCAGAATATGGCAATTGAGCATCAGCTCTTACAGGACTTATGACAAATGAAAAGAATGCTAATCAATGCAAGACAACCCGAAGAGGTTCGGATTGCGCTTGTTGATGGACAAAAACTTTATGACCTAGATGTCGACAACGTCGCCAGGGAACAGAAAAAATCCAGTATCTACAAAGCAAAAATCACCCGTGTAGAACCTAGTCTAGAGGCGGCTTTTGTCGACTTCGGATCAGAAAGACATGGTTTTTTACCGCTGAAAGAAATCTCTCGAGAATATTTCAAAAAGAAAGGTAGCGGTCGCTCACCTATCCAAGAGCTCGTTGGCGAAGGCCAAGAAATATTGGTTCAGGTTGAAAAGGAAGAGCGCGGCAACAAGGGCGCAGCCCTTACCACTTTTTTAAGCCTAGCCGGCCGCTACATGGTCCTCATGCCGAACAACCCTCGAGCTGGCGGTATCTCCCGTCGAATAGAAGGTGAGGAAAGAGACCAATTACGCGACGCGTTAGCACAAATTGAAATTCCAGATGGCATGGGCGTCATCGTTCGCACCGCCGGCGTTGGCCGCAGCTCAGAAGAGCTGAACTGGGACTTAAACTATCTCCTGCAGCTATGGCAAGCCATACAAAATGCAGACGAGACAGAACCCACACCTTCGCTTTTGTACCAAGAAAACAGCGCCGTCATTCGTGCAATTAGAGACAACTTACGCGCAGATATCGGCGAAGTCCTTATTGAAGGCGATGCGGCATTTGAAGAGGCTTCGGCATTCATCGCTCAGGTAATGCCTCACTATGCAGATAAAGTCAAAGCGTACGATGATTCAATTCCGCTGTTCAGCCGCTACCAAATCGAGAGCCAAATTGAGACGGCTTATGAACACACGGTTAAATTACCCGCCGGTGGCAGTATCGTAATTGACCCCACTGAAGCCCTTGTTTCTATTGATATCAACTCTGCTCGCGCTACGAAGGGCCATGATATTGAAGAAACTGCCCTCAATACCAACCTTGAGGCGGCGGATGAAATAGCAAGACAACTGCGCATACGTGACATTGGCGGCCTGGTCGTTATTGACTTCATTGATATGATGAACCCCAAAAATCAGCGTGCAGTTGAAAACCGCATGCGCAACGCACTAGAAACCGACAGAGCGCGCATTCAGACAGGCCGTATTTCTCGCTTCGGTCTGATGGAAATGAGCCGCCAGCGTTTACGCCCCTCATTGGAAGAAATAAGCACTGGACTATGCCCTCGCTGTAATGGCCAAGGCCGAATCAGAGACACAAAGTCACTGGCATTAGCCATTCTTAGAGTCTTGGAAGAGGAATCTCTGAAGGAGCGCAGCGCAGTTATTCGCGTGCAAGTGCCATTGGCTATTGGCGCATTTTTGCTCAATGAAAAGCGTGGCGACTTAGCAACAATTGAACAACACACCGGTACGCATATTGTCATTATTCCAAATACTAATTTGGAAACACCCCACTACCTTGTTGAACGTCTCCGCGATGATCACGTAGAGGGCGAAGGCGAAGTACCCAGCAATGTGCTTTCAGACCTTGCTAATCAAGCCCAGCAGCAAGAAATCCCAACAGATACGGCATTGCCTGCGAAACCTCAAGCCGCCGTTAAAGCACAAATTCAAACTGCGCCTCCCGCGCCGGCTGAAGTTGCGGCGAAAGTCGAACCTAAGTCCTCAACACCGAGTCTATTTAAACGCATAGTCAGCAGCTTGTTCTCTGACGAAGCAGCGGTAGAAGAGCAACCTGGGCGTAAACCTGCGCCCAGTGCTCGAGATGGCGGTAGAGACGGCAATCGCGACAACAATCGTGACAGTAATCGTGAAAATGGCGGGCGCAATCGCCGCCGTAATGACGACGATCGCAAAACAGAAGACCGTCAAAGAAAAGACAGTAACGGTCAAGATAATCGCTCAAAGCGCGGCCAGTCCGATGACACAACGCGAGACGACAACCGCAAAGGCGAGCACAAATCAGATGAGCGCTCAAATAGAGACTCAAATCGCGAAGAGCGCCGTAGCCCTCGCCGTGAGGACAAGCGTCGTGGAGAAAATCGCCGCGACGACACGTCAGAGCAAAGCAAAAAACCAGCCGCAAAAAAGGAATCTAAGCCTTTCGTAGTTGTGCCTAAAGAGGAGCGTCAACCTTCGGAAGAAACTTTAGCCAAGAGTAAACGGCAGCCGCTTCGAGATCGTTCAGCACCACCGCGCAATAGCGAAATTAAAACACCCATTGGCAAAGTGGACAGCGGCCAAGCCGATGAAAAGTCAAAAGCCGTCGCGACCACTGCCACCACTGAGTCTCAGGCTGATAAAGCTCAGGCAAGCTCAGCCCAAAATAAGCAAGAGCAAGCGAGCAAAGAGCCGCGTGGAAGAGCCAGCAATGATCCACGGAATCGTGGCGCAAAAGCCTCTGCAAATACAAACGACAACAGCGAGTCTAAAGATGAGTTAGCAGCTAACTCTGCCGAAATGCCAGAAGTCAGCCATTCCCCAGCAACAGCCGATGTTACAGAAAGCACTGTGGAAACACAGGACGCGAGCAATGACAGCGTAGCTGAAGTATTCGCTGAGGTGATAGAAACTGGGGTTGAGGCTGAAATAGAAACAGAGACTCATAACGCAGCAGCGGTAGAGTCACAAAATGTTGTCAAAGAAGAGGCATCAGAGAAAGCACCGGTAACACCGACAGACAAAACCAACCCGCCCTCCGAGGCTGTTGTTGAGGAGGCTGAAGAGGTTAAGGAAGAGGCTAAAGAACCTGAGCCAAGCACAGCAACTGCGCCTGCCCGAGCGCCAGGACGAGCGTCTAACGACCCGCGCGAAGTCAAACGGCGGGAGCGCGAAAACGCGCTACGCAAGCAAGGCGTTTTAATACAGCCGCAGAGCAATAGTTCTCAGGAAAGCAGCGACGGTTCCAGCTCTAGCTGAACCTGATATTGCTCGAACACACTGTGAGCGACATCCTTGGCGAAGCTGAGGATGTCTGCACACTGAGCTCCGCCAAAATTAACAATGACTAAAGGTTGCTGCGACCAGCAGCCAACATCGCCCTGCCGAACACCCTTCCAACCACCGCGATCAATCAATTGCGCTGCAGACAACTTATAATCCTGACCATGGACAAAGGCTTTAAAGCCCAGTTCTTGCATCGCGCGTGCCACCTCGGTAGTGACAATAGGGTTTTTAAAAAAACTGCCTACGTTCGCGAATTCCGCAGGATCTGGAAGCTTGACCCGACGCAGCGCAATAACGCAATCCGCAACCTCTTGGGGACTAGGTTCTGCGACAGGCAAACCTTGCAGTACACGCTGCAACTCAGGATAGCTGTTTTCAATAACAGGCAACTTGGAGAGTTGAAACACCACGGAGACAATGGTCCAATCTGGCTGAGCCTTAAAAACGCTCGAACGATAGGCAAATTGACAATCCTTTTGCGCTATCTGGCGGCTCTCGCGCAAGCCATCGACAATATTTACGCCAACAATCAGTTGCGCCACCTCTACCCCATAAGCACCGATATTCTGCACAGGCGCCGCGCCAACAGAGCCCGGAATTAGCGCCAAATTTTCTAAGCCAAACCAGCCTCGGCTCAAGCTTTCCATGACCAGTTCATGCCAAACTACCCCCGCGCCCACCTCAACTAACACAGCATCCGAGGATTCCTCTACGACATTAATGCCTTCGATGCGCATGGAGCAGACAAGACCAGCAACTTTTGGCTGCAAAATCACATTAGAACCTGCACCCAGACAAGTCATCGATAAGTTGTTCTTTGCGGCGAAGTCCTGAGCTGCAGCAACGTCTGTTAGCTGTTCAATTGCCCCCCCCCACTGAGCGCGAGAGGTAAGACCAAACGTGTTCTCAAGAGGATATTCAGGTTGGATATTCAAAACGCTAGATTCCGAAATGTTAGATTAATTCGCACACCCACCGGGCGTTTTGTAGCGCGCAAACAATGCCGCTGGCGGCCGTCAAAGAAGAGCAATGATCCATTGGCCAAATCCACGCTCTGCCGAGCCACTTCTGCCCCAGAGTCAGCACTTAGGTCTATGGCAAAGCGCCGGACTGCGCCAACGCTCAACGAAGCAATTTTGCCCGCACAACCTACCTCATCGTCCCTGTGCCAGCCCATATATTGACTGCCATCTACATACTTATTCATGAGCAAAAAGTTAAACTGCTGATTTAAAGCCTCCTGAATACGATCTCGGAGCGCGGCTAGGGGCTCGGGCCAGCCCTGAGTTCTATGATCTAGCTGGGTGTACCTGTAGTTGAGACCCGCATCGCCACACCAAGCTATTTCCCGCGGTGCTAACACCTCTCTCCCGTAAATTTTGAACTGCTCCTGTTGCCATGTGACCTGCGATGTGCTGAGCAACCAATGTTCAAGCACTTGGGCTTCAGATTCCTCTATAAAATTTGATATGAGATTCACAGGCGATGGCTGATTCCGTAAAAGCTTAGGGTATACTAGCGGACTGTTTGAAACTAACTAAAGGAATTCATGTGAATATCCAAGGAAAAGTCGCTGTCATTACTGGCGGCGCATCCGGTCTCGGAAGAGCCAGTGCAGAAATGATCATCGCTAATGGCGGTAAAGTTGCGATTCTAGATCTGAATGAAGATTTAGCAAATGCTACAGCAAAAGAACTTCGCGACGCGAAAGCCTACCAAGTAAACGTTACCGATGACGCATCCGTAACAGCTGCGATCAACCAAATCCATGAAGATTTTGGCGCGATCCACATCAATGTGAATTGTGCGGGTATCGGCGCTGCTTCTAGAACCGTAGGCCGTGAAGGTGCTTTAGACATAGCGAAATTCAACTTTATCGTTCAAGTGAACCTGATTGGTACATTCTCGGTTCTGAGTAAGTGTGCTGCGATCATGCAGTTGAACGAACCAGAAGGTGAAGCGTTAGAAAGAGGTGTTGTAATCAATACTGCATCGGTTGCAGCTTATGACGGCCAAATTGGCCAAGCAGCTTACTCGGCTAGTAAAGCCGGTGTTGCAGGCATGACGCTACCTATCGCTCGTGATTTATCTCGCCAAGGCGTACGTATCTGCACAATCGCACCTGGCATATTCAACACACCGATGATGGCGGGCGCACCTGATGCAGTAAGAGACCCACTAATCGATATGGTTCAGTACCCTAAGCGTTTGGGCCTACCCCCAGAATACGCGTCACTGACCAAGCAGATTGTAGAGAATTCCTATCTGAACGGCGAAACGATACGGCTAGACGGTGGTATCCGTATGGCACCTAAGTAACCTCAAATAGTTAACTTAGAACGCTAACAAGCGTTTTACATTGTGAGCAGGCACTACCTGCTCACAAATTCTCTTTGCACCCTAGCCAAATCTTCTGGTGTATCCACACCGCCCGGTACGCTTTGACTTACATCTAGCACCAGCAAATCTTTACCTGCCTCTATCCAGCGCAACTGTTCCAACTTTTCAATGCGTTCCAACCGGGACTCACCCAGGTTAACAAAAGCTCGCAGCCCCGCGACCCGAAAACCATAAATACCAATATGCCGCCGGGCCACGCCGCTTCGAATAAAGGCATCAAACAATTCCTCATCGTCAATGGATTCCCGAGGGTAAGGTGTCGGAGAGCGAGAAAAATTAATTGCCCGCAAACCGTCTCCAACCAACACCTTCACAACATTAGGGTCTAAAAAATCGCGCCTGTTTGTAATGGGATCGGACAACGTCGCCATCTCGATATTTGCCCTAGCAACCATTGCCTTGAACAAGTCATCTACAATTTGTGGCGGCAACATAGGTTCGTCGCCTTGAATATTGATTACAAGGTCTTCATCGCCCCAACCCATTTCGCCAGCTACTTGCATCACTCTGTCTGATCCAGAGGGGTGGTCCGCTAGAGTCATTACCCCTTGATAGCCCGCGTTCGCAACCACATCCAACACACGCTGATCATCCACCGCGACCACCACATCGTCAGCCATAGTGTTGCTGGCCAGCGCGGCCACATGAACAATCATCGGTACGCCGTTGATAAGGGCCAAGGGTTTACCCGGCAATCGTGAAGAGGCATATCTAGCCGGTATAACAACGTGCATGGCCATAACTAAACCTCTGCCTCTTGCGACACGCTTAGCGTGTTTTGCTCCTCTATCGTTGGCTCCATTAGCGCCATCGACACCATCGGCGCTATACCGCATTCGGCCAGCCTATTGGCCAGAACACTGGCTATATCATCATCGAACACAACATCGATATCTAAAGACCACACGTTAGACAAATCAACGTCTAACTGAACTAACTTGGTCGCGTCTTTTTCCGTACAAACTACAGTCAACACATCAGAAAACCGGACCTCTTCGCCAGTGAATAGATGATGATCACTGTAAGCTTCAGGCTCCACTAGAAAGCCCAATTCAGATAAGGTGGAAAAGAAACGACTTGGATTGCCGATGCCGCAAACGGCGCGGACAGCGCTATGTTGCTGCAAAAACTCCGCAGCACTTACCTGCTGACCGTCCGCAAGACTTCTAAAATATCGGGCCTTAGGACGCATGACAATTTCGCTGCTCACCAGACCGGAGGCTTGCGCATTGGAAATGACAAGGTCTACATGATCTAACCGGCTTACCGGCTCCCTGAGAGGTCCTGCCGGCAACAGCCGACCATTACCTACTCCGCGAACCCCATCTATAACAACGATTTCCACATCACGACCCATTGCATAATGTTGCAGGCCGTCATCCGAAATCACCACATCGCAATTTTCGGAAAGCAAAAAATCTAACGCTTTCATTCTGTCTGCCGCTATCGCGACTGGACAATTTAGCCTGTTTTTCAATAGCACACCCTCATCACCATAATGTAACGGGGCTGCGTGAAGGGGCACTAGTCCCCCTTTGCGACTGAGACTGCCTTTATACCCTCTGGAGACAATACCTGGACTAAATCCGCGACGACGCAGCTCCTCAACCAGCCATATCACCAGCGGTGTCTTACCGGTGCCGCCAGCAGTAATGTTACCCACTACAATAACGGGCAATGAAGTGCGCCCTGGCGTTTTACTACCTGATCGATAAACATCCGCCCTGCGTTGGCTAACCCAGCCGTAGAACCAAGAAAGAGGAGTCAAAATACTCGGCCACCAAGCGTTGGTATACCAAGCTTGGCTCAAGATATTAGCGGAGCGGTCAATAAAGGAGTTAACTTTAGCCATACTTCTAGTATTGGCCAAATTCAGTGTTCCAGCATTCCCCAGCATCGAAAATTCATCTTCCAGCTCAGGTTCCGACTCATCTTGAAACTGAGCGGCATAAAGCTCTGCATAGTGCCCACCTTGATTCAATAGCGACTTATGATCGCCCTGCTCAACAACTTGACCTTGATCTAAAACTACAATGACGTCAGCAGATTCTACCGTTGATAACCTATGAGCAATGACAAGTGTGGTTCGGCCAGTCATGACCTCTTCTAGCGCGGCCTGAATATATTTTTCTGATTCATTGTCTAATGCAGATGTAGCCTCATCCATAATTAGGATAGGCGAATCTTTCAGCAGCGCTCTAGCTATAGCAATACGCTGCCTTTGACCACCGGAGAGCAAGACGCCGTCATCGCCAACCACCGTATCAATCCCGTCTGGAAGCTTGTCAACAAATTCACTAGCGTAGGAGCGATCCAAAGCTACTTTAATATCCTCGTCTGATGCGTCCTTGGCATCACCATAAGCAATGTTATTTCTCAATGTATCGTTAAAGAGTGTGACTTGTTGGTTTACAACTGAAATCTGCCGCCGGAGGCTGTTCATCTCATAATCTCTCAAGTCGATACCATCTAGGGTGATAGCGCCGCCACCTATTTCATAAAACCGTGGCAGTAAGCTGGCCAAAGTTGACTTGCCGCTACCCGACCGCCCTACTAACGCTACGCTCTGTCCTGGCTGAATGTTCAGTGAGATTTTACTGAGCACATTGGGGCCTTGCTCATTATAAGAAAAATCGACGTTATCGAACTTCAATGCACCTGTAGCCTTTTCGACACTGTGTGTGCCGCTATCCGCCTCAATTGGCGAATCTAATTGAGCAAATATGTCCTCCGCTGCTGCGAAGCCGCGCTGCAACTTCGCATTAACTTCGGAGAGCTTGCGAATAGGCTTTCCCAACATTCCGGCAAGCACAAGAAACGTCACCGCTTCGCCACTAGTCAAACCACCACCTATTTCTGGGCTGTAAAGCATAATAATCAAACCACACAAGGCCGTGGCGATAATGGTTTCATTTATTTGCGAACTAAGGACACGAGTCACCGCCATTTTTAGATTTTGCTGACGATTAACTTTATTTGCGTCCAAAAAACGCTGCTCTTCGTGGGACTTACCGCCGAATACTTTTACTACCCTGTAACCATTCACGGCCTCGGAGGCAACGTGAGTCACGTCACCCATTGAATGCTGAATACGCCGACTGATTTTACGAAACCGACTACTAGCAAACACCACCACCAAAGCCAAAATCGGCGCGGTGCCGATAAACAAAAGCGTAAGCTGCCAACTTTGAAAAATCATCAGGCCGAGATAGGCAATAACCTTGACGCCATCCTGAATCAGTGAGCGTAACGCATCGGTACCGGTATCTCTTAGCTGCGTTACCGTAAAAGTAATACGGGAAACTATGTGCCCTTGTGATTCGTTGTCGAAATAACGACTAGGTAATTTCAAAACCTGAGCAAACAACTCTTCGCGCAGGTTGTACACTACGCCAAAAGATATTCGAGCCATCGCTGTTTCGCCAACGATAGTACCTACGGCGCGCACCAGCGTCACCGCCACCATCAGGGCGGGTATTGATGCCGCCGCTCTAACCTTTAAGTCATCCCATTGATCAATCAGCTCACCAAACAACTTAACAAAATAGGCTTCGGCACCGGCAGCAAACAAAAAGGCCACTACAGAGACTGTCATAATGAACCAATACCGCCCCACATATCGCAACAGTCTTCGATAAATTTGCCAATCCGATGGTTTCGCTATAGCTGGTTGACCCATAAATGTAGCCTATTCCTTTGGGGGTTCTAATATTGGCTGGGTGGCCAAACTAATTTGAGTTAATCCTACCTGGGCACAAGCGTCCATAACTCGCACCACTGATTGATGAGTAGCAGCTGCATCGGCGCTAATAACTACAGGCAAAATTTTCCTTCGTGCGGCATTTTTTTCAACAACCGCTTGAAGCGTTTCAGCAAGCCCCTGAAGAGATGTATCCACTACGATACGGCCCTCTATTTCATAGCGCCCATTTTGCTGCACTACAACATTAATAAATAAATCTTGGCTAGGCTGAGCGTCACCGTTAGCTTGAGGAAGATCAACAGTCAACGCTTGATTTTGCACAAAGCTGGTAGACACCATAAAAAATATCAGCAGTAAAAAAACCACATCTATCAGCGGCGTTAGCTCTACTGTCGCTTCGCGGCGACTGGCTCTTGAGCGCCTCACGCTATGAAAGTCTCACAACTTGCAGATAACACGCACAAAGGCGCAATCCAGCAGGTGTTGCTAAGACTGCTGAGAAAGCTGCACCGCAGTTGTTCATCAATGAGAGTCCGCACTGACATCAACCCGCAGACGATCGAAAAAGCGCTGGCTAATACTGTCTATCTCCAAGATCAATTCATCCACCTTGCGCAAGAAAAATCGGTGGGCTATCAAAGCCGGAATAGCCACTGACAACCCGGCGGCACTTGTTACCAACGCAGTTGAAATACCGCCCGCCAGAACCTTTGCGTCTCCCTGGCCTGCTGAAACCAACGTGCTAAAGACGTCGATCATGCCAAAGACCGTGCCCAAAATACCCATTAGTGGCGTAATGGAGGCAATAATGCCAACTAAAGTTAAGTAGCGTTCAAGCTCATGGGCGACATTGTCGATAGTTGACTGCATGACCCGCTGAAATGCTTCAGTCTGCAGATCTATACCATTCAAACCCGCCGCAATTACGTAACCCAAAGGCGAGGCAACGGCGAGTTCCGCCAAAGCCTTGCTATCACTTGACCAAGTTTGGCTGCTCTGCAATTGGCTCAGCAATTCCGCAGGTATGACCTCTTCACGCCGCAACGTCCACCAACGCTCCAAGCAAATAGCGCCGACTACCACGCTACAAAGAAGAATGGGCAGCATTAACCAGCCACCCGTAATAACTATATCCAGCATGTAGCGAACCAACCCCTTTTAACTAACTGTAGACTCAACTGTAATAGGCTACCAAGAACAACCGCGAGCGGTGATTGGCCAACAGCTATGCACCATCCCATCAGCTTCCATTACCCAATAATATTCGTGCAGATTTACCGTTGGGTCGCAGTGCGGCGTAGCGAAACGAATAACTTGTCCTAACTGAATTTCTTGTTGACCCTCGGCGAGAATCAACACGCCGTGCTCGTCACCGGCAAACCGAAATTCAACATCAGGAATATCATCGCAAACCGGATTAACGCTGTCTGAAGCAAAAGCCTTATAACCGCCATCAACAGTAATGGTGGCGCTCTGCGGCTGGCTTATGGTCGTGCATGCCACAGTTAAAGACAGTTCAAATTCATTAAAGCGGTCACCTTGAGCACTGCCAATGGCACGGTACTCTTCATCCATGAATATGTAACTGCCCACTTGCAGGTCAGTCATTCTGGCAACTTCCACATCAATATCGTAAGTGCCAGTACCGCCACCAGTAACCACATCAACATCAATACCGTGTTTTTCCAGCAACAAAAATTTATCTTCTAAGCGCTGCCACGAACTCAGGGATTTATCCCGGCGCTTGTCAAAATCAGCCAAGTGCATCAAATGCCCAGCGTAATGTTGGACACCCGAAAAATAGAACCGATCGTCTTTTTCAATACGTTCAACAAGCGTCAAAAGCAAATCATTGTCTCTCGTACCGGTTCGGCCCATTGATACATCCAGATCCACTAAAATCCCTAACGTCGAATCAGCCGAAATCGCTTGAGCAAGCAATTCAAAGCCATGGAGAGAATCCACCACAATGCGAATGTCTTTTTGTCCCAGTAAAAGGGTATCCAAAATCCGCGCTTTAGTTAACGTGGATATGGGTGAAGTGACCAGGATTTTAGATACCCCCCCATGCAGTAGCGCAGCGGCTTCACTGACTTTTGCCGCGCACACGCCCACTGCCCCAGCTTCTATCTGCATGCGCGAAATAAGCGGGCACTTGTGTGTTTTTGCGTGAGGTCTAAAGCCTTTACCATGACTGGTCAAATGCGTAGACATTTTGGCTATATTCGCCTCCAACGCAGGCTTATCTATGATCAACGCCGGAGTTGGCAACTCTTCTATTTCAAATGGTCTGGGCAACATTGTTGCTTCGACTTGCTTGGCGCGTATGTTTGCCAACGCTAACTCTGACGACATTGAATTCTCTCCAACTAAAAAAGCAAAAGTAAGGACGCACGATTTAAAAGAACTTTTTCAAAAAACTTGCAAGAACCTCTGCATAAAATGACCGCGAAGTTCTAACATCTACTCATTCACTACGGCGATAAAAAAACGAATAATGAAATGCCAGTAGCAATTTTCTAGCTGCGCAAGAAGCATTTTGAAAACCTTGCGGCGCAGGAAGAAAGTCAGCGCCAATCATAGCTGGTATCGAAAGGAAAAAAATATCCCAATTAACCGCTAGTGACCAAATTTGTTTAATGAAAATACAGCCTCAGGCAGGCTGCATTGACAAGGATTTAAGGTAGGATTAAGCGCAACTCAGATGTATGACGCTGCCAATCTGGCAGAGCTCAAAAAGCCATTTAGACAAACGGCCAAACGCAAACCCTCGGAGTAGGATTATGAAAGTTCAAGGTGGATGTTACTGTGGGGCGATACGCTATGAAGCCAACGGCGATCCCATGATGAGAGCAGAATGCTATTGCCGCGAATGCCAGTATATTACTGGCGGCGCAAACGTCTTGGTTATGGCCATGCCAATTGATGGATTTACCCTTGTAAAAGGCGCGGTTAAGGGCTTTACCCGAGATGATATCGAGCACGCTGTGACTCGAGAATTTTGTCAACATTGCGGCACACACCTTTTCACCAGAGCGCCTGGATTCAAAGAGGGTGTCATCATTAAAGTTGGATCAATGGATGACCCGTCGCTATTTGGCAAAGCCGACAGCGCTAACCATGTGAGCGATGCCCTGCCTCACCACCGTCTACCTGATGACATTCCGCTGCATCAAAAATGGATGCATAGCTGATTCCAGCGGACGCCTAGCAGCCGCAGGCGATCTGCTCGCTCTTGGCTCATGACAAACAAAGGCTAATTGGTAATAGCGTTTTGGTCATGGGCCGCTTGTATCTTCAACGCGGCGACTAAATGCCTACAAATTAAAATGCCCGCCTGCTTACGCTTTTGCTGCTCTTGTTTCTTCACGTTGACGCGAATTTTTTTCTGAACAGAGGGCCTGATTACTGCGATGTTGACCCCCTGAGCTGAGTCCGTAGGTGCTAAGCCCAGCAATGGCCGCTGATAGCCAATTTGCTGATGATCTTTTTTATCTGCGACAGTCGTTTGCGGCCGCTTGGTTATACCTACTAAGGATTCTTTGGATCGTTTAACGAACCTTCTGGACTCTTCTAAATCGTCTATACACCGTTGGCGCAAATCGCACGTTTGAGCATTTCCATGGCGGGTTGCGCTCTTTTTCTTAGAAGAATTGTTCTCTGAACTGTTTTTTTCTGTACCGTTTTTCTCTGAAACATGTTTTTCTGAAGAGACTTTTTCTGGATAAGCCTTTTCTGAATGAAACGGATCTATTGACGAGGCCACAATTTCATTTAGAGACTGCTCCTGCCGTGCGGGCTTTTGTTTTGAACGCAGTTGCTGAGCCAAAGTCATAGCTGCCTCAAAATGACGGGCCGAATTTTCAATATCCGGCGTTGGACTTGGCTTAGTCCTGTTTATGCACCTCACTGGCATCATGTCCGAACCCTCAATATCAGCACTTTTCTCCAGTACATCTGACAGATCGTTTTGACTGTGGGGCATGTTCGCCACGTATAATCGCGGAGTTTTGCCCTGCGCAACTGAATGCTGAGTCGCCACCTGATGGTTGGTGTCCTTGAACGACACTACGTTAGACCTAGAGAAAGGCGTTGCGATGCTCTGAGAAATGCTCTGAGAAATGGCTTGAGAAATGCGCGCTGAAATGACCGTAGAAATAGGAATCTCTAACTGCTCAACCTGACGCTGCTCATCGGAGATAAGTTCACTCATGCCTTGGAGACCCAGCGGCAGTTCGGCCTGATGAACATTGAGGTAATTTGTGTCGCTCCCTATCGACGCTGGGCTAGCGGCGCCAGCCTGGTCCCTGACGACCTCACTGCTAGAGTCCACTACTGTCTTTTTAAGCAAAGCCTTCTTAAGCAAAGCCTTCTTTAGCAAAACCATTTCCTCTAAAGCCCTTCCATCTAAAGCCTTTCCATCTAAAGCCTTTTCATCCAAAGCCTTTTCGTTTAACGCTTCGATTAGAGACGCTTCATTTAAAGAGTCTGTATTTAAAGAGTCTTCAAACAGAGAAAACGTCTCTCCGATAGCCATGATTTGTGTCTTCGCGTCATTCATACTGTATATATAACAAGTACTGTATAAATAAACAATAGTCTAAATCGAACGAATCTCCAACTGACCGTCTTTCCAGCTGCCTTGCAGTTGCGTGGCATTAGTCAAATCCAAAGTCAAAAGTGCGTCCGCCAAGGGGTTTTCTATCATCTTTTGCATCGCGCGCTTTAATGGTCGAGCCCCGTACACAGGGTCATAACCGGCTGCAACTATGGCTTCCATCGCACTGCTGTCTAGCACAATGCTTAAACCTTGCTCAGCTAGTCGACTATTCAACGAGGTCAGTTGCAACTGCGCTATGCGCCCTATTTCTAATTGAGTCAGAGGCTGGAACACCACTATATCGTCGATACGATTTACAAATTCCGGCCTGAAGTGCTGGGCAACGATACCCATAACCGTGGGTTCAATGCGCTCTTTATCACCACTTTCCGTTAACGCCTGTATCGCCTCGGAGCCTAAATTAGAGGTCATCACTAGCACACAATTACTGAAATCTACCGTTCGCCCATGACCATCCGTTAAGCGTCCGTCATCCAGTAATTGCAGCAATATATTGAACACATCTGCATGGGCCTTTTCAATTTCATCCAACAAAATCAAAGAGTAAGGCCTACGCCGAACGGCCTCGGTCAAATAACCACCTTGCTCATAACCCACGTAGCCGGGAGGCGCGCCAATGAGCCGGGCAACCGAGTGCTTTTCCATAAACTCAGACATATCCAGCCGAATCAGCGCCTCTTCACTATCAAACAATACCTGGGCCATGGCCTTACATAATTCGGTCTTACCTACCCCGGTTGGTCCGAGGAACATGAAAGACCCATTCGGCCTGCTAGGGTCAGACAAACCGGCTCTCGAACGCCGCACCGCTTGGCTAACCGCTTTAATACCCGCTCTTTGACCCACTACCTGTTCGCCCAAGAGCGCCTCTAGCTGAAGCAGTTTTTCTTTTTCACCAGAAACTAATTTAGCCACCGGTATGCCGGTCCATTTGGCAACAATTTCAGCCACCTCTTCTGCGGTCACTTTATTACGCAGCAACTGTGTTTCGGCGACATCTGCGGGCTGTTCAATTTGGCGCTCCAGATCGGGAATCACCCCGTACTGCAGCTCGGACATCCGCGCCAAATCACCTGCTCGCCGGGCAGCCTCAAAGCTCAGCCGCGCAGATTCAAGCTCTTCTTTTATGTCTTGAGCACCCTTAAGTAGGGATTTTTCCTGCAACCAAACGGTTTCAAGCGCCGCAAATTCCTCGCCAACCTGGGTAATAACTGCCTCCAGCTCTTCGCGGCGCTTAACGCTGGCACTATCGCTTTCCTTTTTTAGCGCTTCAACTTCCATTTTCAGCTGAATCAAACGCCGATCCAGGCTATCCATAACCTCAGGCTTAGAATCCATTTCCATACGTATGCGGCTTGCCGCTTCGTCAATCAGATCAATGGCTTTGTCGGGCAGTTGACGATCTGGAATATAACGGTGGGAAAGCGTTGCCGCTGCTACAATGGCAGGGTCAGTAATGTCCACGCCATGGTGCACCTCGTAGCGCTCTTTCAAGCCGCGCAATATCGCAATGGTGTCTTCAAGATCAGGCTCATCGACCAAAACTTTTTGGAACCGACGCTCTAACGCAGCGTCTTTTTCTATGTGGGTACGATACTCATCCAGCGTTGTTGCGCCCACGCAGTGCAGCTCACCGCGGGCTAACGCTGGCTTCAGCATATTCCCAGCATCCATTGCGCCCTCCGCATTACCCGCGCCAACCATGGTGTGCAATTCATCAATAAACAAAATGATATTGCCTTCCTGCTTGGCCAGTTCGTTTAGCACAGCCTTCAACCGCTCCTCAAATTCACCGCGATATTTGGCACCCGCAACTAATGCGCCTAAATCTAGCGAAAGTACTTTCTTGTTCTTTAAGCTATCTGCCACTTCACCATTGACGATGCGCTGAGCGAGGCCCTCAGCAATGGCGGTTTTACCCACGCCAGGCGCACCAATTAATACGGGGTTATTCTTGGTTCGGCGTTGCAGCACTTGCACGGTTCTGCGGATTTCTTCATCTCGACCAATAACTGGGTCTAACTTACCCGCGGCCGCCCGCTCAGTAAGGTCTAGAGTAAATTTCTCCAGTGCCCCGCGCTGCTCTTCTTGATTTTTATCAGTCACATTTTCACCATTTCGTTCCTGCACAATGTAATCACGCAAAACATTTTCTGTAATGCCTAGAGGCGTCAAAAGACGCGCAATGGCGTCATCTTCAAGCATCGCTAGCAGCAGCCAATCTTCCGCAACGTAGGCGTCTTTGTGCTCTTGGCCCAATGCACTGGCCTTGTTGATGATTTTTGCCGCACCGGCGCCGAGGCCTATGTCGCCCGACGGGTTGGCTAATCTTGGCAAATCCTCAACCACGCCATGGGTGCGGGCCTTAAGCCCCTCTCGTGAATCGACCCCATCACTAAAGCGATTAATCGCTTTGAGCAACAATGATTGCTCGTAATTCAGCATCGCCAGCAAAATGTGTACGGGTTCTATACTCGAGTGATTACTCGACAGTACCAAGCTATGGGCCTCGCCCAAAAACATCTCAACACGCTGAGTAAATTTTCCATCTGCCATAAATTCCTCCTAATGCCTTGCTGTCGAAACCCAAGAGCAAAAATTCATCGGGCTTGCACACGCAGTTCACACTCGACTGCTACAATGCGGACACAACTTGTTATTTCAAGCAAGTTAATGAAAATCCTAAAGCCGAGTACTGCTCTTCCCACCAAGAACAGCCTCAACACACATAAACCGCGCCGAGAAATAGCCACAAAATTCACCAAAAATATGATCAAAACTGAGGAATTCGAATTCGAGCACGCACCAAACGGACTCGTAGGTAGCATCACACTGCAACCCAACCAATCGCTGAGTTGGCGAGCGTTCAAGTACTTCATCCTATTCATGATGTTGCTGTCGTTTGGCATTGCCACGGCCTTTAGCGTCATGGGTTATTGGGTGATCTTGCCCTTCACAGTCCTGGAAATGAGCGTCCTCAGCTATTGCCTTTGGCTTTGCCTACGCCGTACGAGCATGCAGGAAGTCATCTCTTTCAGTGGCGAGGAAATTCGCTTGGAGGCGGGTGTTAAAACGCCGACAGAAATAGTGACTTGGCAGCGCTTCTTCACCAAAATACACGTTGAACGCGCCATCCACCCTTGGTATCGAAAAACCGTTTCCCTTGTACACCGCGGAGAAAGCAGGGAAATAGGCAATTTCTTAACCCAAGAGGAACAAGAAAAGCTTATTGAGACGCTCAATCATTTGGTCCGCCGAGCAGACCTTGCCCAGAGAACTTTTCCCAGCGCAGAGCACCATGACGCTGACTCAAAATCTCCTGAGGCTGGCTAGAGCACCAACGCAGGGCGCCTTCCAGTTGATAACGAGCTACAGTACGTTTATGCGGGTGACCATACTGGTTAGCGTAACCTGCGCTGTACACTACCCAACGCGGTGACAAGTGGCGGGTAAATCGATACAAGGAAGAGCTGCCGCTACCATGATGCGGTGCCAGCAAAAAATCTATATCACGAGGCAGCTGCGCCAACAGGCCTGCTTCTGCCTTTTGCCCTATATCACCGCTGAGATAGGCTGACGTGCGCTCATTGCTAATCAACAACGTACAAGATCTGTCATTTCTATTACTCTGAGCGTGGTCGACGACAAGTAGAAACTCCACGCCATCCCATTGCCAACGACGACCATTCTCACAGCGCGCATTTAACCCAACTACAGGGCCGGTTGCATAACGCTCTAACAAAGATTTAATGCCTCCAGCATGATCATTATCGGTATGACTGACTAACACTTTGTCCAACTGATCTTGCCCTGTACTTCGAATTGTCGGAATCACTGAAGCAATCGCCGCATCAAAACCAGAGCTGAATACAGGCCCTGCATCTAGAATGAGCCTGTGCGCTGAAGTATCAACAAGCACTGCGCTACCCTGCCCCACATCAACTACCTGAATACAATATTCAGCGAATATCGGCGTATTCCCGCGCAACAGAAAAAGCAGTGCAAAGGGCAACAACATCGCTAGCCTTTTGGGCAACGACACGGGCGACAAAATATAAATCGCCGCAATAAACCCGCACAAACCAGTAAAAAAAGTGAAATAACCGAAGCTTCGATTGTATTCCGGCACCGCCGCTTGCAGACCCTGAAGCCATGCGAATATCAGCGCAAGACTGAAATCTGCAAATTGCAGCAAGCCAATACCCAGCTCTGGTGCAATAAAATATAGACCCAACCCGATAATCAGCATAGGCAAGGTAATCACTGTAATGATCGGCAGCGCGAGTAAATTGGCAGGCACTGACAACAGGGAGACCTCACCTACCAACAATCCTAGTACAGGCGACAGCCAAAGAAAGATCACACATTGGGCAAGCAAAAAACCAAAAATCGGCCCAACAATATTGAATCGCGGACTAAAGGCCCAAATTAAGCCAGCCACAGCAAAATAGGAAAGCCAAAAGCCTTGGCTAAAAAATGACAGCGGTTGAAAAACAAGCGACAAACAAAAAGACAAGGCGAGCAAATGCCAAAACGGCGGCTTACGAGCGCAATACACCGCCATCAACGCCAGCATCAACATAAAACAAACCCGCAAAGCCGGCGCACCCAGACCGGTGATCACAGCAAATACAAATGTTGTTAAGAGCGCACCCCCTAAAGCGATCTGGTGATCAACTTGAGTAGCAGTAAAGGTGAGCAATAGGCGCAACGGTATTTGCAAAAACCAATAAGCCATAAACGCAACAACAGCTATATGCAGCCCGGAAATAACCATAAGGTGAATGGTGCCGGTAGCGCGAAAAATCGCCCAATCCTTAGACTCTAAGCCAGCGGACTCCCCAATCACTAATGCCGACAAAATTGCTGGATAGACCAGTCCCGCTTGCTGCAAGGTGGTCGCTACATAGCTGCGCAGCAAAGCGCTGTTGGTGGCAAAATCCGAGACCGCTCTATCACTGGCTCGCTCTAGTACCTTACCGCTGCGCAGATACCCGGTGCCAGCATACCCTTTCGCCAGCAGCCAGCGCCTATAGTCAAATGCGCCGGGGTTGGCTGTTCCTCGCGGCGGCTTAAAGCGCCCTGTTACTTCCACAACATCACCAGAGCCTAAAGACAATTGGGTCTTCCAAACCACACGCAGTTTCATACCATTTATGGATGCAACGCAGGCATCATCTCCGCCATCCTCGCCGGCATCGTCGACAACTATCGCTAAGCGCCAATGCTCTGTTGGCAAATAATGCGCCGTGAGTACTTTAGCGCGAAAACTTATATCCACACCTAAAGCGCAATTGGTTAATATGGCCTGCTGCGCCAAAGACCATCTATGCTCAACATAAAGTGTCAGAAAAACGAGCAGCACAACAATCGTGCTGGCGCGAACACGGGATTGGATAGAGGTCACAAACGATGCTTAGCGTTCAATTGTAGAATCAAGCCCTAATTCACAAATAGGTTGTCCATGCTAAAAGATCGGCTGCTAAAGCTTCTTCCGAAACCTGAAAAGCTGCGTGAGAACCGCGCCCTGAAGCCTGTAGCTCATCTGCTACAGCGCAAGGAACTGTGGCAGGTCAACCGACGTTCTGTCTCTAGTGCCGTTTTTGTCGGCCTATTTTGCGCATTTATTCCGGTGCCCTCACAGATGCTATTGGCGGCAATTATCTCCATCTTTATGAGAGCCAATCTGCCCCTATCTGTTGCGCTGGTTTGGATCACAAACCCGATCACAATGGCACCAATGTTCTATTTTTCTTACCAGCTCGGCGCTTGGTTATTAGGCTCTGAGGCCAGCGCTTTGGAAGGTAATTTCACCCTCACGTGGTTGTTCGAAAACTTGGCTGCCATCAGCGGGCCGTTACTCTTAGGGTCAGTGCTATGTGGCTGGATGCTCGGCACCACAGGCTATATTGCAGCGCGGATTATTTGGCGCAGCAAGGTTATGGAGAAGTGGCGTCAGCGTCGTAAACGACGCGCGGAGAGGAATAAGTAACCAGCGCCCCGGCCAGCGTTGTTTTCAACACTGCGCCAGAACAATTGCGCCGGTATTTCAATGCAGGTTTTGCGCAGGATCTAATTGACTGGCACTGCGCGCAGGCAGCCACGCGGACCACAACGCCAACGCGCCGCTGGTCAGCGCAATAAAGAAAAGATCCCAGTACAAAATTCGCGTCGGCACAGTGACAAAGTAAGATCCATCCAATAAATGTTTGCCGCTGAAAAAGGCCAAAGAATCTACAACAAGATCAATATTTTCAGCCAACAGCAGACCTAAAATCAGCCCTGCCACGGTGCCAAAAAAGCTAATCACTGACCCTTGAAGCAAAAACAAACTGAGAATAAATCGCTGAGTAGCCCCCATAGTGCGGAGAATTGCGATGTCTGATCGTTTGTCGCTGACCATCATGAACTGGCCGGCAACAATATTAAAACCCGCTATCGCCACAACCAACAAGAGCAACACAAACATCATAGTTTTTTCTAGCTGTACCGCTTGAAAGAGCTCACCAAAATCTTGCCGCCAAGTTAATACCTTTAGCCCTGGATTTTCAGTCACCAGCAGCGACGCCACGTCTTCAGCAAGCATGGGGTCGAACAACTGCACGCGTACCCCCAAGGTCCCCAAACTGCGCCATTCTTGCGTCTGTTTATCCGCTAAATTGACAATCAACATGGAGTAGTCAGGGTCGGCACCCAACTCAAAAGTGCCAACTAGGTTCAAACGCATAGTTTCTAGCACTGCGCTGTCCCCCTTGGGTTTGGTCACCGCAACCAGCAAGCTATCGCCAATATCTAAGCCAAAGTAGCGCGCCAGCGGTTCGCCCATAACCACGCCGCTTTTGACGGACGTTAAATCAGTAATGCTGCCAAACAACATGGCGTCTTCTAACGGCCCAAGGGCACTAGGGTCTGCTGCGTCTACACCAATTAAACTCACAGGGCGCACACGGCCACTTTGCGCGATGGCGCCAATGCCTCTATAAAATCGACTGACATATGCCACGCGCTGATCCTGCTCAATACTCTCAAGCATGGCGACAGAATGATCGTCACCCACAAGCGTTATGTGCGGTATAGAACCCAGCAAGCGGTCTCGAAGCTCGTAATCAAAACCGTTCATCACGGTCACCACAAGGGTCAAAACCGTCACGCCCAAAGTCAGACCGATTAAAGACACCCAGGTGACAAAGCGCGCAAATTTATTCGGCGCATGAGAAATAAGCCGCATAGACATACTGAGTAGCAGCCTCACAGAACCCATGGACGGTGTCTTAGTCATCTTGGGAATAAGCTTCTATGCGACCTTCGTTTAAAGTCAGTACTCGATGGAATCTATGCAACATGGAGACATCGTGAGTGACCACTAAAAACGCAGTGCCATTGGCCTCACTTAGCGAGACCATTAGATCCATTAGTTGAACAGCGCTGGCTTGATCTAAATTACCAGTGGGCTCGTCAGCCAAAACCAATCTGGGTTGGTGAGCCAACGCCCTGGCCACTGCAACGCGCTGACGTTCGCCGCCGGACAAAGCCGACGGTAAATGTGTCAACCGGTGCCCCAACCCCACTGCCTCGAGTATTTCGCGGCTGGACGCCTCTGCGACATTTTTGTCTAGCCGATTCAGACGCTGGGGTAGCGCAACATTCTCAACAGCGGAAAATTCCGGTAACAGGTGATGCTGCTGATAAACAAAACCCATGTGCGCACAGCGCAGAGCAGCGCGTTGTTCACTGCTAGCGCCGCCCATATCTTCGCCTACCACGCTCACCTGCCCTGCGTCAGCGGTGTCTAGGCCTGCCAAAATATGCAGCAGGCTACTTTTGCCCGAACCCGAGCGGCCGATAATCGCAACACGCTCACCGGGTGTAAGGGCCAAGTCGACACCGTTCAGCACGGGTACTTTCGTAGAGCCTTGATAAAAACGCTTACGTACGTCAATTGCCTGCAAAACAGGGGCTAATGGAGACTGCTCATTCATTGGCTAAAATTCTACTGGGTAAAAGGCGAGTTGCCTGCAATGCAGGATAAAGACTTGCGAGCAATGTGAGTACTGTGGAAATAGCCCCAACTGTAAGTAAGTCCGCTACCTGAACATCCACGGGCAAATAGTATATGAAGTACTGACTCATTAGGTCTAAGCCAAAGCCACCGGCAAACTGCGCATACAACCAAGGCAAAAAGAGCGCTAAGGACACGCCCAAGGCAAGACCCAGTAGGGTTCCCCCGCCACCTAACAATAACCCCAAGCAGCAAAAAACTTTGAGCAGGCTGCGGTTATCTGCTCCCATACTTTTCAGCACCGCGATATCAGATTTGCGCTGCTCAACAATCATCATCAGCCCGGAGACCAGATTAAAAGCCGCCACAGCCACTAGAAAGGAAAAAAGAATAAACATGGTGACTTTCTGTACAGCGACAGCCTGGTATAAGTTGCCGTGTGTGGACATCCAAGTGCGCACGGTAAGCCGTTCCATAGCCACCGCCTGCTGCAAAAATTGCCGAGCATCATAGATCGCAAACAAATCCGTTAAACGTCCCTGAAAGCCATGAATCTCACCGCGCATGCGCAGCAGCAACTGGGCACTGCGCAAACTGACAAAAACACCACTACCGTCTAACTGAGATTGGCTTTCAAACACATCAACAATCTCAAACCGTCGCTGCCGTGCGATGGCGCCAGCAATTGAAAGCTGAGCATTTGGCAGCATCAGAACTAGGTCGTCGCCAATCCCAACCTCTAGTTGTCGCGCCAGCGTAGCACCAATAATAATTGTGAAATTTTTCTCTTCTAAGCCCGCAAGCGTTCCTCCATGCAGATAATCTTCTACTCGACTGACCCGGTTATAACTGCTCGCTTCAACCCCCGTCATCTCAACTGGCTGAATACGACCGTTAGCGGCAACAAGCCCTGTGCTTTGAATATAGGGGGCTAAACTTTCCAGCCCGCTCGCGGCTGGCAGCTCAGTCAACATTAAGGGGTGATCAGCAGGAATCCCTTGGTCGGAGCTGATACTGACATGGGGCAACAAGGCCAGGACTCGGTCGCGCAACTCACGGTCAAAACCGTTAACTACTGAAATAACCAACACCAGTACGGTGATACTCAACACCAAACCCGCCAAGGCGAGCTTGCTCACGTAGGACATGACGCCACTGCCCCACGCGTAGCGCATGGCTATGAATACCGTCAAATTGGAAAAGGGGTGAGACATCAATTACTGCCTCATGGGTCTAAGCAGAAAAACTGCTGTGCAAATTACGCTTCAATTGCCAATGCGCTGAGTTAAAGATTCTGCGTCCACAGATGTCTTTGTTGGTGCATTACCTTCCACACTGTCACAAACTTCTTGATCACCGCCGCAAATTTCACAATCCATTTCCATACCCAGCGCTTTCATGCCGCCACACGTGCCGGCAATAGGCTTGCGCCCAAAAATAACGCCAACGGCCATGGCGGCGGTGAGTGTCAACATAGCAACAAATGCAAATATCACTGTGGTCATACTTTACTCCGGAAACTCAAGGAAAAACTGCTTCATGCCGGGAGTATAGCGCTCAACAAAGCGATCATCAGATGTTTTTGTTATCACCAACACTGCCAAGCCCAATTTTTCAGCCATTTGTATGCCCGCATCGGCCCCTAACACCATAAGCGCGGTGGCATAAGCATCAGCCCACATAGCCTGCTCATGAACCACGGTCACAGAAACTACCGAGTTATCTGCGGGTTTACCGCTACGCGGATCAACGACATGGTCAACTCGCACGCCGTCTACAACACGGAAATTTCTATAGTCCCCAGATGTGGCAACGCTCTGGTTCGACAATTGCAGCACCCGCTGAACGATACCCCGCCGAGTGGCGTCCGGTGCTTCTATGCCAATACGCCAGGGCCTAGCCTTAGCGCTCAGCCCTTGAGTGCGGACCTCACCGCCAATGTCTACCATGAATTCATCACAGCCCAGCGCTGCCAATGACTGAGCAACCTCATCCACTCCTAGGCCTTTAGCCAAAGCAGAAAAATCCAAATAGAGACCCGGCACATTTTTACGCACACTGAATACTTCGGTGGCACCCTCATATGTGCGCTGCAGCGCAAGGTTTTGCATTCCTACAAAAGCAAAGGCAGCAGCTTGAGCAGCACTTGAAGGAAAGTCATCTGCGTCAGTTGGTCCAAACCCCCATAAGTTTACAAGCGGGCCAACGGTCACATCGAAGGCGCCGTCAGATTGATCCCAAACCGTGGTAGCCGCTTCTAGAACACTGCCAAACCTATGGCTTACCGGAGCAAAGTCTAAACCTAAGTCATTGTTAAATTTCGTTATTTCTGAGTCTTCGATATACGTTGATAAGCTTTGATTGAAATCCAACAGCAGCATATCAACCTCTGCCTGGCTAGAGACACATTCGCCCTCACTTTTATACTGCACCCTATAATAGGTGCCCATGGTGGCACCCTGAATAGATTGGTAACCCGGCTCAGGGCTGCAAGCACCCACCCCAATCGCTGCTGTTACTGCCAGAATAGATACAAAGCGGTTTCTTTTTGGGTTGAGCAAACTCTTGTCCTTGGAGGAAAACTAATAAGTGGATTGAAAGGGTGAATAATAAAGCGTTTTCAAGCCCCCCTTGCCGTGCAAAATCTGCGCGCAATTGGGCTGGCACATGCCGACCAGTCTAAGCACAATATGGTTTAGATTAAATAGAACGGATTAAGGAAGTTCAGGTCATGAATTCACGTTGGTTTGCCCCGGTCATCATTGCTTCCGCTCTATTTGGTTGGCTTTGCGCAACACTCCTGCCAGAACTCATTTGGCTGGACACCATTACCGAACTGCTGCGCACAGCGTTCTTCTCGGCGCTAAAAATGATCATTGCGCCGCTGATCTTCTTTTCGTTAGTGGCCGGCGTTCTTGAGTTAAGAAACACCAGCAACATGGGCCGTTTAGGCGCAGTGACTCTGGGTTATTACGCTACCACCACCTGTATCGCCATCTGTATTGGCCTTATTGTCGTGTTCTTCTTCCATCCGTGGACCCAGTTCCCACCCCTCGTGGACGACCCCATGGCATTCGCTGGTGTAACACCACAATCTGCCCGGTTAATCGACCCTGGTGATGGATCAATTACCGCATTGTTGAACAACCTACTGCAAGCCATGCTGGTAAATCCGTTCAAAGCCCTGGCAGAAATGAACGTGCTGGGCATCCTGGTCGGCGCGATCTTGTTTGGTCTGGGCTTGGCTCTGACAATCAAAGAAGATTCGCCAATCAACCAGATTTTCTCTGATTTGGCCCAAGCCTCCTATCGCATAGCCGGCTGGGTTCTGACCACACTACCACTGGGTTTATTCGCAATCTCCTACCAACTGGCAGGGCAAATCGACTTCTCCACAGTA
>JAOJBS010000010.1:0-79415 GCA_028228615.1 Pseudomonadales bacterium | reverse complement strand
TAGATAGCCCAGAGCCTATGGTGGGTTTTCCAAAATCACGCAAGTTCAACTCTGTCTCTGCTTCTGCTTCTAAGCCTAAGCTCAAGTCTAGAAATCGACTGAAGACCAATCTTAGGCAAAAGCCGGGCAAGATAGCCAAAAATGCTGTCAAAAAAGTGGTGTATAAAAAAACTAAAGAACAGCTCTTCAGAGAGCGGCGACAAAAGGACTGGATGAAGGTCGCAGGCTTTTTGTCTCGGCGCGGCTTTCCCGGTGACCTTATTTCTAAGGCGATGAATGCTATAGCGCCTGATTAGTCTAGCTGGCGGCTTAGTGACAGAGGCCTAAACCAAGCCGCCCGGGTAGGGGGCGATTGAAAGCGCCGCGCCAAAAAGCACCGCGTTAAAATGAGCCGCGTTGATTAGAGTCGCGCTTAGGGCCTTGCTGCTTCGAGCCTCGCTTTAGCCCTTGCTGCCGACTTAGATTGGCTCGAAGTCGTGGAATAGAGACTGTTGCATATAATGTCAAAGCCTATGCACTTCCTTTATACTTCTCGGCTCTAAAATTCGATTGATTTTCAAACTAATGAATACTGCTGCTTTACGTGCTGCCTTCCTCTCGTTTTACGAGTCGAAAGGGCACAAAATTGTTCCATCCAGCTCCTTGGTTCCTCATAACGACCCAACTTTGCTGTTCACTAACGCTGGGATGAATCAGTTCAAGGACCCATTGCTGGGCAAAATTGATCCCGGATACTCTAGAGCGACGAGTGCCCAACGGTGCGTGAGAGCGGGTGGTAAGCATAACGATCTAGAAAACGTTGGCTATACAGCGCGCCACCATACGTTTTTTGAAATGATGGGTAACTTTAGCTTTGGTGATTACTTTAAAGAGGAAACCATTACTTGGGCCTGGGAGTTTGCTACAGAAGTAGTTGGGCTTTCTGCCGACAAAATTCTTATCACCGTGCACCCCACAGACGACGACTCGCGCAAGATTTGGCATGACAAAGTGGGGATCAAAGCTGACCGTATCATCGATTTGGAAGAGAATTTCTGGACTATGGGTGACACAGGTCCCTGCGGTCCCTGTACAGAACTCTTCTACGACCACGGTCCTTCAATTGCTGGTGGCCCTCCTGGCTCTCCTGATGAGGACGGCGATCGATTTATTGAATTTCAAAACTTAGTATTTCCTCAATTTGATCGTCTTGCTGACGGTGAGATGACGTCGTTGCCACAGGCTGGAGTGGACACAGGAATGGGCCTTGAGCGCATGGCTGCCATTCTTCAGGGCGTGCACAGCAACTATGAAATTGACCTATTCCGTAAGGTAATGCTCGAAACCGGTAGTTTTGCTGGTATTACTAATGAAGCACAAGTGCTGGGCACTGCGTCTTTAAGGGTTATAGCAGATCACATTCGCAGCAGTGCGTTTTTGATTGCAGACGGCATTACGCCGGGCAATGAAGATCGTGCGTACGTGCTTAGAAGAATTATCCGTCGCGCATTGAGGCACGGTTACAAACTCAATATTCGTGAACCGTTCTTCCACAAATTGGTCAAAGTATTGGTCGATGAGATGGGTGAGGCTTATCCGCTTCTCGCCCAGCATGAGCAAGCAGTAACGCATGCGCTTGCTGAAGAGGAAGCGCGTTTCAGTGAGACACTCAACCAAGGTATGGAACTGCTAAAGGGCGAGTTAGGCCAAGTCAGTGGCGACACATTGCCCGGTGACGTTGCGTTTAAACTTTATGATACTTATGGCTTCCCAGTAGACCTTACTGCTGATGTGGCACGTGAGCTTGGCTTGCAGGTTGATCAAAGAGGTTTTGACGATGCAATGGAGGCCCAGCGTGCACGTGGCCGTGCATCCACCAGTTTCTCTACCAGCCTAGGACAAAAGATCAGTGTTAAGCAGAGTGTAGATTTCCTCGGCTACGAAGCGCTAGACAGCAGTGCGAGGGTGTTGGCAGTATTTGATATCAACGGTGATGCCAAGGAAGCCCTATCTGCGGGCGAAGAGGGCGTTATTGTTTTAGATAGAACACCCTTTTACGCTGAATCAGGTGGTCAGGTAGGTGACTACGGGCAGCTTGTTATCGATAACAATGTGTTTGTCGTTAGAGACACTCAGATTAGTGGCGATCAACGCCTGCATATCGGCAGCATGAGTGCAGACAGTGCGTCAAATATCAGTGCAGGGAATGCCATTTCAGCTTCGGTAGACGCAGTGACGCGCCGCAAGACACAGGCTAACCACTCTGCCACGCACTTAATGCATGCCGCACTTCGAAGTGTGCTCGGGGATCACGTGCAGCAAAAAGGCTCGCTAGTGAATGAAGACAAGCTGCGTTTTGACTTTTCTCACACAGGCCCAGTGGCCCAAGAACAGATACACGAAATTGAGCGCTTGGTTAACGAGCAAATTTTATTGAATAGTCCAGTGACCACCGAATTGCTCTCCTTTGACGATGCGGTTGAGCGTGGTGCAATGGCTCTGTTCGGTGAAAAATATGGGGATGAAGTTAGAGTCCTTTCAATGGGCGGCAACTATTCAGTGGAACTTTGCGGTGGCACTCATGTGAGCCGTACGGGTGATATAGGCCTGTTCAAGATTCAGTTGGAGAGCGGTATTGCAGCGGGTATTCGTCGTATAGAAGCGGTTAGTGGTGAGGGTGCGCTTGCTGCAGTCAGTGAAAACGATAGCCTGATCGCATCCATAGGTCATACTTTAAAGGTGGGTGCATCTGACATTAACGCTCGTATCGCCCAGATTCTCGCAGAAAACAAAGCCCTTAACCTGGAAGTAGAGCAATTGGGGCAGCAAATTGCGGCCAGCAAAAGCTCAGACTTGGGCAGTGAAGTAGAACAGATTAATGGCGTCGATTTTATTGCCGCGCATGTTGATGGGGACAACAAGGCCATGATGCAGACGTTGGATACCCTTCGCTCCCAGTTGTCAGCAGACAGTGTCATAGTGTTAGCACAGGTTGCTGGTGGTAAGGTAGGGATGGTGGTATCCGTTAGCAAATCAATAACAGAAAAAATTAAGGCGCCGGAGTTGCTCTCCGTCTTAGCAGAGCACGTGGGCGCTAAAGGCGGCGGGCGTCCAGACCTCGCGCGCGCAGGCGGTGGTACAAACCCAGACGGCGTAAAACAAGCACTGGCGGATGCACAGGTTTGGGTTCGCGATAGGTTGGCTAACTAATGGCGTTGATAGTTCAAAAATATGGCGGCACCAGTGTTGGTGATGTAGATCGGATTCGCGGCGTCGCACAGCGCGTGAAAGGTTATGTGGATCAAGGCCACCAGGTCGTAGTGGTCGTCTCTGCGATGTCCGGTGAAACCAATCGGTTAGTTTCCATGGGATGCGACATTGGCGGCGATCATGGCAGTGCGCGTGAAATGGATGTGCTTACCGCGTCTGGCGAGCAGGTAACTATTTCACTACTCAGTCTTGGACTTTTGTCTATTGGTGTTCAGGCTAAATCATTCTTAGCCGATCAAATTTCAATAAAGACCGATAACGTCCACGGTAAAGCCAGAATTCAAAAGATTGACACGGGCGCTTTGCGTGCGGAATTGGACGCGGGTTGTGTACCTATTGTTGCGGGCTTTCAAGGCGTTAATGACCTTGGAGAGATAACAACGCTAGGACGCGGTGGTTCAGACACTTCTGCTGTGGCACTGGCGGCTGCGCTAAAAGCAGACGAATGCGAGATTTGTACAGACGTAGATGGTGTGTATACCACTGACCCTCGAATCGTTGAGTCGGCAAGACGGCTGACCCACATTACTTTTGAGGAAATGCTTGAATTGGCAAGTTTAGGGTCGAAAGTACTGCACCCCAGATCAGTAGAATTTGCTGGGCGTTACCGTGTGCCATTGCGTGTTATGTCCACGTTCCAAGAAGGCCCCGGCACATTAATTACAACGGAGAAAGATGATATGGAACAGCCCCTTGTCTCAGGTATTGCTCATGCAACGGATGAAGCAAAAATTACCATTGCGGGCGTGCCGGATTTACCTGGTATTGCTTCCAAGATTTTGGGTCCCGTTGGCGCAGCAAATATTGAAGTAGATATGATTTTGCAGAACACCGGCGCAGATGGCCTCACCGATTTCACCTTTACGGTAAAGCGACAAGATTACGATGCAGCGCAAAAGATTCTGCAGGGCATTTCCAAAGACATCAATGCCCGGGAAATAAGTGGCGACAATGAAATAGCCAAAGTTTCAATTGTTGGCGTTGGCATGCGGTCTCACGCCGGAGTGGCTACCAAAATGTTTGATTGCTTAGCCTCAGAAAATATTAATATTCAAATGATCTCAACCTCTGAGATCAAGATTTCAGTAGTGATTGCCGAGCGTTACGTAGAACTTGCCGTTCGTGCATTACACAATGTATTCGAACTGCAAAAACTCCCAGAATAAGCGTTGGAAAATAGTGGGCAAAAGCACCGTTGCTTTAAATTTAATGAGGAAAATCTATGTCTAAGTGGAGTGTTGCCAAAGAAACTGTAGAGTCAGTGGGTCAGTTGGCAGTGGAAAATGCTGCTGACGAAGTAGGTATGTTAGAAGCGCTGATCTCAACGGCGTTAGTCAGCTTGAACGCGCATAAAGGCAAAGACTACGTACAGTCCTTTGTGGACTACGAGGTGGCAAGCCTAAATCAGTCTCACCACGATGTGCAACGGCTGACCTAGTAGCGCACGCTTGCGCCAGATGGCAGCTATTGTTGCGCGGTGGCAAAAGAGCGTAAAAGAGCGAAAAAGAGAGGGCCCCAAAAAGGACCCCCAAAACAAGTAGGCCAAAAAAGAGAGCCGATAAAAGAGAGCCGAGAACAGAGCAGGGGAAAATATGCAAGACACCGACGAACTCTGGCTTGAGCCCTCGCAGTTATCAAACAATCGGCTAGGCACAGAACAATTAGTCAGTTGGCGAGAGCAAGGGTATGCATTTGTGGACGGTCTTATTCCAGCCACTTTAATAGCCCGCGCAGAAGCCGACGCGCTCGCTTTTTTCCCCAAACCTAAGACGCCCGAAGCCAAGCATTTCAACACCTTTGGAAGCGGGCAAAATTTTGTTTTCCCTTCGCGCTCGTCAGCTGTCAATGAGCTAACCATGTCCGCCGAGCTGTTAGCGGCAGTCTGTGCTTTACTTGACCAGCCCTTAGAAGATCTGCGTCTTACCCAGTCAGACTTGTGGCCAAAGTATGGCGATGGCTCAATAACGGAGCGTGAGGATTGGACCGAGCAACGCATCCACTGCGATTACCCCAATCACACTTTGTTGCACCCGCCCCAATGGGATAACCCGGAAGCTGTGGAGATCATAATTTATCTCAGCGACAGTGAAGAAAGCGGTGGCGCCACTGCTGTCGTGCCGCGAGAGGGGCCAAATGATCTAGCCTATACTTGGCCGATTTTTGATATGCCAGGCGTGCAGGATCGTCCGTACATTAATAGCCGAGTAGAAGCCGAAGGTTATCTCGCGACAAATCATCCAGATATAGCCGCGTTTCGGGCTGAGCACCTTTATCCGCGTGAACGCGTTGCGCGTTATCGTCGAGGATCGGTATTGTTTTATCGCCATGATACTTGGCACAGAGGGCGTCCTGTTAACGACGGTACCTGCCGCATCGTGCAAAATTTGACGTTTAAAAAAGCCGACAGTGAATGGCTGAATGTACTGCACCCTGGTTGGTGTTGGTCAATGTATGGTAAGCATCAGACGATGGAACGGTGGATCGCGCAAGCATCGGTCGAGCAGCGCGCACTGCTCGGTTTTCCCGTGCCTGGACATAGCTATTGGTCGATAGAAACCGTTGCCGCTGTAGAAGGACGCTATGCAGTATTTGGTATTGATATGAGCCCCTACCGAGATGCTTTAGACGCTTAGAAGCGCAATATTTTGCATTGCAAATATCGGCTTCTCTTTGAGGCCCACAATTAACAACAAAGAATCTTAATGGAAAATAATAGACACGAAGTAATAGCAGACTATGTAGTTGTAGGCGCAGGTTCTGCGGGGTGTGTTTTGGCCAGCAGGCTAAGCGAAGATCCAAGTTGCTCAGTGATACTTCTAGAGGCCGGTGGTTCAGATAAAAATTTGATTGTGCAGATGCCCTCGGCATTCTATCTGCCGATGCAAAGTAAAACGCTCAATTGGGGCTATGTGGCTGAGCCAGAACCCACTATGGACGGACGACGACTAGATTGTCCAAGAGGACGAGTGATGGGTGGTTCCTCGTCGATTAATGGCATGGTTTACGTGCGCGGCAACGCCAATGATTATCAACGCTGGGAAAAAATGGGGGCGGCGGGCTGGGGTTACTCTGAGGTATTACCCTACTTCAAGAAGGCGCAGCGGGCTGACAAACGCACCACGGAGGACGAGTTCAAAGGGCATGATGGCCCGGTAGGCACCACATCTGGTGCGTTAAGGAACCCGCTATATCATTACTTTTTGGCTGCGGCAAAGGAAGCAGGCCACCCTTTGAATGATGATTTCAACGGACAGCATCAAGAGGGTTTTGGTGTTATGCCCATGACTGTTGCAGAGGGAATTCGCTCCTCTACTGCGCGATCCTATCTGCCTAAAAACCGCAGCAATCTTAAGATCATTAAGAAAGCTATGGTACAAAAAATTCTGATCAACGAAGGCAAGGCGGAAGGCGTGAGTTTTGCGGTTGGGAGAAAAACCAAGCAGGCCTTTGCCAATAAAGAGGTGCTGGTGAGCGCGGGAGCCATCAACTCGCCGCAGCTGCTTATGCTATCGGGCATTGGCCCCAAAGATCACTTGAGTGAGATGGACATAAAGGTCAATGCAGATGTGCCCGGAGTGGGTCAAAATTTGATGGATCACTTAGAAGTATATGTCCAACAATCCATTACCCAGCCCTTATCGCTATATAAAGACCTCAGCCTTTTGGGGCGAGCGAAGATCGGTTTGGAATGGCTGCTGACACAGCGCGGTTTAGGTGCCACCAATCACTTTGAAGTGGGCGGTTATATGCGCAGTCATCCAGGTGCTGAGCAGCCCGACATACAGTTTCACTTCTTGCCTGCCGCAATGTCCTATGACGGCAGGTCACAGGCTTCAGGCCATGGTTGTCAGGCCCATGTGGGACCAATGCTCTCGCCAAGCAGAGGCAGTGTCAGATTAAAGAGTAACAACCCGTCGGACTATCCCGCTATTAAATTTAACTACATGAGTCATCCGTCGGATTGGGAGGTGTTTCGTGCAGCCATCCGCGGTGCTCGGGAGATATTTGCCCAACCAGCCTTTGACGCCATTCGCGGCCCGGAGTTCAATCCGGGTGCTCAGGCGCAAACCGATAAAGAGCTGGACGCTTTCGTACGCGCCCATGCAGAGAGTGCATACCACCCTTGCGGTACGTGCAAGATGGGTGTGGATGATATGTCTGTAGTAGATCCAGCGGGTCGGGTGCATCAAGTCGACAAGCTGCGAGTCATAGATTCCTCGATTTTCCCGCACATAACCAACGGCAACTTAAACGCGCCCACCATAATGGTCGCAGAAAAAATGGCAGACATGATTAAGTCCGCTTAGATTTACTGTTTGATAAAAATAGGAGGGTAACACACCATGACCACAATACTCATTACCGGCGCAAACCGAGGTATAGGCCTAGCATTGGCAACACTGGCTCTAAAGCGAGGCGATAAAGTAATAGCCGGCTGCAGAAATCTAGGGTCAGCGCCGGAGCTGTCGGCATTACAAAAAAACTATTCCGAGCATTGCTCAATTATTGAATTGGATGTGGTTGATGAGCAATCGCTGGAAAATGCTGCAAGCAGTTTGAGAGAGCCTTTAGACCTTCTCGTTTGCAACGCAGGAGTGCAAAACGGTTACAGCGGTATGCACGGCGAAGAAAATACGATGGCCGCATTTGAAAAAGTGCTGGTCACTAATGTCGCCAGCCCATTTTTCACCACGCGGTCTTTTTTACCCCATTTAAGGGAGAGTAGTGGCGCAGCAAAGGTTGCCGTGATTTCCTCGCTCATGGGCAGTCAAGCCCATACAGCCGCCAACGCGTATGCGTATAGAGCTTCAAAGGCCGGCGCAAATAATATCGCCGTCACACTCAGTCATGAACTAGCAAGCGAAAATATAGCCGTAGCCACTTATCATCCAGGTTGGGTAAGAACTGACATGGGCGGTCCCAATGGGGATATTTCACCAGACGAGAGTGCCGCAGGATTGCTCGATAGGTTTGATGAACTGTCTATGGAACAGAGCGGGCTATTCATAAACTACAATGGCGACAAATTACAGTTGTGATTGGTAGTTACATCTCAGCTCTTGCTCTCCCTCTCCCTGTGCATGCGTATAGGGTGAGAGCAGGAGCGGATCTAACTGTGAGCTGTCCATAAAACTTTTCCCTCTAACCCTCTAACCCTCTAATTTCTGCCGTTTATCTCTCATGAATTTTGATCAAGCTACCGCTGCGCTATAAGTCACATACCTTTAATCACTAAGGGTCAGGGTTGATGTGAAATATACCTTAGGGTGCTCGCTTTTCTCTGATCAAAAACCCGCCGGAGCGTCAGAATGAAAAAGACGGTCATCCCGTTACTTGTTTTAGTAGCGTGTTTTACTCTTATGAATCCAACTAACGCCGCGTTTTCGGCTTTCGTCAAAAACCAAGAGCAAATTGTTTACAGCTACATTGCCGCATTTAATGCGCGTGATATAGACGCGATGCTCGAAATGGTGACCGACGACGTACAGTGGCTGAGTATTAGTGGCGACAAAATCACGGTAGAGGCTAAGAGCAAAGAAGTGCTTCGCACTACCATGGTGGAATACTTTAAATCCTGTGCCAGTTGCAGGTCGCGGTTAGGGCATACATTTTCCTCAAATAACAGAGTTTCCGCTTTAGAAGTTGCAATTTTTCAGACAAGTAAGGGCGTTCAAGAGCAGCGCAGCGTGTCCCTCTATGAGTTTTCTAACGGGCTCATCAAACGGGTGTATTATTTTCCTGCTGAGAAATAGTTTGTGTCTCTAACAGATAAGTATTTACCATGCCCGCGCCTTTAACCTCGATTTCACCGCGGTAGGTCGTTGTGTATTGCCCATTGAGTGCCTCATAAAAAGCCTGGGAGATTTGTATTTGGTTAGGCACGCGTGTGGATTCCATGCGGCTAGCCATGTTTACGGTTTCGCCCCACAAATCGTAGGTGAATTTAGACGTGCCAATTACTCCGGCAACTACCGCTCCGCAATGTATGCCTATACGCATTCTCAGTTCTGTATTGTTGCGCCGGTTAAAATCTTCTAAACAGTCCAATATTCCGAAGGAAAGCTCCGCCATTACGCTGGCGTGATTTTCGTTGGGTACTGGCAGGCCCGCAAACCGCCATATAGGCGTCACCAATTGTTTTAATTTTTTCAACGCCCAGTCTGGCCGCTGTTGCGTCAAATGCGCCAAACAAATCGTCCAGCATGGACAATACCTCCATAGGCGGTCTGTCTTTAGACCATTTAGTGAACCCAACTAGGTCGGTAAAAATTATGCTGACGCTTGAGAAGGTATCTGCTATTTGTGCTTCGCCGCTTTTTAGTCGCTCGGCAATTGGCTCTGGTAAAATATTGAGTAATAGTCGAGTGTTCTCCAAGTTCTTAAGTTCAATTATGCGTCGCTGGCTGTCGAGATTTTCAACCATCTCATTGAAACTTTTAGTTAGGCTGCCGATTTCGTCATTAGACCCTACTTCCAACGAGATGTTCGAAGCGCCTTCACCAATTTTTCTTGCAGCGTTGGCAAGGGAGATCACGGGTTTGGTAAATTGGCCGGAAAAATAGGCTGCAAGGCCTACCATGAGTGCGCCAGTTAATATTGATGAAATGATTAATGTTCTGGCCAGCGCATCTATTGGCGCGAATGCCTCTGCCTCATCTATCTCTGAGATCAACGCCCACTGGTGCTCGCCAAACTGGATAGGGCCATAGGAACTGAGAACACTTATCCCTCGATAGTCCTCAATTATGTCCGTGGAACTTTTGCCTGATAAAGCGCCGAATGAAGCTTTAGTTTGCACGCGCTGAAGAAGTATAGATGTGTCGAACTCATCTAGTTGGCTAATTGTCTTGCTTGGATAATCTAGCTTTTCTAGGGCCGCGAAATAGCCTTCGCGATCTTCAATAAGAAATCGCGACACGCTACGCATGGTGAAGTCTGGTCCTACCAGGTAGGTTTCGCCTGTTTTTCCAAGGCCATCTTTTGCCCATTGCTGGTTGCCTGTCATGATCTGGTTGATGCGAGTTATGGGCAGCTGAAAAATAAGTACCCCAATTCGCTCGCCGTTATCAAATATAGGCTTTGCAATAAAGGCGGCTGGCGCACCATAAGAGGGTGCTTAGTAATCAAATTCCACAAAGATTGGGGCATCTGTGAGAGCCAGTACATTTGCCTCTTCGTAAGCCGATGCAATGTTGGATCTGCGGTAGGGTCCATTTCTTAGGTTGGTGGCAAAGTCAGCCTCTTTAAATACGGAATAAACGATGTCCCCCGTATTGTGATCGACCAAAAAAATGTCATAAAAGTCAAATTTTTCTAGGTAGCGGTTTAGCGTGTTATGGAACGCGTTGTGAACTTTGCTGTATGGACTGGCGTCATTTGCCTGGTTCAAAGCATTCTTTTGGCCCGTTGGATACTGGTTTTCGGAAATATAGTGGTGCTGTAAGTAAGCGGCGGTAAAACTGGTTGGCAAAAATTGCGTGAGCACTTGCGATTTGTGACTGCCGCTTTCGAGAGAGGGTAGAAACTCATTTTCGTAGTAAGCGTGTAGACTGCTATCGCTGGCGACTAGCGTTGATGTTAGTTCAGTTTGGTTGGGTTCATTTTTGAGTTCTGAGAAAGCCTGAGAAAACCCTTTCATTGCCTCGATGGTTGTCGGGTTTTCGCCTAGTGTAATAATTTGTGCACCAACAAGATCGAGGTAGCTTTGTAGTTGGCTACTTTTGGTGGCGCGGATAGAGGTTAATTGATTGAAGGCAAGGTTTTTTATGGCCGTCTTGCCGTTTTGATAACCAATCCAACCCATAATCGTGCTAACGGTGAAGCATACGATGAGTAAAAAGAGCACGACTTTAGTTTTTATATTCTGATTGCGCAAAGAGATCTCCGATATCCTATTGGTCGACATTATCTGCAACGTTGGTACGCGCAGATTTAGCGGAGGTCGAGACTGAGCTTCGCTTTATGGAGAGATCTTTGCGCCACTGGGTGACTAAAGTAATCAAAATTTCTATGTACGGACTAATTACTGGTGTGAACGGTACATTTCGTAATCTTTTGGTGATCAATTGATGCACCCTAATCAATGGGGTTATTGTCTGTTCCAGTCTTGTTGGTTTAAGCCTCGAGTAGCGATGTTTACTTTTAGTAAACAAATTTGGTGATAAAGGAGGTTCCTTTGAGTTGTGTAAAGCAGGGTAGAGTAGGTGGGCGGTGGTCTGTTAAGGCCGCATTGTTGGGCGTTGGGTTGCTGATGTTTACATTGGGCTGCGGCGAGGAAATTAAAATAGACCCAGTGTCGGGGTCCACAACTAAGACTGTATCCAGTTCAACACTCGCCACAGCGCCTGTGCCTAATCCGGTATTTGTTACCTATGTTGTATGCAGCGCTGAGTTTCCAGACGGACAGCGTTACTCGCATATGTTGAGAATCACTGCCGCATTAGACGCCGTTGAGTTTACTGGCGGGTTAGGTCAGCGTGTTTTTGTCACTCAGACGGCATCAATAGATCTTCCTGCAGGGCTGTTGTTAGCGAGTTTTGCAGCCAGAAAATTTGACCTCTCCATCGACCGTACGAGTCTAGACTACGGCCTGACTTACAATGTAGAACAGTCTGACGACAAGGTATTTGTCGAAGGACGGTGCAATGTATTAGAGGGCGACGGCTTTAAGCTTTGATGGTCTGGTTTAATGACTATGGTGTGCGGAGTGGTCCGGTTGTTTTGGCTCTTAGTCGCCTATATGGGAGCAACAGCGCTAGCAACATAGGCTAGAAGCATCGGTTAGCATTTTGATGATGGACCTACGAAAAATTCAGGCCCAGCAAGTGGGCTAAAAGACCTTGTATTTCTGCGCCATACATCAGCATTAGCCACCCTGATATCGCGATATAGGGCCCAAACGGTATGGCTGATGAGCGGTCTTTTTTTTGTAAAAGTATCAGCGTGATACCTACGACAGCGCCGGTTAAAGATGACAGTAGCAGCGCTGCAGGTAGACTCTGCCAGCCAAACCACGCGCCAACGGCCGCCATTAGTTTAAAGTCGCCATAGCCCATGCCCTCTTTGCCGGTGGTTAGTTTAAACGCCCAAAAACAAACCCACAAAATTCCGTAACCAAAGATTGCGCCCAAAACCGCGTCGGGGAGATTTGCGAAACTACTACTCAGATTGGCAAATAACCCTAACCATAGTAAGGGCAGGACGATATTGTCAGGCAGTATAAAATGTTTTGCATCAATACCAGATAGGGCAATTAGCGCCCATGTAAATATCAGCGCGAAAATCAGGTCGGTGCTTAATCCAAACTGCCAAAAAACCATGAGGCTTAAAATGGCTGTTAGTATTTCAATGACTGGGTATTGCCAAGAAATAGGGGTTTGGCAGTGCGCGCATTTTCCGCGCAACCAGAGGAAGCTGATGAGCGGAATATTTTGCAGAATACCAATGGGACTATTGCACTTGGCGCAACGTGAGCGCGGTACAGATAAGTTGAAAGGTTCAACTTGTGCATCTTCCTTGTCTTGGCCTTGGCGGCCTTCTTGATCCTTCTGATCCCGCTGACGCCCTTGATCTAAGACATGGCGAGCTTCTGCCTGCCATGCGAGTTCTAGCATAATAGGCAGCCGATAGATGACTACATTTAGAAAACTGCCAACAATTAGGCCTAAGGCGACAACCGCGGCTTGCCAGAAAAATAGAAACTCTGGGTCGAAATAAATATCCAAATCAAAGGCCTCGGACTAGTCCAACATTATTCTACTGTTGCATAGGGAATCTGTTTGCGTCGTTCACTCATCTGGTTGGCTGTCGAAGGCCAGTGCCTTGATCAATGCAATGACCATTAGCGCCATGACCAGTGAGAAGGGCAGTGCGCCAACAATCATGGCTGAGCGCAGTGAGTCCATGCCGCCAGCAAGTAGAAGTACGCTCACGAGTACTGCAAATATCACACCCCAAAGCACTACATGTAGGCCCTGCTTTTGGCTTTGGTCGCCACCAGAAGCTAAGGTATTGATGATCAAAATGCCTGAGTCGGCAGAGGTGATTAAGAAGGTGAGCAGTAATACAACCACCAGTACCGACAAGGCCACGGCCATGTCCGGTGATAACAAAAGGTTGATGGTGGTAAACAGTTGTGCAGAGATATCAGAGTTAACAATGGCCCCTTGGGCTATGCCGCTAAGCTCTAGGTCGATGGCTGTAGCGCCTACAAAAGTCAGCCAAGTTAAGCAGATCAGCGAGGGAACAATGATCGCACCCAGTACATATTCTCTGATGGTGCGACCTTTTGATACTCGGGCTAAAAACATACCGACAAATGGCGCAAACGCGATCCACCAAGCCCAGTAGAAGATGTTCCATGCCCCTTGCCAACCTTGCAGCGCGGCGCCTACCTCTGTGCTGGAATCATTCCAAACGGTAGTGGACATGGTTGGCAGCGCTATTAGGTAGTCCCAGATGGCGTAGCCAAATGACTGTATTGCAAAGAGCGTGGATCCCAGCGCCACAAAGCAGAGCAAAAGGGCAATTGATAGCAGCATATTGATGTTAGACAGCCACTTAATGCCGCGCTGAATACCCGACAGGGCAGAGATGCACGATGCGCCGACGATAATGACTAACCCGGTGATTTGCGCGGTCAAAGTTGGTTTGCCAGCTTCGTCAACAAGCGACGCGATACCACTGATGTTGAATATACCCGAGGCGAACTGTGAGACACCATAACCAATAGTCACACCAAGGCCGATCAAAGTGGCTAAAATAGCCGCGATGTCGACCAAGTGACCCGCCCAGCCAGACATAGCGTCGCCAAATAGGGGCTGTAAGCTAGAGCGGATGGTTAATGGTAAACCGCGGACATAGCTGAAGTAGCTCAAAGAAATGCCGATCAGTCCGTAGCACGCCCAAGGGGTGAGCCCGTAATGCAGCATGGCCCACTTGTAGGCGTTACGCACATTGGATTCATCTAGTGGTGTACTTAACCCTTGGATGGTCTCTGGGTTAGTGGCGAAGTGAAAAATAGGTTCGGCGGTTGAGTATGTGAGCATGCCAATACCAATACCGGCACCAAACATCATAGACACCCAAGTAAACAGTGAGAATGCTGGCGCCTCGTCTTTCTTGCCCAACACAATTTTTCCTGTGCGCGGCCACACTGCTATGGCTAAACAGGTCACCGTGAAGAGGGCTGTGACATATACATACCAGCCGCCAAAGGATGAGGTTGACCAAGTTTGCAGGGCTGCAAGTTGCTCGCCCGCGCGTTCTGGAGACAAGCCGATCCAAAGAATAAAGGCAAAGATGACCACTTTAGGAATAGCCGCCACAGATACGTTGAAACCCTTATAGAAGCCTGTTTTGGTAGTACTTATAGAGACTGATGGGTCGGCACTAGACTGCGTCACGAAGCGCTCTCCTGATTTTTTGGGTGGGTAGGATTACAAAGAGTTAAACATCTACGGGTCACGTATGCAAAGTGGGGGCCTGAGGCCATCCCTATTTTGCGGCGTTACGATCTACGGAGCGAAAGGCCTCATCCCCGATTGGTGGCTATTTCACTTCCCTAAAGGCCAGGTTGAATCAAACATTTGCTGGTCTAGTTTTTTCGCCTAGGCATTGTTGCCGCTGACGAAAGCAGGCCAGCGCTAAACGTCCATTGAGTAAAGGCTCATCATAGGTCTGATCTATCGCCAGAGTATATAAAATCAATTTCATCTATGAAGACAGGGGGTTTATGATCTCTCCCAAGTTGCGAGCAGGCTGTTTAATTGTTCGTAAAGAGACAGATTTTTATAATTTCATGAGGGTTAAAGAAATGCGAAGCAAGCTTTTAAGTGGCGTCGCGCTGATGTCAGTGATATGGGTGGCTTCACCATTGCATGCCAGTGAAGGGCATCATGGTGCGTCTAATATATCAGGGGCGTCAGGTGAGGCGAGTAAGAGGGTGGATCATGCGAAAACCAATCAATTTTGGTGGCCTGAACAACTCAATTTATCGACTCTGCGCGACCACGACGCCAGCGCTAATCCGCTAGGCGAAGATTTTGACTACGCTCAAGCGTTCAACTCATTAGATCTCGCCGCGGTGAAAGCCGACATCAACGTGCTGTTGACCACCTCTCAAGAATGGTGGCCTGCGGACTTTGGTAACTACGGCCCATTCTTTATCCGTTTGGCCTGGCACAGCGCGGGCACGTACAGAACGTTAGACGGACGCGGCGGTGCTGATGGCGGCCAAATGCGGTTTGACCCTCTCAACAGTTGGCCTGACAACGGCAATTTGGACAAAGCGCGCAGGCTACTTTGGCCCATTAAGCAAAAATACGGTCAAAGCCTTTCTTGGGCAGACTTAATGGTACTTGCCGGTACAGTCGGTATGGAGAACATGGGGTTTCAAACCTTTGGTTTTGCTGGCGGTCGTGCAGACGACTGGGAACCGGATCTGGTTTATTGGGGGCCTGAAGTCACCATGCTCGCTAGTGAACGTCACGACAAAGATGGCAAGCTAGAAAAAACCTTGGGCGCGGCTCACATGGGCCTGATCTACGTTAATCCTGAAGGCCCGCAAGGCAAGCCCGACCCTGTGGGTTCGGCGAAAAGCGTGCGCGTGACCTTTGGGCGTATGGCAATGGACGATGAAGAGACTGTTGCGCTGATCGCGGGCGGTCATACCTTCGGCAAAATGCATGGTGCGCGCAAGAAGTCTTGTGTTGGGCCTGAGCCAGGTGCAGCGCCAATAGAAGAGCAAGGCCTAGGCTGGAAGAACAGCTGTGGCAAGGGCCATTCAGAAGACACAGTGACCAGCGGTTTAGAGGGTGCTTGGACTCAAGCGCCCACTCAATGGACCACTCTGTATTTGCAAAATTTGCTCAATTTCGAGTGGCAGCAAACGCGCAGCCCTGCGGGCGCATTGCAGTGGATTCCAACAGATGAATCGCTCCACAGTGTGGTGCCTGACGCCCACGTGAAAGGTAAGTTTAACCCGCCTGTCATGACGACTGCGGATTTAGCGCTTAAGTACGATCCTGAGTACCGTAAAATCGTAGAGCGATTTTTGGCTGACCCAAATGAATACCGATTAGCTTTTGCTAAAGCATGGTTCAAATTGACTCATCGCGATATGGGACCACGGGTTCGTTACCTAGGCGATGATGTGCCTAGCGAGGTGATGATTTGGCAAGATCCGTTGCCTGCGACTACAGGTAAGCCTTTGAACGCTCGCCAGATTAAGCAACTGAAGAGGTCTATCGCAGCAACTAACCTAAGCGTTGCAGATTTAGTCGGCACTGCATGGGCATCGGCCGCGTCATTCCGTGGCAGCGACATGCGAGGTGGTGCCAATGGCGCACGCGTGAGCCTAGCGCCGCAGAAAGATTGGGCAGTGAACCAACCGCAAAAACTGGCTCGCGTATTAGATGTGTTAAGGGGCGTACAGAGCGAATTCAATGACAACAGCCGCAGGGGGCAAGTGTCGCTGGCTGACGTTATTGTACTTGGCGGCGCGGTGGGCATAGAGCGCGCAGCTAAAGAGGCAGGCACTGACGTGTCGGTGCCATTTGTGCCGGGTCGTGTAGATGCGCTTCAGGAACAAACGGATGTGGTGTCTTTCGCTGTATTAGAGCCCACAGCGGACGCATTCCGTAACTACTTCAATGTCAACCAAGCGTATCGTTCGCCAGCTGAAATGATGGTGGACAAGGCAGATCAGTTGAGGCTGACCGTACCTGAAATGACTGTGTTGCTAGGCGGTATGCGTGTGCTTAATGCCAACACGGATGGAACAACCCACGGCGTTTTAACCGATCGGCCTGGGACGCTAAGCAACGATTTCTTTTTGAATTTGTTGGACGGTACTCACCCTTGGCGCAAAGCAGCAACTGAAGGCGTTTACGAACGAGTAGACCCTGTGACCCAGGATGTGCAGTTTACGGCCACCACCGTAGACCTCATTTTCGGTTCAAATTCCGAACTGCGGGCCATTGCCGAGGCGTATGCCTACGATGATGCAAGCCCACGTTTTGTTGAAGACTTTGTTAGAGCTTGGACCAAAGTGATGCAGTTAGATCGCTTTGACCTTGAGAAGAACTAATGTCACTGCTAGAGGCCGATTACTTAAGCGGCCTCTATTTAGTTATTAGTTGACGGTGATAAAACTCCTCGCATTCTGCGAGGAGTATCTTTTGAGATACGCCCAGATGAAAATCCACCCGTGCTTGCTCCGTATGAAAAGAGCGTCTAGGCCAGTGTTATCGGGTCCAACTCTGTGCCTGGCGGGTAGTTGTCGGCAATCTGGTACATGCCGTCGACTGTGATCTTTGACACGATCGTCATAACGCCCTCTGCGCCAACTTCAATCGGGCCTAGATCTGCAATTGCGCAACGGCTTTTGTTCATTGGCGCGTCGAGTACTGTAAGTACAAGTCCATTTTCTCCTGCCTCCAAACCCAGCTCCGCAAGGGTAGACTTGAGCATACCCCCGTATGCTTCAAAAACGACTGTGCCTTGAAAACGCATAGCGCCCGTTGCGCTCCCATCCGCTGCTATAGACAGATCGCCGCCAGGCTGAGCCATGAAGACAAATGTGCCCTCTTCTGTGCGGGTTGCGCCATCACTTAGAGTGATTGAACCCTCTGCAGCCTCCACGTAATCCCTAAAGCTGGCTTTCACGCCCCATGTTAATTTGTTAAAGCTCATTGATGTTCCCTTTGCGGCAAAGCTATAAGCATGGCGCAATCCCCTATCAATTGCATCACCGCTGCAAACCGGTGCAACCGCTGCAATAAATAGGAGCGAGATTTCTCGCGCTCAGCACACTTGTTCCACTCTGCCTGCAGGTTTTCTGGTATCTGATTCACGTTGTCCGCTTTACGTTATTCGCTTCCCAGTCTGCGCTTCACAGTGCCCGCTTCACAAAGAGTAGACAAAAGTCGTGTTCAACTAGGGCCACAAAGCAGTCAGTTCGCAAGTTCAAGGTTGGTTGTTCGGGCGATGGCATAAGATTTTTCGATTTGGCTTTGCCTAACAGCGAAGAGAGCAGGATAGGTTAGTGGCAACGCAAAAACTTCTCTGACAATGCTGCGAAGTCTAGGGCTTGCGCTTGTCGTCGCGCAAAGCACAATACAATAAAAAAGGGTGGAAGAGCATGCCGGAAGGACCAGAGATTAGGCGCGCTGCGCTGCGTATTGGCAAAGTTCTAAATGGTAAAGAGACCCGCAGTGTGACGTTCTCACAGCCTCACCTACAACGTTTTAACAACGCGCTTAGCGGCGAGACGGTTATGGACGTAAGCAGTCGCGGTAAAGCCATGCTGACCCACTTTAGCAATGAGTTGACCCTCTATAGCCATAACCAGTTATACGGGCGGTGGTACGTGGTGAAGCGCGATAAGCAGCCAGTCACCGGCAGAACATTGCGCGTAGCAATTCACACTGACACCCACAGTGCGCTTCTTTACAGTGCCTCGGACATAGAAGTGCTGACCCCTGAGCAATTGCCGCTACAAAAATACCTCGCGAAGTTAGGCCCGGATGCTCTAGATGAGGGTGTGGTTTGGCGTGATGTGCTAGATCAATTGATGTCTAAGCAATTCTGTAGACGGTCCCTAGCAGCCCTCTATTTAGACCAGTCCTTTGTAGCCGGTATAGGCAATTATTTGCGCTCGGAGATCCTCCACGCGGCAGGACTACACCCATCTGATCGACCTTGCGATCTTACTCGCGCTCAACTTGGCGCGTTGTCTCGGGCAACATTGGATCTAACACGTCAGTCGCTGGCCACTGCCGGAATCACGAATAGTCCCGCACGGGTCGCCGCGCTGAAACGAGACGGCTTTACAAGGAGTCGTTATCGCTTTGTCGTTTTCGACCGTCAAGGAGAGGCTTGCTATCGCTGCGCGAAAGCAATTGAGCGCATTGAAGTGGGGTCAAGGCGTCTCTATCTGTGCTCGCAATGCCAGCCTCAGGTGCGGTTGAAGTGATCTCTGCGGCGAGGGGAGATTGGTTGTAAGTGGATGGGTGCTTTGTCGGCATCAGGGAAAACTAAAAAACAATATTCGTGGGTCCGAGGTATTAGCGCAATAGCGTTTTGGCTCAGAGAGAGGGTGATTATACCCAGCGATTAATGGTCGCGGTGAGCCGGGCGGGTTTCGACGCTGCAACCTATAGGCATTCAACCAATCCCGAGGCGTCCCCAAGCTATCTAAAGAGCCTCCACGCTGATACCCAGGAGCTGAGACTCCGCGGCGTGCGTTATACGGATAAGATGGAGTAGGCCTAAATTCCAGGAGCAGGGGTGGGCGCTTTCTCGAGTCAAATCTCAAGGCGCGCTGCTCTTCACGAACCCTCTAATTGTTTGAGGTCGTAATAAGACCCGCATCCTATTCTTTTCATCCCCCCACAAAAAAGGGGTCTGAAGGCCCCGATTTTATAGACAGATATGGCGGAGAGAGAGGGATTCGAACCCTCGATAGGGGATTAACCTATACTCCCTTAGCAGGGGAGCGCCTTCAGCCGCTCGGCCACCTCTCCGGTGCGCGCATTGTAACTCGAACCTATGGGTACTTGTCGATGTACTGATGCAATTATTCTTAAACTTCTTCCAAGTCTTTTGGGTTTTCGTCTAACTCGGTGGTTGAGACGAGATCATATTTGCGCAAATAGCCTCTTAATTGGTGATAGGTCAGTTGTAAAAGTTTGGCTGCATGTCGCTGATTGTGTTTGGCCTTGGTCAAGGCTGCGGTGATAATCTCTACCTCTTGCTCTCTCAAGTGTTGTTTCAGGTCTAATGGAAATTGTGCGAGCCGTTGAGTGCTCGCACCTGTGGGTTTTTCGCTGGCGTGAGCGTTTGGACGAAAAGGCGAGTCGAAGGGGTCTAAGGCTATACCGTCTATCAGTGACTCTGGCTCCGACTTGTAGACGGCGCGCTCTACAACGTTTTTTAATTCTCTGGCATTGCCCGGCCATGCATAGGCTTGCAACTCAGCTTCGGCCTTGGCGCTGAAGCCGGGAAAATAGTCACGGTCTAACTCTTTTGCCATATTCAGGCCGAAGTACTCGGCAAGTATCAGTATGTCGCTGGCCCGCTCGCGTAATGGTGGCAGGGTTACCACATCAAAGGCTAGGCGGTCTAAAAGGTCGGCGCGAAACTTGCCTTGTTCAGCGAGCAATGGCAGGTCTTCATTGGTCGCCGCGACCAATCTCACGTTGCAGGTGATGGTTTTATTACCACCAACTCGCTCGAATTCCCCGTACTCAATAACGCGCAGAATTTTCTCCTGAGTTGCCAGTGAGGTATTGGCGAGTTCGTCCAGAAAAAGGGTGCCGTTGTGGGCACGTTCAAAGCGTCCTTGATGGATTTTTGTCGCACCGGTAAACGCGCCGGGTTCATGACCGAATAGCTCGTTTTCTAACAGCGATTCGGCGATGCCAGCGCAGTTGAGTTTGATAAATTCCTGCCCCCATCGGGGGGATAAATAATGCAGCCTCGAAGCAATGCCTTCTTTGCCTGTGCCTCGCTCTCCGACAATGAGCACGGGTTTATTCAACGTGGCTGCGCGGGAGACATCTTCCAGCACTTGCAGAAATACGGGGGACTCGCCCAGTAAGCGATCGGCTTCATTGCGCATAATAATTTGACCAACAGTTGGTTAAGTTCACCAAGTACATTCCCTCCATTTTTGCCGCCTGTAAAAAAGCTTATAAATTTCATGAGGTTACCGTTTTGCAATTGTTGGCATGGATTCTGTAAATATATAACCAACTAAGGATGTATGAGCGCTTAATTGAGACCGGCGGTTGTTCTTAAACAGAACATGATGAGGCAGCCGCCGGTGGACGTAAGGTGTTTAAGCAAAATTGGTAAAAGTGATTGAATCAGGCGCTGTCAGTTAGAGCGCTGTATTGAAGGTAGTGGAGGCGAATAGCGATGAGTATTTTTTCCCGAATAACAGATATTGTGAATTCCAACATTAATGCAATTTTGGATAAGGCCGAGGACCCAGAAAAGATGGTGCGCCTTATTGTCCAAGAAATGGAAGAGGCTTTGGTTGAAGTGCGTAGCACATCAGTGAGGATTATTGCCGACCGTAAAGAGTTGCTGCGGCGGCTTGAGTGGCAGCGCGCTGATGCCCATGAGTGGGAGCGCAAGGCAGAGGTAGCTGTGCGCAATGGTCGCGACGATTTGGCTAAAGGCGCGTTACTTGAAGGCAGTCGTGGGCAAGCGCTCACAGATTCCCTGACAAAGGAGGTGGCACTGCTAGATGACACGCTGCATAAGCTAGATTCGGACATTGGCACCCTGCAAGAGAAGATTATTGATGCCAAAGCTCGCCAAAACGCCATCGTTCTGCGCGGTCAGGCGGCGCATTCACGGCTGGGTACGCGTAAGAAACTTCACGAGAGTGGCGTAGATGACGCGATTCAGCAATTTGAATTGTATGAGCGAAAAATGGACGACCTTGAGGGGCTTATCGAGGCCTATGACCTCGGTCAGAAGTCGCTTTCTGATGAGATTTGCGCATTAGAGACCGGTGATGACGTTGAGGTTCTGCTCAATGATCTGAAATCTCGGTTGTCGGGCGGGCGGGCACCACAAAGCGCTAAAGCTGCCGAAGATAATGCCAGCAAGAAGCCTGTCGTATCTCCAGCAGGGGACGCTGAGGCTGAAAGTAAGCAGGGTTCCTCTAGCAGCGACAAGCAATAGCAAGGGGTAGATTATGGAAGGCATAGTGATCGCGTTTATGGTCCCGACCATACTGTTCGTGCTTGTTGTGTTGCCTATATGGGTGACCATGCACTACCGGGGCAAGGAGAAGCGCATAAATTCGCTGTCTGAGAGTGAACGCGAGGAATTGCTGCTGCTCACGCAGCAAACTGAGCGTATGCAAGAGCGCATTGAATCCCTTGAAGCCATACTCGACGAGCAGACCCCAGATTGGCGTCGCGGTGAAGTTTGAGCGTGCTGTATGAATAGCTGTCCAATTAGTGCGAGCTAGGTAGCACTAAGTGAGTAGCGCGACCAGCAGGGCAGAGATTTAGCCGGTAGGGCGAGGTGGATTTGGCACAATAGATACGAGGTTCTGATGACCGATAAAGATAAAGACACAGATACAGATGCACAAAAAGACAAAGCCGATCGGAAAGATACAAAAGGTCCTAGTTCCAAAGGGTCTACCCCCGAGCATCTGAATGAAGCGCAGAGTGGCGAGGAGAGCGACCACGCAAGTACAGACGCGGGTCAATCTAGTGAAGATAAATTCGACAACACTGAAGAGGAGTCCTCTTTCAATCGCGCTATGAAAGAGCTGGCCAGTGCGCGCTCAGCTGATGCGCTCAACAGTGCCATTCCGCTGATTAAGGACGCGGCTGAACGTATAAGAAGTCAGGCCCGAGGCCGGCCAACTGCGACGTTGGAGGAACAAATGGATAATTCTTACGCAGGTTCTGCCGAGGAACACTTTGCTTCTGAGCAGGAATTTGCTGACTCGCTGCGCGAACATGATGCCGCCCAACTTTACCTAGACCATCACAAGCGTATTGCCGGGGTTTGCGCGGCGCTAGCGCGCTATTTCGCAATGGATACCTTCACAGTGAGAATGCTAGCGGTCACTGGCCTCATTTTTGTCCCCCAAGTGGCATTTCCAGCCTACTGGATATGCTATTTCATGCTCGATAAACGTGACGACCGCCTAGGCTCTGGTGATCTAAGCCGGCGACAAAGGCGCAAGCAGCGTAAGCGGGAGCGTCGCGCAATGCGCGGTCTAGCGCGTGCCTCGGAGTTTGCGGGTCAATACGGCAGCGAAGGCTACGGTTGGAGCAAGGCTCAGCTAAGAAAAATGCGCCGCAAAGGATTCAGGCTGCCTAGTACGTGGCTTAACTCGCAGGATGCGGACGCGCAAACCGATGCTGGTTCTGCGGGGGATAAGGCGGGTGGAAGTCGCTCCGAACATACGGGCAGGCGCAATGAAGACGGTAGCGGTGCAAGGTCTAGGGCGACTAACGTCGCACCAGAAGTGACATTGCGCAAGGCTCGATTTCAGAGCAAAGAATTAGAAACTCGGCTGCGCCGGTTGGAATCCTTTGTCACATCTAAGCAGTTTTATTTGCACAAAGAGTTGCGGAAGCTAGAATAATAAATACTAATAAATCAATACTTTGAGATAAGCACCTAATCTAGCTTAATAAGTATTTTTCAAACTTGTCTGGCCGATCAGTGAATATGCCCTTGAGCCCCAGCTGCTGTAACTTGTCGGCTTTACTGGGGGTGTTTACCGTATAGGCGAAGATCGGTAACTTGCTCTCAAGCAAGGTCTGCATGCGCGTAGCAGTAAGGGAGGTAGCCGCAATATTGATGGCTACCGCGTCAAGATTATTGGCAAGGTCACGCATGTCTTTGCGCCACCGAGCAAACAGCGGTGCCACAGGCGTGGCCTTATCCACCTTTCTAAATCGCGCCAATTCATCGTGGTGAAATGAAGACACTAAAACGGGTATGTGTGGGTTTGCCTGTATTGTCTGGGCCACCAAAGCGGCAGTCCCTTTGCTCTTAAGCTCAATATTCAAGCCTACATCTAGATGTTCAGCTAACAACGTAAAGACGTCCTCAAGCATTGGAATAGCCAGGTCATCGGCGCAGCGCACGTTCTCAAGCGCCTCAACGCTGTAATCCGTGATTAAGCCTTTGGCGTTAGTGGTCCGGTCTAACTTGTCGTCGTGAAATACAACTAACCTTGGGGTGCCGTCTTCACTATAAATGCGCTGTACGTCTAGCTCTAACATGGGACAACCCAGTTCAATGGCTAGGCGAAAGCTGGCTATCGTATTCTCGGGTGCCAACCCGGCGGCACCGCGATGCCCAATGATTAAGAAATCTGAGCGCTGAAAAAGATCATTTATTGTCATTATCTTGTGCAAGTTGTTTAGAGCCTGAGCCAGTAGGCTGGTAGGATACCCGTCATGAGTTATGAAGTTCTAGCTAGAAAATTACGTCCCAGCGGTTTTGATGCCTTGGTTGGGCAAGAGCACGTTGTGCGAGCGCTGAGTCATGCCTTGGACAATGGTCGCTTGCACCATGCCTACCTGTTCACGGGTACGCGGGGTGTGGGCAAAACCACCATAGCCAGAATTCTGGCGAAGAGCCTTAATTGCGAAACGGGCGTCAGTTCCACGCCTTGCGGCGAATGTTCAATTTGCCTTGAGGTGAAAGAAAACCGCTTTATAGATTTGATCGAGGTAGATGCCGCTTCACGCACAGGTGTGGACGACACTCGGGAGCTGCTAGAAAACGCCCAGTACATGCCTGCGCGCGGGCGCTACAAAGTTTATCTTATTGACGAAGTTCACATGCTGTCCATGGCGAGTTTTAATGCGTTACTGAAAACGTTAGAAGAACCGCCTGAGCACGTGAAATTTCTTCTGGCGACTACCGACCCCAAAAAAGTGCCTGTTACGGTGCTTTCCCGGTGTTTGCAGTTCCAACTGAAAAATATTTCACCGCAAATAATCACTGAATACATTGCAGGCGTGCTGGCGACAGAGGAAGTGGTGTTTGAGACATCTGCAATAGAAGTCATTGCCAGATCTGCCGAGGGCAGCATGCGCGACGCCCTCAGTCTTACTGATCAAGCCATTGCCTTTGGTCAAGGCAAGTTGCTGCAAGGGGATGTAGTGACCATGCTAGGTGTTGTTGGTCGCGATGAAGTGACCGCGCTCCTACAAGCCCTGAGTGCCGGCTCTGCTGAGCAGATTCTAGCGCTCACTGCAGAGCTTGCTGAGCGCAATGCAGACTTCGCCGACGTGCTGAAAGGCTTACTGGAAGCCTTGCATAGCATGGCTGTAGATATTGCGCTCAATCCCCAAGCCAGCGATTTTGCGGCAGACGAGTTGCAACTTTATTATCAGATCGCGTTAGTTGGTCTGCGCGACTTGCCGATAGTGCCAGATCAACGCAGCGGTTTTGAAATGACACTGCTGCGCATGTTGGCATTTGCGCCTCAGGGCGACAGCAAAGTGCCGCCTAGAGCGAATACGCAGGGCGTCTCAGAGGGCGACACCAGCAGCGCTGCTGCAATGACCAGTGAATCAGTGCAGGTAACGGGTGCTAGTATTGATACCACGGCGGTAGATACCAACAATAGTGGGGGTGACGGCGCTGCTGCTACCCTTCAAGCCGATGAGGCAACGCCAGAACAGCCTGTGGCTGAAAAAAAAACTTCTGAGCTAGCGCCAGCACCTGCAGAAGCCGCACAAGAACCTCAAGAACCACAAGAAGAGCCAGAAAAAGAGCCAGAAAAGAAACAAGCAGTAGACCAAAATCTAGAAGAAGGCGATTGGCCAGTAACGATCTCTGGCGATGCACTGATAGATTGGCACGAACTGGTAAAGCGCCTCACTATTGGGGGTGTCGCGCGGATGATAGCCGAGCATTCGGTACCACTGTCCTTCGCCTTACCCAACGTTGCGTTATTGCTGAGCGCGCAACACGACATGTTATTGAGCGACGCCCAAGTTGTTAATCTGGCGCGTGGGCTCAGCGAAGTGTGTGATCAAACAGTTAATTTGACGGTTGAAGTGGGTAACGTGCGAGAGGAAACCCCTTCAGTGTACCGCGCTCGCTTGGCCCATGAACGTCAAATTTCTGCAGAGCAGTCATTGCAAGAAGACGAAACCGTGAAAGGCCTTTTGGCTGATTTCGGGGGCAGTATCGACGAGGTAAAACCCGCATAATTTTGCTCGCCGAATCAAGGCAACCTTAGCGCATGCTGTTGTCGGTAAAATAGTTTGAGATGAAACAGTTTTAGATAGAAAAAATGCCAACTAAATATGGAGACAGTGCACGTTGACAGACTTAGGTGATTTGATGAAACAAGCCCAGCAAATGCAGTCGAAGTTGCAAGATGCGCAACAAGAAATTGCTGACCTGGAAGTTCAAGGTGAGAGCGGCGCCGGTATGGTTAAAGTGACCATGAACGGGCGCTATGAAGTAAAACGGGTGACCATTGACTCAGAGTTGCTCAATGAACAGAAAGAAGTGCTCGAGGATTTGCTCGCAGCTGCATGCAATGACACCGTGCGGCGTGTAGAAAAAGTGCAAAGCGAAAAAATGAGTAGCGTCAGTGGTGGTCTACTTTCAGGTATGAATATGCCATTTGGTAAAATGCCTTCCTGATGTCGCTTATTGATGATTTGGTTTCAGCCTTGCAAGCACTGCCGGGGGTAGGTCCCAAAAGCGCCCAGCGCATGGCATTGCATTTATTGCAGCGAAACCGCCAAGGTGGCACTCATTTGGGACAAATCCTAGAGACCGCAATGGAAGCTGTGCGGCAATGTACGTTATGCCGAAATTTAACGGAGGGCGAGATCTGTCGTTTGTGCAGTGACGAGCGACGGGATAACGGCCTGCTGTGCGTTGTTGAATCGCCAGCTGATGTTTTGGCTATTGAACAAGCAGGGGGCTTTCGGGGGTACTACTTTGTATTGCATGGCCGTCTCTCGCCCATTGATGGCATGGGCCCTGAGCAGCTTGGTTTGCAGGCTCTGCAGAGCAGAATTGCAGCAATTCAGCCCAGCGAAATGATTTTGGCGACCAATCCTACAGTAGAAGGTGAGGCCACGGCCCACTACATCAGTCGGCTGGTTGCCGACCAAGTACCGAACATCAGCCGAATTGCTCATGGCGTTCCGCTAGGTGGTGAAATTGAATACACCGACGGAGGCACATTGACCCATGCATTGCAGGGACGAAGAAACATCAGTTTATTGGATTGATAGCGATACGGAGCTTGCGAATGCCGTGGCCAGCTGGGAAGACCAGATTGGCTTGGACACGGAGTTTATCCGTACAGACACGTTTTATCCGCTAGCCGGCCTATATCAAATAGCCTCAGGCAATGAGGTGTTCCTATTGGACCCTTTGGTCATTGAGAGCTGGCAGCCCTTTGTCGACTATTTGCATAACCCCAGTCACCTGGTGGTGATGCACGCGTGCCAGGAAGATTTGGAACTTATGTTTCACCACCTCGGTGCACGCCCTGCAAATATATTTGATACGCAGTTTGCCAATGCGTTTGTCAGCGAAGATTTCAGTTTGAGCTACGCCAATTTGGCCCGCAATCTTTTGCAAGTTGATTTGGAAAAACAGCAAACGCGCTCAAACTGGCTAAAGCGGCCGTTGAGTGAGGAGCAGTTAGCCTATGCCGTGGACGACGTGACTTTGCTTGTGCCCATGTACAATCTAATCAACGAGCGCATTATCCAGTTGGGACGAAGTGATTGGTTTGCTCAAGATATGGCCCAGCGAGGACAATATTCGGAGCCTCAGCCGAGTCAGTACTACCGCCAGGTTAAGCGCGCCTGGCAGCTTAAACCTGAGCAATTGTCCATGTTGCAAGCCCTTTGTCAGTGGCGCGAAAATGCAGCTCGGCAGTTTGATATTCCGCGCAGTAGGGTCGTGTGGGACGATCATTTGATGACCTTTGCTATGGCGCGCCAGTTGGATATGAGCACGTTGCAAAGCACTTTGCCCGGACCCATAGTTAAGCGCCATGGCCAAGCGTTGCTTGCTTGCCACAGCAAAGCGCAAAATAATGAACCGTTAGACCAGCTGGACAAACCACTTGGACCCGGCGCCAGTGCAAAGGTTAAGGCGCTACGAGAGGTTGCCGTAAGTGCTGCAAAGAAATTAGCTATGGCGCCAGAATTGTTGGCGCGTAAAAAAGATGTCGAAGCCTGTTTTCGTGACTACATGAAAAATAGTGAACTGTCTGAACATTACCTAGGTTGGAGAAAAAGTTTGTTGGAGCAAGAGTTTTTGCTGATTTTGGAGCCAAGTGATGACAGTTGATGGTACTAACAAGGCTAGCCTTGAATCGAGCAAGGAAGTGAGCGTAGCGTCGTTGTCAGACATTGAAGTAAAAATTTTTCGCAGCAGTAAAAAGATAGACACCTATATTTATCTGCCCATTGAGGCCGAATTTGATGACCTGCCAGAAGCCCTGCGCAAACAGTTTGGTAGAACAGTGTTTGTTATGGAGTTGCTGTTAACCACTTCATTGAAACTGGCGCTCTTTGATGCGGCAACGGTTATGCAGGGCATAGCGAAAGACGGTTTCTTTTTGCAGTTTCCGCCGCCGAATTTGTCCCCCGTGCTGCCCGAAGAGTTGTTGGAATGAAACCGTTTTGGCAGCAAAAGACCTTTGCAGAAATGGATCAGGACGAGTGGGAAAGCCTCTGCGACGGCTGCGCCAGGTGCTGCATGATCAAATTACAGGACGATGAAACTGAAGAGGTTTTTTATACCTCTATCGTTTGCGACTTGCTCGATCAGGATGTTTGCCAATGTACACGGTACCCAGAGCGGCATGCGCTGGTGGAAAATTGCGTGCAGTTATCGCCAGAGAGAGTCACAGAGTTTGGCTGGTTGCCAACCACCTGCGCTTATCGCACCTTAGCTGAGGGGCGAGATTTGCAATGGTGGCATCCGTTGGTCAGTGGTAGCCCTGATACGGTTCACGAGGCTGAGATTTCTGTGCGTGGCAAAGTAATCGCTGAATCGCAGGTTCACGAGGACGATCAGCAGGACATGATCATTCATTGGGTTGAAATGTCACATCAACCTGAATCATAGTTTTTAAGGATAGGTCGGGGAAATTAGAATGCCTTATTCCAACGCATGGATTGTCATTGCTGTTTTGGCTGTCATCGGAGCCTATTGCCTGAATTTGTTGTTGCGAGGATCACGACCGGCACGTGCGCGCTGGCCCCGAAAGCTTAGGTATATTTTTGTAACGCTAGTATTCGTATTTTTCCTTCTGCCAGCCCCCGTACCCAATTATCCGGGCGTTTATGCACCGGCTTTTGTCGTGTTTATTTTTGAATCCTTGTTTCAATCCAGCGGTCAGCCTAACGAAAGCCAGGGCATTCTGGTGTTAGGGCTTGGGGTTGTCAGTATTATTGGTTTGCTGGCGTCGGTGGTGTTTAGGTCCAAAAATACCCAAAGCGCAGCGCCATCAGAAACCGAGCGCAAGGCGAACCCTGACCCAGCGTAAAATAGCGGCAAATAACGCCTAGCGCCCATGGGGTATTTATCTACTCTTGAGCCGATTTTAGGCTTGATTTTTAGAGGGGTTGAGAAATCTTCGGTAATAGCATGGTTGCATGGGTTGCCTAAGCTCCATTAAAGTAGCTTGCTGTTCGTTCAAGGCCTTCTATTAGAGCTGGCCACAAGGTTAAGTTCGTTATGGAGCGCGAGGGTTGGGCGGGGAGACAATGCAGCGGCTCACAAGTTGGGGGACAGATTCGTAGACTATCGGTAGATTAAGTGACTAATAGCCATAGCGATTAACCTGCGTTAAAAATTTAGACAGATTTATTCATCTAACTTAGATGACTGAATCGATAATATGATAGCCATCTAATAAATAGCTAACTAGACAGACAACTAGACAGACAACTAGACAGAAAAAAAGAGAGTTTTGAATGATTTTTGAAAGTACCGACTCGTATATCGCCACCGACGAACTGAGCATGGCAGTAGATGCCGCCGCGAAGCTAGAGCGCCCTTTGCTAATTAAAGGTGAGCCAGGCACTGGTAAAACAATGCTTGCTATTGAAGTGGCAAAATCTCTTGGGATGCCGCTTTTAGAATGGCACATCAAGTCCACCACAAAAGCAGTTAATGGCCTTTATGAGTACGATGCGGTTTCACGCCTACGTGATTCTCAGTTGGGTGATGAGCGTGTTAACGACATCAGCAACTACATCAAGAAAGGTAAGCTTTGGGAAGCCTTTGAAGCTGAAGAGCGTGTGGTTTTGTTGATCGATGAGATCGATAAGGCAGACATTGAGTTTCCAAATGACTTGTTACAAGAAATCGATCGCATGGAATTTTATGTCTACGAGCTAGGCAAAACCATTAAAGCGAAAAACCGTCCTATCGTTATCATTACGTCAAACAATGAAAAAGAATTACCAGATGCGTTTTTGCGTCGCTGCTTCTTCCACTTCATTAACTTCCCAGATCGCGAAACCATGCAACAAATCGTTGACGTGCATTTCCCAGGCGTGAAGCAGGACATGGTCAAAGAGGCTATGGAAATTTTCTTCGACGTGCGCAAAGTGCCTGGTCTGAAGAAGAAGCCATCTACCTCTGAACTGATTGATTGGTTGAAGCTGCTAATGGCTGACGATATTCCTGATGAGATTTTGACTAACAGGGATGCCAGCAAGGCTATTCCTCCTCTGTACGGTGCGCTGGTTAAGAACGAGCAGGACGTGCATTTGCTAGAACGCCTGGCGTTTATGAATCGTCGAGATAGTAGGGGCTAGACTGTGCTCATCAATTTTTTTCTGACCCTTAGAAAGTATAAGCTGCCGGTAACCATCCGGGAGCTTATGGATCTTATTAGTGGCCTACAGCATCAGCTGGTTTACGCAAATTTGGATGATTTTTATCTCTTGAGCCGAACCGCATTGGTAAAAGATGAAAAGAATTACGACAAATTTGACCGAGCTTTTAGCGCCTATTTTAAAGGCCTAGAGGATTTGCATGGTCTGCTTGAAAGTCTGATTCCCGATGAGTGGCTGAGACACGAATTCGAAAAATCATTGTCACCTGAACAACTCAAAGAAATCGAGTCTTTGGGTGGTCTTGAGAAACTGATCGAAGCGTTTAAGAAAGCCAAGGAAGAGGCCGAAGCCAAAGCCGGCGAAGAGGGCAAAGACGGCGACGAGGGCAATGCAGACAGACAAGGCCAAAGTGGTCCTGGCGGGCTGGGCAAAGGCAAAAAGAAGAAAGCCAAAAAGGTGTGGGATGAGCGCCAGTATAAAAATCTGGATGATTCAGTAGAGCTCGGTACGCGCAACATCAAGATGGCTCTGCGTCGCTTGCGTAAATTCGCCAGAACCGGTGCGGAAGATGAGCTGGATATCTCCGGCACAATTAAGTCCACGGCCCACAACGGCGGCATGTTAGACATTAAGATGCGCCCAGAGCGACGCAACACCGTAAAGGTTTTGTTGTTCTTGGACATCGGCGGCTCTATGGATGCCCACGTAAAGATTTGCGAAGAATTGTTCTCGGCCTCCAGAACAGAGTTCAAGCATATTGAGAGTTTTTACTTTCATAACTTTATTTATGAATCTGTGTGGAAAGACAACCGACGTCGTATGGCGGAACGGATGCCTACGCTAGAGGTTCTGAATAAATTCTCTCAAGACTACAAAGTAGTGTTTGTGGGGGACGCAACCATGGCCCCTTATGAAATTACTCATGCAGGCGGTAGCGTAGAGCATTGGAACGAAGAGCCGGGTGCCGCGTGGATGGAGAAGTTTTCTACCATTTATGACAAGGTCATTTGGCTTAATCCTACCCCTCAAGAAACTTGGGAATATTCATCTTCAGTGATGATGACTCAAGAGCTGGTTGGCGGAAATATGTTTCCGTTAACCATCAAAGGTCTTGAAGAGGGAATGGGAAATCTTTCTAAGTAGGCCTCTTGCGCTAAAAGCCTCTTCCCAAAAAAATATCTAAGCTATTTAGATATTGGGCTCGGCCTGCCGAGCCTTTAGAGAGTTCGTGGCAACATTGAGATGGCATGAGTCATCAATAAGCTAAAGAAAAGCGCTAGAACAATTTTCTAGCCGCACTAACCAAAGCCGCAGGGCGTGTGACTGGGATCCAAGGGTCGAAATGAACGGTCAAAATAATCCCGATGTGATGCGTAAAGACGTTTTTAAGCTGCGTCGCTTGAAAGGTCCGGCGCGCCAAACTCTTGAAGACACTTCTCATGCTTTGCTAGAACAGCGCAGAAGCAACCTTGCCAAACTAAACCTCACGCCAATGGATGGCTTGCCTGTCAGTGAAGCTGTTGACGAAATATGCAAGTTGTTAGAAGACAGCCAGGTTGTGGTCATAGCGGGTGAAACGGGTTCAGGTAAAACCACTCAGTTACCCAAGCTTTGCCTAAAGATCGGCCTAGGTTTAACCGGTATTATCGGTCATACCCAGCCCCGTCGTATTGCCGCGCGCACGGTGGCGCAGCGAATTGCCCAGGAAATGGATGCGCAGTTGGGTCAAGACGTTGGTTACGCGGTGCGCTTTTCAGATCAAACCAATGACAATACATTGGTGAAAGTCATGACAGATGGCTTGCTGCTTACTGAGATTAGGCACGACCGTTTTCTAGACAAGTATGATGCGATTATTGTCGACGAGGCTCATGAGCGCAGCCTGAATATTGACTTCCTGCTAGGCTATTTAAAACGTCTAACCTTAAAGCGTAAAGACCTAAAAATAATTGTTACTAGCGCTACCATTGATGTCGATAGGTTTTCTGAGTTTTTCAATGGTGCACCGGTGGTCAAGGTGGGTGGGCGAACCTACCCAGTAGATGTTCAGTATCGCGGCGGGGACGACGGCGAGTTTGGGTCAATGTTGGACGTGCTGCATGAGATTGATCGCAAACCCATGACCTCTGCTCGAGATGTGCTGATTTTCTTTTCTGGCGAGCGCGAAATTTTTGAGGCCGCCCGGCGACTGCGCATGGCTTTCCAAGAAAGCTTTGAGATTCTACCGCTCTATGCGCGGCTGTCTGTGGCTGACCAGCGCCGGGTATTTAACCCGTCCTCCGGCGGTAAGCGGCGCATCATTTTGGCCACCAACGTTGCCGAAACATCGCTAACGGTACCCAATATTGGCTTTGTCATAGATCCGGGGTTTGCGCGTATTTCAAGATATAGCTACCGGTCTAAGTTGCAACGACTACCCATTGAACCCATCAGTCAGGCCAGTGCTAACCAGCGCAAAGGCCGGTGTGGTCGGGTAGCACCGGGTATTTGTTATCGGCTTTTTGAAGAACATGATTTTTTCAGCCGTCCGGAGTACACGGATGCAGAAATAAGACGGGTCAATTTGGCCTCTGTCGTTCTACAGATGGAAGCATTTGGGTTAGGGGAGATCAGTAAGTTTCCATTTATTGATCCGCCGGAACCCAGGGCCATCCGCGATGCCCTGCGTCTGTTAGACGAGCTTGGTGCTCTGAAGGGCGGTGGTCTAACTGATACAGGTCGCCTAATGGCGCGTTTGCCGGTAGATCCGCGTTTAGCGAGAATGCTGATTGCGGCTAAAGAGCAGTCTTGCCTCAATGAAATGTTGATCATAGTTTCTTGTTTAGCTGTACAGGACCCTCGAGACCGGCCCCATGGAAAAACTCAGGCAGCCGATACGGCTCATGAAATGTTTTTGCACAAAGACTCGGACTATTTAACCCTACTCAATCTTTGGCGGTGGATCGAAGAGCAGCGTGAACAGCTAACGAAGAATCGTTGGCAAACTACTTTGCGCAAACGTTTTATTAATCCAGTGCGCGTGCGCGAGTGGCGGGAGTTGCATCGTCAGCTGCGCGTAGTGTGTAAAGAGTTGCGTTTAAGTCTTAACGACACGCCTGCTTCTTTTCGGCAAATTCATGAGGCAGTGTTGGTGGGCTCGCTGGGACTCATCGCTCAGCATGATGAGAAGGGTAAATACATTGGGCCGCGCAATTTACGCCTCGGTATTTTTCCCGGCTCAGGTCTTGCTAAGCGCTCGCCCAAGTGGATTGTGGCAGTGGAAGTGGTTGAGACACAGCGAGTTTTTGCGCGCTGTGTTGCTGCTGTAGAAAGTCGTTGGATCGAAGCCCAGGCCCAACATCTTATTAAGAAACGATTTAGCGATCCTGTGTGGAGTCTGAAGCGAGGCGAGGTGGTCGCTTACGAGAGCGTGAGTTTGTATGGTTTAACGTTAGCGGAACGCAGACCTATGAGTTATCACGAGGTGGATCCATCTTTCTGCCGAGACCTGCTGATTCGTGAAGGCTTGGTGCATGGCGCTGTGAATAATCCACCTGCATTTTTGCGTCATAACTTAGAGCTGATCGGCTCAATTCAAGACAGCGAGGCAAAAGGACGCCGCAGAGACCTGTTGATTAGCGATGACGAAGTTTATCAACTCTATGCAAAACATGTTTCGGAATCTGTGTGCAGGGTAGGAGACCTAGGCCGCTGGTGGAAACGCCTGGACCGCAGTGCTCAGGAAGCGCTTTTTTTTACGCAAGAGCAATTACTCCGCACTGCCTCAACGCGCCTCAGAGACACTGATTTTCCTAACACGCTGAATTTGGGGGGTGTTGATCTGGCGCTGAGTTATCGCTTTGCGCCGGGTGATGCTTCGGACGGTATCACTATGACCATTCCAGTGGGCGTTCTCCATGGTGTTGGATCCGAGCCTCTGCAGTGGTCTGTGCCGGGCATGTTCCCCGCTGTAGTGGAACAGTGGTTGCGTACTCTACCCAAAAATAAACGCAAATTGCTGGCGCCGCTGCCTGACAAATTAGAAGAAATTGTTGCTCGATTGCTGGCCGATAATGTTTACCGGCAAGGTAGGTTTCTTTCAGCGCTTGGGTCGGTGTTGCAAGACCTTTATAGAATTTCTGTAGATGCCGCTGATTGGGATGCTGAGCGTATTCCCGCGCACTTAATGGTTAATGCCAGAGTGGTGGATGAGCAGGGCCGTATTCTTGCTGCAGGAAGAGACCTTAACGACATTAAGGCGCAGTTGTCTAACGTTGAAACCCATGCCTCTACGGAGGTTTTTCAGGTCTATGAGCGAAACGATTTGCAACAGTTTCCAGATGTAGAGATTCCTACTCATGTTGTTGTAGAGGAGGGTATGGCACCAGTAATGGCCTACCCAGGGTTGGTAGATGCCCATGGCAGCGTTCAGTTGAAGCTGTTTGAAACAGCGCAACTTCGAGACAAGGCAAATAGGCTAGGTTTTCCAAAGCTGGCCTTACTTCAGATTGGTAAACCTGCCAATTTTTTTCGCCGTGAACTGGCTAAGGAAAAACAGCTTGGATTGTATTTTGCGGGTATAGGTAGCGCCGAGGTGCTGCGCGAACAACTGATGCTAAATGTGGCCTGGTATTGTTATTTTGAGGGCAGAGTGTTGCCCGCTAACGCCGATGAATTTGCGCAACGTTTAGACGAGCATAGAGGCGATTTGAATGACATTTTTCGCGACACGGTTAAGTATCTTACTGAAGCATTGCAACTTCGCTTCACGATAGTGAATAAGTTAGACAGTTTTAGCTCTAATGCCTATGCAGAAAGCGTTGCGGATATTCGTGAACATCTTCAGCGCATAGTACCCGGCAATGTTTTGCAAATTACGCCCATGCGGTTTTTGCCATTACTGCCGCGTTTGTTACAGGGTGTAGTGACTCGGGTAGAAAACCTCCAAGGCCACGTGCCAAGAGACCGAGAATTAGTTAAACAACTGCAGCCCCTTGAGAATCGTTTGGCCGCCATTGCTCACAATGAATTGCATGATGCAGAGCATTTGCTCGAGTTGAAGTATTATTTGGAAGAGCTGCGGTTGAAATTTTTTGCTGAGCCGGTCTCGCGGCAGAAAGTCATTGCACACCCGCTGCCTCCCGCCAAATGGAAGGTTTCCCAGAAACGCGTGGGGGAAAAGTTGTTGCTAGAGGAACGACGCGTTGGCCTGGCATAGTGGGGTGTTAATATGCGCCGTGCTCTGGTGCTTGTGCATGTTGGGTAAGAGGAGTACTTTTCTGCAATCTTCACAGCAGCGGTAACAGGGCTTTAATGTGTCAATAAGCCTGGCAGTACTGAACACAAATACTGAACTGGGGCGTGCTTTTCTCGACAAAGTGGCACGCTTGGGTATCAGCGATGTCAGCCAAGTAAGTGTTGAGGGACTGATGGGTCTCAAGCCATCAAGCGATCTCCAGACACTTGAAATAGTCGTCTGCGCTAGCCTTGATGACATTCAGTTGTGTGCTAACGCAAACCTTCTCAATTGCTGTGTCCTACTCAGTCAAGATCTGCCTTCTGCGGAAACGTTAAATTCGGCGTTTGCGCTGGGCTGCATTGATTGCTGGCTCATGCAAATGGATGACGCTGAACTATTGCAACGTGTAAATTCGGTTGAAAACCGATTCACGCGCATGGCCCAACAGCTGGATGACAGCGCCCAACGTCTTGTGGATATGCAGTTTGAACTTGAGCAAGATCAGTTGCAGGGTCAACAGATTCAGCGTGGCATGCTGCCAAAACAAGACAAAATCATTGATCGGTTTTTATGTTCACGGTGGTTGGCACCGTCGCTCATATTAAGTGGCGACTTTGTAGATTACTTTCCTTTGCAGGACAAATACCTCGCCTGTTTTTTGGCGGATGTTGCGGGCCATGGTGCGTCATCTGCATTACTCACAGTACAGTTGAAAAACATTTCTTGGCGGCTCCAGCAAAAATTTGGCAGCCCATCATTTAATTCACCCGGTGCGATGCTCGGGTGGATCAACGCAACACTGATTGATCAGTCTATTGAAAAGCACGTAGCTATGTTTCTTGGCATTATCGATAAAGAAACAAATGTACTGCATTACAGTACGGGTGCCCAATTTCCGCCGGCCATGCTAGTGAGCGCTCAGGGCGAAATCAGTGTGTTGGAGCAAAGTGGCAAACCGTTGGGGCTGTTTCCCGATGCCCACTACCATTCAGACGCTATTGAAATGCCTGTCGATGCTCAGCTGCTGGTTTTTTCTGATGGCGTACTTGATTGTCTCTCGCCCGCCGACCTTGCGGAAAAAGAGGCCGCCTTGCAGCAAGCAATCGCTCAAAGCAATGGCGCAGCCGCGTTATGGGACATGTTAAGGGCTCAGTTTGAGGGGGTAGATGATATGAGTTTAATGGCTGTAAAACGCATCTCCTGAGGAGTATGCTGCCGCCGGTAAATTCATGCCACTGACAAAGGACTAATAGGTGACGGGTAGTATCAACGTAGGTGACAGTGATGGAACTCATATCATTCGCTTCGAGGGTGATGTGCGCGTTGGCCTGTGCAGTGCTTTCGACAACTACTGTCAGGGCATGCTTGAAGACGCTAAATTTTGTGCTGTGATTGTGGATTTAACAGCCACCAATTTGATCGACAGCACCGCACTGGGTAGCCTGGCAAAGCTGTCTTTGGGCGTGAAAGCACTCAAAGGGCAGGTGCCCACACTTATCTGTAACTCTCCAAACATTCAGCGCATCTTACAGAACATGGGCTTTGACGATGTTTTTACCATTGTGCCAAATGTGGAAAACAGCTCGGTGAAGTTGCACACCTTGCCCGCGCTCTTCGACCTTGCAGTGGATGGTACGCGGGAAAAAGTGATTGAGGCGCATCGCGTACTGATGTCGATGAACGATACGAATAAAACTGCGTTCGAGCAGTTAGTCGATGCGCTGGAATTAGAGGCAATTGAACAGCGCACCTCTTCCGGCGACTAGCGCTGCAAAAGAACTTTGCTAAAATGCGCTAATCAAAGTGCTTTAACTAAAGTGCTTTAACTAAAGGGCTCGAATTAAAGAGCTTTAGCCTTAAGCTTAGCCTCAATAAACCTAGAGTGGGACAAGTACAAAAGATCCGACGTTTTGCGGATTGAATGCTCTTCCATTACGTCTATGCCGTCTTCGGCTAAGGCGATCTGCCAGAGCGCGGTAACTACCGAGAACTTTTCTTCTTCACTCAACGATTCATTGAGAAATGTTGTGTATGCATGCACGCCCACGCTTTCTTTCAGTCTTTTTTCGGCGTCTAGGACGATGCTCATTACAGCGTCCTCTTCCACTGCAAACATTTGTTTGAGCAAAACTTTCGCGGTGACCAGTTCAGCTTGGGAGATTTCGTGATCTGCCCAAACCACTTCAAACATGAGTGCTGCTGCGGCCAATGCAGGATCCAGTGCCGCATCTTCTGTTTCTTCTTCTTCGCGACTAAAGAGCTTGCGTAAACTGCTTAGCATAGTTTCCCTTGGAGTTACTTATTGAATGTACTTGACTAAAAGCCTCTGCGATAAGGCTGCTGTCGTTATCTTTCAGCCTAGCTTGATCGCTGAGTATTTGTCTAAATCTTCGCGCACCAGGCCTGCCGTTAAAGCAATGCAAAAGATGCTTGGTCAGGCTGTGGAGCCGGTCGCCGTTTTGTAAAAACTTTTGCGCGTAATTTTGATAACTGTTGAGAATCTCTTCTTCACTATAAGTGAAGTTGGGGTTGTAAATTTTCTGTTCCAACTGACTGAGAAACGTTGGGTTATGGTAAGCGGCGCGCCCAATCATGATGCCATCGGCCCAACTTAATAGCGCTTCTGCTTGCTCAAGTTCGGTTATGCCGCCATTAACAATAAGTTCTAAGTCTGGATGTAGCGCCTTAATATTTTGCGCTTTGTCCATAGTCAGCGGTGGAATCTCTCTATTCTGGGCTGGAGAAAGGCCGCCCAACACGGCTACTCGGGCATGCAGATAGATTCGCTCGCAACCAGCATCTACAATGTGCCCAATAAACTTCTGCAAAAATGCCATTGTTGCGAATTCGTTATTGTCGCCCTTAGTTTGAATGCCGGTTCTACATTTAACGGTCACTGGGATGGAGCATTGAGCTTGCATCGCTTTGACGCAGTCGGCCACTAACTCTGGTTCGCGCATTAGACATGCGCCAAATGTACCTTTCTGTACTCGGTCAGAGGGGCAGCCGACGTTGATGTTCACTTCATCGAAGCCGCGTTCTTCTGCCATGGCCGCGCATTCGGCAAGGGCTGCAGGGTCATTACCACCCAGTTGTATTGCTACTGGGTGCTCGCACTGATCATGGTCTAATAAATGAGTTTGGTTGCCATAAAGCAGGGCGCCGGTAGTTACCATTTCGGTAAACAGTAATGCAGAGGGGGTGTATTGTCGGTGCAGAAAGCGGCAATGCTTATCAGTCCACGCCATCATGGGCGCGACACAAACTAACTTATTGCTTTTCAAGTCCATGGCGCTTATTTCGAGCCTGTGCGTAGTTGCGAGGTGAGGCGTAGTCTAATGCTATGTCGGTAGATCTGCCAATTTTCGCGAACGACTCATGCTATTCGCGATATTTGGGAGCTATTATTTTGGGGCGACTATAGGCGACAAATGCTTACTGCTTACATTTTGAAACGTTTGCCCGTCATCTGCGTTCCTTTTTGCTGTTCTTGTAACATTTTGTTTCACTTTTTTCCATTTTTCCCTTCACTTTTCCTTCATATTATTTGGAGGCCCCTGTAGGATAGAGGCTCACGCAGCGCAAGCTCAGTGGAATCTTCAGTTCCAAGCAAGCGCAATAGCCTAGCGAACATTTGGGAAGTACATGTTGAGACAACGAACAATACAAAGCCCCGTACATGCAATTGGCATAGGTGTGCATTCAGGCGCTAAAGTTCGTATGAGTCTTCGCCCAGCGCAAGCCGGCTCTGGTATTCAATTTGTTCGCTCCGATGTAGAGGGTCTCAATAGCATCCGTGCTTGCGCTGAAAGCGTCTCGGATACAGCGCTCTCCACAACAATTTCCCAAGGACCTATCAACGTCGCAACAGTGGAACACTTGATGTCCGCCTTGTGGGGGCTGGGCATTGACAACTTAGTTATCGAACTGTCGTCAGAAGAAGTGCCCATTATGGACGGCAGCGCCGCGCCATTTGTGGATATGATTAACAGCGTAGGCATTTGCGAGTTAGACGAAGCCAAGCAATTTATAAGAATTAATCGAGAAATATCGGTAAGCCAAGGCGAAGCGACTGCGTCGTTGAAGCCTTATTCGGGCTTTAAAGCGGGCTACACTTTTGTAGCTAACCATCCTGTATTCAACCGATATCCAAAATATGCGGAATTGGACTTCGGTGCCACCTCTTATGAGGCTTCTGTTAGCGGTGCCCGATCATTTGGTTTGCTCAAAGAGTTGCCACAGGCTCAAGCAATTAATAAGTGTTTGGGTTCCAGCTTAGAAAATGCCGTTGGCATTGACGATGATGACGTTGTCAATGAGGGTGGTCTGCGCTACCACGACGAGTTCGTCAAACATAAGTTACTCGACGCAATCGGTGATCTGTATCTTTTGGGGCGTCCAATAGTGGGTGCTTTCGAAGGCTACATGTCAGGCCATGCGCTGAACAACAAATTGGCTCGGGCATTGCTTCGTTGTGATGATGCGTGGGATGTAGTGAGCTATAACTTAGACGACCAAGCCAATCCTCAAGAGATATTGGTCAAGCAGGCTGCAGCGGAATAGTTGTGAACTTTTGGTTTGCTAGGCGTCCCGGGTTGCTGCCTAAAGGAACATAAAATTCGAGGGGTTGGAGGCTAACGTAGAGGCATTGCGGGCCATGTACTCCCGCCTAAAATCTTGCCTATTTTTCACGTAACCACAAAATACAGCCGAAGATGTCGCTGCAAGCACTTGCTTTGTGTTTGATTGGGGCCACTACCGCAAAAAATCCGTCAAAAAGCTAATAATTGTTCCCTAAGGGAATAAGATCATTGGCAATAAAACCTCAGATCCTTATAATTCCTGCGGCCTCGTTTGCGCGCACTTTTTGTGTGTAGAAATCTTCCTAGGATAGTTGCCTTGCAGCTGTGTCCTACAGCCCAATCGATGCCTTTCTTACCTAGCGTAGAGTCTTCTAGCTTGTGTAGAAAATAAATAGTTCTTAAAGCGTTATGTTATCCAATGGGCGGTTGAGTCCATCGGGTGAAATACAATGGCGAGCGTGAAACGAAGCGTAAAAATAGGTGCTCATGATTAAGATTAAAAAAGGCTTGGATTTACCCATTTCCGGTAAACCAGCGCAGGTTGTTGAAGAGGGTCGGGGTGTTCGTTCGATAGCAGTTCTCGGAGATGACTTCCCAGGTATGAAGCCCACCATGAATGTAGTGGTAGGCGATCAGGTCAGAAAAGGGCAGCCGCTTTTTTCCGATAAAAAGACAGAGGGTGTGGTTTATACCTCGCCAGTAGCGGGAACCGTAACTGGGGTGAATAGAGGTGAAAAACGCGCCTTTATCAGCGTCGTGGTAGAGGCTGCTGAAGGCGGAGAAGAAACCTTTCCTGCTTACTCACAAGAGGAAATTGAATCCTTGCAGCGCAAAGATGTTGTAGATCAACTTCTGGCCAGTGGCAATTGGCCTGCGTTGCGAACTCGGCCTTTTTCTCGAGTGCCCGCACCGAATACAACGCCAAATTCTATTTTCGTTACCGCCATTGATACTAATCCTCTGGCAGCAGACCCCAAAGTTGTTATTGCAGCAAACGAGGCGGCTTTTTCCGCAGGCCTGTCGGTGTTAACCAAGCTAACAGATGGTCCGGTGCATCTTTGCCAAGACGATAGCCAAGCATTGGCGGCGTCAAATGACAGTTCCGTTACCAATCACGTATTTTCTGGCATCCACCCAGCTGGATTGCCCGGAACACATATTCATTTCATTGATCCAGTAGGCGCAAACAAAACGGTTTGGTTTGTGGGCTACCAGGACGTAATCGCTTTTGGTCACTTGTTTTTAAGCGGACAAATTTATACTGATCGTGTTGTCTCCATTGCAGGCCCTGGTGCGGTAAAGCCGCGCTTGGTTAAGACAATAATGGGCGCAAACTTAGACGAGCTTACCGCGGGTGAAGTTGTAGACGGCGAGCAGCGAGTCATATCTGGATCTGTGCTAGCAGGCCGAACTGCCAAGGGGCTCGTTAGTTTCCTAGGCCGGTACCACAATCAAGTTTCTATATTGCCCGAAGACCGTGAACGCCGTTTGATTGGGTATTTACGCCCTGGCGCAAATAAGCACTCGGTTTTCCCCGCATTCCTATCCAAGTGGATTGGTGAAAAGAGCGTTGCCTTTAACACCAGCACAAACGGAAGTACTCGGGGCATGGTGCCCATCGGCACTTATGACTCAGTGATGCCCTTAGACATACTCGCTACGCAGCTGATGCGCAGCTTGTTGGTTGGGGACATTGAAAAAGCCATTGAGTTGGGTTGCCTTGAATTAGATGAAGACGACATTGCGCTATGTACATACGCGTGTCCTGGTAAATATGAGTTTGGCCCTGTGCTAAGAGGCCTGCTTTCACAAATAGAAAAGGAGGGTTAGCCCTATGAGTTTACGGTCTTTTCTAGACGATTTAGCGCCTACTTTTGAAAAAGGTGGGCGATTAGAGGCGCTGTATCCGGCTTATGAAGCCATCGATACGGCGTTGTATACACCCGGTAAAATTACCGCTGGTGCATCGCACATTCGCGATTCTCTGGACCTGAAACGCATCATGATCACTGTATGGTTGTGCGCGTTTATTCCAGTATTTGTGGGTAGTTATTTTGTTGGTTTAAATGCCAACGAAGCCATGCAAGCATTGGGGCAAAGCGAAGTTGCTAACTGGCGCGGCATTTTACTCAATGGCTTAGTTGGGTTCGACCCGAACAGTGTGTTTGACTGTCTCGTACATGGTCTTGCCTACTTTATCCCTCTTTATATTACCGTCTTCGTTGCCGGTATCATTTTTGAAATATGGTTTGCCTCAAAGCGCGGCCATGAAGTTAACGAGGGCTATTTCGTTACCTCCATCCTCTTTACTCTAACCTTACCGCCTTCGATTCCTCTTTGGATGGCGGCAATTGGCGTTATTTTTGGCGTTGTAATTGGCAAAGAGGTATTTGGCGGTACAGGTAAGAACTTCCTCAACCCAGCATTAACTGGCAGAGCATTCTTATACTTCGCCTACCCAGCGCAAATGTCTGGGGACGCAGTATGGGTAGCGGTAGACGGCTGGACTCAAGCAACGCCCTTAGGCAGCTGGGTATTAGACGGTGAAGCGGGCGTTGGCGTTGAGTGGTGGAACGCGTTTATCGGGTACATGCCCGGTTCTATGGGCGAAACCTCAACCCTTGCAATCTTGATTGCTGGTGTCCTTCTTTGTGCAACACGCATTGCCTCCTGGAGAGTCATGGCCGGTGTGTTCTTGGGCGCTTTCTTAACTGCGTCATTGTTCAATTCAATTGACTCAACCAACCCAATGTTCACCATGCCCTTCGAGTGGCACTTGGTGTTGGGCGGACTGGCATTCGGCGCTGTGTTTATGGCGACAGATCCGGTTTCCTCCTCTATGACCAATGACGGTCGTTGGTTTTACGGAATCCTCATTGGCTTTATGTGTATTTTGATCCGCGTAGTCAATCCGGCGTTTCCCGAAGGCATGATGTTAGCGGTATTGTTCGGTAATTTATTCGCACCTTTGATAGACCACGTTGTGGTGCAAGCGAATATCAAGAGGAGACTGGCACGTGGCTAAATTAGATAAAGACAGTTTAGGAAATACGTTTTTTATAGCGATATTCCTTTGCTTGGTGTGTTCAATTATCGTTTCGGGCTTGGCTGTTGCACTAAAGCCAATCCAAAAGCTGAATAAAGAGCTAGACCAGAAGAAAAACATTTTGCGTGCAGCGGGGCTGTTGGCCTCAAATGCGACAGAGTCAGCGGATGGCAAATCTATTGAGCAACTGTTTGCTGAATTTACTGTGCGCGCTGTGAATTTAGAAACTGGTGAATATGTAGATGGCGTTGACCTGCAAGCATATGACCCAATTAAGGCAGCGGGCGATGCTGCTCAGTCTATCTCTTTGAGTTCAGATGAAGACATTGCGACACTACGCCGCAGAGAGAACGTATCGTTGGTTTATATTAAGACCAATGGCGCTGGCGTAGAGAAACTGGTTATTCCGGTGCGGGGCTACGGATTGTGGGGCACGTTATACGGATACTTAGCGTTAGATGGCGACTTGAGCACGATCTCGGGGTTGGGTTTTTATTCACATAAAGAAACCCCTGGGCTAGGCGGCGAAGTGGATAACCCCAAGTGGAAGCAGCGCTGGCAGGGTGTGCGCCTTTATGACGACTTAGGCGACCCAAGTGTACGCTTAGTTAAGCAGCGCTCTCCTAGCGCTAGCACTGCGGCAAGCTATGAAGTAGACGCGCTTTCAGGTGCGACCTTTACAACGCGCGGCGTTGAGAACCTAGTTAACTTCTGGAGTGGTGAGCTGGGCTTTGGTCCGTACATTCAGAAACTCAAAATCAACGGCGTGGCACAGGGATAAATCATGGCATCGCAAAAAGAAGTCTTAATCGACCCAATTTTTAACAACAATCCCATTGCACTGCAGGTTCTTGGGATTTGCTCGGCTCTGGCTGTAACCATTAGCATGTCTACCACCTTGGTGATGTGCATTGCAGTTATTTTTGTTACCACAATGTCTAACCTAGCGGTTTCATTGGTTCGTAATAGAGTACCGACCAATATTCGTATCATCGTGCAGATGACGATTATTTCCTCATTGGTAATTATCGTTGACCAAGTGCTCCAAGCCGTTGCTTACGACATCTCAAAGAGTTTGTCAGTATTCGTTGGTTTGATCATCACCAACTGCATCGTCATGGGCCGCGCTGAAGCGTTTGCGATGCAAAATGGTCCTTGGCTTTCTGCGCTAGACGGTTTTGGTAATGCAGTGGGCTACAGTGTCATTTTGATCGGTGTTGCCCTCATTAGAGAGCCTTTAGGTTCTGGTACTTTGATGGGATTCGAAATCATTCCTACCGTTGCTAACGGTGGTTGGTATGTGCCTAATGGTTTGTTGTTACTAGCGCCAAGTGCGTTCTTTATTATTGGTTTGTTCATTTGGGCCATTCGCGCTTGGAAGACGGATCAAGTAGAAGCACCTGAGTACGAAATTGCGCCAAATGGGCAATACAAGGAGGCGATCTAGTCATGGAACATTATTTAGGCATATTTGTCCGGGCAGTATTCGTTGAAAACATGGCCTTAGCGTTTTTCTTGGGCATGTGTACGTTTATTGCTATCTCAAAGAAAATTTCTACAGCCTTTGGGCTTGGTATCGCAGTAATAGCTGTATTGGCCATTACCGTGCCGGTCAACAACTTGATCTTTAATTTGCTTTTGCGCGATGGCGCGCTGGCTTGGGCAGGGTTCCCAGATGTCGATTTAAGCTTCTTGGGCTTGATTTCATACATCGGCGTTATTGCCGCAATCGTGCAGATTCTAGAAATGGTTTTAGACCGTTATGTCCCAGCTTTGTACAACGCATTAGGTGTGTTTTTGCCTTTAATTACAGTGAATTGTGCTATTTTGGGTGCGTCTTTAATGATGATTGACCAAGATCAAACCTTCGGCGAAAGCGTAGTATTTGGCTTAGGCGCAGGGGTTGGTTGGGCTTTGGCTATCACCGCTTTAGCGGGTGTTAGAGAAAAGTTGAAGTACAGTGACGTGCCAGATGGTTTGCGCGGACTGGGAATTACTTTCATTTCCGTTGGGCTGATAAGCATGTGCTTTATGTCTTTCGGCGGCATCGACATCTAGGAGTTAGTTATGCTGGATACGACGATCTTACTTGGTGTCTTAATGTTTACCGTTATGGTTTTAGCATTAGTAGGCATGATTTTGTTTGCTCGCTCGCAGTTAGTGAGTTCAGGCAATGTAACGATTTTGATCAACGACGATCCGTCTAAGTCGGTAGAAGTACCGGCTGGTGGCAAGTTGTTAAGCACATTAGCAGACAAGGGCATTTTCCTTGCCAGTGCGTGTGGCGGCGGCGGTACTTGTGCCCAATGCCGTTGCAGAGTGACTGAAGGCGGCGGCAGCATATTGGCTACCGAAGAAGGCCATTTCAATCGCGGTGAAATCAGCGATGACTGGCGTTTGTCTTGCCAGGTTGCTGTGAAGCAAGACCTCAAAATTGAAGTGCCCGATGATGCATTGGGTGTTCAGCGCTGGGAATGTGAGGTTATCTCCAATCCTAACGTGGCTTCTATGATTAAAGAGCTGAACTTAAAGCTGCCTGAAGGCGCGGACGTGGCGTTTAGAGCGGGCGGTTATGTGCAGCTTGAAGTGCCACCGTACAAAATGGAGTGGTCCAGTATTGATGTTCAAGAGGAATATCGCGAAGACTGGGACAAGTTCAATTTCTGGGATTTGAAGTCAGACGTCAAGGAACCCACAATTCGTGCGTATTCTATGGCCAACTATCCTGAAGAGCGGGGCATCCTCAAGTTTAACATCCGCGTTTCTCCACCTCCGCCGAGAATGGATCATCTGCCTCCTGGGGCAATGACCTCTTATGTTGCGAACCTCAAAGAGGGTGACAAGATAACGGTGTTTGGTCCCTACGGAGACTTTTTCGTTAAAGATACACCTGCTGAGAAGATTTGGATTGGCGGCGGTGCGGGTATGGCACCACTCAGATCACACATTTTTGATGAACTAAAGCGCAAGGGTGCCACCACCAAAATGAGCTATTGGTACGGTGCGCGCTCTCTAAAAGAAATGTTCTATAAGGACGAGTTCGACCAGCTTGCAGCTGATAACGACAACTTCAAATGGCACATTGCACTTTCCGACCCGTTGGAAGAGGACAATTGGGACGGCTACACGGGCTTCATTCACAACGTGGTGTTTGAGAACTATCTGAAAGATCACCCGAATCCCGAAGATTGCGAGTTCTATATGTGTGGACCGCCAATGATGGCCCAAGCAGTGCAGAATATGCTTGAGGACCTAGGGGTAGAGCCTGAAAATATCGCTTTCGATGATTTTGGTGGCTAACTTTTAGTTATTCGCGTTAAAACTGGCTAGGTCTAATCCTTCAGCAAGGTCTGCCTAGTCAGTTTGTCGGTTGTTCTCGTCGTCTTTTCTCTTCGTCTTTTCTCGACCTATCTCGTCCTCTCTCATCCACCCTTTCTCCGACTGCTTCTCCGCGCATTCACGTCTCTTTCCCTTGCCATGTGACTCATCATCGTTCTATCAAAGGCAATTTACGTTGTATCGTTGGAGATAAATTCTTCCTCTACAAGCAGGTTCTGTTGACCTACTATGGGTCACGAGAGGCTGGCAACACAGTTGCTTGGGAACCAAAAGGGTGGGGGAGAGAAGTGGATTTAACCGAACAACAATTGCAGCAATACGCATCTGAGGGCTATTTGTTGTTGCCCAAACTTATAGATCCCGCCTCACTAGATAGCTACAACCAGCGTTTTCTATCCATTGTAGAAGGGCAGACGCCCCTATCTGGCGCCATGAAAGTGATGCGCGACGTTATGGTTGTGAAGGGCGCTGTAGCGCCTGAAACCAAGCTACATGGCGTGAATAAGTTATTTTGTTTGGAAGACGATCCGATGTTGTTTGATTATGCCAAACACCCAGAATTGATCAGCGCGATTCAAAGTATCATTGGTCCCTCTGTCTATACGCTCACCAGCAATGTGTTTAATAAGCCGCCGCAAGTTGATGGGCGACACCCTCTGCATCAAGACTTACGCTATTTCAAATTACGTCCAGAGAACAAAATTGTTGCCGCGTGGACAGCAATTTTGCCCGCAACTCGAGAATCGGGTTGCTTGTGTGTGATACCCGGTTCCCATCGCAATGGTTTGCTGTCCCATGACATGCCAGATTGGCAGTTCCTCAATAGTGGCTTCTTTGGCACCTCGGATGTGGACCAAAGCCAGCGCCAGCATGTGGCAATGCAGCCGGGAGATACGTTGTTATTTCACCCCTTGCTAGTCCATGGTTCAGGGCGCAATAAAAGTACGGGATTTAGGCGTGCAATATCTGTACATTTCGCGTCTGGCGAATGTGAGTCGCCCCGAGCAGACTGGCAAACAACCGGCCATACCCGCCGCATCAGCTAATGTTGCTAATTCTTTGTTGAACATCACTGGTCGCTAACACCGCCCAGTGGACGGCTATTCATTTATAAATTATTGGATTTGGTTATGAGCAAAGGTGCCATCGCAAATTTATTGCTTCTAATAACCGCAGGGATTTGGGGCTTTGGATTTGTCGCTCAAGTGATGGGTATGAGTTATTTAGGGCCTTACGCCTTTATTGGCCTGCGCTTTTTATTGGGCGCAGCCAGCCTGATCCCCGTGATTTATTTTATGCACAAGCGGACACCCTTCGATGTATCCGATAGCCGTTCTCTGTGGTTAGGCAGTGGTGTGCTTGGCGTTATACTTTTTACCGCAGGTTCACTACAGCAAGTGGGATTGTTATATACCACTGCATCTAATGCGGGTTTTATTACCGGCACTTACATGGTGATCGTGCCGATTTTGGGTTTGATTCTAAAATATCAAACTGGCTTGAACACATGGTTAGGTTGTTTTTTGGCAGCAGTAGGATTGTATCTACTGAGTGTAAAAGATGGCCTGAGTATGGGTTACGGCGACGGCCTGCAATTGCTGGGTGCAGTATTTTGGGCCGCTCACATAATGGCAATTGATCACTTTATAAAGCGTGCGCCAGCGCTGCTTTTGGCATTTGGGCAGTTTCTTATTTGCGCCGTTTTGGCGCTTTGCGTATCTGCATTACTAGAGGTGACAACTGTTGACGCGGTAGTCGGCGCGTCGGGTGTGCTTGTTTACGCTGGTATAATTACGGTTGGCGTTGCCTATACCTTGCAGGTCATTGCGCAGAAAAATGCCAAGCCTTCTCATGCGGCGATTATTCTTAGCTTGGAGGCTGTATTCGGTGCCGTTGGCGGGGCGTTGTTGCTTGACGAGGTGCTCTCCCAACGAGAGCTTTTCGGTTGCGCATTGATGCTATGCGGTATGGTGATTTCGCAGGTTTCTTGGAGCGATTTAACCGGTTCGTCAGAGTCGTCAGACCCGTTAAACAGCGAGCAGGGCAAAGTCTAAGCCAACTTTTGTTTAGAGGCTGGCGGCTACTTGATGTTAGCTGCCTGGGTTCAAGAATACACAGCTGGAACAATTGGGGTCGGCAACGTCTGCATCCTCAGGGTACTGATACTGGGGTGTAGGTTCGCGACCCAAGCGGTCATCTCCAGAGTCTGAGTTGCCCGGGGTTTTGGGGCGCATTACGCCGTCTTTCCATGAATCATCTTCAGCCCAGCGCAACGCTAGATCTTTGATTGAGCCAGGTTCAGTCATCTCTTGCACCGCCAAAAGGGCTTGCTGCATAACGTACTTCTGTTCAGCTAAATCACCTTCACGGCCAGCAGTTTGGCCTAGCGGATAATCTAAATACACAGCTCGCGGTGGATTTACAGATTGAGTGATTGAACGTGCACTGCTCAACGTAACGGTTGAGATGCCAAGGTTTTCGAGGTGTCTAGCAATCAGTCCCACGGACTGATGGCACACGGGTCAGACCGGTACAAGGACAACAACATCTACCTCGTCTTTAATGACTCGATTAGCGAGTTCTGGGGCCAGTTGGCTGCTGACTTTGCGGCTGGAGTAGATCCCTCCCATAAACGTATAGGCGTCTGTCGCAAGCTCGCCAATTGCGCCCTCATCAGCCAATGCCTTCAGCCCCTGAGTTGGAAACACTACATTCGGATCATTGCGCGCCGAGGTCATGTCGTAGGCAAAGTGGGTGATTCTCAAGTCGCTTTGCGCGGTATCAGATGCAATGATGCGAAAACTGATGTCGTCTTCATAGTGAAAGGCAATTTGCCCTTTTTTATAAATACCGCCAGAGCAAATCAGGGCCACTTTGCATTGACTCAAAGGCTTCTTTAGCGAGCTCCAAGGCACGGCGTCAGTGTTCTCAACCCACCTATACGCTGGGTAATCCAAGGCAGCATATTGGGCTTTAGTACGTGCTATATAATCAATTGGCTCGGTTTTATTCATGTATGCACGTTAATAGAAGTGACGCGTGTGAGCAATAAACAATAATTCTTCAGAGGCGAGGTGAGTGGCGTGGTGGCGGGAAATTTAATCTTGGCTCGTCGCTATAGCTTTAACGCCAGCAGCAGATGCGGCAGACTGCTGAGAACGTAAAAAGGAGAAAGTGCGTGGTTGCTAAAGCGAAACAAGTGGGAGAACAACGGTACCGAGAGTCCTATGGCAGGTACTTAGAGGATTTTGTCGTGGGTGATGTCTATGAGCACCGGCCTGGCCGCAGCATAACCGAGTCGGACAACACTTGGTTTACTCTGCTTACCATGAACCAACACCCACTGCATTTTGATAAGGCCTATGGTGAAAAAACTGAATTCGGCCAAGTGTTGGTGAATTCCTGTCTTACTATTTCCATCGTTACTGGTATGAGTGTTTCAGACATCTCGCAAAAAACCATCGCAAATCTGGGGTGGGATAAAGTGCGTTTAACGGGGCCGGTATTTATTGGCGATACGATTTATGCGGAATCCAAGGTTTTGAGGAAACGTCTGTCCGGTAGCAGGCCGCATCAGGGCATTGTCACAGTAGAAACGGTTGGTAAAAACCAACATGGCAATCAGATCATCAGTTTTGAGCGTTCTATGCTGATTCCCGAAACCGGCCATGCAGTGGATGATCAGATTGAGTACTAAACAGGCAACCCAGGCAGAGTCGAGTGTCATCGCCTCAAGGGTTTTCATTATTTATAGGCACTGAGTGGCTAGGGCGCTGTGCCTAAATAAGCAGATTTTTGCTCAGGTTGTACGTATTGGCTGAAGTGAGGCCTTAGTGGGATTAGGGCAGGGGTTGCTTTAAGCGGCGTAAACTAAGTTTGCAATGTCATTGGCATGCATTGGTCTGCTGCGTCCTGCAGCGGTCTCCAAAAGCGTGTTGGCGATGACCGCTTCAGCAGTTTGTCTGCATGTGCCGCAAGCGGTGCTGACCATCAAAATCTCTTGAACGTCTTCAATATCACGTGCGCCAGCTTTAACCGCATCGGCTATTTGTTGATCTGAGACTGCGTTGCAAATGCACACGAACATAAAAAAATCCATTGGCTGAACTCAAGATGCTATTCTAAGTGGTAATCATTCTCGTTTGCAATACGTTTTTTAATAGTGATCTTATTGCTACATAAGAAACTTTCGCCAATGCGATTGATTATCGTTATAAATCAATAACTTAGCGGGTATTTTGTTGCTTTTGCGGATGGCTTGATGCATTCTGGCCGCTCATCCAAATACGAGACTTGAGAAATGAAAACTCTTGATCCAAAAACAATAGTTCTGCTTAACAAGGTTCTGAAAAACGAGCTAACTGCCATCAACCAGTATTTTCTGCACTCCAAAATGCTCGATGACTGGGGGCTAAAGCGTTTAGCCAAGTATGAGATGGGAGAATCTATTGATGAAATGAAGCATGCGGACATGCTCATGGAACGCATTCTGTTTTTAGAAGGGCTGCCGAATCTTCAAGAACTTGGCAAACTGATGATCGGACAAAATGTAAAAGAAATGCTGGAATGCGATCTCGCTCTGGAAATGATCGCGCTCCCAGATTTGCGCGAAGGGGTTGCCCACTGTGAGCGTTGTGGCGACTATGTGTCGCGAAAGTTATTTAAAGACATTCTGGAATCTGAGGAGGAGCATGTGGACTATCTAGAAACACAGCTTTGGTTGATTGAAAAAACCGGCATAGAAAACTATATCCAGTCACAAATCGGTACAGAGTGAAATAACGAGATGAAATTGCGCATGCTCGGCGACAGTCTTCGACTTCGGCTCACGATGAGCGAGACTCAGATGATTGGCGAGGGGCGCAGTGTTATCGAATCTACGTCTTTTCCGGACGGCTCTGTGATGCGCTACGTAATGTCTGTTGAGGGCGATAGCGTGAGCGCTGGTATGGCCCTAGAGCAGGGCCAGCACCAGTTGGTCGTTAAAGTTCCCGCTGATCTTGCTGCGCAGTGGAGTCAGTCCGCCGACGTGGGCCTTGGCGGCGACCAGCCGCTTAGTGTAAATGGTTTGCAAATTCTTATCGAAAAAGATTTTGACTGTGTTGCGCCTCGTGCCGGTGAAGAATACATAGACACCTTTCCTAATCCATCGCTTACTACCTGCTGAATAGCGCAGGCTGCCTAGTCGCGGCTCTCTTGTAATTCCGCAAAGGTATTAATGTTCAAAAATTGTCCTGTGTCTTTATAGCTAATAGTGATGCTGCGAAGAGAAGCATGCCACCTGTGCACACTGAATTCTCCAGACTGCAAATAAGCCTGCAAGTCATCTGCGCGAGACGTGCGTATCAGGCATAGCAAGGGTTGTAGGCGCGTGCCGTCGTGAACGACAACGCTATCTGGCTCACTATGCTTGTCTTTGCTCCTCTCTTTGACCCTCTCCGTGCCTTGCTTTTTAACATGCTCTTTAGCTTTATCGTCTGTGTGGCTATCGCTTTTGCTCACAGTGTGTTCAGCGCTCTTTTCAGCACTCTTTTCAGCGCCTTTTTCCGAAAACTGGCGAATGGCCTCATGCCAGCCTTGTTCTAGGTAGGGCATATCTCCCGGACATACAAGTAGCCATTCGGTTTGTGCGTTGCGCAGGCCTGCTAAAACGCCCAGCAATGGCCCAGAGCCTTTTTGCTCGCCGTCGGTAATTACAGACCCACGCAGGGCGTAGGCGTCAAGGCTGCGGTTGGCACTGATAATTAGGGGAGCATTGGCGGGGAGGGTTGCGATAACGTGGTCTAGCATTGGCAACACAAGACCGGCTTTCTTCGTCACTTGTAGCGGTTTATCTATACCGCCCATGCGCGTGGCTGCGCCGCCGCACAAAATTAAAGCAGTAATGTCTTTTTCTGCGATCACCCAGATTCTCCCGCATTAACTCAGCCAATTTTTACCCTTGGCATCGAACTAGATAGTAGCCTAGCATCAGTGAGACCCAGTTGGTTTAATGATCATTAGGGTCGTGCAAGGTTAAGTCTAGGGAGGTTGTGAAGTGGGATATCGTCAACAAGTCGATAATTACGATGTACTGATTATCGGTGCAGGCAGCAGTGGCTGTGCAATCGCAGCGCGGGTTTCTGAAGACCCCAATTTACATGTTGCATTAGTTGAAGCCGGGCCAGACTACGAGCGGCTGCAAGATACGCCAGATGACTTGGTAAACTCCCACAACAATTCCTATTCAGATCATGACTGGGGTTTTGTTTATGAACCAACAAACGGTCGTAAAGATCGTTTTCCTCGCGGTAGGGTTGTTGGCGGCTCATCTGCAGTGAACACTACTATTGCGTTACGGGGTATGCCTGAGGATTACGATGAGTGGGCAGCTCAAGGTAATCCCGGCTGGACTTGGCAAGAGGTATTGCCAGGGTTTAAGCGCCTTGAGCGTGATTTAGATTTTCCCGATGCGTCTTACCATGGCGACAGTGGCCCAATAACTATTCGCAGATATCCGCCTGCTGAAATGGTCAAACAACAGCAGGCGTTTTTAGATTCGGCTGAAGAGTTGGGCTACCCCTATTGCGCCGACGCTAATGACCCTGACGGCTATGGAGCAGGGCCACATCCCATGAACAAGCTGGGCAGGCTGCGTATATCAGCGGCGGTAGGTTATCTCGCCTCAGCCAGAATCCGCCCCAACTTAGATGTCCTAGCCGACACCCTAACGCGTCGTCTAATCACTGAGAATGGTCGTTGTTGCGGTGTCGAAGTTGAGAATTCGGCGGGCGAGGTAAGAGTAATTAAAGCTAATCTTGTTGTGCTGTCTGCGGGCGCGCTGATGTCACCTGCAATACTCGTTCGCTCAGGTATAGGTGCTAAATCACTGGTAGAAAGTTTGGGCGTAGAGCTTGTCGCGGATATGCCAGGTGTTGGCGAGAATTTATCTGACCACCCAGCGTTGGGGGTGATTTGTGAAGTGAACGACGCCTCACTCATTGATTTTGATCAACCCATTATTCAAACCATTTTACGTTACACCGCTCAAGATGGAAAAAAGCGCAATGATCTACAGATTGAGCAAATCAGTTTTGCGGGACGCTCGGATGGCGCGCCCATGTTTATGTTAGCGCCGGTATTAGAGTATCAATATGGGCGAGGGCGGCTGACCTTTAGCTCCGCAAACCCTAAGCAAGCGCCTGGCATTGAAAACCGTTTTTGTGAGGATCCGCGAGATGCCAGCCGGTTGGCTGAATGTGTGCGCGATACTTTGGCATTTACGCAAACCGGCGCTCTGGCCGAGATGGTTAAGTCAGTGACTTTTCCCGATCTAAACCGTGGCGTTGCTCAAGTGGACTTGGAAAATTTATGCCGTAAGTTCTCTGGGTCTGGATACCACCCATGCGGTACCGCGAAGATGGGGCTAACAAAAGACGCAATGGCAGTGGTCGATCACAAAGGCCGGTGCCACAAAGTGACTCAGTTAGTCGTCGCAGACGCTTCAATTATGCCCAGCGTGCCTAGAGCCAATACTAATCTCACCTGTTTCATGATTGGTGAGCAAATAGGCGAGTGGATAAGAACTAACAAAAGCGACTATGGGCTTTGATCAGCATTGAGCTAAATAGATATAAGAACTAACAGAAAAAGTTATAGGTAAAACAATGAACGAGTTAATTTTTCGCAATGTAAATATTTTGGACGGTACCGGCGTGCCTGCATTTGCCGGCGATGTCAGTGTCAGCAGTGGACGCATTAATGAAGTGGGAAATGTCACGCAAGGGTTGGCATCCAATGGCCGAGAAATAGACGCAGCTGGCGCAACACTTGCGCCAGGACTCATTGATACTCACGCGCATGATGACGGCGCTTTTTTTCGCCATCCGGGTATGGAGTTTAAACTTGCCCAAGGTGTGACCACAGTGGTTAGTGGTAACTGCGGTTTCTCCGCCATTCCCGCAGACCCAACACAAGATTCCGTTGCCGCAAGTGGCGGCATTCTTGCCGGGCTAGAGGGCCAGTTTACCGATCTTGACGGTTACTTTGGCGCGGCTTTAGAGCGAGGACCCGCTATTAACAACATGATGTTAGTAGGTCACAACACAGTGCGCTCCCTGGTCATGGGCGGAGAAAAACGTGCGCCAACGGATACTGAAATTGCCTTGATGCAAGAACATGTAAGCCATGCGCTAGCGCAGGGGGCTTGTGGTTTTTCTAGCGGTCTTATTTATCGCCCCGGTCGCTACAGTGAAACGGCCGAGGTCATTGAGCTAGCCAAAATGGCTGCACCGTTTGATGCGCTATACACCACGCATATGCGCAATGAAGGCGATAAGTTGATAGAAGCGGTAGAAGAAAGCCTAGCCATTGCTAAGGCCAGCGATGTACACCTGCATATCTCCCATCATAAATCTGCGGGCAAACCAAACTGGGGCAAAGTTAAGGCCTCGTTAGCTCGCGTAGATGAGGCCTTGTCTCAAGGGCAGCGCGTAACCTTAGACGTATACCCCTACACCGCTGGTAGTGGTCGTATGATTGAGTACTTTGATTTGCAGCGAGTGAATGAAGATTTTGCGTCGGTCGTGCGTATTGCCAGCTGTAAAGCATTTCGGCAATACGAAGGCCGAATGTTGATCGACATAGCAAAAGAGGAAGCAATCAGCTTAACCGAGTTGGTAAAAAAGATTTTGACCGCGCCTAACGGGGATCGCACGCTTTGTATTCACTTCATTATCGACGAGAACGATGTGGAAACTAACCTCGCTCATGCAGACATGATGGTAGGCAGTGACGGTATTCCAGATCTTCGTGGTAAGCCTCACCCAAGGTTGTTTGGCACATTCCCAAGGGTGTTAGGTCACTATGTGCGTGAACGCGGGGTGCTCAGTTTGCCTGAGGCCGTGAGACGTATGACCTCATTATCTGCCCGCACATTCGGTATGTTAGAACGAGGTGAGATTAAATCGGGTTATCACGCAGATTTGGTTTTGTTTCAACCGGACACGGTAATTGATAGAGCGACTTATGATGAACCTATGGAAGCGCCTGCTGGCATCGACATGGTGGTAGTGAATGGTCGAATTGCGCTAGAAGGTGATCAGCACAGCGGTGTGGGTGCAGGACAAATGCTGCGTTATCGACGCGATGCATTTGCTTAACAAGACCGGACCTGCGTGAGTGAGATTCAAAAGCGCCGGCTTTAGCGCCTCTAAGACCTCAGTCGCGCTTGGGTTGAGGCTCGGTGTACTTGCTGGTGGAGAAACATAAGGCAATGTGCAGAGTTCAACTGTGTGTTGTCGGGTTTTCATCATCTAATAAATCAAATACACCTTCCTCGCGGAGCACGCGCATACCTAAACGTTGGCTGGAAACGCCGGGGCGTAGAAGGTAGTCGAAGCGCAGCTTGCCTTCACTTTCGTCTGCTTCAAAATATCGACAATCTATTTGCTGGGTCACCGTTATCTCATCACTTAATTCAATCAGGTGGGACGAAAACATAAATAGACAATCTTGCTTGGTGGAAAAACGCTCTAAAATTGCACGGGAGGCATCTAGCGCATCTTTAACGTTAGTGCCTTTGAAAGGCTCGTCCAGCAAAGCGATAACTCGATTGCCATCTGCTATCGCCTGGGCAACAGCTTTCGCTCGAAGTGCCTCTGCGCGAAAGTAACTCACACCGTTGTGTAAATCGTCGCTCAATGAAATGGAGCTGAACAAATGTTGTGCGGGCGTGAACCTGAAGCGGGTCGCCGGTACCCCCATGCCTAGGTGGGCAAAATACAACGCCGTTGCAATGGCGCGCAGGTAGGTCGTCTTGCCTGCCATGTTGGGTCCCGTCAAAAAGAGTACGCGCTGGTTTTGATCTAGGGCCACAGGGTTCCGCACCGGAGAGGGTACGAAGGGATGCGTTAGTCCTTCGGCATGCACGGCCAGGGGGCCTTCCTGAAGGTCGGGTAAGACAAATCCGTTTTGGCTTGTGACGTCGGCCATTGCGATTAAGGCATCTATCTCAAAAATAAGTTTAAGAATTCGGGTGATGGATACTTTTTCATCTAGGCGAAAAGTTTGGTCCAGTCGGAGGATTTTCCAAAACCAACCACCAACATCATCATCCACCAATTTCTTAAAACGCGGCCGGTCTAATATTTCGCGCATCTCATTAATGTAGGGGGCTACTTCACCGGCGGCTGAGGTTAAGGCGGGTTGGTCGACGAAGGCTTTGGCCTTGCGAATGAGGCCATTGGTGACCTGTACGCCAGTGATGATTTTGTAATAGTAGCGGTCGTGGTTGGCGCGTAGCGAAAAGGCACTAAAGCCAAATTCTATTAGATTGCGGTTTGTGATCACCGGCATGACTTCATGCAGATAGACATGGGTTCTATCCATTGCGTAGGCAGATGGCATATTGCTAAAGCACGCGCGCTGCTGCATGACAAAGGCAACGGCTGCTTGGGTGTTTTGTATGCGTGCAGCGTTGGACCAGGGGGCTTGCATGCGCCGCCACAGTACATCTGCGCCGCCATCGCTTCGGGTCAGATTGCAAAATTTGAACAGAGAGTTGTCTGCTGCGTTGGAAGCGAAGATTTCCAGATCTTTGAGCGTGTGCTGGTCAAGTATCAAAATGTCAGTGTCCAAGTGAGCACTCCTTTCTCAAACTGGATGCGCAGGCTAAGCCAATGTTGCGTTTGCTCGTCTTATCAGCGCGCTCTGCTTCCGGTCTTATGCATACGGCTAATCGCGGCGTTGTTAAGAGTGCGCGTGACAGTTTAACGTATGAGTTGCGATAACGCGCTCGCGCGAATTGGCGGAATATTGGTCAGGTCACAAGCGTATTTGTCGACTTGTATGGGGAATATCACGATTACTCGTAGATGTCTTCAGCCTTGCCTTCAACGGTACAAATAAGCAGACTTCGCGCTGACAAAATTTTCGCCAGCATGTTCTGGCTCGCTAAGACCCATGGAGTAGTTATGACCTTTCTAACAAGAAATCTAAGCAATCACGTGTTGACGCTCACTATGTCCAGCCCAGATACGCGCAACGCGCTGACCGGGCCGGATCAGTTTGAGGATTTTGAGCGTACTTGCGACGAGATTAATGACAATAAAGCAATTCGTGCAGTGGTCCTAACGGGTGAAGGTTCAGCGTTCTGTGCCGGCGGTAACGTTAAAGACATGCGCGATCGCACCGGTCTGTTCAGTGGCGACCCCTATGACCAAGCAGATTCTTACAGACGTGGTATTCAGCGTATTCCTCGCGCTATCTATGCGTTGAATGTGCCCATTATTGCGGCGGTTAATGGTCCAGCGGTAGGCGCCGGCTGCGATTTGGCGACTATGTGCGATATTCGCATAGCCAGTGAAAAGGCTATGTTCGCTGAAAGTTTCGTTAAACTGGGCATCATTCCTGGTGATGGCGGTGCGTGGTTCTTGCCACGAGCCGTAGGCTACTCCAACGCGTGCATGATGGCTTTTTCTGGAGAGCCAGTAAAAGCGGACGCTGCGCTGCGCATGGGATTGGTGTCTGAAGTTGTGGCACCAGAAGAGTTGTTGGCGCGGGCGCAAGAGATTGCCGCAGGCATAGCCGCTAACCCACCGCACGCGGTCCGTCTAACCAAGCAGTTAATGCGGGCCAGCCAAAATGCCACATTGGATGAGTTGCTGGACAAGTCTGCTGCGTTCCAGGCTGTTTGCCATGCAGAGCCTGACCATATGGAAGCGGTTAACGCTTTCTTTGAAAAGCGCCCCGGCAACTATCGCGAAGAGTAGATCGCTGCAATGACCCATACGGCCGTTGGGTTATTTAACCTAACGGTCGTTTTACTGGTCCAGCCACTTAATGGCGCGAATGAGCTCATTGTCAAAACCATGGCTTGTGTACAAGCTTTTGGCGCGCTTATTTTTGTTGAACACATGCAGTGAAAGAGAATGGGCACCGCGCTCCCTAACGGCGTCTTCAGTATGTTGCAACAGTGTCCTACCCAGTCCCATGCCGCGGGCCTCTGGCGCAACGACTATTGCTTCCAAGTGGGCACTTGGGGCATGACTCAGCAACTCTTCGCGTAGGGTGATCAGCACCAAGCCCAAAATAAAATCCTCTTCGTTGACCGCAACATCTAGAAAAGATTGACTCGCATTGCCAGCTAGAACCGCTTTTAACAGCGGCACATCGCCCAACCAAAGATCTTCCGATTTCCGCGCTTTGGGGATGTCAAAATCTGCCAGTAAAGGCAATAACTCAAGCAGTCTAGCTTGATCCTCAGCTGTAGCTGGGCGGATTTTAGGTTGGTTCATGTGCGTATCCGAACTTATGGTGTGAGTAGGGTCGTTAAGCGGCTATTCTAGGCCTCGGTCGTGATGTTGTCAGTTCTGTAATTAAGGTTTTTAGATGGCTCAATCCTCGGATTTTTTCTCCTCGCGCACGGCCATTACGTTGGTTGTGGCTAATATGATTGGCACAGGGGTTTTCACCAGCCTGGGCTTTCAGTTGCTGGACATCCGTTCTGCGCCAATTATCTTGGCGTTGTGGTTTATCGGCGGCATTGTCGCGCTATGCGGGGCGCTGTGTTACGCAGAATTAGGCGCTGCACTGCCAAGGTCCGGCGGCGAATACAATTTTCTCAGCCGCATTTATCATCCCAGTGCAGGGTTTGTTTCAGGTTGGGTGTCGGTAACCGTTGGGTTCTCTGCGCCCACGGCGGCTGCGGCAATCACCGCTGCGACCTATTTCAAGTCTGTCTTTCCCGGCGCGCCCGTTATGCCTATTGGCCTATGCATGGTTGCCATTATCGGCTTTCTGCATTTTGGCAGTCGCAGTAAGAGCGCTAACTTTCAGCAACTTTTCACTTCAATTAAGATTTTACTCATTCTCGTGTTTGTTGGCGCAGCCTGGTGGCAGGTAGACCAATTGCAGGCGGTGCAGTGGGTGCCCTCAGTACAAGACTTCTCTCTGGTGGGGACAGGGGCGTTTGCAGTTGCGCTGATTTATGTGAACTACGCCTACACTGGTTGGAATGCGGCTACCTATTTAAGCGGTGAGGTGAAAAATCCAGCCCAGGCGTTGCCGCGAATTTTGATCATAGGTACCGCCCTAGTGACGGTACTTTATCTGCTGCTCCACGCCATGTTTTTGTCCGTTGCGCCCATGTCTGCAATGGCGGGTAAGGCCGACATTGGCTTTGTGGTGGCGGGTTTTGCCTTTGGTGAAACTGGCGCAAAGGTAGTTGGGGTGATGTTGAGTATTTTGCTTATTTCCACGGTCAGCGCGATGTTGCTGGCTGGCCCTCGAGCGTTGCAGGTTATGGGGCAAGATTTTCGCCTATTTGCGTGGCTGGCTCGCGAGACTAAAAGCGGCGTGCCGGCAAATGCGGTTGGACTACAAGTGGCCATTACTCTGTTGCTCATAGCCACCTCCAGTTTTGAAAGTATCATCATATTTTCGGGGACCATTCTCGCGCTGAACTCCCTGTTAACGGTCCTGGGGCTGCTTGTTTTGCGCGTGCGCGAACCCGAATTAGCTAGGCCTTTTCGCATCCCTTGGTATCCACTGCCTTTATTGGTGTACGCGGTCATTGTCAGTTGGACCTTGGTCTATTTGGTTATTGAGCGGCCTGTTGAAGTGCTTTGGGCTGTTGGACTGATTTTGCTCGGGTTAGCGTTTTATTTTCTCTCCACTAAGCTGGCACCGCCCGCGGAGCAGTAAAGTATTCCAGTTTTATGCGTTAGCGCCAGGGCAGCGCACCGTCTGCAACGGTTTTTATTTATGTTTTTATTTAGGCGGACGGACGAAATTTTGCGGTATTTCGGCTAAGGTTTGGCAATGATTTTAATCGCAGTTTGATGACTGTTTTAGCGAAAGAGGATAAGAAATGAGCCATACACCCCATTTAGCCGAATCCATTGTGGACGGCGTTGCAACCTTGACCATGAACCGACCTGAAGCGCGTAACGCCATGAGCGGTGAAATGATCCAAGGCCTAATGGAGGCCCTGCCTCGACTTGCTATGGACGCTAATGTGCGTTGCGTAGTGCTCACCGGCGCGGGCAGTGCTTTTTGTGCGGGCGGCGATGTAAAAGGCTTTGCTGCGGCAAGCGATGGGTCGGGTGCTTCGGCGCCAACTACCGTAGAGCAACGCGCTCAAGCGCTGCGCCCAGGCTTTGATGTGTCTCGTATGTTGCATGAAATGCCTAAGCCTACGCTTGCCGCCATTCCCGGTGCAGCAGCGGGGGCAGGGTGCTCATTAGCCTTGGCTTGCGACCTGCGTATTGCCGTAGACAGTGCGAAAATCACCACAGCCTTCTCTAAAGTGGGTTTGTCTGGTGACTATGGCATGTCCTACTTTTTACCTTTGTTGGTAGGGCATACAAAAGCTCGAGAGCTGATGTTCACCGCGCAGGTCATTACTGGCGAGCAAGCTTTGGCCCTTGGGATGATCAATCAGTCGGTTACTGCTGAAGCGTTCCCTGAAGCAGTAAGCGCTATGGCCGCCCAGCTGGCGGCGCTACCCACAGTTGCTCTGGGTTATATGAAGAAAAACCTGAATGCCAGTAACACACAATCTCTGAGTCAGATTCTGGACAGTGAAGCCATGTCCATGGCGCGTTGCTTTACCACGGATGACCATAAGGGTGCGTCTCAGGCGTTTGTCGAAAAGCGCGCGCCAGAATTTAAGGGACGATAGCGATGAGTAATAGCGCCGGGTCAACGGCCTGGGGATCAACTGGCGGATTTTTGATGGCCTCCATCGGCTTTGCCGTCGGGCTAGGCAATATCTGGCGCTTTCCCTACGTTACCGGCGAAAACGGCGGCTCTGCATTTGTCGTCGTTTATTTGGGGTGCGCCTTCTTAATCGGTGTACCCATTTTGATGGCGGAGATCATGCTTGGCCGCAGAGGCGGCTTTAGTCCGCCGGCCTCCATCCACGCTGTAGCCAGCGCTGCAGGCCTTAGCCGCCACTGGTCTTGGATAGGCACCCTCAACGTCACAACGGCATTCCTCATTCAAATGGCGTATGCAGTGGTCGCCGGTTGGGTACTTTACTACTTCTTCTTGGCCCTAACAGGCCAGATGCCTGGCGCAGATAGCCTCACTGCGAAAACGGCCTTTGATAATGTCTTACTTGACGTACCCACCTCCATATTTTGGACCGTTTTAGCCTTGGTTACAGCGGGCGCTATTATTTGCGCCGGTGTGCAACAAGGCATTGAACGTGCTGTAAAAATACTTATGCCGACTTTATTCGCGCTGCTGTTGGTGTTGTTTGTGTTCAATCTCTTTGCCGGCGGTGTGCCAGAAACCTTGGCCTATTTGTTTTTGCCAGATTTTTCTAAGATCAGTGCAGACACTTTTCTTGCAGCGTTAAGCCAGGCATTTTTCTCCATCGGTGTAGCCATGGGCGGCATGATGATGTTTGGTGCCTATTTGCCAAAGTCCATTTCTGTCGCCAAGTGCGCCTTGATCATTGTCGCCGCAGATACCGGCGTGGCCTTGCTGGCGGGGCTGGTGATTTTTCCTATGGTGTTCAACAACGGCATGGCGCCGGATGCTGGCACTGGGCTTATTTTTCTCACGCTACCTTTGGCATTTCACCAAATGTGGGGCGGTGATGTGGTAGCAGTGCTGTTTTTCTTGCTGCTGTCTGTGGCAGCGGTGACCTCTATGGTCGGTCTTGCGGAACCCATAACGGGTACAGTGATGCAATGGCTGAAAATCTCTCGAGTCAAAGCCACCTTGTTGGCCACCGGAACATTATTACCCTTTAGTATTATGAGCGTGCTCACCTACAACCACTGGGCCGAGGTTGCGCTCTTTGGTAACACCTTGGGTACGCTAGTCGACTATATTCCCAACCAAGTTTTCTTGCCGTTAGGTGGTCTGCTCATTGCACTGTTAGTTGCATGGTTTTTGCCCAAGCACATTTCAGCCGACGAGTTGGCAATAGAAAACCCGCGCTATTTTAATATTTGGTACCAGTTAATGCGCTTTGTTGTGGTGCCAGCGATATTTGTCATTTTACTGACCACTATTTGACGTATTAGCCGAATTGGTTGGTGGGTGTTTCCCCGGGGTTTTTAGGCAAAGAGCTAAGCATAGAGTTAGGCATAGAGTTAGGCATAGATTTAGGCATAGATTTAAGGATTGAGCAGTGGAGTTGAGCTATCGAGGCAGTGTAAATAGTTGGGAGTGTGATGAAAATAATCACCTCAATGTGCGGTTTTGCGAACAAAAATTATGGCAAACGCTTTCTGCGGGGTTGATTAGTAGTGGCCTATTGCGGGCAGACGAGGTGGACTCGCTGATGTCGCGAACCACACGACAGCATTCGCGTTTTCAAAATGAATCAAGGTTGTCTGCTCCGTTAAGCGGCTATTTTGGTTTTTTACAACACGATGAATTTAATGTGGTTGCCGAATTGCGCAACGACGCATCAGGCGAGGTGGCATGCTCGGCGTTGTATCAAATTGCAGATTTATCCATGGGCGGCAGCCTAGCGCTACAACTGGAGACCGCGCAATCTCTAACCCATGCGCTACCGCGGGGTATTGCCCAGGATCTGTCCTTTGCACAACTTTCCATGCCTCAAGCGCTGGCGAAAGGGTTTCGGCCAATAGGGCAGGGTATTATTCAGGCGGATGAATGCGCCAGCTCGGGTCTGTTAATGCTGCATAATTATATGGGTCGTATATCGGATTCTATGCCGCATTTGTGGAGCGGTTTTGAAGATAATGCTGAGCCAGATCCCGATGAAGGCGGGGCGGTTTTAGAGTTTCGTAAACGTTTTTATAATCCATTGGCGGTGTCTGATCGCTACGTGGTGGTTTCGGGCATGATTGATGTTGCGCCTAAGGTCCAGCAATTTGGTCATTTGATGTTCAATGTGGCAACGCAGCAATGCTGCCTTTCAGCCCATGCTGTGGCCGTGCGCATGGACTTGGTGGCAAGAAAAGCGAAATCCCTCAGCGCAGAAGACCAAACCCGACTGCAAGCGCTGTGCATTGCAAGTCTCTAACACGTTAAGCTGCCCAGTCCAGCTGCACAGTATTGAAGAGAGACCTCAGCCTGAGCTTCGTCCGAGTATCTCAGCCTGAGCCTCGTCTGAGATACTCGGCCTTTGATACCTCTAGTGGTTGCAACCCTCGACAGGCCTAACTAACAATACAAACTGAATACAGAAATCCGATAACTATGAACATATACGACCAAGACCTAGGCGCTAACTCTGCCAATTTCACTGCACTATCGCCCATCTCTATGATGCGCAGGGCAGCATCTATTTATCCAGATAAGCCTGCGGTGGTTTATGGCCAGCGCAGTGTCGCTTGGGGCGAAGTTTATGTGCGTTGCGCCAGTGTTGCCGCTGCCTTAACCCAACGTGGAGTGGGCCGTGGCGATACAGTGGCCATACTCAGCGCTAATCTGCCGGAAATGTTTGAGGCCCACTTTGCTGTGCCCATGTGTGGCGCTGTGCTTAACGCCATTAATATGCGCTTAGACGCAGCTACCGTGGCCTTTATCTTGGAACATGGTGAGGCCAAGCTGCTGTTGGTCGACAAAGAATTTGGACCGCTGGCGGCAGAGGCCTTGGCCCTTATGTCTGCGCCGCCACCAGTAGTGCATATTGACGATGCCACTTACCCTGGAGGCAAGTTGATTGGCGAGGAGAACTACGAAGATCTAGTGCGCCAAGGTGCTGACTCACCCCTGACGCAAATTTCCGCTGATGCCAGCGACTTCTTACCTAGTGATGAGTGGGATGCCATTGCGCTGAATTACACTTCTGGCACAACCGGCAATCCCAAAGGCGTGGTGACCCATCACCGTGGCGCTTATCTTAATGCGGTGTCGAACGCGTTAACGTGGAGTATGGGCGACCACCCAGTGTACTTGTGGACCCTACCCATGTTTCATTGCAACGGTTGGTGTTTTCCTTGGACTTTGGCTGCCAATGCGGGCACCTCGGTGTGTCTGCGGCAGGTGCGCGACGACGCAATCTATCAAGCCATGGCGGACTATGGGGTCACACACTTTTGCGGTGCACCAGTAGTACTCAATACGCTGTTGTCCGCCACTGATGAGCTGAAAAATTTAGTCAAACATGAAGTCAAAGTGATGACTGCTGGCGCGCCCCCGCCTGCGGCAATTATCCAAGGCATGCAAGCCCAGGGTATGGATGTGACCCATGTCTACGGTCTAACCGAAACTTATGGTCCCGTTACGCTGTGCGCTTGGCGTGAAGATCTTTGGGGTGGCCTTGGTGACGAAGAAAAAGCCGTACTGAAATCGCGTCAAGGTGTTGGCGGGCAAATGCTGGAGGGCTTGATGGTGGCAGACCCAGAGACCATGCAGCCGGTGCCGAAAGATGGCCAAACTATTGGTGAGGTCATGATGCGTGGTAACAATGTAATGAAGGGGTATTTGAAAAACCCAACGGCTACCCAAGAGGCTTTCACCGGTGGCTGGTTTCATTCTGGAGATCTTGCGGTATGGGCAGAAGACGGCTACATACAGATTAAGGACCGCTCCAAAGACATTATTATTTCCGGTGGCGAAAATATTTCCAGTATCGAAATTGAAGATCTGCTGTTTAAGCATCCAGACATTTTGGAAGCGGCAGTGGTCGCTAAAAGTGATGAGAAGTGGGGTGAGACGCCTTGTGCGTTTGTCACACTGCGTGATGCAAATAAGCCGCTGAACCAAGACCAAGTGATCGAATACTGCCGAGGTAATTTGGCGCGTTTTAAGGTGCCGAAAAATGTCATATTTACCGATCTACCAAAAACCTCCACAGGTAAGGTGCAGAAGTTTGCGTTGCGCGAATTGGCTGAGGCGCTCTAGTGAATAAAGTACTTATATTTATTGTCGCCTTAGTTGTTTTGGCAGTAGCCGCAGCAACTCTGCCAGTTGTTGAATGGCTCACTGATTTTTTTGCTTGGATTGAAAACAATAGGCAAATTTCTTGGTTGGTCTTCAGCGTATTTTATATCGCGGCAGTGGTCTTGCTGTTGCCTGGTAGCCTACTCACACTGGGCGCAGGTTTTCTATTTGGCCTAGGTTATGGCTTTGCCATCGTCTCGTTTTCTAGCACCGTTGGTGCCGCTTGTGCATTCCTTGTGGGGCGCTTTTTTGCGCGAGACTGGGTGGCCGACAAACTAGCGCTTATGCCGCGGTTTGCGGCGCTGGATCAAGCCATTGAGGGGCGGGGCGCCTTAGTTGTATTTTTATGCAGGCTTTCGCCAGTGTTCCCATTCAACCTCCTTAACTATGCCATGGGTTTAACCGGCGTTAAGTTTAGGACCTATGTTTTTGTCTCATGGCTGGGCATGATGCCGGGCACCTTGTTATTCGTTTACATCGGGTCGATTGCGGAAAATATAACCGGTATTTTGTCCGGCCAAATAGAGTCGCTACCCGCCAGCAACTGGTTATTTTATGGCGGCCTCATTGCCACACTGGTGTTAACCATTGTCATTACGCGCATATCGACAAAAACCTTGAACGAACATTTAGAGCAAGCCCAGTCCAACTCAAACCAACAGTGAGAACAGTTTATGAGTTACCCCGGTGAACATTTTGACACCACAAGTTGGCAGTTGTTGTGTCCAACGGATTACGTAAACCCCACGCCGAAAGCTAAATATCATTTGGTGGTCGTAGGGGCGGGTCCTGCGGGTTTGATCAGTGCTATTGGCGCTGCGGGTCTGGGTGCAAATGTGGCGCTGATTGAGCGGCATCGCATGGGCGGAGATTGTTTGAACGTGGGCTGTATGCCTTCAAAATCATTGCTGTCTTATACCCAAGAAAACCCTAATGCAGATTTTGACGATGCTTTTTCTTGGCTTAGAGAAGTGCGCGCGGGCATTGCGCCACATGACTCCATTGAGCGCTATAGTGAAATGGGTGTTGATGTATTTCAAGGCGAGGCCAGCTTCAATGCCCAGGGGCTTTTGCAGTTAGGTGACATTACGTTTAATGCTCGACGCATTGCCCTATGCACTGGCGCACGCGCCGCGCTGCCGCCCATTCCCGGTCTTGACCCAGCTTTTGTACTGACTAATGAAAACGTTTTTGATTTGACCACTCAGCCAGAATCTATTGCAATTTTGGGCGGCGGGGCAATTGGCTGCGAGTTGGCACAGGCGTTTTCTCGTCTGGGTACTCGCGTAGAACTATTTGAACAAGCCCCGCGCTTACTACCACTGGAGATTCCACTGGCGGGTGAAACCTTGGCGCAAGCATTAACGGACAGCGGTGTGCATTTACATCTTGGCGAAGCGGTTACTGCGATTGAGGGGGCTGGGACCATTCACACCCCAAATGGTACTGTGGTTTGTGAGAAAATTATGGTGGCGGCCGGTCGCAGACCGAATACTGAAAATCTGAATCTGCCAGCAGCCGGAGTGGAGTTGGACGGTCGAGGATTTGTCGCTGTCGATGAAAAACTGCGCACAACTAAAAGCCATATCTATGCGGCTGGAGACTGTGCAACAACACTGCAGTTCACTCATCATGCTGATGCTCAGGCCCGCGCGTTAATACAAAATGCTTTGTTTTTCCCCACCGCCAAAGTCTCAGGACTTGCCATTCCACATTGCACCTATACTTCTCCGGAGATTGCCTCCATTGGACCTTCGTTAGATGCCTTGGAACGAACGGGTGTCGCCTATGACTGCTACGAATTTGATTTAACCGAGCTAGACCGGGTAAAGGCCAAACCCTTTGCAAGCGCTGCCAGGGCGAAAGCCCAGGGTGGTTATGCATTAGTGGTGACAAAGAAAGGTACGGATGAAATTTTAGCCGCGACAATAATTGGCGCTGATGCCGGAGAATTGTTGGCGCCTATTTGTTTGATGATGTCGAATAATTTGGGCTTATCCGCTGCGCAGAAAACTATTTTTAGTTATCCAACGCGTAGTGAGTTTTTGAAGCGCCTAGGTGATGCCTACAATAAAAGTCGCATGACACCGAGGATCGCTGCTATTTTTGCTTGGTGGTTGAAGCGCACGCTTTAAGTGGTTGCTGTCTATTGACTAGTTAGTTGGTTAACTAATTGGTGGGTTAGTACGCCAATTATGAACATGGAATGCGACGTATTAAGCGCCAATTTTTAGACCTTGGGCGTTAACAATAAGAATTAGGATGAATATATGAGTTGGATGAACGTATGTTTTGCACTGTGGGTTAGTCTTTTCTTAGGGCTCGCTGGTTGTGGGCAGCAATCTGAGCAAGCCAGCATTCAAGGGGCTGCAACGGGTAGTACCTATCAGTTAATGACTGAATATCTAGAACCCGCAGCGGACAAAATTTGGTCTTCAGCTGGCGCTATCATCACCATTGAAGGTGAGCAAGATCTACAGCCGACAACCGATGAGGGTTGGGCTGCTGTCGTACATAGCGCCTCAGTAGTCGCTGAAGGCGGCAACTTGTTAATGCTAAAAGGCTACGCTGCGGACCAAGGTGATTGGGCTGAATACGCGCAAGGTATGACCCGCGCCGCTTTGAATGCTCGCCAAGCTGCAATAGATCAAGATGCCGAAGCGTTGTTCAACGCGGGCGGTGAAATCTATAACGTCTGCCGCGCCTGTCACAACAAATACATTGTGCAAGCAGAGGAGCTTTAGCGTGAGTACAGCCACACCGGATAGGTTAGGTTTGATCTCACTAGGGTCTGTAGTTGCAGCAGCTTTGGCTTTAGTGCTTTTCGTGCTGCCTGCGGAATACGATATCGATCCAACGGGTGCGGGTGAGCTGATGGGTATCAAAGGCATGGCCGGATACAGTGTCGCCGCGCTGTCAAAACAGCCTACCACTTACCATAAGGACAGTGTGACTTTCCCGCTGGCACCATTTGAATCCGTGGAATACAAATATGCCCTAGCGCAGGGCCAGAGTATGGTTTTTACTTGGCAAGCGGTGAGTACCTCAAATGATCCTCAGGCAGAACTCATATTTGATATGCACAGTGAAGAAAAAGGTACAGATCCGGAAGATTCAGTGACCTTTGATATGGGTCGTGCAGGCAGTGCTCACGGCTCCTTCGTCGCACCCTTTGACGGCATCCATGGCTGGTACTGGGAAAATAGAACAGGTGAGGACATTGTGGTTGAACTCGTGACGACTGGTTTCTATAGCACGGCCACAACCTATGGTCCCAATGGCGCCTTCAGCAAAAGCTTTAGCGAGGTTGCAGAGCAATAGACAAAAGTGACGCAGCGAGCTAAATCAGTCAGCTGTTTTCGCTCAATGCCTGACAATGTTGGACGATGCTGGCACTGGCTTTCTTGTCTCCTTTTTCCCCTTGTTCGCCTCTGTGTTCGCAAGTGCTGACCCTTGAGTGGGCTGTTAACTAGGCGCAACCCATTGGCGGTGTACTTCATCCAAAGTGGCTCTTGGTCGCTCAGGTGGTTTTTCTGCGGCGGACCCTATGTAGATGTATCCAGCTACGCGCTCGTCCTGTTCAAGTCCTAAAGCCTGATCCACTCCCTTATCATAGGCATACCATTCGGTGAGCCACTGGGCGACAAAGCCCACAAGGTTTGCGGCGACTAAAAGATTTTGACAGGCGGCACCCGCCGACAACGTCTGTTCCCAAACCGGGATTTTGTGTTCGTGTTTCACTCGGCTGATCACTGCGACCACCCTGGGTGCGCGTAAAAACCGAGCTGCCTCATGGGCGATCTGCGCCTCTGTGGCCTCTGGTTTTTGCGCTTGATAACAGCGCCCTAACACTTCACCAAACGCCACTCTCGCGTCACCGTTAAACTCAATAAACCGCCAAGGCGCAAGTTTGCCGTGGTCGGGTACCCGTATGGCCGCGCTGAGTATTTTCTGCATTTGGGTATCGCTAGGTCCTGGCTCTAGCATGTGTATGACTTTCACGGTTCGCCGCTCAATCAAACGCTGCACTGCCTCTTCTATAGAATTTTCTGGGTACACATTTGTCGCCTACTAAAACAATCTTCAATTGTAACCAAGTTCGACGGCGTTGAGGGCCAATCCACGCAGATTTAGTAAATACCGGCGCGCAATAGATGACTTCTGATGGGTGGTCTGCTGAAATAGCTTCTCAATTATTGGGAGAGCACAATGGACGTCAAAGGTAAGAAAGCGCTGGTATTTGGGGGGACTTCAGGTATCGGTCTAGCAACGGTTATGCAGCTTCAGGCCGCAGGCGCAGAGGTTGTGGCGATCAGTCGAGACCCAAGCAAAGCCGGTGATATCCCGGGTGTAACCATGCGTGGGTGTGATGTGCGAGATGCCGACGCGTTAACCGCATTGTTTCAAGCGGAAGGGCCTTTCGACATACTCATTTCTGCTGCTACAGGGGGCAGTAGGGCGGCAGGACCATTCCTAACAATGGACATGGCAGGCTTCCAGGGTTCTTTTGACAAGCTCTGGGGCTATACCAATGTTGTGCGCTTCGGTGCAGAGCATCTTTCTGAACATGGCAGTATTGTTTTGGTCAGTGGCGCGCCAGCGCGTCGCGCGAAGCCTGGTCAGGCGGCTATCGCCGCTGTTGGCGGTGCAGTTGAACAGTTTTCACGGGCAATCGCCGCAGAGTTAGCGCCTAGACGCATAAATGTCGTCAGCCCAGGTGTCATTGATACACCGATGTTCGGTAACGATGCCGAAGCACGGGGCAAAATGTTGGTTGGGGCAACCGGTAAAAACTTGATTCCTCGGGCTGGCACGCCAGATGAAGTGGCTAAAGCCATTGTCTTTGCGGTTGAAAACGACTTTGTTACCGGTACCACGATTGAAGTAGATGGCGGCTGGATACTGAGTTAAACAATTGAGTACGTGTCTCAAGGACAATGTGCTCTTGAGACTGCTTGAACAAATAGCTTTTGCAAAAGGCCTGAGCTAACAACCGTAGTTGCAACGACTGCGGTCAGTATTGAGTTCTGCTGCCAATTTTTACAGTGTCGCTGTATTGCTCTCCACACCCAAATATAAACGCCCAGTCAGCTCTAATGTGCTGGGCGCCACCATGATGTGTTGAGTGGTCATGTGTACGTCACGGAAGTGCTGCTGTAGCTTGGAATTGTGATAAACCGCGCTGCCTGCCCCTAAGGTATACATGGCGTCTACTACCTTCACGCTTGATTCCACCGCATGGGTAGTTGCCAAACGAATGTCTCGCCGCATGTCCAAGGTCACCTTATTGCCAGAGATGGCCTCTGACCAAGCGGTATCTATTGCGTCATAGAAAAACGCTCGGGCGCTGCGCAAGGTGGCTTCTGCCCGGGCCACTTCAATATGTGTATGTGGCCGAGTGGCCAGCGTGCTATTGGTGCCTACACGCTTTTTGCTCTCGGCCAGGGTAATGAGTTCGTCAACAGCGGCTCTTGCAATACCCATTGCCACGGCAGCAATGCCTAATGCCAGAAGTGTGAAGTGTGGAAATTGAAACAGCGGACCAGCAGGGGGCGCATGCTTTGCGAAGCCCACCACATGCTCAGCACCAATCTGAAGGTTGTTCACACCGTAATCTGTGCTGCCGGTACCTTGCAGGCCGCTGACATGCCAAGTGTCCGCAAATTCAATGGCGTTTGCGGGCATTAAGCACATGCTGGTGGGTGCTTTTTCGTTCATTAATTCTCCGGCTGCATTCAAAATGCTGCAGCCGCCTAAAACCCAATCTGCGTTTTGTGTGCCTGAACCCCATTGCCAATTGCCTGAGACTGTAAATCCTTGGCCGTTTTGAGTGGCTTTACCCGTGGGCGCAAACACACCAGCGATCATGGTTTCAGGCTTGGTGAATATGGCTTTTGCTGTATCAACAGGGATGCGCGCTAAGGTGGAGCCACTGGTTGCTGCGATGAATGCTACCCATCCGCAGGCTGCGTCACCTTGAGCTAAGCGCTCAAATACCCTGGCGCTGTCCGCAGGCGAGGTCTCAAGGCCGCCGATCTCCTCTGGCACATACATGCGGTAAAAACCGGCAGCGGCCATTGCGTTGGATACGTCTTTGGGCAGGCGTCTGGCTTTTTCAAACTCTGCGCTTCGCGCAGAAAATTGGTTGCCCAGTTGCTCTGCAGCATCGAATAAATTTTGCGCCTGCATTTCCATTCTCCTCTCACGTGTGTCTGAGTATCGTCTATTAGGTGATCAAGAAAAACCCTGATAACTGATAACCAACCAATAGATAGCCGGCAAACATTAGCGCTGTATTGGCAACTATGGCTTGGCGAGGGAATGAACTTTGTCGTCGCCAAGCCGACATAAGCGTGATGATCGCCAGCAGTGCTAACAGTTGACCCACTTCTACACCTGCGTTGAAAGCGATCAAGTTGGCCAAAAGCCCTTCTTGCGAAAGGCTGATTTCTTGCAGTTTGGTGGCCAACCCAAAGCCATGAAATAGACCGAAGATGAGCACGGCTAGTCGGGTGTTTGGATTTACGCCAAGACGCTGGAAACCGCCGAGGTTTTCAAACGCTTTGTAAACTACAGAGAAACCAATGATAGCGTCGATGATGTAAGCGTTGGCTGGAATTTCGAACCAAACGCCAACAATAAGCGTCAGGCTGTGGCCCGCAGCAAAAAGCGTGACATAAATGCCAACGTCGCTTAATCGGTAGAGAAAAAAGATCACTCCGGCTAAAAAGAGCAGGTGGTCGTAACCGGTGACCATGTGTTTTGCCCCAAGATAGAAGTAGGGCCAAAAGTGAAAACCTTCTTTGCCTTGCAGGAAGCTTGCGTCGCCCTCTGTAACGCCATGAGCAAGCGCCGAGTGAGCGAAAAAAACCGCAAAGAGCGCTAGGCCCGCTGCAATACAGCGAGGCAGTGTTCTGCCAAGGTATGTATGCGGGTGCGGGTGCGAATTAAGGATGATGCTACTCGACGTTCAAACGTTGATTGAATTCAATCATATTGCCGCTTGGGTCATGGGCAAAAATTTGTCTGCACACGTTAGGAATGTTCTTTTCACTGGTGAACTTGATACCGTGCTTCTCTAGCTGGTCCGTTACTTGGTCCATGTTCTCAACCAAGAACGCAAAGTGCTGTTCTTTTAACGGTTGGCCGCTGTCTATGCCCAGTAGGTGAATTTCTTGATTACCCGCTTTGATCCATGCGCCGGGAAAACCTAGGTCAGGTCTTGGTAAGTCTTCAAGTTCTAGCACCTCTAAATAGAATTGCTTAGCGCTTGCGACATCTGTGACATTGATTGAAACGTGATGTATGCCTTGGGTAATCATCGTTTTCTCCCAAAAGTGGATGATTCTAAAAGCCTTCTTAGAAAACCTGTTCTCGCCATTGCTGACGAGAACCGATTGTCTGCGCTAACCCAGCCATTTCGGCTTGGTTAGTTTTGCTGGCTAATCTGACTAGCGGGGCTAACCCACTAGACGTACTAGACAAACTAGGCCTACTAGCCTTGCAAGCTTGCAAAGGTTTTGCCTTCGGCAACCAAGCGCTCTAACAACGGTGCTGGTTCCCAAATCGTGCCGCCGTATTCCTTTTGGAAGCCCTTAATGTCAGCAAGGATGTTTTCTAAGCCAATTTGATCAGCCCAAAACATAGGTCCGCCTGTTACTTCAGGGAAGCCATAACCATTGATGTAAACAATGTCTATGTCACATGGGCGAATAGCAATGCCGTCCTCTAATATGCGCGCACCTTCGTTGATAAGAGGGTACAAGCAACGCTTAAGGACTTCTTCGTCCTCAATGCTGCGGCGCTCTATGCCAAGTTCAGCAGAGGTTTCTTCAACCAGTGCGACAACTTCGGGATCAGCTTGGCCAGCTCTGCTGCCTTCTGGGTAAATGTAATAGCCGCGATTGTTTTTCTGACCATAACGATCCATTTCGCAAAGCTTATCAGCAACGCGCGCGGTGATTGGCACATCTTCTGGCTTCATACCGCTGAGCTTGCGCGCACGCCAGCCCAGGTCTAGACCAACAAGGTCGTTCATTTGGAATGGGCCCATTGGCATGCCAAATTGTAGAAGGGCGTTGTCCACTTGATAGGGTGTTGCACCTTGCAGAATGATTTCTCCAGCTTGACGAGTGTAACCCGCAAGCATTCTGTTGCCGATAAAGCCTGGTGCATTGCCAGATAGAACAGCGATTTTGTTTAGCTGACGACCAAGCTTCATTGAGCTCGCAATAACTCCTTTGCTGGTCTTGCCGCCGCGCACAATCTCTAACAGTTTCATAATGTTTGCTGGGCTGAAGAAGTGCAGGCCAATAACAGACTCAGGGCGTGAAGTAGCTTCAGCCATTTTGTCGATATCTAGGGCAGAGGTGTTACTGGCAAGTATTGCGCCGGGCTTAGCAATTGCATCCATCTTCTTGAATGTGTCCACTTTAACGTCGATGTTTTCGTAGATCGCCTCAAGAATGAGGTCAGCAGAACCAAGGTCTTCAAAGTTTGTGGTGCCTGTTAATAGGCTCATACGCTTGTCCACTTCCTCTGCGGTCATGCGTCCTCGTTGTACCTGAATGTCGTAGTTGCGCTTGATTACGCCAATACCGCGATCCAGTGCCTCTTGATTCATCTCAAGTGTGGTGACCGGAATGCCCACGTTTAAAAATGACATGGTGATGCCGCCGCCCATGGTGCCGCAACCGATGACAGCAGCAGTATCAATTTTTTGCGTAGCTGTATCTTTAGGCACATCTGGAATCTTCGATACTTCGCGCTCAGAAAAGAACATGTGAATTAGAGATTCGCGCTGTGGGTGCTTCAGACACTTAGCAAAGCACTCTTGCTCAACGGCCAAGCCTGCGTCGAAGTCGCCAAGGTTTACCGCAGCTTCAATGCACTGCACGATCATCTCAGGCGCAAAGCGCTTACGCATTTTACGAGCGGCATTTTTGCGTGCTGCGTCAAACATTTCAGCGTTACCGCGATCTTTAGCAACAATCTCCTCTTCGTCGCGGATGCGGCGAACTGGGCTGCCTTTGGCGATAATGTCAGCGGCAAATGCCATGGCGCTTTCAATTACGTCACCGTCAGCTAGCGCATCAGCAATACCCATCTGGGTTGCCATTGGACCAGGAATAGGGTCGCCAGAAAGAATGAAATCTAGGGCTTTCTGAGCGCCAATGAGTCTAGGTAGTCTTTGTGTGCCACCTGCGCCGGGCAGTAGGCCCAACTTAACTTCAGGTAGGCCAACAGGAGCGCTAGCCGCAATGACACGGTAATGACAGCAAAGAGCAACTTCCAAACCACCGCCGAATGCAGTGCCGTTAATGGCCGCAATAATCGGCTTTGCGCTGTTTTCCATAGTCGTAAGGCAATCATGCAGGCTAGGGCCTTCGGCTTTGCCGCCAAACTCAGAAATGTCTGCACCAGCAATAAACGCGCGACCAGCACCGGTAAGGATGATTGCTTTGACATTGTCGTCAGCGAGGGCTGCGTTAACGCCATCTGAAAGACCTTGGCGTACGCCCGAGGAAAGCGGGTTAACGGGTGGGTTGTCGATGGTCATGAGGGCGATATCGCCTCTGAGTTCGTAATGCACGGTGCCTTTCATATGGAGCCTCTCCAGAGTTACTAAAAAATAGAACGCGAAGTTTGCCGCAAGTCGGTTGCGAAGCCTAGGATTTCTCTATGCATTTGGGTAAAGAGAGAGCAAAGGGGGCAGAAAGAAAGGGCCAAGGAACGACAAGGAGGCAACAATGAGGCAACAATGAGCAAATTGCCGGGAGGATTTTTGCAGATCTCATAGAAATACTAATTTCTTCGACGATTAGGACGACTAAATAGGTAGAGTCGACATCACTCAGTTAAAGTGTGGTGTTGATGGGCGTTAAGTCATAGCAGATTGAGTGGTGACAAATGAGGTTAAATCTCGGCGCAGGGCGACTATGCTAGCAACTTATGGAACTAGGCCTGCTGTGGGTTTAGGTAAAATTTTTTCGGCTTGCAAGAGGTATTTATCAATTATTTTTCTGTCGTTTTTATGCTCATCTCATTTCCCGTTTGCGGTTTGTCTACATGAGCGCATCAAACGCATTCGTCAAAGCTGATTTCCACATGCACAGCCGATACTCTGACGGCAGTCTGAGCCCTCAAGCATTAATAGAGTTGGCTTGCGAGCGCGAAGTGACTCAAATGGCCATTACCGATCACGACACTATTTCTGCCTATGCAGAGCTGGCAGCGCTGCCTGAAACGACCAATAAATCTGTAAAGTTGATCACTGGCTGTGAATTTTCTTGTCTATGGTCTGGCAGAAATATCCATGTAGTGGGGCTTAATTTAAACCTACAAGATCCAGGCCTGACTGAAGCCATGGAAATTCAAGCCAAAGCTCGAACTGCGCGCGCGCAAACCATTGCAGATATTTTGTCCCGCCAAGGCTTTGAAAACAGCTTAGAGGGTGCTCAAGCCAATGCCGCTGGCGGCACCATTGGTCGACCGCATTTTGCTCAGTACTTGATCGATGCGGGTCATGTAAAAAACATGAAGCAGGCTTTTAAGCAGTACCTGGGTGCAGGCAAGCCCGGGGACGTTAAAGCGAACTGGCCAGATTTGGCGCGTGCGTGTCAGTGGATTCGCGGGGCAGGTGGCGTGCCGGTTCTGGCCCACCCCATGAAATACGGCATTACTCTGACCAAGCTGCGGAAATTGTGCGATGAATTTAAAGCGGTCGGTGGTCAAGGCTTAGAAGTGATTTCTGGCGCTCAAGATCCGGTGAAGACGAATACCCTAGCAACATTGGCAGAAGATTTTGGATTTTTAGCTTCCACTGGGAGCGATTTTCACCAACCGGGGCAACCCTGGGCGGAGCTGGGCAAGGTGCCTGCACTACCTGTGAGTTGCACACCCATATGGCATAGCTGGCAATAACGCGATTATGAGCAGTAAGGCAGATAGATCTATGCATGACGTTATTATTGTTGGCGGCGGTGCCAGCGGTTTGATGTGCGCAATTCATGCGGGCTACAACGGTCATAAAGTCTTGGTTTTGGAGAAGGGTCCAAAGGTTGGGCTGAAGATCTTAGTCTCGGGCGGCGGTAGGTGTAATTTTACCAACTATGGCGTGGACCCGGATCAACACTTTCTCTCTGATAACCTGCATTTTTGTATCTCCGCGCTGAAGCGCTATACGCCCGAACGGTTTATTGAAATGGTCGAAAACCATGGCATTGACTACCACGAAAAGAAGTTGGGTCAGCTATTTTGCGATCATAGCGCCAAGGATATTGTGGCCATGCTGTTGAGTGAGGCGCAGTGGGCTGGCGTAGAAATCCGCACGGGTATGGAGGTGTCTGCCATTAAGAAAAACCAAGACGGTACATTCTCAGTGAACACCTCAGGGCAAACCTACCAAGCGGGTAAAGTTGTGTTGGCTTCCGGTGGCTTGTCGATGCCAAAAATTGCGTCAGATTTAGCTTTTCGAACAGCCAACGATTTTGGTTTAGAGGTTGTCGCGCCCAGGGCTGCACTGGTGCCGTTGACCTGGAATTCCGGTGATAAAGCGTCTTTTACCGACCTCAGCGGCATTTCCTTGGACGCAGAGGTCAGTTGCGGGGCTATCAGTTTTCGCGAGAATATTCTCTTTACCCACAGAGGTCTTAGTGGCCCCAGCATTCTACAAATTTCTTCTTTTTGGCGCGAGGGTGGGGTTGTGCTGATCAACCTTTTGCCGGAACTGGATGCCGAAACTTGGCTGTTGGATGAGCGCACTTCGTCGCCTAAAGTCCACCTTTCCACGCTGCTTAAAAAGCACCTGCCTAATCGGTTGGTAGATTATTTAGCCAAACATTGGTTTGCTGACCAAAAGATAGGCAGCTTTACCCATGCCGAGCTCAGCGGTATGGCGAAACGGTTGAATGCTTGGTCTTTCAAACCAGGTGGTACCGAAGGTTACCGCACAGCGGAAGTCACATTGGGCGGTATTTCCACCAACGAGGTTTCTTCAAAAACCTTTGCTGTCACCAAAGTGCCGGGGCTGTATGCCATTGGCGAAGCGTTGGACGTGGCGGGTTGGTTAGGGGGGTACAACTTTCAATGGGCTTGGGCCTCAGCCTACAGTTGCGCAACGCACCTTTAGTCTATTTTGTTAGTTTATTCAGTCAGTTCTGCTAGTTAGTCCTGCTAATTAGTGTAACAAGCGCTGTTTTTGTAAATTACCCTCCCAGCTCGTAGTCCATCAGTGTACACCGGTAAGCAACTTGCCTGTTGTAAAAGCCGCAATCTACCGCGGGGCGCTAACGTTACCCCCTTTGTCAAGTCGTTGTTAAAAATCAGTTAGACAAGGTGCGTAATGCGCATGTGGCTCTTCTCAAATTAGCCACTTTCTCTAACAAAATTAGACGGTTGATTTGTATGCACTATTTGTCCGGCTCTTTTAGGGTCCGTATTTTTAAGGCCCTTTTTGCCCTAGCGCTTGTCAGTTTTGTCCAGCCTGCGTTTGCCACCAACGACGATGGAGACCAGGGAGATATCTCATACCCCATATTTCATTCTTTGGCCACGTTGGTGAAGGTGTGTTCGATGCAGATTTTAAGGGCGGTATCGTTAGAGGCAGCTACGCTGTCGGCGATCATTTTTTTGTCCTCGGAGATTATGCCGCTCAGCGCACTGATGATGCAATTGTCCTTGGTCCGTTGTCAGATAAAGTGACCACAGAGCAGGGCCACCTTGGTGTTGGTTTTCATACATCCATTGCGGCTAAGACTGATTTTGTTGCTACCTCTCAGTACGCTGTAGCAATAGTGGAGCTTTTCGGTGAGTCAGTTACCTCGGAAGGCGTATTGGTTGATGTAGGCTTGCGCTCGCGAATTATAGATCGCTGGGAGTTTGCACTGGGTGCCAATTATTCAAACCAGGTCGATCAAGGGGAGTTTGGCTATTCTCTGAGTGGGCGGTTTTATGCAACGCCTAAGTTTTCCTTGGGTTTGAATTTTGAATCAGTGTTTCATGTTGAAGCCTACGGCGTGTTGTTGCGTTACGACTTTTAGATTGCAACTCTAAACAGCGAATGGCCCAATTTGAGACAAAAAGATTTGAGATAAAAGATTGGCGATAAAAAGATAAAAAGATAAAAATCGCTAATCGATTAGATTAGGCCGCGTGCGGCGGGTTAACCGCACAAACCCCATAAGACCGTGCACCTCAATACTTCTCGTACGCCGACACGCGTCCGAGTTTTGCATCCATTTCCTCACCCATCTTTACAAGCTATTGTTTGAAGTTCTCGCCGTAATGGTTAAGCTACTGTGCTTCTCTGGAGAGCGCACCGCGCGTGCAACTGCGGCTGTAAAATCAGCCCGTTAGGCTGATGCAGCGTGAGGCAGGTGCCCCCTTGAGCCATTAAGTAGCCCCATGCCAGCTAGGAGTTGGCGATAGGTGGTCATACCAGTTCAATAGACTTTGAATGAAATTTAAATAAAAGAGGAAGGTACAATGAGTAACAGAACTAAGTTCTATATCAATGGCGAGTGGGTTGAGCCCACCACAAGCGAAACGATTGATGTGATCAACCCTGCAACAGAACAGCCCATTGGCCAAGTAGCTATGGGTGGCGCGGCTGACGTAGACAAAGCCGTTGCTGCTGCAAAAGCGGCATTTGAATCATTTTCTCAAACCTCCAAGGAAGAGCGTATTGCGCTTTTGGAAGCAATTGTCGCCAAGTACGTTGAACGTATGGGCGATGTGGCTGCTGCAATCAGCGAAGAAATGGGTGCGCCACTTGGTCTTGCCAA
>JAOJBS010000001.1:0-160990 GCA_028228615.1 Pseudomonadales bacterium | reverse complement strand
GGCTTTATCACCGTCGAAACAGCAAACCACCTCGTCAGAATATTTATAGAGCTTTTGAAAATGCGCTTCACCAGTTGCCGTGCCAAGGGTCGCAACAGCGTTTAGCACGCCATTTTGTGCCAGCGCCACCACATCCATATAACCTTCAACCACAATCAGTCGTTGAATATTCCTTAAGGCCTTACGCGCCTCATACAGCCCATATAATTCCTGACCCTTGAAAAACACCGGCGTTTCGGGCGAGTTCAAATACTTGGGGCCTTCTTCATCTCCTAGCTTGCGACCGCCAAAGCCAATCACCCTGCCCCGAGTATCGCGAATAGGAAACATAATGCGGTGACGGAAGCGATCATAAACGTTGCCCTTGTCGTTTTTAATCGTCAAACCTGCGGTGAGCAGTTTGGTAGCATCCTGCGCGACTACCCCGGACCCTTTAATAGGTTCTGCGAGTAAGGCATCGCTGAGGGTGTGCCACCCTTCAGGCGCGTAGCCAACACCAAAATCTCGAGCCACTTCGCCCGTTAGACCACGCCTCTTCAAATAGGCAACTGCCTCAAAGGATGATCGCAGCTGCGCACGAAAAAACCGCTCGGCGCGCTCTAGTACATGGAATAAGCCCTGATCTATTTCTACACGCGGCTTACCATTTTCTTCTCGGGGCACCTCTAAGCCGAGGTCTTTCGCTAAGGCTTCAACTGCCTCAACAAACTCCATGCGCTCAAATTTCATTATGAAGGTCAGCGCAGTGCCACTTTCTTGGCAACCAAAGCAATGAAAAAATTGTTTGTCGGGGCTCACCGAAAAGGAAGGAGATTTTTCGTCGTGAAACGGGCACAGCCCTGAGTAATTCTTGCCAGTCTTTTTCAAAGCCACGCGTCCATCGATCACTTCGACAATGTCTGCGCGATCAATTAGATCATTGATGAAAGCTTGAGGTATTAGGCCGGCCACTGGATTTATGCGTCTGTTAGTTACTATTCAAAGGATGAGCGAGGGTATCACAGGAACGCAATTTGAGGAGAATGCGAGTGACAAATGCTGATTTCATTGCGGCTGTATTTGTTGCCATCCGCAAGGGCACAAACCAAGTGCCCTTTGAGCGCAGAAGCGAGTCTCTAGGCTAACTTAGCTTTGACCAATGCACTGGCTTTGCCCACATCCACCCGGCCTTCGCCTTGAGATTTCAACAAGGCCATAACCTTACCCATATCTTGCATACCCGCAGCGCCAGATTGCTCAATGAGCGAAGCAACAAACGCTGCCAACTCTTCAGGGTCCATCTGAGCAGGCAAAAAACCTTCGATAACGGTTATTTCGTAAGCTTCTACCTCGGCCAAGTCATCGCGGCCTGCTTTCTTGAACTGGCTCAGCGCATCTTGGCGCTGCTTCAACATCTTATTCAGCACTGTCATAACGTCGTCGTCGCTTACTTCTCGACGCTCGTCCACTTCAATACGCTTAACCTCGGAGTTGACCATTCTCAGCGTAGCCACTCGTTCTTTATCTCGGGCGCGCATCGCATCTTTAGTTGCATGTAATAGCGTTGCTTTTAACTCGGACTTTATTTCAGACATGGGGCCTTACTCTTTCAATGGAGTGTGAAGGAAAGTTGGGAGGGGCTTTGCAGACCCGCCGGAGTGGTGAGTCTAACAACTAGGAGATGTCCGGGCTAGCGAGCTTTATGCTTGCCGGCCCTCTAGCTTTTCTCTCTAGCTCTTATGTCTAGTAAGAGCGCTCAAACTTGCGCGTTTCGCGCTGGAGCTTCTTAATGTGACGCTTTACAGCTGCCGCAGCTTTACGCTTGCGTACCGCTGTGGGCTTTTCATAAAACTCGCGACGACGCACTTCTGAAAGTACACCGGCTTTTTCACATGAGCGCTTAAAGCGACGCAGTGCAATGTCGAATGGTTCGTTTTCTTTGACTCTAACGTGAGGCATATCTTGTCTTGTAAGCTGTTAAGGGCGCGGATTTTACACATTGCACAGTAGACCAGCAACCAACTTTGGTCGGATTATCCAATCTAACGCACTTTCTTTGGCATTCTTTCACTTTCTTCTACATATCAGCGTGCAAATTGAGCCAAAGCCCTCCAGTGATCTCAAAAAGCGCAAAACAACAAAACAGCATGGGGGAATGCTTTTCCAATAAACTTGCGACAACTTGCGACAAAAAGTTGAGCCCATTTGCCGTTAATCGCGTCAAGTAAACGACTTACACCGTGAAGGGCAAAATCTCAAATGATCCCTGAGCAAGAAGCACTAGGCTTAAATGCACTTAACTTCACGGAGACTTCCATGTGCAAGAGGGGTCGCACTTTACATTCTCATTCACTGCTGCTAATTTCGTACGGAAATACCGTACACGTGGTGCACTTCATGAATTCTATCAGCGTCAATCGTTTTAGAGATAACTTAAAATCTTTTATCGAACAGGTGGTTAACGACCACACTCCGATCAAAGTGACTCGCCGCGCAGGCGAGGACTTTGTGGTTATGAGCGCAGACGACTGGGAGCGCGAACAAGAGACATTACATGTACTGCAATCCAGCTCTCTCATGCAGCAAATCGCAGCTTCTCTTGTTACCCACAGTAAGGGATCCGGGTACAAACCTTCAGACGAGCAACTAAATGAGATCACTGGTCTTTGAAGGCAACACCTGGGCTGCGTACGAAAAAATGCGTACGCAAGACAAAAAACTACATAGCGCTCTGGGCAAACTGTTAAAAGAAATGCTTCGCGGCGATCCTAGTACTGGCCTTGGAAAACCTGAGAGGCTTAAGCACAGCCTGTCGGGATTATGGTCAAAACGTATTTCCCAAAAAGACCGGCTGATCTATCAATTTGATGAACAGAGTATTTATATTTTTGCCCTAGGCGGACACTACGACCAAACCTAGGACTCCATTATCCCCTATTCGAGGGTTGATTCGACGCAATATCCACAGATATCAATAACCAGATTAGGTACCATAGGCCCATGCTAATTTTAGGTATTGAATCATCGTGCGACGAGACGGGCCTAGCCCTCTACGACACGGAAAAAGGCTTAATCAGCCAGGCCTTACACAGCCAAGTGGACTTGCACGCGGACTATGGTGGCGTGGTCCCGGAGCTGGCTTCACGCGACCACGTACGCAAAATAACGCCACTCACCCGCTTGGTAATGAATGAGGCCAACAAATCGTTATCTGACCTAGACGGCATTGCCTACACCGCAGGCCCTGGACTCATGGGGGCGCTTTTAGTGGGCGCGTCTTTTGCCAAGAGTCTTGCTTGGTCATTAAACATCCCGTCCATAGGTGTGCATCATATGGAGGCACATTTACTCGCGCCGCTCATTGAACCCTCCAACGCGCCAGAACTGCCTTTTATGGCTCTGCTCGTTTCCGGCGGGCACACTCAATTAGTGCATGTAAAAGCACTGGGCGACTATGAAATTTTGGGCGAATCATTAGATGATGCTGCGGGTGAAGCCTTTGATAAAACCGCCAAATTACTTGGTTTGGGCTACCCTGGAGGGCCAAAAATCGCCGCCAAGGCTGAATCAGGTGACCCCACAAGGTTTAAGTTTCCGCGCCCCATGACCGACCGGCCCGGATTAGATTTTAGTTTCAGCGGCCTTAAAACTTTTGCGCTCAATACTGTGCATAACAATTCACCGTTAAGTGAGCAGGACAAAGCCGATATCGCACTGGCATTTGAACTTGCAGCGGTGGATACCCTAAGCATTAAATGTAAGCGCGCCATTGACCAAACGAAAGTAAAACACCTCGTCATTGCCGGCGGTGTAAGTGCAAATACTCGGCTTAGAGAAAAATTGTCCAGCGATCTCAAAGCCCAAGTAATCTACGCACCACTAGAACTTTGCACAGACAACGGCGCGATGATTGCCTACGCTGGCGCACTGCGCCTTCAAGCTGGACAAAGTAGCGATCTAGGGATAACCACCAAAGCGCGCTGGCCTATGGACCAGCTAGATGCCATTTAAAACACGCCGCGAAACATGAACCAAACGACTCAACCCACCTCAGACAAAATTTTTGTTAATAACCTGCGAGTGCAAGCGATATTGGGTATTTACCCTTTAGAGCGAGAACAACCTCAGGAAGTGGTTATCAGTCTAGAAATTGAAACAGACTGCAGTAAAGCCGCAGCCTCCAAAGATCTTACTGACAGTTTAGATTATGCGACCCTAGCAGACGTCGTAGCCGAGCTCACCATTACCGGCGAGTACCTGCTTATTGAAACGCTAATAGAAGACATTGCCCAACACTGTTTACGCCAGCCCCTGGTCACCGGTGTCAGCGTTCAAGTAGAAAAGCCCCAGGCCGTACAACGCGCAGATTCCGTAGGGGCCAGAATCTACCGCTGTAACTGAGTAGCAAGCCAGGCAATCCGCTTGGCCGCCAACGCTTCGCCAAAAGCCTTACCCTGAAGGCCTACCTTTTCATCAGGCGTCATTTCAACAGTCCTAAGATTTTCAGCAATGGGTGCCAACTCAGCGATCAACCCCTGCCGTTGTTGTGGGTCGGACAATAAATTCAATACCGCGAGCCAACGTTCTTGGGAGTGGAGCACTTGCAAAGCCATCAAACTTGCATACAACAATGCTGCTGAATTTTGACGAAAATGAACCAAGACTTGCAAATGTTGGCAGCGATCCAAAGCCAACTGTAAAACAGTATTTGGCACGCGCAGGCGCTCGGCTAGCGAACAAAAACCTGCTTCAGTCAAAGGTAGGTGCGCGAAACACTGTGCAACTGAACCGCCGAGATTGGTAGTTTGTGACCAGATTTCCAATAACTCGGGCATCCAGTCACGCAACCCGTCACAGGCATTTAGCACTTGGAAAAAACGTCTGGGATTACTTACCGCAAGCGCTTTTGACAATTCCTGCCAAACTCGCTCTGCCGACAAAGTTTTTAATTCGCCACTGGTGGACATGTTGCGCATCAATGCCATGGTTTCATCAGCGACATTAAAATCTGTCAGCATGGCCGCAAATCTGGCTACGCGAAACACTCGCAGGGGATCCTCGGCAAATGCCGGCGACACATGGCGTAGAACCTTTGCGCGCAAATCTGCTTGGCCGTTATAGGGATCTATCAAGGTGCCATCTGACGCTTTAGCTATGGCATTAATTGTCAAATCGCGTCTCAGCAAATCCTCTTCTAGCGTAACTATAGGACTGGCATCGACTTGGAAGCCAGTATGCCCCTGACCGCGCTTACGTTCGGTTCTGGCTAAGGCATATTCCTCTTTGCTTTCAGGGTGTAAAAACACGGGAAAATCACGACCAATCTGAACAAAGCCCAAATCAAGGAGTTGCTCCGGTGTGCTGCCAACCACTACCCAATCACGATCGCCAGCCACACGCCCAAGCAGTTCATCTCGCACTGCACCGCCAACTATAAGACTCTGAATATTTTCCATGAGGAGAGTTTACTAGAGAGCGGTAAGTGACTGCATGTAGAAAGTACGCTTTTATGAGCGCTTAAAACCAACACCACGGTTTGCGTGCACATGAGGATTGCCCTTGATTAATGACAAAGCCAAAAGCTTAGGAGAAGCACCTTAAAGAAAAGGCAGAAAAAACACTGAAACAAGGAACTGAAAGAAATAACTGAAGGAAAAGGCTGAAGGAAAAGGTTGAAGGAAAAACTAAGAGAAAAACCTGCAAAATGACCGGCCAAATTACCCGACCATGATTGACGCCTAAGAATATCGAGAGGTTGCCCAATGCGACTTTAGTAGGCTGGCTGGCGGATAATTTCTCCTGTCTCCAAACAATAAGCGGTTAACGACCGACCCCAAACGCAGCCCGTATCAAGTGCAATATGCCTAGGAGAATGAGTTATGCCGTTAAGCGAAGCCCAATGACCGAAAAGGATTTTTTCAGATCGATCCGGTTGTTCTTGTCTTGCTTTACTTGGTATTGGCGCTTGTTCAAACCAAGGCATAAATCCATTTGGCGCATTTTCTACGCTGCCTTTTTCCGCAAAGTTCATCGTGCAAGCGGCATCGACATACCGCATGCGGGTAAAATAATTGGTGATAATCCGCAAGCGATCCATGCCATTCAATGACTCATCCCAACGAGGCGGTTCATTGCCATACATCTTGGCGAAAAATTCTTTGTAGCTCACTTCTCCGGCGGACAGGGTAATACCCTCTCTCTGACCGATTACGGCTTCCACTTCCTCAGCGTATGCAAACGCTTGTGTGCTAGCCCAAAATCCTGGAATCCCTGCATGAACCAAAATATGGTCTTGATCATGGTGAACGAGCTTTTGCTCACGCAGCCAATGGCCAATTTCATAAACATCTGGAGCTTGCAGCAATTCTTCAAAGGTATCTTTGCCGCTGGCCTTATGGCCGCCAAATAGAATCGCCAGAAAATGTAAATCATGATTCCCCAGCACTATCTGGCACTGGCTTGAGAGGGCTTTTACACGACGTAGTAATTGGAGAGATTGAGGCCCGCGATTAATCAAGTCTCCGGCCAACCAAAGTTCATCATCCGCAGAAAAATTTATCTTTTCTAGCAGACCGTCGAACTCTCGAAGGCAGCCTTGAATATCACCGATTGCGTAGGTTGCCATACCATCTACTGCTAATGCAGAGCGTTAGGAACCAGTAACGAAAAAATGGGAATGGGCACATTCATTTTTTCGCCATCGTCGGTCTGAAACTCATAAGAACCCTGCATCGAACCTACTGGCGTCTTGAGAATTGCCCCGCTTGAATAGCGGAACCCTTCGCCTGGCTTCAACCAAGGTTGCTGACCGATTACACCCGAGCCTTTCACCTCTTCCACTTCACCTTGACCGTCAGTAATGACCCAGTGTCGATTGAGCAGCTGGCTGGTCTGCTCAGTATTATTTTTGATAGTGATGGTGTAACCAAAAACAAAGCGCTGGGCATCAGGATCGGACTGGTCTGCCAAATACTGAGACTCAACGCTGACTTGAATATGTTTTTCCACCAAAAATCCCCAACCTTTATTTGCTTAAACTTACACTTTAATTCTATTGGTCACTGCGACAAAATAGCCGCCACTCTGCTTACACGCTCACTGCCAGCCTTTAGGTCTCAGCTTTCTACCGGGTTGGCTGCTGTCCATTGCGCCAACTGAATAAACTGCTCAGTGGTTACATCGTCTGCGCGCAAACCGGCATCAACGCCCACCGCTTGCCAATCAATTGCCAAATTCTTTAGCGCATTAGACAGTCTTTTGCGACGAGCAGAAAACGCCATTCGCAGTACCTGATCTAGATTTTGCCGAGCAACCGGCAAGTGTGCGTTGGCAATAGGGGTGATACGTATCACTGAAGAATCTACCTTAGGCGGCGGTGTAAAACTCTCCGGGCCTACATCAAACAGGTAATCTACCCTTGCAGTAACTTGAATCATAACGCTAAGCCTTCCCCAAGCTTTGGTGCCAGGAATAGCACTTAACCGGCTGGCCATTTCCTTTTGCAACATGAAGTGCATGTCGCCAATAGTGCCTGGCGAAGCCAGCACATGATCAATCAATTTGATGATTAATGGCGAGGAAATATTATAAGGTAAGTTACCAACCACCCGCCAAGGCGGGCCGTCGGCAGGCGCATCACCAGCAAAAACGTCATTCAGATCGACCCGCAGAACATCCTGATTAATAACCAGAATATTAGGGTAACGTCCCGGGAGTAGTGGCGCTAAATCACGGTCAATTTCAATAGCCAGATAATGCATACCTTCATCCGCATACAAATAATCCGTCAGAGCACCCTGGCCCGGACCAATCTCTAAAACTCTATCGCCAGTTTTGAGTCGTATGGCGTCCGCCATACCTTGCAACACACCTTGATCATGTAAAAAGTGTTGTCCAAAGCGTTTACGAGGGCGCATTCAATTCCTTATTGGTGATCAACTCAGATGCCACCGTAAGCGCGGCCAAAAGACTGCCCAAATCTGCATCACCTGACCCCGCAATATCCAGAGCAGTGCCATGGTCTACGGAGGTTCGGATAAAGGGCAGACCCAGTGTGACGTTAACCGCTTGCCCAAATCCAGAATATTTGAGCACCGGCAAACCCTGATCATGGAACATCGACATCACCGCGTCAGCATGTTGCAAATATTTAGGGGTAAACAGCGTATCTGCGGGTAGTGGCCCAACAAGATTCATCCCTTGGCTACGCAAGCGTTCACAGACAGGCTGAATAACGTTTATTTCTTCAGAGCCTAGGTGCCCGCCTTCCCCTGCATGAGGATTCAAACCCGCCACCAATATACGCGGCTGAGCCACGGCAAATTGCTGACGCAGTGTGTTATTCAATATATGTAATCGACGCTCTAACAGCGGCTGAGTTAAAGCGTTTGAAACTTGCGCCAGAGGCAAATGAGTTGTCGCTAATGCCACGCGCATGGCGTCGGTCATCAACAACATGACCACATCCTCCACGCCGGACTTTTCCGCGAGATATTCGGTATGCCCACTAAAGGCGATTCCCGCATCATTAACCACCGACTTCTGCATAGGACCGGTCAACAATGCGGAATAGTCACCGCGCATACACCCGGCTATTGCGGCATCCAAGGCCGCCATCACACCGGGTACATTGGCTGCATCTAACTGGCCGGGAACCACAGTATTGGCTAAAGGCGTATGCAAAACGGTCAAGTATCCGGGCAGCAAACTGGGGCTTTGCAAATTGTCATCTAGCGTTAACGGCAGCTGCAGCAACTGCGCGCGGGCAGCCAACATGTTTTTGTCTGCTATCACCAACCAAGGCATTTGGCGTTCGCGCTGCGCCGCCTGAACAACTAAGTCAGGACCAATACCCGCAGGCTCCCCGGGGGTGATGGCAATCATATTAGGCGTACAGCTTGGCTCAAATGCTTACAGACGCAATTCAACAAAGGCTTCGTCGCGAATTTCTTTCAACCACTCTTGGCGCTCTTCTTCAAAACGTCGTCGGTGCAGCAAATCTACCGCCATGTTACGTCTGGCATCTTCACTCATATCCTCTTCTCGCCGACCTTCAACGGTGAGAATATGCCAACCATACTGGCTTTCAAACGCCTCGCTGATGTCGCCAATCGCAGTCTCGTCCATGACCTTGGCAAAAATACCCACAAACTGGTCTGGCGTAGCCCAACCCAAGTCGCCGCCATTCAGCGCACTGCCCGGATCTTCTGAATATTCTTTCGCTAGCGTTTCAAAATCGCCACCCTCTACCAATTTCACACGCACTTCGTTAGCAATAACCTTTGCTTCTTCCAGCGTGCGGATTTCTGAAGGCCGCACTAAAATATGTCTGACCTTTGTTTGATCTAAACGCTCGGTCCCTGCGCCACGCTGCTCTAGCAACTTAATGACATGGACCGTACTGCCACTGACAATAGGGTCCGACACATCACCCAGCTGCATTTCTAAAACCGCTTCGGTAAATAGTGTGGGCAGCTCTCCCGCTTTACGCCAACCTAGATCGCCCCCTTCCAAAGCTGAACTGGCAGAAGATCGTGCTATGGCTGTTTGGGCAAAATCTTCACCCCCGCGTAAGTCTGCGACCATTTCATTGGCGGACTCTACCGCCTGCTTAACAACATCTGACGATGCTTCATCGTCAAGGCTGATCATAATGTGTCCAACACGATACTCGTCAGAGAATAGCTGCTTATAGAAGGGCGAGTTTAACAGCCCTTGAATGTCCTGATCGCTGATGGAAATACGGCGATTAATCATCGCGCGCTGAAGTCGCGATATGACCATTTCAGATCTTATGTCTTCACGGAACTGAGCAAAGCTGTTGCCGTCTTTCGCCAACTGCACTTGGAAGTCTTGCAGGGTCATGTTGTTGTTCTGAGCAAATTGAGCCACCGCCCGGGTAAGGGTTTCGTCGTCTATTGTGACGCCCCTGCGCTCGGCCTCTTGCTTTTGAATGTTCTCAATAATCAGACGTTCCATGATCTGGCTGACCAGAATGTCGTTGGGTGGCGGCGCAACCCCGTTAGCTGACATTGACTTGCGCACGGCGGCTAAACGGTCGACCAATTCACTGACCAAGACCACGTCGTCATCAACAACGGCGACAATGGCCTCAAGCTTTTCGTAGGCGGCAAACGCGATGTTCACCGGAGCAATAAGCATGCTCAATGAAAGTATTCCAATTACGCTGCGATAGTTCATTCTGCCCATCCGTTTATTTAATCATCTAATGAAAATGCACAATGGCTACATAGCCACTTGCTGATTTTGTCTCGCCGTACCTAGCTATGGTGCCGGGTTTTTTCGACCCAAACCAGTCCATTGCAAAGCCTAAAAATTGGCCCTAAAAGGAGCGCTCAAAAAAAGCGCCCATTTCTCGCCACCCTTATAATGCTCATTGCGAAACGGGTCTATAGCCGCGCACACCGCGCTCTAGGATTTGGTCAACTTTATTGCCAAAACCTGCCAAGCCCTTGAACACAACTTGCAGATAAATACTTCTATCTGTACGAAGAAAGTTCGTGCCTTGAAAAACTGGCTGATTGTTTTGTTGGAACTGGCCAGTAAAAGTCGGATTGTCCAAATATTGCCGGACCATGAGTCGCGCGCGCAAACAGCAGTCGTCATATTCTAAACCACCAAAGCCTTCTACAGTTCGATTGTCGCTGACATCATAGTGCCAACGCGCCATAACACCTAACTTCTGACTAATAGGCCAATAGAAAGATAACTCGGCTTGCTCAATGTCGTCTTGAGCACGCCGCCGAAAGCCCATGTTGAAAATGTGTTTGTTATCACCTCGGTAGCGCACCGAGGCACCCAGTTCTTGCCACCGACTTTGCTCGTAGTCCCAAACTTCATTAGCGCTCACCTGCCAACGAGGGCTTAAATGTGCAGTAACCTCTCCAGCCAGAGCAGCGGAATCGGGCTGATTATTCGTAAGCAGGTTATTAGCTAGAGATACGCGCGGGTCAGAAAATTGCTCAATTTGCCCAACACTGACACTGAGCAGCTCACGCCCATTCACAGCGGACAAAAATCGAGACGTAACACCAAGGGTAATTTGATCCGCATCACCAATTCTGTCTAAGCCAACAAAGCGGTTGCTACGAAACAGCTGGGCGTAGTCTAGAGCGATGTAGGTAGAGTCAAAAATAGGCAAGTTGTCCTGATCTTCATAGCCTTGCCGAAAGTAATAAAGGCGCGGCTCTAAAGTTTGCGTGCCCTTTAGTCCAGCAAAACTAAATTGCCGATCAAAAAACAAACCCGCATCCAAACTCAGGTAAGCAACGTCGCGGCTAGGGTCGGTGTCAGCAACTGTGTCCGCAAACACTGAATCGGCGTAATCAAGCTGGTACTGACTGTACCTATATCCTGCCTCCGCGGCCCAAAACCCCGCAGACTTGTGCTGACCAACGCGCACACTGGGTTCAATATGCAGACGACTACCCTCTGCTGAGGTCAATCCACTCAACTGTGTGGTGTTGCGCTGAAAATCCGCCCATTGCGCATTCAGGCCAACCGACGCAATCGAACTACCGATAGGCGATTGATAGTTCAGTAACAATTGCGGCGCGCGCTCATAGCTTTCGGTGTTCAGCTCATCTAGCCGCTGGAACCCTTGGCTTAGAAGACGCACCTGCAATTTGGGCGAAACGAAGGCCGCTTCAGCAAAGCGCTGCAAATCAACGGGGTTACCTACGCCAAGGTTAGAATCAACATCGCGAAAATAGTCCCTATCGCTGACCCGAGAAAAATCTACACGAGTTTGCACCTGACCAAATTGGCCAAAGTGATCTACTGCTGCCAGCCAGCGATCTGCCGGCGCAAAATTGCTCGGCAAGTTGGCAGCACCGCCTTGTCCATTATTCAAAGCCTGAAAAGTGCGCCGGTCCAATACACCGTTGTACAAATCATCACTGGGTAATATGGCTAAATCTATGACGCTTTGCTGTCTTGACGACAAGTAACGCAGCTCGCCCTCCAAACCTACACCTCTCTGGGTGACAACACGGGGCACTATGGTGGCGTCCAAATTCGGCGCCAAATTCAGGTAATAGGGTAAAGCCAAATCCAGACCGTCTTCACTGGAATAACCAACTGCTGGCGTCAGCAGACCGGTCTGTCGCTGATCGTTAACCGGCACGCGCAAATACGGCGCATAAAACACAGGTACTGATTTAATCTTCAGCACGGTGCCTCTTGTGGTTGCGAAGACGTCACCCTCTTGTACCTCAAGAGATTTAGCCACTAGAGACCAACCATTATTATTGGGCTCGCAGCGCGTGAATTCGCCTTGCTTGAGCAGCATGCTGCCGTCGGCAGATTGCGACATGCGCTCGCCCCGCCCACGCAAGCCGGCATCTGCAAATAACATTTGCACGCCCTCTAGCTCTACCGTACCCAATCCGCTCGCCATCTCGGCGCGATCACCCTGGACAACCAGATTCGGTTGGCTGATACGAACACCTTGAGGGAATGACAGGCGCTGATTAGGCACATCCATTTCGGCAAGGCTGGTAACCAGCCGCCGTTGGCCTAACTCTATACTCACGTTACCTTGCAGGCGCAGATCACCTTCTACCTGCCCAGACAACTGGTCCAAATTTGCCCGAAGCAATGTTTCATCAAGGGTCTTACCCGATACCCCAGCAGTTGGAGCGTCTGATACTGCAAGTTGATAAGAACCCGCGCACTGATCTAGGTCCGAGGTTGATTCACCTGCTGTTAGATTTGATGGCAAATTGGATGGCACGTAATAAGAGGCGGCCAAATCTTCAAATAGCGTAAAAGGTGTCGCCTGAATAACCCTAGAGGTGGCAGCACTGGCGCTCTGCAAAGATAAAGGTTCACTGGCTAGGCAATCATTTGCGGCAGCGGGATCACAAGTCTGCCCAGCCGTTATTTGAGCCTGGAGGCCAAGAGGACACATTGCGCTAGAGGCCAGCAGCGCTATCAAGGTATATTTCATGCCGTACATGATAAAAGAATTGTCTCCCCGGTTATAATACTCACGTGAAAAACTCCAAAAAAACAATCCTAGCTTGGTGTAGAGAAGTGACAGGCGCTGATATCAGTTTACTCTCACTCAGAGTAGAAGCCAGCCACAGAACTTTTTATCGCACTGCTGGTGATACACCCACCAGTTGGGTTGCCATGTGGAGCCCCCCTGAATTAGAAAATAACGACCAATTTCTTGCGCTGGCCCAGCTGTTTCATGCAAATGGCCTTGGTGTACCCCAGATCATCCATAAAGATTTAGGACTGGGTTACTTTCTCATGCAGGACCTTGGTAGCACCCATTTTGAAGACCTCTACCCAGCAACCCAAACCGCAACCGATCTACAGGCAAATTCTGCGACCCACCCGCTGGCAGAAGAAGCCATTAAGGCGGCCCTTGATACGTTGCAGCAACTACAACCAATACACAGCGCGCTCGTACCCAGCTACGACCAAGCGCGCATGGAAATGGAGTTTGATCTCTTTGACGAGTGGTTTATAGACAAGCTACTGGGCGCTCAGATCAGCCGCGAGCAAGTTGAACTTTTAGCAACACTAAAACAATTACTGGTTAACGCTCTGTTAGAGCAGCCCCAAGCTTGCGTGCATCGCGACTACCACAGCCGTAATTTGCTTTATCAAAATAGTCATTCGGGCCAGCAGCCCAAGATAGGTATTGTAGATTTCCAAGATGCGCTTATTGGCCCAGCACTCTACGACCCCGCATCGCTGCTCCGCGATTGTTATTACACATTTTCAGAACAAGACATTGATACCTTGCTTGGGCACTACGTCAACGCAAGCCCGTTGTTTGCGCAATACAATTACAATGCAACAAGCGACCACGCAAAAATTAAAACCTGGTTCGACTTCACCGCCATGCAGCGACAGATAAAGGCAGTGGGCATTTTCGCTCGTCTACATTTGCGTGACGGCAAGTCTAGCCACCTAGAACACATACCCACGGTAATGAAGCGTCTAGCCAGTGTCGCAAACGGTTACAGCGAAACCCAAGATTTGGCGGTATTCTTCCAAAGTTTACAAGCGCCTATGAAAAACTGTCAGGACTTGACGCGCATATGAAAGCAATCATTTTGGCCGCAGGCCGAGGTGCTCGCCTAGCGCCGCTCACTGACACCACACCAAAACCTTTGCTACCGATCAAAGGTCAGCCGCTAATAGTGCGCCAACTGCAGCAATTGCGCGCAGCAAACATCACTCATGTGGTCATCAACCTGTATCACCTGGGAGAACTAATAGAGCGCGCGCTGGGCAACGGCGAAAAGTTTGGCATGCAAATAGCCTATAGCCATGAACAATCCTTATTAGAAACCGGCGGCGGCATAAAAAATGCGCTGCCTCTTTTAGAGGAGGAGGAATTTATTGTGTGTAACGGCGACATATATACCGACTTTGATTTCAGCAGCCTACCCGACACATTAGCGCCCAACGATACTGCCCACCTTGTTTTAGCACCCACACCAAACACTCGGGCGCGCGGCGATTTTGAATACAGCCAAGGGCGGGTGACCCAACGAGGGGACGACTTTGTTTATTGCGGTATCTCAATATTCTCTCAGCGCATATTTGCTAACAGCCCAGAAGGTGCCTTCTCCAGCCGAGATCTGATGTTTGAGGCCATCGAACAAGGTCAGTTGTCTGCTCAAGTGCATAAGGGGCAATGGACAGATATTGGCACCCTCAGCGACTACGCCAACGTTAGTGGCAACTAGTACCGGGGCTTCAAAAAGCCCTTAACCGCACTCAAATTAGTTTTCCAATCACGCATAAATTCTTATCATTTTTCACGAAAAAATAGGGTATTCCCCAACCGCTAAGTTAGAATTGCCGCTCTGCCACAAAGTACCCAGATATATCTATGAGCCAATGGATTTGCCCTTCTATTTTAGCCGCTGATTTCACTCGCTTAGGCGATGAAGTTCGCAATGTCTTAGCCGCAGGCGCGGACACCATTCACTTTGACGTAATGGACAACCACTACGTACCCAATTTATCTATTGGGCCATTGGTGCTGAGTTCTTTGCGCAAAGCTGGCATAGACGCCTGCATAGACGTGCACCTAATGGTGAAACCGGTAGATAGGTTAGTAGAGGATTTTCTCAACGCCGGCGCGGACTATATTACCGTGCACCCAGAATCTACCGAACACTTGCACAAAACTTTATCCATGATCCACGAAGGGGGGGCCAAAGCAGGATTGGTATTTAACCCTGCGACGCCAATGGATGTATTGGCAGAGGTTATCGACATTGTTGATTTGGTGCTCATCATGTCGGTAAACCCAGGCTTTGGAGGACAATCATTTATTCCCTCCAGCTTGACCAAACTGGCCAACGCTCGCGAGCAAATTGATGCCAGCGGCCGCGCTATTCGCCTGCAAGTAGATGGCGGCATTAAGATCGAAAATATTGGCGCTGCAGCCAAAGCCGGAGCCGACGCATTTGTTGCGGGGACAGCTATTTTTGGCGCAGACGATTATGCGCAAACCATTACCGCCATGCGCGCTGAAATTAACGGAGCCAGCGCTTAATCGCGGTGCGCTAATATGAAAAATCAATATGACGCCTACCTTTTCGACCTCGATGGCACCTTGGTTGACTCAGCGCCCGACATTGGCGCGGCACTAAACCACAGCCTTCAACAGGCGTCTTTACCTATTGTTTCTTTAGACTTGGTCCGCCATTGGATCGGGCATGGCTCACGCACACTGATTCATCAGGCGCTATTGCATCAACAAATGCAGCCGGAAGATCAGTTAATAGACAAATTACTTGGGCCCTTTCTCAGTTATTACGGCGAGCATATTGCTGATCATAGCCAGCTCTATCCAAACACCATGGCAACGCTGCTGGCACTCAAACAGCGTGGTGCGCGCCTGGCTATTGTGACCAACAAGCTCACTGAGCTCAGCGTGCCATTGCTCACCGCAATGGATCTAAAGACTCACTTTGATTTAATTGTTTGCGGCGATACAACACCCAACCCTAAACCTGCGCCGGACCCCATTCAGCATGTGCTCGATTTTTTCAAAGTCGATCCTGAGCAGGCACTGATGATTGGCGACTCAGATGCGGACATAGGTGCTGCCCGGGCAGCTCATGTAGATGTGGCGTGCTTGCGCGACGGCTACAACCACGGCATAGATGTTGCCACCTTAAAGCCCGATAAGGTCATAGATAGCATCAAAGAACTGCTTTAAAGGGCACCGCCAAGGCGCTTCTTTCAGTTTCTTAAAGTGCTTTTCTAAAGTCCTTTTCTAAAGCGCTTTTCTAAAGTGCTTTCTTAAAGTACCCAGATAAAGCGGTCTTGCGGCACCTGCCTCGAGTTTTGGGAATTTTTTCAGGTAATCGTCGGCTTTTTGCCGCCAACAAGAACTTCAGTCTTCCAAAACGCCAATTTCGCGTGGTAGCCTTCGCTCTTGCATAATCTCCCGGACGTGGCGATGCCGTGTTACGACACAAAAGACGAAAAAAACGGAGCCCTTCCGTTACAAGGACGTTGGCGACGCTAACCCGACCCTCTGCTGGCAGCCATGCTGCCCGCCTCTTTTTCGTCCAAATCTTATGTTAAAGGCAGATCATGAATACTACTTTACCCGTCTACAATCGTGTCCCCGTTGTTCACGAAACCCTAGCTGATCTCGACACCCCGTTATCTGTTTATTTAAAACTTGCTCAAGGCCCTTACTCCTACCTTTTGGAATCGGCTCAAGGCGGCGAGAAATGGGGACGTTACTCCATCATTGGGCTACCGGCGCGCACGCTCATAAAAGTGCACGGCCACAAAATTGAAGTCATCACAGATAAAGAGGTGGTGGAATCCGTTGAAAGCGACGATCCACTGACCTTCATCGAGGCATTTCAGGCACGCTTCAACGTCACAGAAACTGAAGGTTTGCCCAGATTCTTTGGCGGCTTGGTCGGCTACTTTGGCTACGATACCGTTCGCTATGTCGAGAAGAAACTCGCCAACAGCACACCCAAAGATACCCTAAACACGCCAGACATCGTCTTGATGGTCAGCGAAGAGGTTGTGGTATTCGACAACCTCAAAGGTCGAATGCAAATGATCAGCTTAGTAGACCCCGATGTGCCCAACAGCATTAACGACATGCAAAACAAACTCCGGGCTAGAGCGGAGTCACTGTCACTGCCTGTAACCGGCGTCGAACATGGCACGGCTAATCAGGTCATTGTAGAAAGCGACTTCGTTTCAGAATTTGGTGAGGACGCTTTTAAGGCAGCGGTTGAAAAAATTCGCGATTACACAATGGACGGCGACATCATGCAGGTGGTTCTGGCTCAGCGTATGAGCATTCCGTTTCAAGCACCGTCCATTAACTTGTATCGCGCCCTGCGCAGCCTCAATCCTTCGCCTTACATGTACTTTATGGATTTAGATGATTTCGAAATAGTCAGCTCATCTCCAGAAATACTGGCGCGTTTGGAAGACGGCAAAGTCACCAACCGACCGCTAGCTGGCACGCGCAGACGCGGCCACACAGAAGCCGAGGATCTGGCTCTTGAAGAAGAGCTAAAAAACGATCCCAAAGAAATTGCCGAGCACCTCATGCTTATCGACCTAGGTCGTAACGACGTGGGTCGAGTGGCGCAACCGGGCACGGTCACCGTAACCGAAAAATTTATGATCGAGCGCTACTCCCACGTTATGCACATTTGTTCCAATGTGGAGGGCATGCTCAAGCCCGGTAAGAGCGCCATGGATGTGCTGCGAGCGACACTGCCCGTAGGCACTTTGTCCGGCGCGCCCAAGGTCAGAGCAATGGAAATCATTGACGAACTAGAGCCGGTTAAACGCGGCATCTACGGTGGCGCAGTAGGCTATCTGGCCTGGAACGGCAATATGGATACTGCGATAGCAATTCGCACCGCTGTGGTCAAAGACGGCAAGCTATACATAGAAGCTGGCGGCGGTATCGTCCACGACTCGATACCCCGCTTAGAGTGGAAAGAAAGTTTAAACAAAGGCCGCGCCATATTCCGCGCGGCGGCAATGGCTGAGAACAAACTCATCAATCCAGCCCCCTAATTGTCCGCTTAAACCACAAACAGCTAAGCCATACAGCTACTCCATAAAAGGGAGACCGAACATGATTTTAATGATTGATAACTACGATTCTTTTACCTATAACATTGTGCAATATTTGTTGGAACTTGGCGCCGAAGTCGAAGTTCGACGCAACGACGAAATTACTATTGCAGAAATAGAGGCAATGGCCCCGGAGAAAATTGTCATCTCTCCCGGACCCTGTACACCCAACGAGGCAGGTATATCACTTGAAGCGGTAGATCACTTTGCTGGCAAAATTCCTATCTTGGGCATCTGCCTTGGACATCAAAGCATCGGACAAAGCTTTGGCGGCACCATTGGCCGCGCAGGCAGTGTTATGCATGGCAAAACCTCAGCCATACACCATAACGGCGAGGGCGTTTTTGCAGGTCTAAAGCAACCTTTTGAAGCCACCCGCTATCACTCTCTCGTGGTGGACAAGGCCACGCTGCCGAGCACTTTAGAAGTAACTGCTTGGACAGAGAAAGATGGAGAGGTGGATGAGATCATGGGGCTACGGCACCGTGAGCTAGGTATTGAAGGTGTACAGTTTCACCCTGAGTCTATTCTCACCGAGCATGGTTATGACCTGCTGAACAATTTCCTCAAAAGTTAAGACCAAATAGGCAAATTAGAACGATGGATATACCCACAGCGCTGGCAAAAATTGTTGACGGTCACAACCTCAGCCAAGAACATACCGCCAAAGTCTTCCACCAAATCATGTCTGGGGAAGCTACGGCGGGCCAAATAGGAGCCATCCTTGCGGCACTGCGCGTGAAAGGCGAAACCCCCGAAGAGATTGCTGGGGCCGCCATGACTATGCGCGCCCTTGCAAACAAGGTGCCTGTTAAGGCAGACCACTTGGTCGATACCTGCGGCACCGGCGGCAGCGGCACAAAACTGTTCAACATTTCCACGGCGGCGGCATTCGTAACAGCGGCAACAGGCGCCAGTGTGGCGAAACACGGCAATCGAAAAATGACCAGCTTCAGCGGCAGTGCAGATGTATTGGAGGCGGCAGGCGTAGAACTTAATTTGAAGGTTGAGCAAATTGCTACCTGCATAGAAGAGGTGGGCATAGGCTTTATGTTTGCGCCAGCGCATCACAGCGCCATGCGCTTTGCCGGCCCCATTCGCCAAGAAATCGGCATTCGTACAATGATGAATGTACTGGGCCCAATGACAAATCCAGCAGGTGCAAAAAGACAAGTCATTGGCGTATTTAGCCAAGACTGGCAGTACAAAATGGCCGAGGTGTTAAAACTGTTGGGGTCAGAGCACGCTTTGATTGTGCATAGCCAAGGCCTAGACGAGATACGCCTCGACGCACCAACTAACGTAGTAGAACTACAAGACGGAGTGATTAGTCAGTATGAAATTACCCCCCAGCAGTTTGGCTTTAGCCCACGCAGTGAAACACAGCTCAGCGAACTAGTAGCAACCTCTACAGAATCGAGTTTGGCATTGATCAAACAATCAATGACCGATGACACCAGTGCGGCGGCGGATATTGTTAGCCTCAACGCCGGAGCCTCTATTTATGCTTCAGGCGTTGCGACCAGCTTAGCCAACGGCATTGCTATGGCACAAGACGCCATCTCTACCGGCTTGGCTAAAGAGCGTTTTAATGAGTTGGTTCGCGTGACCAAAATGATGCAAGAGGCCTAATAGCAAAGGGCCGTTAGCGAACGCTTAACAGCCCCTACCCATGCAGAAATGCCTAACCTTCAATACCTTAGCAAAAAGAAATAATTTTATGAGCAATATCCTCGCACAAATCATCCAAACAAAGCATGAGGAATTAGCAGTTCGTAAAGTTCAATGCTCGTTAAATGAACTGATTGAGATTGCCAACAAGATTACCCCGAAAGGTGGATTTATTGACGCATTGCGCAAGCAAGCATTAGCAAAGAAACCAGGCGTGATTGCAGAGATAAAGAAAGCCTCACCAAGCAAAGGCGTGATCAGAGAAAATTTCGATGCCGCAGCCATCGCTAAAAGTTATGCAGAACACAATGCCACCTGCCTATCAGTGCTAACGGATGAGCAGTACTTCCAAGGCTCGGATGAATATCTCAAGTTGGTGCGAGCCTGCGTAGATTTACCCATCATTCGCAAGGATTTCACCATAGACGCCTACCAAATTTATGAAGCGCGCGCACTGGGTGCTGACTGCATCCTACTCATTGTCAGCGCCCTAGACCAAACAAACCTGAAAGCGCTTTATGAACTTGCAACAACTATTGGTCTGGACGTGCTGATAGAAGTTCACGACGGCGCAGAACTAACCCGTGCGCTGGAACTATCGCCCTCGCTTATTGGTATTAACAACCGCGACTTAAAGACATTTACAACTAGCTTGCACACAACCATTGATCTGTTAAAACACATACCAGCCAACGTCACCGTGGTAACTGAAAGTGGTATTGCTAGAGCAGAGGACGTGGCATTAATGAACAGCCATGAGATTTACTGCTTCTTAGTTGGGGAGGCCTTTATGCGTGAAGAAAATCCTGGCCGCGCATTGCAGGCGTTGTTTTATATGTGAGGTGGCGCTTGCCCGTCGCGGGCAAATTTGTAGACTTAGAGATATTGTCTAGCCAAAAACGACAATATTTTTTCCGTCCACTGAAATTTTCTCAGCCAGTGTCAGTTCTTTGATGGCTCTACCCACCATTTCTCGGGAACAGCCCACCAAACTACCAATTTCCTGACGCGTAATACGGACTTGCATACCATTAGGGTGAGTAATTGCTGCCGGACTATTCGCCAGGTAATTCTGAGCGTTTTCTACTCGAGCAGTAACATCAAGAAACACCAGATCATAAATTCTGTCGTCGCTACGATCTAGGCGCTGGGCTAATTGACCTGCCACCCTCACTAAACATTCAGGGTGGCGCTGGCAAATCCGTTGAAAATCTGAGACGGCTATTTCAGCAATTTTACATTCTTCTCTTGCTTTGAATGCAGCCTTATAGTTGCTGTTAGCAATCAGCATGGGTACTTCACCCACAAAGTCTCCGCGGCCCAAATAGTCGAGCACCAATTCTCGTCCACCAAGGCTATACCGATATGCGGTAAGAGAGCCTTCCAATATGTAAGTAATGCTACTAACAATTTCGCCTTCTCTATAAAGAATGCTTTTAGCGCGAATTTTTTTAAAAGATGCCACACGTAGAAGTTCTGCTATAGCTGGTGCGCTAATATCGCCAAATGCTGACAAGCAGGAAAGGTTTATGGGAAAGCCTGCCGCCTTGGACAGCACAGCAGTTATATCCAAATTTCCGCCTAGTTTAGAACCTATGTTCTCACCTGCCCTTGGTTGGCTGGTTCTTTGCTGAATAGACCTTTGTTGGGTAGACCTTTGCCCAGACTTTAACTCGTTGTCATCATTGTTTTTTGTTTTACCTGAGTCACTTGGCTTTCTGTTAGAAACTGAAAAGCATTGAGCAGCGCCCTAGCCATAACAGTACCTCGCACAGGGTCATTTGCACTTTTCGCACTTTTGGCGTTGCCCGCAACTGACTTTGGTAGTGGCCTATGTTGGGTAGGAGTGGACATTGTTTGATCTGTTCCTATTACGGCAAAACGTACTGCTTCAGTACAAGATGCTAAGAACTTGGGCAGGTAACATCCTGTGCCCGATAAACGGAGGTGTTTGTACTACAACCGGATAAATTTGAGCTATGATCAGACCCTACTCAACTGACCCCTAATGCGAATTGGCTACGATAGAATACTTAAAAGAATCAAATATGGGCCTATTCATGGCTGTCATTGAGTGTGGGCCTTGGCCCAAAAGTCGCTCATTTTCAGAGAACCCAAACAGATCACTGAGTACAATAAGGGCCAGATACGAGCCAAATAATTCATTCAGATCAAAACGAACTCATTTAAAGAAGGACCTATTTCAATGCAAGTAAACGTAGCGTGGGGCGGGAATGTTCATTTTAAGGCAGTGAATAGTTCCGGCCATCAAGTACCCATGGATGGCCCAGAGGAGGCTGGCGGAGAAAACCTTGGTAGCCGGCCTATGGAGCTGGTGCTAATGGGATTGGGCGGTTGCACGGCCTACGATGTTGTCGATATTTTGAAAAAGAGCCGCCAGCCTATCGAAGATTTGCAGGTCAGCATCAACGCGAAGCGCGCTGAGAGCATTCCTGCAGTTTTCGAGCAAATCGACATCCACTTTACGGTTGTAGGCGAAGGCATTGATCCGGGCAAGGTACAACGAGCAATAGATTTAACCGCAGAAAAGTACTGCTCAGTATCTATCATGCTAGAAAAAGGCGGTGTGGCAATAAGCCATTCTTTTGCAATTAAAGCCGAACTTTAGTCTCGGCGCTCATTGCATAACCAGCCGGGCGGACCGGCGGGCAAGCTGAGTGACGCTCAAATTTGGTAGGGACAGGTTAGATCCGATCAACTAAATGCGATAGGTGGTATGAGTCATAGCTTTCGAGACTAGGCTCATTACATTCTTCAGCGGCTGGGGGAATACGCTCCCCCCCTGCGCCAATGCATTGGCACCATGCCGAGACTCGTCGGCGCGCATTTCTTCCAGAATGACTCGACTTTTCTCGTCTTGTTCCGGCAAAGACTCCAAATGCTCTTCTAAATGTTTAACCACTTGATCTTCAGTTGCCTCGACAAAACCAAGGCTAATCCGATCACCCAGCAGGCCCGCACCCACACCTAGCGCAAAAGAGGCACCATAAAATAATGGATCAAAAACGCTGGGGCGAGCATCTAACTGATCTAAGCGTTGACGGCACCATGACAAATGATCCTGCTCTTCGCTGGCCGCATGCAATAAAGACGCCTTGGCACTGGCAGATTTTGCCGTTAAAGCTTGGCCCTCATAAAGCGCTTGGGCACAAATTTCACCGGCATGATTGACCCGCATCAAACCCGCAACATGCTTGCGCTCGTCATCGGACAACTCGGGCTCTTGCTGCTCTGCACCTGGGTTTGGGCGAGTGCTTGAATGGCCGCCGGTTAGAGTCTTTAGACTCCTATCAATGCCGCCGATCACGTCATCAACAAACGAATTTGAATTACGCATATTAGTTACCTTTACAATCAGAGTTAACGATATTACTCAGTTTCTAGCTATGAGCGGCTTATCGCCCTGTGGCCAATGTCCTTACGAAAGTAGCGGTTGCGCCAGCCAATTAGGTCCACGCGCTCATAGGCAAGCGCCTGCGCCAGTTCAACACTCTCACCCAGACCTACTACACAAAGCACACGGCCACCCGCGGTGACAACCTTACCATCAGACGCCTTGGTGCCGGCATGGAAAACCTTAGTGTCTAACAAATCTTTATCTAAACCTGTGATTTCATCACCACCGGCATATTCCCCTGGATAACCGCCTGCAGCCATAACCACACCCAAGGCCATACGCGGATCGAAATCTAACGGCGCGTCAGTGAGCGTGCCAGCCACCGCTGACTTAAGGCACGGCAGAAGGTCAGCGCGCAACCGCATCATCACAGGCTGAGCTTCAGGGTCACCAAAACGGCAGTTAAATTCGACAACCTTAATCTGAGCCTCATGATCAATCATCAAGCCTGCATACAGAAAGCCAACATAAGGCATACCGTCGGCGGCCATACCCGCCAAGGTTGGGTTAATCACCTTTTCCATCGCAAGCTTATGCACATCATTCGTCACTACCGGGGCTGGCGAGTAAGCACCCATACCGCCAGTGTTGGGACCACGATCACCATCGTCGCGGGCCTTGTGATCTTGGGAGGACGCAAACGGCACAGCGGTTTTACCGTCACATAAGCAAATAAAACTGGCCTCTTCGCCCTGCAAAAATTCTTCAATAACCACCTTATGACCCGCTTCACCAAAGCCGTTACCGCTGAGCATATCCTCCACTGCTGCAATGGCCTCCTCTTCGCTCTGCGCCACAACCACACCCTTACCCGCCGCTAGACCATCGGCCTTTACAACAATGGGCGCACCATTCTCTTGAATGTATTTTGTTGCATCAGCGACATCGGTAAACGAAGCATAGGCTGCCGTGGGTATGTTATGACGACGCATAAAATCTTTGCTAAAGGCCTTTGAGCCCTCTAGTTGCGCGGCTGCTTGAGTGGGCCCAAAACAAGGCAATCCCGCTGCAGTGAATTGATCTACGGCGCCGAGAACCAACGGCGCTTCCGGCCCTACGACAGTGAAGTCAACTTGTTCAGTGCGAGCCAACGCCATCAACCCTTGGATATCTGTAGCAGCAACCTCTACGTTGCGCACGCCTGCCTCTAAACCAGAGCCCGCGTTACCCGGTGCAACTAACACTTCATCTACTCCGGCACTTTGCGCAAGCTTCCATGCCAGGGCATGTTCACGTCCACCTGAACCAATGACCAATACTTTCATCGTCTCACCTTCTAAATTTCTGGCTTCTTATCTGCTTACTGCCTAAGTCAGTAAAATATTTTAGTGTCTAAAATGCCTTATGCCCGTAAAGACCATGGCAATGCCATGTTCATCGGCGGCATCAATCACCTCTTGATCGCGCATAGAGCCACCGGGCTGAATCACCGCACTAATGCCGGCTTCCGCCGCCGCATCTATACCATCGCGAAAAGGGAAAAACGCATCTGAGGCCATCACCGAACCCGGCACCACAAGCCCCTCTTCAGCTGCCTTTAAACCAGCAATTTTGGCGCTGATCACTCGACTCATTTGGCCCGCGCCCACTCCAATTGTTTGTAAATCCCGCGCGTAAACGATGGCATTAGACTTAGTGAACCAAGCAACTTTCCATGCAAAGTGCAGATCGAGCATCTGCGCTGACGTGGGTTGAGCTTTAGACACCACGCGCAGCGCCTCTTCATCTAGGCACAACTCGTCAGCGCTTTGCACCAACAAACCACCGCCAACTCGCTTAAGCTCACGGCCACGAGGGCTGGCATCAAGCGGCCCACAAGACAGCAGGCGGACATTTTTCTTTTGCTTGGCAATCTCAATAGCTTGCGCATCTACGCTTGGAGCAATCACCACTTCAACAAATTGTTGTTGCAGAATAGGCGCGAGTACTGCACCGGTTAGTGGCCGGTTAAATGCAATTATGCCGCCGAAAGCAGAAGTAGGATCTGTGGCAAACGCCTTGTTATATGCCTCCATCAAGTCGGCACCAATACCTACGCCGCACGGATTTGCATGCTTCACAATGACACAGGCAGGTTGTTCAAATACTTTCACGCACTCAAGTGCAGCATCTGTATCAGCAACATTATTGTAGGAAAGCGCTTTGCCTTGTAACTGCTCATAAGACGCGATCTGACCGGATTTAGCAGGATTCACCTCACGATAAAACGCTGCCTGTTGATGCGGGTTTTCGCCGTAACGCATTTTATCCATCTTGTCGAAAGTAAGCGTCAGAGAATCTGGTAACAGCTCCTCAGAACCCAGGTAACCGGCAACGGTGGCATCGTACTGCGCGGTATGACGAAATGCTTTCACTGCAAAGCTGCGACACATACCCGCATCAATCGTATTTGTGGCTAAACACTCACCAACCTGCGCATAGTCGGCCGGGTCAACCACGGTGAGTACGCTGGTATGATTTTTTGCAGCAGCGCGAACCATCGTCGGGCCACCGATATCAATGTTCTCAATGGCCATTTCATCAGTGCAGTCGTGCTTGGCAATAGTCGCTGCAAATGGATAAAGATTAACCACAACCAAATCAATTGGATTGATGTCGTTAGCGGCCATCACCGCTTCATCAACACCTCGGCGCGCCAAAATGCCGCCGTGAATTTTCGGGTGCAGTGTTTTCACACGCCCGTCCATCATTTCAGGAAAACCCGTATACGCGGCAACTTCAGTCACCGAAATACCGGCTTTTTGTAGTGCAGTGTAAGTACCACCGGTGGAGAGAATCTCTACATCTGCCTTAACTAGGGCTTTGCCTAATTCTGCTAAACCACTTTTATCCGACACGCTAATCAGCGCCCTACGAATACTTAACGGCATCTATCTCTCCTTCCTATAAAGATAATAATTTGGGCAATGTTGCCCAAATTTCAAATATGATTGAGTAACTTGCCTGCAAAAAAAACAGGCCTCTAGGCAGCTGAAGTCATTTGCCTGTGATCTTCGTTAACAACAGGCGCGTTACTGGCAAAAGCCAATGCACCCTTGCTTTGTAAACTCAGCCAAACCACTTGAGCGTCGGCAGAATCTAACGACATAAACGCCCGACAAAGGTGAGACGCACCTAGTCGGCCCAAATAGGCTTCTATGTGCTTACGAGCAATTCGCATACCTTGTTCAGGGCCGTAAAATTCGTGCATTAGCTTGAGATGACGCTGCATAATTTGTAACTGCTGCTGACGATTCGGCAAAGGCATGCCCACCAACTCGGCAAAAATCCAAGGTTGACCGATAGCACCACGACCAATCATGACGCCATCGGCCCCACTGATTTCTCGGGCTTTTTGTGCGCTGGCCAAACTGTCTATATCACCATTAACCAGTAAAGGAATATTCAGCTTTTGCTTAGCCAACTGTATTTTTTCGTAGCTGGCCTGGCCCTTAAAACGGCAGGCACGACTACGGCCATGCATCACCACCATGCGCGCACCTGCCTCTTGGGCTACACACGCGGCTAATACACCCGCCTCATCCTCAATGGTCAGACCGGTTCGCGTTTTAATTGTCACCGGCACATCAACAGCGCCAGCAACGGTTTCGACAATACGGCCAATGTTATCAATGTCACCCAACAGCGCGGAGCCAGCGGCTTTGCGGCAAACCTTTTTCGCAGGACAACCAAAGTTGATGTCTATAACTTCCACACCTTCACCAACCAAGCGCTTGGCTGAATCGGCCATAACTCGTGGGTCGTGACCGGCAACTTGAACAGCATTGGGATTTACGCCAGGTACCAGCACACGCCGCAAACGACTTTTACCGGTTTCCCACAACTCAGCTTTTGAGGTGACCATTTCGCTGACCATATATCCAGCCCCTAATTCCCAAGCCAACGTGCGAAAAGGCACATCAGTCAGACCAGCCATAGGCGCAAGCGCAAAAGGGCTACGCAAGGACACGGTGGAACTTAGTGAAATGGAATTTGCTGGTGCCACAACTGGCATTTTTAGACCTCAGATATGTAGGCCGCAATGATAGCGCTGTCGAGGAAAAATCTATAGTAACAAGTAGATTGAAAAGAACAAAAACAGAACAGAAAAGACGCCAACGAAGGGCGTAACAAAAGACGAAACAAAAGGCTCAAGCACGGTCGCATAATAGCGCGCAAGAAAGCGCGCAAAAATGGGTGTGAAAATGAGCGCAAAAAAAAAGCCGACAAATAATGCCGGCCCTATTTTGCAGCGCCTCTAAGTTCATCTGCGAACCCAGAAGCGCAGGCTGTCTACATCTTCATTTCATAAAAGCACAGCTTGTTGCCATCGGCGTCGCGCACGTAAGCACCATAGAAGATAGGCAATCGCTCACCGGGCGCACCGTCGTCAGTAGCACCCAACTCCATCGCTTTGGCATACAGGCGGTCAACGCCAGCACGGTCGCCGCCAGGAATCGCAATCATGTTGCCATTACCGGAATGCGGCGCCTCTTCATTGTAAGGCACGCAAATGGCGATCATCGGCGCATCAGGACCAGTGCCATAGAACTTAATGCGATCCATGCCAATCAACTGAGTAGCACCCAATTCAGCGAGTAAAGGACCGTAAAACTCGCAAGCGCTGTCCATATCGCTCACACCAATAGTGGTATATCCAATCATTCCAAACTCCTAGTTAAGATTGCCTGAATCTTTTACAGCTAATACTAACCCACATGCAACTTATTATTATGGACCAAGCCGAAAAACCCAAGAGAAACCACCACTTTGACGACACACTGTAAGTATAGAAAAGCGCATTCGCAAAACGAGATGTTTCCCCACAATCCATCGCTCTAATAAAAAACAGCCCCAACCAAACACGCCCACTGCTCTTCTATAATCGGCGCTTCAAATTGGATACTCGGATAAGCCGCCATCACGTCATCGGCCTGCTCGGCCAGCACGCCAGACAAAACCAAACGTCCACCCGGCCCCAGCAACCCGACAAATTCGTCGGCCAAACTAATCAGCGGCGCTGCCAATATATTGGCGACAAGAAGGTCGAAGGCGCCTTGAAACTTGGCACGCTCCAATGCTGGCAATTGCTGCCATTGAGCCAATGACAAAGTCTCAATGCTCGCCGCCACATTATTGAATTCGGCATTTTCATTGGTGGCCAGCACTGCCTGGTCGTCATGATCAACGGCCACCACCTGAGCACCCAAAAGGGCTGCGCCAATGGCCAATATTCCTGACCCACAACCAAAATCCATCACTCTCTGCTGGGGTTCAAGGTGCGATGCAATCCACTCAAGACACATTCGTGTAGTGGGATGACTGCCACTACCAAATGCTAACCCTGGCTCTAGATACAAATAAGTTTGGCCGCTTTCGACGGTTGATGCTTGGGCAACCTCGCCCTCGGTGTCTGTTTCAAATGACTTAGGTTGCAACCACAACCGGCCACCGAACTGAGCGTTCACCGCATGGTTAAGCATGCGCAACTGCCAATCCTCTTCACCAACAAAATCCACTTCCAAGCGCTGGTGAATATCAGGATCAATACTTGTTAAGATTTCGCGAAGGGCAGGAATATCAGCGTCCAAAGAGAAAAGTGCTTTAAGCCGAATGCTACTCCACAAAGGAATAGCGCCCGGGTCAGGCTCCAGTACCACCTCGTCGGCTAGGCTTTCTAATGTCACCGCGGATGCACCCGCTTGGAGCAGCAACTCTTCCGCCACCACTACATTTACAGACGTCAACGACAGCGTTACCTGTAGCCAACTCACGAAAGTTTAAACAGCGCAGACCCTGTAGATACAGCCTCGCCGTTAGCCACACATATCTCAGTCACAATACCCGAGTGCACCGCGGTGATTTCATTCATCATTTTCATGCTTTCAATAATGCACAACACCTCGCCAGCGTTAACCTGTTGGCCCAATGCAACAAAGGGATGAGCTTCCGGGTTCGCCGCTTGATAAAAAACGCCGGCCATTGGCGAAATCACACTCTGCATAGACACCGGTTGAGTCGACATAGATTGAGTAGGCGCTGACTCCGTTACAGGCGAAGCGGTGGAAACACCGGGCGCAGGCGGAACGCTGCCTTCCGCTGCTGCAGAATTTGGCATAACAATACGAATGGACTCGTCGCCACTACTGACTTCAAGTTCTGAAATACCAGATTCTTCTACTAACTCGATTAATTTTTTTACTTTGCGCAGATCCATATTGCTCTCCAATGCCTGCTGGCCCAACCGCTGCCTTGTCGCCCAACTTTAGCGGGCCTGCCGCGGTCACTTTTACTAGGAATGTGTTAACTACGTGACGCCGCCTGCAAGGCAAATTCATAACCTTGAGAACCCAGCCCCGCGATGACTCCCAGGGCAATATCACTCAAATAGGAGGTATGTCGAAAGGTCTCGCGTGCATGGACGTTAGATAAGTGCACTTCAACAAAGGGAATAGAAACCCCTAGAAAGGCATCGCGCAGGGCGATGCTCGTGTGGGTAAGCGCGCCCGGATTAATAATTATAAAATCCACACCATCGGCCTTTGCTTGATGCACCGCTTCAACCAATTCGTGCTCGGCATTACTCTGCATGCAGGTCATGGTTTGACCCTGCTGGGCAGCCAAGCCCACCAAGCGGGCTTCGATATCTGCCAAAGTCTCATTGCCATAAACCTCTGGCTCCCGAGTCCCCAGCAAATTTAGATTTGGGCCATTGAGTAGCAAAATTTTTGCATTAGGATTAACCATAAAACACCTTTAGGTAATATCTAGGAAATATCGCCCCGTAATTCGGCGATACTTTTGCTTATATTCACGATCCGAGAATTTTATAGCTAAAAGCGGGTATTTAGCTACACGTTCAAAGAACTTTTATTCCTCTATACTTGCTTTATATCTTGGAGGCCGCCAAAACTCGGGCTAAATGGGCAGAGAAACGTGCCACGTCCACTTCACCTTGCACTCTAAATTCTTCTATCTCGCGGGCATCTTCATCAAAAAACACCATACTTGGCGGTCCAAATAAACCAAAATGCTTCAACAATGCACGGTCAATTTCATCATTAGCGGTTACATCGGCCTTCAGCAAGGTATATTGCTGCAGCAAGCTAGCCACCTCGGGCGCGGGAAAAACATTGCGCTCCATGATCTTGCAGGAAATACACCAGTCCGCGTATAGATCCAACATAACCGGCTTATCGCTGGCCAATATTAGGCCTTCCACTTGCTCTAAGCTTTTTACTGGCTGCCATTGCACTTCATTCAGCTGGCCCGCACCAGTGCTTCCTCCACGTTGGGTGCTCGCGAATTTAAGCGGTTGTAGCGGATCAACGGCGCCGGATGCTGCGCCCACTAAACAAAAAGCGCCCCACATCAGCATGATCAAACCTACCATTTGGCTGAGTTTAGACGTTGTGTCCTTTGCCGTGAAATCTAACGCACCAAGGAACACGCCGCTGCCCAGCAAGAGAATTGCCCAGAGGGCTAACGCCATTGAGCCTGGCAACAATCGTTCCAGCAGCCATATCGCCACGCCCAATAAGCCAACACCAAAAGCACCTTTAACCAAATTCATCCATGCGCCAGCGCGAGGCAGCCAATGCCCTCCACTGCCGCCAACAACAAGCAGTGGTACGCCCATGCCCATACCCAGAGCAAACAGCGTACTGCCGCCCAACACCACATCTCCGGTGTTGGATATGTAAATCAACGCGCCAGCCAAAGGCGCCGATATACAGGGCGAAACCACCAAGCTGGAAAGCGCGCCCATAACAAAGACCGAAGGGTGTCGACCGCCACCCTGCGCCCCACTTCGCTCGTTCAACCACTGCTGCAAACCTTGAGGCAGCGCCAATTCATAAAACCCAAACATGGACCCTGCTAAACCCACAAATACCACCGCAAAGGTAATAAGCACTGCCGGGCTTTGCAGCTTGGCCTGTAAATTCAATTCGGCGCCAAATAACCCGACCAAGGAACCGACTAGGGCGTAGGTCAAGGCCATGCCAAGGACGTAGGCCATGGACAAGCTAAAGGCGCGGGATTTAGATAAACCCTCTCCTTCACCCACGATAATGCTGGACAGAATGGGCACCATAGGAAATACACAAGGCGTAAACGCCAAGCCAATTCCCAGTATGAAAAATATCGCCCATGAGTAGGCGTAGCTTTCTTCAGCTAAAACACGGGCCAATTCTCTATCTTCGGTTTCTGCACCATTAGGCGCAGTACCTAATGCGGGCGTTAGAGAGGCGTTACTCTCTGAGTTTGTGCCAGTGTCTCGCGCAGCTCCACCACCAAATGACGTATCTGCTGAGAACTGGGAAGCTTGGTCTGCGGGTATTAGCCCAGTAGCTGTAAACGTAAAATCTCTGGTTTCCGGCGGATAGCACAAGCCTAAATCCGCACAGCCTTGGTAATTGATGCTGATCGTTGCGCCAAGGGCGGGGCTACCAATCAACGGCACTTCAATTTCAACTTGGTCGTAATAAACCTCTACTTCACCAAAGTATTCATCAACTTTAGTTTTGCCTTCAGGAATCTTTGCCTCGGCCAGCATCGCCCCACTTTGCCCAGCAGACAACTGAAACGAGAATTGATGCTGATACAAGTAGTATCCCGGCGGCATTTCCCAGCGCGCAACAATAGTCCTATTTGGATTAAGTTCGGCAGTTAAGCGGAAAGCTTCATCCACGCGCAAAAACTCAGGTTCTTCATCTAACCACTCGTTCGCAGCTTGGACACCGGAAACCGCAAAAGTCAGCGCGGCAGCAATAAGCATGGCGCAAAGGCGACCCCAGCCCGCTTTTGGCAAAGCACCCTGATCAAGCAGCGAGAATTTTGCCGCAGAAATAGTTTTTGCAAAGACCACTTTCGAGAAAAGGCCAATCAGTACTGACTTAACTGGCAAGGGCATTGACCTGACCAGCGCCACCGCCTCTGACAGCGATTTAGACAAAATAGTTCCCACGATTAACCTCGCAATAATTTCAACGCAATTTTCTGCATTATTTTCGGCAATTCTCTTCACGCTACACTTGACGCTAAACCGAACATCGAACATCGCGAATAATACCGGCAGTCATTGCGCATTGTTAGCATAGCTAGGCAACATTACGACGGTTCTCCAAATAACGGGGCCGCCGCCTTACGAGAGGTTGTGAAAATGCGCCTCGCGGAGGATACCCCTATTGAAATCCAGCGCATGTGGTTAAGATGCGTCATTCAACCTCTTCATCAAATGAAGAAGCCTCACTTAACTGCCAAGCGTCTATCACTAACCTTTACACCGTGAACTATGCATATTGAAGCAATTCGCAGAACCTACACTGGCGTGACCAAACTACATCGCCTTACAACACTTCTTGCAGGGCTATTGTGGGTACTCAGCGGCTGCGCAGGCATCGCCCCAAAGACTGAGCGGGCCGCCGGTGCACAACAAGAACAAGTCGACCCCACCCTACAACGCAAGCTCAATACGCTTGAGGATCAAGCGGCATTAGCCATAGAGCAAAACCACCTCGCATACCCAGAGGCAGGCAGCGCGGTAAGCCTTTTCCAGCAAATGCTCGCCCTCAACCCAGGCAACAAAGAGGCTACTCGTGGTCTTGAGCAAGTAGTAGAACAATACATTGCATTGGCACTCGCGGCGGCAGATGAACGGTTATTTGCGAAAGCCAAATCGATGCTCGCTCGAGCCAAGTTGGTAGACGCCAGTCACCCGTCGCTGGAGCCAACCATGGCGCAAATAAGCCTGCTGGAAAATGCTCAGCGCAACACCATCCAGCTCAACGCTAAGCAACTATTCACTTCAGCGACAAAGGATAAAATTACCAGCCTAGTTGAACGCGGTAACACAAACTGCCGCTACGCTATTGCTGCGAACAATGATGAACATGGGCGCTGGATTTACAAAACTATAAAAAACGCAGCACCTAATGGCCGGCCTAAAGCAAAAATAATTATTTCTTCACCAACCAGAATCGAGCAAATATGTTTAACGATCTCAGAATAAGAAAATCAGCACATCCAGCGAGCAGGTTACCCGCTAGCAAGTTTCTACTTGCGCTTGGCATTTTCATCGCCTTCACCGCGTGCGGCGGAGCCACCACCGACGCTGGCACTGGTACTGGCACCGCAGCAGCGCCTTTACTTGAAGTGAGCAACGCTAAAGTTCGCGGCTTATTGCCCGGTCGCAATATGACGGCCGCCTACTTCACACTGAAAAACAATAGACCTGCTGCCGTTACACTGATCGGCGCCAAATCTGCCGCTGCGGGCAAGGTGGAAATGCACACCGTTGAAATGGTGGCAGAACAAATGCGCATGCGCCCACTCACCGAGGTGCTTATAGAAAGTGGGCAAAGTGCAACGTTCATCAGCGGTGGTCACCACTTGATGCTATTCGGTGTTGCAGACATCCAAGCATCTATGGCAATTACCTTGCAGTTTACCGACGGCACAGAACTGCCCGTGGAGTTCAGTAAAGTCGATATCGCTGGCGGCGGACATTGACTAGTATTCGGGTTACACACCCCAACCATTATCGTTGCAAACGCGGCCATGCACATATCCGACTAGGAAGATGATTAAGTATGAAATGGAAATTCTGGCAATCGACAGATTCAGACTTGGAACAAGCTGAAGTCACCGAAGGCGAAAACCCAAAAAGCAGCATATTACGCGTGACTACTGCCCTTATTGGCCTGTACCTAGTGACTGCGATAATTATCGGCGTGATCTGGTCAAGAGAACCTGCGGGGCTCGACGGTTTCGAAGACCTAGAACAGCAATCAGGCTTAGCCCAAAACGCTGTAACCGGCACCACTACTACGGCCACTTTTATTGCCGTAGCGGACAAAATGTTAAATAAATCCGGTGGCTACCTCAGCAACGACATCTTTCCGCCGGGCGTTTGGTTAGACAATATGCACAACTGGGAATTTGGTGTGCTCACGCTACTGCGCGACACAGCCAGGGTTTACCGCAACGATATTTCGCGCTCACAAAGCCAGTCCGCAGAAAACAAAAATCTAGCGGAAGCGGAAGGTAAGTTCTTCTTCAAAAATGACTCGTGGTTTTTACCGAGCACCGAAAACACTTATGCAGAAGGCATCGACTTCTTCAAAACCTACCAACAACAACTCGCCAACAACCAAAATAACGAAGCGCAATTTTACGCCCGAGCTGACAACCTACAGCAGTGGCTGGCAACAACAGAAACCCGCTTAGGCAGCCTGTCGCAAAGACTTTCCGCCAGCGTAGGTAAGCGCCAACTCAACACCGACTTAGCAGGCGACAGCTCCGCCAGCCAAAGCACCAACGCGCCAAAAGATCAGCTAGTGCAAACACCATGGCTAGAAATTGACGACGTTTTCTACGAAGCCCGGGGCTTTACTTGGGCACTGATCCATTTACTCAAAGCGGTTGAAACAGATTTTGGCGACGTGCTGGACAAAAAAGCCGCTAGAGTCTCACTGCGCCAAATCATTCGGGAATTAGAGCCCACCCAACAAACCTTGTGGAGCCCCATGGTACTGAATGGCGATGGCTTCGGTATAGTCGCCAATCATTCATTGATCATGGCCTCACACATTTCCCGCACAAACGCAGCTATCACAGATCTCAGAGCCTTACTCACCCAAGGTTAAGGTCCGCATTTACCCCAAAGTCTCTGGCAAGACCTTTGCCAGGGGCCTCGGTCAACTGCCCTTTAACAAAACCCTCACCAACCTGCCTAGCACTGATAAGCAAAATCACCGTTAGATAAAGTTTTTTCAACTAGCATGTGGCGCAGACATCGGTATTATCTGAGTGGCTCGATGGAGCGGATGCGGGGGCATCCTTGGGGAAAAAATCTATTTATAGAGTTACAGCAGTTCATATTCTATATGCATTAAGAACATTTCGACTTGGGGTTTTGCGCAGCCGTTCTTCAATAATTTAATTTTCTGTTGGGGACCGAAATGAATGATCTCTCTCAAATCCCACCGTTAGTAGGTGTAGTGGGTTTACTTGTCTCGTTTGTAATTTATGCAGTTGTGAGGAGCTATGACCCTGGCACTGACGCATTAAAAAAGATTGCTGATGCCATACACGAGGGTGCCATGGTGTTTATGCGTCGTGAGTACTCCATGTTGTCAATGTTCGCTCTGGTACTGTTGGTGGGCATCTACTTCACTCCGGGACTAGGTCCTGACACCGCCACCGCCTTTTTAGCCGGTGCTGTGTCTTCTATGCTTGCAGGCTGGTTCGGTATGTACACCGCCACCCAAGCGAATGTTAGAACAACAACTGCCGCTCACAACTCGGGCCAAGCTGCGGCACTCTCTGTTGCTTTCTTTGGCGGCTCCATCATGGGCCTGGCCGTTGCTTCACTAGGTCTGTTGGGCCTAGGACTCGTTTATTGGCACTTTGGTGGCGATCCTGAAACAGTCCACCACATCCACGGCTTTGGCATGGGCGCATCAGTAGTCGCACTGTTCTCAAGAGTCGGTGGCGGCATCTACACCAAGAGTGCCGATGTGGGCGCAGATTTGGTCGGTAAGCTAGAGCAAGGTATTCCAGAAGACGACCCCCGCAACCCAGGCGTTATTGCAGACAACGTAGGTGACAATGTCGGTGACGTTGCAGGCATGGGATCAGACATCTTTGAGTCCTACTGTGGCTCTATGATCGCGACCATCGCCATTGCAGCCACCTTAGCGCTAGGTTCTTTGAACATACTAGTGCCCGGTGCTAGCGAAGGCGACGCTCGTGCAGCACTGATGTTTTTGCCGTTAGCGTTGGCCTCAGTGGGTCTCATAGCGTCCATTATCGGCATCGGAATTGTCCGCGCCTTCTCCGCCGCAAACCCAGCGGTAGCACTTCGTATCGGCATGATCGGCACCCCGATCCTATTCATAGCGGCAGGTTACTTTATGCTCCAAGGTCTTGGTGTATCCAATAACATATGGCTGTCTGTTGTATTCGGCGCGGCTGGTGGCGTGGGTATTGGTCTCATCACCGAGTACTACACCTCATCAACACCGGTTGTACGCATTGCCGAATCTGGCAAAACCGGCCCAGCTACCGTGATGATCACCGGCTTAGCCGTAGGTATGCAGTCGGTTGTGGGTCCCCTGCTCATCATTTGCGGTATCATTTTTGTCTCAACTGAATTAGCCGGGCTCTACGGCGTTGGTGTTGCAGCGGTTGGTCTTTTGGCGACAGTGGGCATGACCATGGCAGTAGACGCATACGGCCCTATTGCTGACAACGCTGGCGGTATTGCGGAAATGGGCGGTCTAGGTGAGGAAACTCGAGCCATTACAGATTCATTGGATGAACTAGGCAACACTACCGCGGCAATGGGTAAAGGCTTTGCCATCGGCGCAGCAGCGCTGGCAGCTCTGGCAATTATCGCCGCTTTTGTAGAAACCATCAGCAGCCAACGTGGTGGAGACTTTATCCTACATATTGGCGACCCAATGGTCCTCATCGGGTTATTCATCGGCGGTATGGTGCCCTTCCTAATTGCCAGCATGACCATGACCTCAGTGGGTGAAGCAGCAATGGAAATGATCGAAGAAATTCGCCGTCAGTTCCGCGAAATCCCCGGCCTTATGGAAGGTACTGCAGATCCAGACAGCGCAAAGTGTGTAGACATTGCGACCACTGCGGCGCTACGACGCATGTTAGCGCCCGGAATTATTGCGGTAGCGGTGCCAATTGTAGTTGGCTTCGGTCTTGGTGCAGAAGCGCTTGGTGGCTGCCTAGGCGGCGCACTTCTGGGTTGTGTGTTACTTGCACTAACCATGGCAAATGCTGGTGGCGCTTGGGATAACGCTAAGAAGTACGTTGAGAAAGGTAACCTTGGCGGTAAAGGCTCTGATGTTCATTCCGCGACAGTTGTGGGTGACACAGTGGGTGATCCTTTCAAGGACACATCTGGCCCAGCCATGAACATTCTGATTAATGTTATGGCTATTGTTAGTTTGGTAATTGCACCCGTGCTGAGCTAATAATCGGCTAGACGCCAGTCATAGGGTCTTGCGCAAGATCAACAATAAATGCGCAAAAGATCCGCAAAAGGAAAAGGGGCTTGTGCCCCTTTTTTCTACTCGGCTATTCGATTTCAGTATCCAGCATTGCACCTAACTCTGCCCAAAATTTTAAATTGTGTCTTTTGTAACCCAGCCCATACAACCTCGCTATTACTATGCCGATTAAGCTGCCTAACAAAAGTGCGCTTTGACCATGTGCCAGCAGAGTATATTCGGTACTACGCCAAAAAATTAAATTGAATAGCAAAAAGCAAAGAAGCGTATTAGAAAACGTGAAGACAACAAAGTTGCTGATAAAACTTGCATAAAAAGGTGGTTTAAACCGAAGACCAAATAGCCCCAATAGGTGATGCGCTAATGGGAATATTGTTTGAGCAGAAACACCTGCTTTCTCCAACTCGGCTCTTGCCAACTCACACTGCTGGCTGAATCTGTCTTGTTTGCTATTGTCCAACGACCTGCCTCCAACACAGCTGTCTAATCATGACTGCGGCAGCTAGATGCTAATGTCCACCATATGTGTACAAATTGCAATTAAGTACTGACGTTGATTTAGCGGATACGAGATCCAAAAAGTTCGCTATTTCCAGCAAAATATCGAAACAACCGGCCATTATTCGCATCCAGATTGTGAGAATACTCTAAGGAATGGGACCAGAGTTGCGCAGGCGGTGGCTTATTTGCCCTTCTGGCTTTTGTCGTGAGGTTAGATTTCTGGCTTGTCTTTCTATTTCGCTTTCTGGCCCAAGGTCCGGGCAACCTGCGCCTCTTCATCAGTTGAAAGCACCCCATAGCCTCTAGGATATGGCCAACCGTAGCCCCAACGAAACGGCGTCGGCAAAAATGGCGTGCCACCCACAAAAACACCCATCGCCATTAAGGCCGCTACTATGTGGTAGCCCTTAGCCGCGACACATTGTTCCAGAGCGTCATCCGCTGCCTTTCGCTCAGCTCTTGTTCCGCCACGCCAATAAGACAAATCGTGCGCCTGACAACACGACAACCAAAGGTCAGAGTTTTCACCACTGCCCTCGGGAAACAAACTGCATCCGTCAGTGCTAAAAGGCGCTAACTCTGCTGCATAAATTGTGGCTGGCGCTGCACTGAGAAGAACAAAAACTACAAGACCCAAAAGAGCAGATGAAACGCTAAGAGAAATTGTGAGCGGTCTTCGTGAATCAGTTTTGCCAATAAACATTTACAGCAAATACCTGTTTAAAGACTCAGCAACCGAGCAAAAACATCTATATGAGCTTGCGCCTTGTCTTCATCTAGCGGAATACCCGTGACATTTATACGGCACCGATTACCCGCAAGCACGGGGTAAATGTGCGCTTGATAAAACGCCTCCTCACACCCCTCTGACCCCAATAGATTACGAAACATGCCAGCGTATTGGGGCGAAAACGCTGCGGCTAAAGGGTGGCCTTGCAACAACTTTTGCCACAACGCTTGAGCGTCAGCCAAGCGCTGCAAAGTCTGTCCATGCTCAAGCTCTAGCACTGAGCGATTTTCTACTAGGCTGCGTATAAAAGCCCGACTAGCAGGATGCTCAAAGGCTGACCCGCGCCCGCGATTAATGGTGTTCATTGCCCCAGCCAACAGCTTACGTTTTGGCTCATCTGGCTCGTATACCAGCGTTAAACCGCAAGGGCGCAAAGTGAAAGACCTAAAAGCTTTTGTTGGACTTAACGCGAGCGCAAAAGAACAGTTGGCCTGCAAAAAAGGCAAAAGGTAATGGGCACAGCTGCGCTGCATAACCACGTCATAACCCTGACTAGCCAGCATTCCAGCATTTTCAAAACCCGGGTAAGCGCGATCCAAAATAATAGGCAGCCCTGATTCAGCACAGCGTTCAGCCCTAGCGCGAATAATCTCCGGCGGGCAAACATACCCGGTAGAGTTGTGAGGCGCGGCCTGCATCACGGTGAGCAAATTCGAAGCCACCACTGCTTCGTCCTGCAAGGCGTAAGAATCAAAGCCAATTCTATTGCTTGCTGCAATAGACTGATAAACCGGCCAAGACAATTCCTCAACCGCCAATGCGGTGATTTTAGAATTCATCATTAGAAACATTTGCACCGCAGTGTTAACCGCGCCGGTGCCTGCATCAGATGGGGTCACCAGCAAAAAGTTATCCCAGTATTGTTTGGGGATGCGTTGCCAACTCAAAACTTGTTGTAGCAGTTCTGCGTAAAGGGGTTTTGAACTTAAGTAGGTGGCGGCAGCGCCCTCTTCGCCAGCACGCATTGTTTGCGCCATAAGCTCCGGCGAGGTGGGCATAGGCCTACCATGGCCGTCCAAAATAATGCCAATACCATAATTGGCCGCTTGGCTGTCAGCCCTAGCCAACAGGTCCGCCACTTGGTTTACATCTGCACCGCCATCACGCAGCACCTGAGCACGAGCAGCCACTGCCTTAGATGAAAATTGTTCTTCGTTGACCATCACTCTTTCACCCTGGCTAATCCCCAACTAAACCCTAGTTAACCCTTAGCCGTTATTATCAGGCCCGCTCTCCACTCTAAGAGGCGTCATCAGTGAACTTTTAGGACCTTGGCTATAATGAGGTAACTCTTCACCATAGCGCAACCAAGCGGGCGATCGGGCATACCAAATGTGCATCGAAGGCAAGCTTTTCGGATCAGTATCTACCGCACCCATACGCAGGATGACGAAATCTAAATGTGACCACTCAGCTATTAGGTGAGTGCCACAGGAACGACAAAAATGACGGCGCTTGCCGCGAGAGGACTCAAAATTGCGGATCAATGCGTGGCCCTGCAACCAGCGATAATGGTCTCTACGCACCCGTGCGGTTGAAGAAAACGCGCTGGCATGGACCTTGCGACAAGTATCGCAGTGACAATGGACCACAGGGCCATCTAGCTGGTCGGCCTCGTAAGCCACCTTTCCACACGCGCAACTGCCTATAATCATAATTCTGTGTCTACTACTTCAACGACAAACGCAGTGTCGCTTATGGCCCCAAATTAGCCATGCAGAAATGGCTATCCGCTGGCATACAGACGACCAATGGTCTTTCTAAATTGAAAAAACAGCCAACTGAAAGTTGCCGTTTACACAGCGCAAAATCTCGCAAGAAAAAAATCTGCTAATTCAGCCATTTTTTTCGCTGCAATGCTTTTTCTATTTCCGCGGATAGGTACAATGCCGCCTCTGGATTTTGAGCAGTAACAGGACGCCGCATGAACATTGAATCTATCCCCATCGGTCACGACGCACCAAACGACATCAACGTTGTAATCGAAGTGCCTGTTGGCGGAGAGCCCATTAAATATGAAATGGATAAAACCTCTGGCGCGCTATTTGTAGATCGCTTTCTCTACACCTCCATGCGTTATCCCGGCAACTACGGTTTTGTGCCCAATACACTGTCTGACGACGGCGATGCCATAGACGTATTGGTTGCCAGCACCCGGGCCATCACGCCCGGCGCTGTTATCAACTGCCGACCAATTGGCGTGTTGATCATGAAAGATGAGGCAGGCCAAGACGAGAAGGTGATCGCTGTGCCTTCTAACAAGCTGACCCTACGTTATAAAGATGTACACAACGTCACAGACCTACCAAAGATCACTCTAGATCAGATAGAGCACTTTTTTGCCCACTACAAAGATTTAGAAAGCGAGAAATGGGTAGAGTTAGATCGCTGGGGCGACGCAGCGGAAGCACGAGACCTAATCAGCCAAGCCATGGTTGCCTACGCGGAAGATGTCAAAAAGTAGTATGCGCTGACTCGCGATATTGGTGCCGATCCTCCAGACGGCAGCCAACTCAGCAAAATACCAGCATTTAGCCTCGCACTCTTAGTCTGCAGCCCAGCGCTGCAGATGCAATCAGCGCAGCTAAAAAGCCACTACCACTTTTCAGGCAGTTTCTTCGCCACTAACTGGTTTTTCAAAGTCACATACACTGGCAAACCCTCCTTATAGGTGGGGTGGTCTTCCCCAGCTATAAGCGGCGCCAAATATTTGCGTGCACGCGGGGTAATACCAAAGCCGTCCTTGCTGATGTAGCTCTTGGGCATGAATTTTTCAACATTCGCTACTTTGGCCAGCTTGGCCTCGCCAATCTTCCACTTGTAGGGGCTATCGCTGGTGCGAACAATAGTGGGCATCACTGCGCTTTTACCCGCTAGGGCAAACTCAACTGCTGCCTTACCTAGCCCGTAGGCTTGCTCAACATCGGTGGCCGACGCAATATGACGAGCCGCACGCTGCAAATAATCAGATACCGCCCAATGGAATTTGTAGCCCAACTTGTCTTTAATCATTGCCGCGACAGTAGGGGCAACGCCACCCAACTGAGTGTGGCCGAAAGCATCTTTACCCCCGCCAGATTCGCCAAGAAAAGTACCGTTTGCATAACGCGCACCCTCCGAAACCACAATCACGCAATAGCCCTTGGCCTTCACAGTCTCCTTAACTTTGCGTAAAAAAGCCTGCTTTTGAAAGGGTACTTCCGGCAAAAGAATAATATGCGGTGCATCGCCCTCATTGGTTTGCGCCAGCGCGCTGGCCGCGGCAATCCATCCTGCGTGACGTCCCATCACTTCCAAGACAAACACCTTGGTTGAAGACTCGCACATGGAGGCTACATCTAGTGCCGCTTCGCGAGTTGAGGTGGCAACGTACTTCGCCACTGAGCCAAAGCCAGGGCAACAATCGGTAAAAGGTAAATCGTTGTCTACGGTCTTAGGGATACCAATGCATTGCAGCGGGTACTTTCTTTGGCGACTGACCTGAGCCACTTTATTGGCGGTATCTTGAGAATCGCCCCCCCCGTTATAAAAAAAGTAGCGAATATTATGTGCACTGAAGACGTCAATTAGGCGGTTATATTCCCGCGCGTCCTCTTCTGGAGATTTAAGCTTGAATCTGCACGACCCAAAAGCACCGCCAGGTGTGCTGCGCAGTCCGGCAATATCCTTCTTCGATTCTTTAGAGGTATCAATCAATTCTTCCTGCAACGCACCAATAATGCCGTTGCGACCAGCGTAAACTTTACCAATTTCACCTTTGTGAGCGCTTGCGGTTTCCAACACACCGCAGGCGGACGCATTAATTACAGCGGTGACGCCGCCAGATTGAGCATAAAACGCATTGGGCTTGGGCATGTAGCATCCAGAAAATAATCTACGAGCGCCAATTGTCCGCGAACCAGCAAATTTGTGCGACAATTTCCCGCACTAAAACTAAGAAAAATAATATGCAGGCAATTTTTTCTATCTTTTGGCGCATTACCAGCCTCCAAGACGGACCAGAAACGGTACCCGCGAACAGCAACTTGCTCGCCGCAGTAGCCCTGGCCAACATCCTAGTCAGCCTAGGCATCTCCTTGGCATTGGGCGACAAAAGTTTTTTCAACGTAGCGGCCACCATTGTCATCAATCTGGCAGCGTTATCTGTAATCTTGGCCGGACTTCTGGCCATGGTGGGTAAATCTGCACGGCTAAGCCAAACCCTGACCGCCTATTTTGGCTGCGACCTATTGCTCAATATATTTGTCGCCATTGCCATTAGCCTGGCAAAGCTCGCCGGACTCGATTTACTCAATAATATAGCCATCATAATTCTCGTTTGGAGCACCGCTGTGTTTGGCTTCATTTTTAGCCGAGCATTAGAAATACATATGATTCTGGGAAGCAGTCTTGCGTTGGTCTTACTCCTTCTAACATTCGCTCTAAGTCAAGTTGCGCTAGGCAACAGCTGATAAAGTAGTTCTACTACACTTCGGTTAGGCTTAATTATACTGGCCTTAGCTAAACGACACTTTAGGCACTCATTGATTCACAGCGCTACAAACAGGCACGGAACCCAAAACTAATGCAACAACGTCTCTACTTTTTAGGCATCGGCGGCACACTCATGGGCAGCTTAGCCCTGCTCGCAAAGGAAATGGGTTACATCGTCAGTGGCAGCGACAACGCCATTTATCCGCCCATGTCCGACCAGCTGGCCGCAGCAGAAATAGAGGTCCATGAGGGGTTTTCCCCAGATCAGTTAGATCCCATTCCAGACCAAATCATTGTGGGTAACGCAAACTTACCCCGGGGTAATGAGGCCATAGAGTACGTCTTAAACAAAGGGCTCCCCTACACATCCGGCGCTGAATGGCTGGGCAATACGGTGCTGAAAAACCGCTGGGTGCTTGCGGTTGCAGGCACACATGGCAAGACCACTACCGCCAGCTTACTGGCGTGGATAATTGAATATGCAGGGTTAAAGCCAGGCTTCTTGATCGGCGGCGCGCCGGGTAACTTTGAGCAATCAGCGCGCTTGGGCGAAACCCCGTTCTTTGTCGTTGAAGCGGACGAGTACGATACCAGCTACTTTGATCGGCGATCTAAGTTTGTGCACTACAAACCACGCACCTTGATATTGAATAATCTGGAATTTGATCACGCAGACATTTTCCCGGATATAGGTGCAATCCAAGACCAATTCCATTTAGTTATGCGCACGATACCGAGCGATGGCTTAGTCATTGCCCCAGGTGCCAGCGAACATATTAACGAAGTGCTTAATAGAGGTTGTTGGACCCCTGTCTCGCGCGTGGGCCAAAAAACCAGCAAAAAAGAATTTGAGCTAGATAACAGCGACACTTGGACCGTAGCCAATGCCGAAGCCGACGGCAGCGCTTTTGACGTACACCTCAACGAGGCGGCACAGGGTCGGGTTACTTGGTCATTAATCGGTGAGCACAATATAAATAACGCGCTCAATGCCATCGCCGCCGCCCGCCATGTGGGCATTCAAACGGACATTTGCATCCAAGCCCTTGGCGAGTTTAAGGGTGTAAAGCGCCGCTTAGAGGTGATTTTCGAGAATGAGCACACCGTTATTTATGATGACTTCGCCCACCACCCCACCGCCATACGGACAACGCTACAAGGCTTACGCAAGCAAGTGGGTAACGAAGAAATTTTGGCGGTCATTGAACCCCGCACGCACACCATGTCGTTAGGCACGTTGAGTAACGACCTTTGCACCTGCTGCGCCGCCGCAGATCAGGTAATTTGGTTCAGGGGCGAAAACATAAAATGGGACCTAGGCGAAATCATTAACCACTGTGTTGTACCCGCAAAGATGGCAGACAATGTGCCAAATTTGGTTAAGGATATTGTCAAAGGCACACCTAAAAAGGGTCAGCGCAAACGCCATGTAGTGATCATGAGCAATGGCTCTTTTGGTGGCATCTACCAATTACTTTTAGAGGCGCTAGCGCCCGTAGATGAGACCCGGTAATAATGTGTACTTGCGTGTGTTTGCAAAAACTCACTGAAAAGAGCAAATTCCAACAACTAATTGGGAACAACTTACTGACCGCAACTAGCTAAAACTAACTACAACTAACTACGACCAACTACGACCAACTACGTAAAAGAATAAAATCGGGAGAGAACTTTCAATGATTGATACAAGTAAAAAAGTGGCTACCGCACTGGCCCTAACCCTCGCACTATCTAGCCTAACCACACCTGCGTTTGCAGAAGATAATTGGTACCCCTCAAAATATGGCGCTGATGACACCTTGGGCGCCATGAACGAGCTTTCTGAGAAAAAAACCAAACTCGCTGCCCAGCTTGTTAAGACCGGTAAAACTTATGCGTTAGGTGTTGAAACAGGCCCAACGTCACCTGCCTACCCGCCACGCAGTTATTCAATGACTATTCTGCAATTAGACGATGGCATGGGGACGCCGTTAGGCAGCAACAAAGCCACAGGCAACGACGACCTTATGAACATCTGGATGGGTATCGGCAGCCAAATTGATGGCTTAGGTCACATGGGTGTTAATCACCAGTACTACAACGGTCATATGGCCAGCGACTTTGTCACACCCTCAGGTCTGACCAAATTATCTATAGACCGTCTGCCGCCAGTAGCGACCAGAGGCGTGCTGTTAGACATCGCCAAGCTTATGAAAACCGATATTTTGCCAGCGGGCACAGCCTTTAATAAGGCTGAGATTGACGCCGCAGCAAAAGCTGCCGGCATCACAATTGAAGCTGGCGACGTTGTGTTGTTCCACACTGGTTGGCTCAATGTCATGGACAGTGATCCAGAGGCCTTTATGGCAAGTGCGCCAGGACTAGGCTTAGAAGGCGCACGTTACTTAGCCAGCTTAGGCGTTGTAGCCGTTGGCGCGGACACTTGGGCCTTGGAAGTTCTACCGTCTGAGGACGCCACTATGCTATTCCCAGTGCACCCAGAACTACTGGCCAAGAACGGAATTTACATATTAGAAAATATGGACACCCGTGCTTTGGCTGAAGACGACGCCAACGAGTTCCTCTTTGTTTTAGGCACGCCTAGATTTGTCGGCGCGGTACAAGCGGTAATCAACCCCGTTGCGATCCGCTAGGTGAAACTCACTATTGAGCAACCAGAGGCCATTAGAGAATTTGCCTACGCCCAGGGTTGGCTGCCGCGAGGTGTGGAAGTCACGCACCTCGAAAACGCCGACCCCGGCGGCGGCGTAGTCAACGATATAGATAAGAGTGCAAATACGAGTCTGCGCGGGCATCTGAGTAACGCCACCACCTTAATCTTCAAACAAGCAGATGAGACCAATGCTGCAGACGAAGATTTCATGGCCATGGTAGATGCCGCCAGCTCACTGACTCATAAAGAGGGTGAGCATCCGATACTGTTGGGTTACGCGGAAGAGGAAAGAATTCTGTGTATGCGCGACATGGGTCACGATGCACCGAGCTAGCCTACTTAGACTAGTTGGCCGCTAATTTCAGCAGGGAGAATATAAGTGTTAAAAAACAAGAGAATTATCATTACAGGCGCCGGTAGCGGTATTGGTCGCGCCACCAGCAAATTGGCTGCCGGTTATGGCGCTCAGGTAGTTTGTGTAGACCTTACCGATGGCGTTGAAGAGACGGTCGCTGAGATCACTCAAGCAGGCGGCACAGCCATCGCGGTACAAGCCGATGTCAGCGATGAAACGTCGGTAATCAATTTTGTCGAAAAATGCGTCAGCGAATACGGCGGCATTGACGGCATTTATGCCAACGCTGGCGTCTCCGGCGGCGGCAAAAGCGTCACCGAACTCACCGTAGAGGATTGGCAGCGAACCTTGGGCGTGAATACCATCGGCGTATTTTTGGCGGTTAAACACACAGTACCCCACTTTGTTAAGCAGGGTAGCGGCGCAATTGTATGTACTGCATCGGTAGCCGCACTAAGAGCCAACGCTGGCGGGGTAGATTATTCAGCCAGCAAAGCCGGCGTAGTGAGCATTGTGCAAACAACCGCTTATCAAACCTATGGTACCGGTGTGCGTATTAATGCCATTTGCCCCGGTCTTATTGAAACCGGCATGACTAAACCGACATTTGATTTAGCCCGAGAGAAAGGTAAAGAAGAAAAGATCGGTCAGATCAATCCAACTAAGCGATTTGGCGAACCCAGCGAGATAGGCGAAATGGCCTGCTTCCTACTCAGCGACAGAGCGTCTTATGTGAATGGTCAGGCTGTACCCGTAGACGGCGGCTTGTCGGCATCTCACCCTTGGGTATTCCCCAGAAATTAGGTAAAAGAAGCTAAAACACCCACCGTCTTTGCTCTGACTAAACCTACAGGACAACAGGCAAAAAAGGGCCGCAACACGTTGCGGCCTTTTTCGTTCAATCTCAGCTAATTAGGCGGGACTGAACAATCCCTGAGGCATTTCCATTACCGCATCAGCTTCCGCTTCAATACTGCGCTCCAAGCCCAACGTCTTAGGCAGCAGACGATCATAAAAATAACGCGCAGTGGCTTTCTTCGCCACACCAAAATCATCATCCGGTGCGCGGCTAGCCATTAACGCCCAAACCCAAGCGCACATCGTCATACCGACCATATCCAAATAGTCCACAGAAACAGCGCCGGGCAGATGCGGGTCGTTTTTACCGCGAGCGACAATAGATTGCGTAGATCTAGCCAATCGATCACAAGCTTCTATCAACTCAGCTTTGTAAGCTTCATCAACGTCTGCTGCCTGCATCTCTGCAATCAACTCCAGCATTAAACCGCCGCCATCGCGCATAATTTTTCGGCCAACCAAATCTAACGCCTGAATGCCGTTGGCACCTTCGTAAATTTGACCAATGCGTGCATCACGCACAATTTGCTCCATGCCCCATTCTTTAATGAAGCCATGACCGCCGAGCACTTGCTGGCCCATCACTGCACCGTCCAAACCCTTGTCCGTCAAAAAGGCCTTCACAACCGGAGTCAGCAATTCACTGATGCGCCCGGCACGCTCGTTATTGTTGTACTTAGCTTCATCCAACTGCATACCCACATACAGGGCGAATGCTCTGCACCCCTCTGCATAAGCGCGCTGCGTGAGCAGCATGCGTCGCACGTCAGGGTGAACAAGAATGGAGTCGGCAGCGGCGTCCGGATTTTGCGGCCCGGCCACTGACCTACCTTGAATGCGATCACGGGCGTAACGCGCAGACAGTTGATAGGCAAGGTCAGCAGAACCTAAACCTTGTAAGCCAACGCTCAAGCGCTCGTAGTTCATCATGGTGAACATGCCGGCCAAACCTTGATGCTCTTCGCCCAGCAAGAACCCTTTCGCGCCATCGTAATTAATGACAGAGGTCGCGCTGCCGCGAATGCCCATTTTGTGTTCAAGAGAGCCACTGCCCATGGAATTACGCTCACCCAAACTGCCATCAGCATTAGGTAGATATTTCGGCACAATAAACAGCGAAATGCCCTTGCTGCCCGCAGGGCCATCGGGAATTCGCGCTAAGGTCAGGTGCACAATATTGTCGGCCATATCGTGTTCACCACCGGTAATGAAAATCTTTGTACCGGTGATGCTGTATGAGCCGTCCGCTTGCGGCTCGGCCTTGGTACGCATAATGCCAAGGTCAGTACCCGAATGCGCTTCGGTCAAGGCCATAGCGCCAGTCCACTCACCGGAGTAAAGCTTTTCTAAATAGGTCTGCTTTTGCTCAGCGCTGCCGTGAGCATCCAAGCACAGGCAAGCGCCCACTGTCAGCGTGCCGTATAAATACAAGCTGCTGTTGGCCGCCCAAAACATCTCTTCAACCAAGCAGCCCAAACTCTTAGGCATACCTTGGCCGCCAAAAGCTGGATTACCCGAAAGGCCCAACCAGCCGCCTTGGGTAAGCTCACTGAAGCCTTCTTTGAACCCGGGCGGTGTAGTCACCTCACCGTCATTCCACTCACAACCGTGAGTGTCGCCTATCTCATTCAAGGGCGCTAAAACTTGGGAAGCAACACGACCGCTTTCAGCTAAAATTGCGCGCGCCAAATCTGGCGTTAACGCGCTAAATTCTTCAATCTGAGCCCAGCTTTCATCTGCGTGAAATACATCAAAGAGCAGAAACGCTGCGTCTTTGTCTTGTGCTTGATAATCCAACGTACAGTCCTTCTAATTTAAGCCGTAGAGTCTAGTCATGTGACTCATTGCGTACTAACCTTTTTTCATAATAAATTCAGATAAGTATTAGACATCAGCCTGTTTCACCAACCGAAAATATACCCACACCAAGGTATCGAAAATTTAACCTTTACCATGACCGTAAATGAAGTCCTGGAGATACTCGGTGAGCCAGAAAAAACCCGCAAGGTGTACAGTGGCGAACTAGAACTACTTTACCAAAATACTATTTTTCGCTTTATCGATGCTCGGCTTGTGGAATGTACGCTACCCGATCCAGGGCCCGTAATTATTAACGAAATACCAGTCATAAATTTATTCGAGTGGTTGTCTGGATTGGACGACGTAGTGGACCGCGCACGGTTCCGAGTATCCCTCAATACCGGTATCGCCTATGACTACCGAGACCCCACTGCGGGCTCTATTACCCTCTTCCAACCCGGCCATTGGGACGGATTGATTTAACCTGAAAGGTTTTGGCTTCGACGGTTTGGGTAAGCAACGCTCACCCAATAAGCCATTCACGCCCACATAACACCTCAGTAATCCCCTACCAAACCGTGCGCTGCAGTCCGCTACAATCGATGGTTTTCAACCGCTATCAACCAACTGAAATCTCTACACCTGCCCGCCAGAGGCGACTGTAAGTCAAGTATTGGGACAATTGCGCACAGCAATCCCTGCAACTCAACGCTATAACTTGCGTAAGAGCTGAAGCGAACAGTGCGGTCGCAAAACCACTTCAACAGACACTTCGACCCAAGCGAAAAAAATCCTCACAAGATCCTCACGCCTTCCTCTTGAGGCAAAAAGGCTTTAGGCAAAAGACGAGATACAAAATGCAGCGAAACTCCACAGCGAAAAAACTCACCGCAACCATTGTCCACGCTATTTACAACACATTGCTGCCAGACACATGCGCGCTTTGTGAGCAAATACTGACGCCCGCGCCACCAGATCACCTATGCCCCTATTGTCGGCTGGCTTTGCCCTACAACCTCAATCCATGCATCTCCTGTGGCATACCTCTGCAACAAACAGACGCCCGCCACTGCGGCCCGTGTATAACTGCCCCTCTGGTGGACCAAGCCGTGGTACCCCTGCTGCACAACAAAGAGGCCGCCTACTTATTGCACAGATTCAAATTTCAAAAAAACATCAGGGAAGGCCAAGCGCTCGCGCAAACAATGCTGCAAATGATTAACGCCACCTATAGTTTGCGCAAACCGCTGCCCCAATGCCTAATTCCAACACCCATCGCGTGGCAACATCGGCTATTAAGAGGCTTCGATCATGCGCAGATATTGGCCACAATGCTGAGCCGTGAAACCAATATCCCTGTCAAAGCCAACCTACTAAGAAGAAAATACGGTCCTCCACAACGGCAAAAAATCAGAGCACAGCGGCTAAAACTGACAAAAAACACCTACACACTTCGCCAACCAGCCAGGGCAATAAACTACCAGCATGTCGCAGTGGTAGATGACGTACTCACCACCGGCACAACGGCTCGTCACATTGTGCAGCTGCTGCGTAGGGCCGGAGTCCAGCAGGTAGATTTGTGGTGCGCCACTCGTGCCATCTAGTTGCCGCTGAGACAGCGCGGCGTTAAGTGCTGCTATAAGAACTACTATAAGCACTGCTTCAAGGACAGGTTTGCGTGCTGCCTGAACAGATGATTACCGCATTAGTCCGGCGACAAAACCAGTTAATGGTTCGGAATAATCAGGCTGGCTGTTACAGTGCGCTCATGCAAGCAAATCCAAACAACACGGCCCCCTACGATGCCCTCAGCCCAGATACGATTTTGGACGCCATTGAAAGTGTCGGCATTGAACCCACCGGCAGCCTGCTTGCACTAAACAGCTACGAAAACCGCGTGTATCAGGTGGGCTTAGAAAGCGGCGAATTTGTTATTGCCAAATTTTATCGGCCCAATCGCTGGACTGATGAAGCCATTGCTGAGGAACACGCGTACACCCAAGGGCTATTCGATGAAGAAATATCTGTTGTACCGCCTATGCAAATTGACGGCACCACCGTATTCAACCACGCAGATTTTCGATTCGCTATTTTCCGCCGCCAAGGTGGCCACGCGCCCAACTTAGAAAATCAGGACGACTTAGAAGTTTTGTCCAGAACCATCGCCCGACTACACGCTGTGGGCGCCCAGCAAAAGTTTGAGCACCGCATCACCCTTACTCATGAACACTTGGGCACCAACAGCAGAAATTTTTTGCTGGAAAACAATTTTTTGCCATTGGAAATGGAAGAGGCATACGCATCGGTGACCGAACATCTACTCAAACACATTGAGCCGATGATGAGCGAGATGGAAAATTTGCCCTCAATAAGAATTCATGGCGACTGCCATATGGGCAATATTTTGTGGCGCGGCGAAACACCGCATTTTGTAGATTTTGACGACTGTCTTATGGGGCCACCCATTCAAGACTTATGGATGCTATTAAACGGCGACCGCGCTGAACAAACCGGACAACTGGCGACTATCTTAGATGCCTACAACGACTTTTATGATTTTGACGTGCGCACGTTAAAACTCATTGAACCTTTGCGCACCCTGCGCATTATGTATCACGCGGCATGGATTGCCCGTCGTTGGGAAGACCCAGCATTTCCAGTGGCATTTCCCACCTTTGATTCCGTGAATTATTGGTCCTACCACGTACTAGCGCTACGCGAACAAATGTCAATGTTGGACGAGCCACCACTCATGTATCTGTAGTTTTTCCTTCGTCTGACAAGTGAATGATATTGAATAAATCGCTTACTCAAACGGCAAATTAACCAAACCAAAACCGGCTTTTAATCTATACCCAAGGCCTTGCGATTCTCCCAAACATTGGCATATTGTTGGAGCAAGTTGATTTTTTCGTCATCGCCGCAGGCGGCCAAATCAGCCTTTAGTGCAACCAGCGCTTTGTCTGTGCTGACATCTTCTCTGTCTTGGCTACCGGCCAGCGTTTTTGCAGCATATCTATGAGTTGGGAAAGTGCGGTAATTAGACACAATGTCTTTATCTAAACGCTCAGTCAATTGCTCAACATCACCCACATTATCTATGGGGCGAGCAAAACTCAGATGCACCCTGCCTTTGTAACCCATTAAGCCAAGAATCATGCTTTGCAAATCTTCGTGCTCAGCCTTTTGGTATGCGCCGTCACGCGCAATAGCAACCAACTCTTCCGCCTTTTTAGTCCCGCAGGGGTCCACCTCATAAGAAACCGACACCGGCACAATTTGCGCCTGCGCCAACAATGCAGATATTGGCGACTCTTCATTACGATAGGCAAGCAAAAGCATTTTTAGCAGCGCAGGGTCGGTTCTATCAAAGCCATCTTTAGCGCGACCTTCGCGCTGAGCAATCCAAACCGAAACTCCCTCGCTGAGTGAGTGACGGATATAGCCGCTGGTTCTGGTCAGCGCGCGGTAATAAGCGCGCCTACCCTCTACATCGCGCTCAACAATAAAGCTCTTATTCAAACGCATTAAGTCTGCGGCTAAACTATTGGAAAGCAAATTATCCCCAACCGCCATGCGACAAGTGTCATGACCCGCTTGCTGAATAAGATAATTAATCAGGCTGGAATCCATCAAAATATCGCGATGGTTAGAGATAAATAAATAGGGCTTGTTTGGATCTAGGTGCTCTAGGCCGCTAACAGAAAGGTTATCAATGGACCGCGCAACAACCTGATAAAAATAGTGGGTCACCAGCTTTTGGCAATCTCGAATAGTCTTCAGGCCACGGGTTTTATACAGCAGCAGTAGCCGCGTTAACGTCTGGCCAGCCATGTTGTTGGCCAATAATCTGGGCATAGCAAGCTTACTGGCAGCCACGGCTAACTCAGGGGAGTTCACTAAGCGCTGAATAACACTCGGCACTTCGTGATCAAGAAAAGGTCTTATGGAATCGTATTCAGACATCCGGGCGCCAGCAACGGCCTCCAACAGCTTCATGAAAGGCACCTATCATCTGCATTCAAGGGACCTTAAGCAAGGGCCAATGTTCTAGCTCGCAAGACGCTCAACTACTGGCGCTCAACCAAAAAATTATCAGGCGGGGAGCGGCTGCAGGGCACTAAAGCAAATCCAAACACCCATGAGCAATAAAATGAAAAACGCACCACGCTTCAACACATCTTCGCTGACCAAAGGCGGAAACGCCTTTCCCAGCCAAGCACCCAGCAGCACCGCCGGCACGCCCAGCGCAGCATAAGTTACAACGGTCTCTGTTAGGCCGCCCTGCACGCCCACCACCAAAGTACGCGTGGACGTGGTCATAAAGAAGCTGCTCAGCAAGGTGGCTCGAATAACATTCACGGCTAACGGCTGGCTGTAACCAAACCACCCCAGTACCGGCCCACTGGCCGAGAACATGCCGCCCAAAAGACCGCCCAGCAAACCACTGACCCAGGCAAAAAATCCGCCGGACACCTCCTTCATAGCACGCGGGCGAATGGTCATGGCCAGCCCGCCTACGGTAATGAAAATACCCAGACACAGCTCCAAGGTGCGACTGTCCTCAGCATCCAAGTAACCCAATAACCAAAGGCCAATGAAAATGCCCGGCAATTGCCCCAAGCCAATCCAAAACAGTAAACGCCGGTGCACGTGTTGCAGCTGGCCGCGCAAAGAAAACGTAGTATTTACAATGGTCATCAAACTGACGACCGCCGCCAGCGTTGGAATATCCAGCAAACGCAGGCCACCGACCACCGCCACAATAGTCATGCCCATGGCAAAACCGGCCACGGATTGGACATAACTGCCAAATAAAATGACGCAGAGAAAAATGATGATTGATTGAATTTCCACGGCGTCAGTGTGCCACAGGAGTGCAGAACACTGGTGGACAATCTCTGGCAAAGACCCGCAAAATTAGCCGTAAGCTCATCAGCGCCCCCAACACGCCACCGCATCTGGTAGGGTTACGCTGGCGCAAATTGGTAAGGTACTTCATGAATTTAGATCTAGAAAACAAGACCGCATTAGTCACCGGCAGTCACAGAGGCACCGGGCAAATTATCGCTCAAACCCTGCTGAATGAAGGCGCGCAGGTGCTGGTTCACGGCATGACCATGAGTCAAGCCCAGGCGTCAGTAGAAGAGCTGGGCGGTGGCATTGCGGTCAGTGGCGACATTGTTAGCCAAAGCGGTTGCCAGGCGTTGCTGCAAGCTTGCGCAGATTATCCGGTAAACATCTTGATCAATAATTACGGCGCAGCAGACCCTAGCCGCTGGCAACCTAAGGGTGACGGCAAAGACGCTGAGGAAGATCCGTGGATTGTTGCCTACCAAAAGAATGTACTGTCAGCCCAGCGCCTGATCGAAGGCATGTTGCCTAGCCTTATTGCCAATGGCTGGGGACGCATTATTAATCTTGGCACAGTGGGTTCAACCAGCCCCAATTCACGCAACCCCGGCTACTACTCAGCCAAAGGCGCACTGGCCACCATGACCGTGAGCCTCGCCAAAGAAGTCGCTGGCACAGGCGTGCGCGTAAACCTGGTTTCTCCAGGCATGATTCTCACACCCGAAGTACAAGCAGGCTATATGCAACGTGGCCTAGAGCAGGGTTGGGGCAGTAACTGGGACGAGATCGAAGCCCATGTAGCAAAAGACATCCCCATAAGACGCATTTCTCGACGCGAAGAGGTAGCCGGGCTAGTAGCCTTTTTATGTGGGCCCCAAGCCGATGCCATTCACGGCCAAAATATTAAAATGGAAGGCGGCCAACTGGGTCTGGTTTCCTAACTATTGCCTTTAGCTCTTAATCTTTACCCTTACCTTTTAACCTTTAACCTTTAACTTTTAACTTTTAACTTTTATTAAGAGAAGCAGTTAGTTTAATGCAGCAAACTCAATTTCGCGTAGCCGGCGCAGTACTGGCACTTATCGCCGTATTCACCTTAGACCTCAGCCAATCTTCGGCGTTACACAAACTGTGGCTGCCTATGATTTTGGCCATTGGCATTTACTTAATGACGTTCTCGGTCATGGCCGTGGCCGCATCTTGTGGCACCTTGGCGGCAATTCACCTAGACCTGAACTCAGCCTCTTGGGTGGAATCTCAAGCCTATCCATTAGTGGTGGGCGTGAGCGCACTCATCGCAGGGCGTATAGGACTACAGCGGTTTCGTCAGCGCATAGCAGACACCCATGAAGAACGCTGGGCCAATCGGCGGAACCAGGACGATTCAATAGACGATTCAAAAGACGACCCAGACAAATCTGACCACTCAGAACAGTCCGATCATTCTAACAACAAACCATAAGCGAGCCGCCCACTTTGGCCAATAACAGACCCGCCCAGTTCCAAGCCATTCTCTTTGACTTCGACGGCACGCTGGCACCCAATCTCGATTTGGTAGACATGCGACGCCAAATTGCAGCAATGGCAGCCGCCACTCAGACACCCATTGAGGTCTACGCGAACCTGTATATTGTCGAAATTATCACAGCTACCAGCGCTTGGATGCGTGGGCAAAACCAACACAAACAGGCGGATGAGTTTGCAGCCGCCAGCCACCAGCGCATTATTGATATAGAAGTTGCAGCGGCGCAAACCACAAACCTTTTCCCTCAGGCGCGCAGTAAACTCACCGCCTTGCGACAGCAAAACATAAAGCTGGGTATAGTCACGCGCAATTGCCGAGCCGCTGTGCTACAGATGTTTCCCGACCTAGACGACTATATAGATGCCTTGCATGCTAGAGATGACACAGTACATTTAAAGCCAGATGTGCGTCACTTACAGGTCAATCTAGACGCACTGAATTGCTCAGCCCAGCACAGTGCAATGGTCGGAGACGGTGGGCTAGATATGCAGGCCGGCAAAGATTTGAACATGTATTGTATTGGCGTACTCAGCGGCAGTAACGACGCACAGGCACTCCTCGACGCTGGCGCAAATGAAGTTTTACAGGACTATCGAGAAATTTAACCCAAGCAAATTCGACTAGCCAAATAACCGCCGCCGCAACTGAACAAATAAACAGCCGATAAAAGTACAGCCCAGCCAAAGGTTGGCATATCTCTCTGCAAAGTCCAGAATGAAGAAAAGGTCAAACTGGTGAAAGCTTATGCACAAGGTCACGCTAGCGAGAAACGAAATCAGCCCATTACTGGACCGGCTTATTCTGCAGTTGGAGGCAGAAGGCAGATTAACCCAAAGAGCGCACTTTCGACGCATTCAGCGGCGCATTGAAGTAGCCCACAATGAATGGGACTTAACCCCGCCCATCATTGATCTTTCATCGGCAAGCGCAATGGGCTTCAAGTTTTCTTCCACCGCCCATGCCTTAGTCGCCCGCATATTGGATAAAACCCAGGTATTAGTCGGTGAGCTAACTGGCGAATCACTAACTCAACATTAAATCGGACCGGCGTTCATCGCAGAATTAATTCTAGAACCAGCGCCGGCTCAAAAGCTCAAGAAGCAAAAACCGAACAAACATAAAAAGGACCTTCAATGCCCGCCACTATCACCGACATATTTCGCTACCCCGTAAAAAGCATGAAGGGCCACTCTTTAACTAGCGCGTTAATGACTAAGCGCGGCATACCCGGTGACCGTGCGTGGGCGCTTAAAGATGAAGAGCGCGGCGGCATTAAGGGCGGCAAACGCTTCCCCCAGCTGATGTCCATGACACCGGCCTTTGCCAGCGAACCCAATGAGCAAAATATATCGCCTAAAGTCAGCATCACTTTAGCAAACGGCCAAGTTGTCACTTCTTCAGATGCGGATATAAACACCGTGCTCTCCGAGGCCGTGGGATCGCCTGTCAGCCTGTGGCCAATACTGCCGGAAGATCAGTTGGAACATTATCTGCGTCCGCCCATGGACGAGAATGTTGATGTAGAGGCGTACTACAGAGAAATTTTTGCACGCAACCCTGACGAACCGTTGCCAGATGTATCGCTATTTCCCGAGGAAGTGCTGAAGTATGAATCGCCTCCCGGCAGTTATTTTGACGCTTTTCCAATACTGATGATGAGCAAGGCAAGCCTAATTCACTTGAACGACGCTGCGGCCGCAGCTGGCGGTGAATCAAACTTCGATGTCAGACGTTTCCGCCCCAACATTCTGCTGGACCTCTCAGATATGGACGCAAATGGCTTTCCAGAAAACCAGTGGATGGGCCGACGCGCCAAAATTGGCAGCGCCGTGATTAAATTTGAAATGCCATGCCCACGTTGTGTCATGACCACCCACGGCTTTGACGACCTGCCCAAAGACCCGAAAATAATGCGTCACTTGGTCAAAGAAAATGGCGGCAACTTGGGTGCCTATGTGAGCATAGAAACACCCGGCACCTTTGCCCAGGGCGACGTTATAGCGTTGCTGGACTAAGACCATTCTGCAAAAGCGCTCTAGCACGAGCCAGCGCTGACAAAGGCCAAACAGCACAAAGACGACTGGCCAAGCAGTGTCAAAAAGCCTGAAAAGACCTGAAAAGTCTCACAAAAAGGGCCCAAAAAAAGGCCAAAAAAGGTCAAAAAAAAGGCGTCCTAAAGGACGCCTCTTTTACTTACCTCAAACCTCTACAGAGGCTCTACCCTTTTAGTTGCTGCCAGTAGGCACTTCACTAAATGGCATACCCTTATCCATGCGAGGCTCTTGCGGCATACCCAACACGCGTTCCGCGATGATGTTGGCCATAATCTCATCAGTACCACCGGCAATACGTAAGCCGGGCGCACCCATGTAGTTCATTTGAATAATGCCTGCTTCTTTAGACATTTCGTCGTCCCAGATAGCACCGCTCATTTCTAAGAGGTCCATGCAGAAAGAAGCCATCTCTTGGTTCTTCGGTGCACCCACCAACTTACCAATGGAGTTTTCTGGTCCAGGAATCTCGCCGCGAGAAATCGCTGTCATTGACCGATAACCGGTAAAACGCAGACCAGACTCTTGCACATACCAGTTAGCCAACTTCGCACGCACCGCGCCGTCTTCAATGGCAGGCTTGTCGTCAATCATCACTTCGTTAGCAATGCGGTAAGCCATGTCTACATTCACAGCTGAACTACCGCCACCGATAGAGGCACGCTCATTCATCAATGTGGTCAAAGCCACCTGCCAACCCTGGCCTACTTCGCCCAAACGCTGACTATCTGGAATACGTACATCGGTAAAGTAAACTTCGTTGAAGTTAGCGCCACCAGTAAGCTGTCTAATCGGCTTAATTTCTACACCGGGAGATTTCATATCCAAGAAGAAATAGCTCAAGCCTTTGTGCTTAGCAACATTAGGGTCTGTGCGCACAACAATAATGCCGTAGTCAGAATAATGCGCGCCCGAGGTCCAGATCTTCTGGCCATTAATCACCCAGTCATCACCATCGCGCTCTGCTTTCGTGCGCAGAGCCGCAAGGTCAGACCCGCCCGCAGGCTCAGAAAACAACTGGCACCAAATTTCTTCACCGCTGGCTAGCTTTGGCAAGTAACGCTTGTGGTGCTCTTCTGAAGCCCAAGTCATCATGGTCGGAGCAGCCATGCCTTGGCCAATGCTGAACACGCCGCCGGGCAGGTCGTATTTAGCTTCCTCTTGATTCCAAATCACTTGCTCAATGGCTGTAGCGCCACGGCCACCAAATTCTTTGTCCCAACGAATGCACGCCCAGCCCGCATCGTACTTACGCTTCTGCCATAATTTAGCGGCTGCAATTTCGTCTAAACCACTCAGCTCATCTGCACTGGGCACATTCGCTTTCAACCACGCTGCCGCTTCGGTGCGGAATGCCGCTTCTTCTTGATTATCGTTAAAATCCATATCTTCCTTCCTAAACTTAAATTCTTGTAAAACCGGTACTTAAGCCGCGTTATTTTGTTCCATTGCAGTAATCAGGCGATCCTGCCAATAGCCTTCGCTGCCAATATTGACGCTCAATAATTTGGCGCGACGATAATAAAACTGGCAATCAAATTCCCAAGTAAAACCCATGCCACCGTGGGTTTGCACATTCTCTTCAGCGGCGTGAACCGACGCTTGAATAGCGCCTACACGAGCGGTCGCTGCGGCCAAGGCCAGCTCAGAGCTGTCAGAGTCCAATGCCCACGCGCCGTAGTAACCATTACTGCGGGCCAAGGTGTTCTTCACGTACATGCCAGCCAACTTGTGCTTAATGGCCTGGTAGGATGCAATGGCGCGGCCAAAGGCATAACGACCCATGGCGTAATCTCTCGCCTGCTCAAGGGCAGCATCGGCCAAGCCCACTTGCTCCCAAGCAAATAAAACCGCAGCACGGTCCATCAATTTATCCAGTGCAGACCAACCCACACCCTCTCCGCCAAGCAACTCAGCCTGCGCGTCTTTCATGTCCAAAACCGCATGACCACGAGAAAAATCTAACGTGCGTACTGCTTCACGGCTAACACCGGCTTGGTCTAGCTCAACCAAATACATGCTCGCGCCATCGCCTGAATCGCTGGCGCCGACAACAATTGCAAAGTCCGCTGCGCGACCATCAGGTACCGGTAACTTACGACCATTTAGACCCGCACCAGACATCTTAGTTTTTAAGCTCTTGGCGCTAGGACGGCCATTGCCTTCAGCCAGGGCGAACGTACCAATGGCTTCGCCTGTGGCCAGTAATGGCAGCCACTTTTCTTTCTGCTGAGTAGAACCCAAAGCCAAAATAGCTTCCGTCGCCAGATAAACAGAAGAGCTAAAAGGAATCGGCGCAGCAGCGCGGCCAAGCTCTTCAGCAATCACCACCAATTCTAAGTAAGAAAGGCCCAAACCACCAAACTCTTCAGGGATCACCGTAGCGGTCCAACCCATTTCAGCCACTTTGCGCCAAAGCTCTGCATCGTGATCGGCGTCGCCGTCCAATACAGCGCGCACTGCGGCAGGTGGGCAGTTGTCTGCTAGAAAGCCTCTGGCTTGCTCACGTAGTAATTCTTGTTCATCTGAAAATTCAAAATTCATAAACTTAATCCCCTCTTATCATTCAAACCGCTCTAAACCTGGCAACGTGCCAAACGCGGAGGACTTACAAATATAGCAGACCCAAAATGAAATTAACCTCTTGACTGAGACAGCATATATCAGGCTTTAAGCGAACAACCATCAACCCGGCCATGTGTCCAAACAATGTTTAAATGAAACCACGCCGGCTGGAGCAATATTTTCACTGCATCCTTAGCCTAATAAAAGGCTAGAATTACGCCATGAAATCGCCTAATTTTTCTCAGCTTCAATATTTACGTGTGGCTACCGCATCGCCCGTCATCGCCATTGGTGACCCAATGGCCAATGCCAAAGTTATTGCCGCCACCTGCCAACAACTCAGCGACCAAGGTGTGGCTGTAGTGGTGTTTCCTGAGCTGTGTCTGAGCGGCTACTCTGCCGAAGATCTGTTTTATACCGAGACACTTTTAGTCGACACCCGCCGCGCTCTAGCCCTGCTTTGCATGGAGTCCACGTTGCCGTTGATCGCAGTGGGCGCGCCCTGGCGTCTGCGCGACGGACGTTTAATTAACTGCGCCGTGCTCATTGGTCAGGGCCGCATCCTCGGCATGGTGCCAAAATCCGTGCAGCCAAATTACGGCGAATTTTATGATTTGCGCTGGTTTGCACCCGGCGGGCAAGTGAATGAAACCGAAGTCACCCAAGACCTAGGCAGCTTCCAAATTAGGGTAGATCAGCTGTTTGAATTCGATGAACACTTGATTGGCGTAGAAATTTGCGAAGACCTTTGGGCGCCGCTAACACCCGGCACTAACGCAGCGTTAGCCGGCGCGCACATACTGCTCAACTTGTCTGCCAGTAACGAACTCATCAGCAAAGCCGACTACCGCCGCGACCTAGTGCGCATGACCAGTGCGAAAAATCTCTGCGCCTATGTCTACGCAGCAGCCGGTGCCACGGAATCAACCAAAGATGTGGTGTTTGGTGGACATTGCATGGTGGCGGAAGCGGGCCAAATTATTGCCGAAGGTGAGCGTTTTAGCCTTGAAGGGCAAACCCTAGTCACCGAAATAGACTGCCAAAAACTAATGCACGACCGTGCGCAAAACACCACGTTTAGCCAAGCCGTACGCCCAAGGGCTTACCGCATTGTGCCTGCTGGCGGTGTCAGCGAACCGTTAACCCGTTTAACCCGCCAGTACCCTGCCCAACCGTTTGTGCCATTAGATGAAGGCGAGTTTGATGCCCGGGCACAAGAGATCCTAAGCATTCAATCTACCGGCCTAGCCCGGCGCATGCTTGCAGCCCACACGCAAAAGTTGGTCATTGGCTTATCCGGTGGATTAGATTCCACTTTGGCGTTCTTAGTGGCTAAAGATGCCTTGGCCAAATTAAATTTACCCCCAGCCAACCTTTACGCCCTGACCTTACCCGGACCCGGCACCACGGCTGGCACATTAGACAATGCCCACGGGTTAGCAAAAGCCGTTAACGTATCGTTAGAAGAAATTTCCATTGCGCCTGCGGTTGAGCAGCATCTAAAAGACCTCAACCACCAAGGCGATCATGATGTGGTGTTTGAAAACGCCCAGGCCCGTGAGCGCACGCAAATACTCTTTAACATGGCGAACAAAGTTGGCGGCATTGTTGTGGGCACTGGCGATCTCAGCGAACTGGCCCTTGGCTGGTGCACGTTTAATGCAGACCACATGGCCAACTACAACGTGAACGCAAGTGTGCCAAAAACCATGATGGCCTACCTAGTGCGCTGGTACGCCAAACACAGATCTCAGCCTGACCTCGCACAAGTATTGGAAAATGTTTTGGCCACGCCCATTAGCCCAGAGCTGATTCCGCCCAAAGACGGTGAGATCAGCCAGCATACCGAGGCATTAGTAGGACCGTACGAGCTACATGACTTTTTCCTCTATCACTTTTTGCGCACCGGGGCTGACGCTACCAAGATCTTTTATTTAGCCGTAAATAGCTTTGCAGGGAAATACGATGCGCAAACTATTCAAAAGTGGTTGGGACAGTTCTTTCAGCGTTTTATGACCCAACAGTTTAAACGTACTACCCTGCCACCCGGCCCAAAAGTGGGCAGTGTCAGCTTATCGCCACGGGGCGACTGGCGCATGCCAGACGAAGCGGCGGTAGAACATATTTTGCAAGAAGTGGAAGCCCTCTTATCAACATAGTTGTAAATAAAGTGATGGATATACGCATAGCACCCCAAGCTGGACTAAAAATATGAACAAATTTTTATTAGTAACTCTTTCTGTACTGCTCAGTCTTAGCGCTTTAAGCGCTAGAGCGGGCAGCGACTTTTGCGGCGAAAAAGGTGTATGGATAGAAATACTCGGCGCGGGCAGCGGCGAGATAACCGACGGCCAGGGTTCTAGCAGCTATCTCGTGTGGCAAGACGATGTGGCCAGGCTCTTAGTAGACGTCGGCTCCGGCTCAAAGAGCGCCTTTGAAAGATCTGGCGCAGACTTCACCGAAGTAGAGGTGATTGCACTGAGCCACCTACATGCAGACCACAGCGCAGATCTTGCAGAATATATCAGCGGCTCGGAAGACGAAGATCGAGAATTGCCCTTAATGATTCTCGGCCCAGACAGTAATAATCCACTTTACCCAACTACAACAGAATTTGTTGACCGCTTAATAGGTCCCAATGGTGCCTACAGCTACTTGGCCCATACCCTCACCAGCGCCTCAAAGTTTGGTTATAAAGTGCGCGCCACCAATGTGCCCGCAACTGGCACCCGACGTTGGTCACGTTACAAAAGCGACATCATGAGCCTAGCTGCCATACCGGTAAATCATGGCGACGTACCCACCCTTGCCTGGCGAGTAGAAATTGGCGGCAAAACCATTGTCTTCGCAGGCGATTTTAACAACGACAAAAACCGCGTAGCCACTTTTGCCAAAGACGTGGACGCATTAGTTGCCAGCCACGCCATTCCTGAAATATCTCGAGGTGAACTCAGAGAAGAATTTGCCCTGCCCTCAGAGCTAGGCAAAGTGGCCGCTCAAGCCAATGCGCGCATGTTGATACTAGGCCACCGCAATACGCGCACCCGTGGCCGCGAGAGCATCAGCAGAGAGGCAATGGAAGCCAGCTACGATGGACCCATATTGTTTGCCAATGACAACGAGTGTTGGGGACTTTAATCCAACACTGCCAGCAAATTACAGGCAAAAAAAAGACCCAGCGGCATAACTACAAAATAGTTAAGCGGCTGGGTCTTTAGTTTTACAAGAAAGCGCGCCTGCTGCGACTCGCACTTTTCTTCTTGGTTTCTCTCTTGTTTTCTCTCGTCTTTTATTTTTTCCTTTCTTTCTTCTTCTTTCGTTTATCTCGCCCTTATTCGCGGCGTTGCGCTTGCTGCTACGCTTGTCTCTACTTTGTTGACTCTTTTTGTTGACTCTACTTTTATGACTTTTCTTTGTTAACTCTAGGCGTTATTCGCTGACTACCCGATTGGCTTGCAGGTAATCTAACGTCAATTGCGTCATAGCACTGACCCCCGGCTTTAACGCACCTTCATCCACATAAAAGTATGGCGAATGGTTAGGAATTGCCTTCTCAGGCGGCACACTTAAAGGACGCGCGCCAATAAAAAAGAAGAAGCCTGGCACCTGTTCTTGGAAAAACGAAAAGTCCTCAGCACCGGTGACCAAAGGCGGTTCGTATACATTAGTCGAGCCATAAACCTTATCTAAAGTCGGCCCAAGTAGTGCGGTCAATTCAGCGTCGTTGTAAGTCACTGGCACACCGGGATCAATTTCAACAGTGGCTTCAGCGCCCTGAGACTCGGCAATATTAGAGACAATGCGTCTAATCTTTGCATGCACCGCCAAACGAATGTTCGGATCAAACGTACGGATGGTACCGCTCATAGAAGCCGTCTCAGGCACAATATTATTGCGCACCCCCGCTTGGAAGTTACCCACCGTCACCACAACAGGGTGCTGGGTAATATCAATCTGACGACTGACAATAGTTTGTAAGGCATTCACAATTTGCGCGCCCACCACAATAGGATCTACCCCTGCCCAAGGGCGAGCGCCATGAGTTTGGGAGCCCTTAATCTCAATATCGAAACGCTGGGCACTGGCCATAAAACCCTTGCTGCGATATGTAGCCGTACCCACTGCGCTACCCTGAGAAATGTGCAGACCAATCACTGCATTCACATCAGGGTTCTTCAATGCGCCTTCAGCAATCATCATTTTTGCACCGCCATCTTCACCCCTAGGCGGGCCCTCTTCAGCAGGCTGAAAAATAAACTTAACCGTGCCAGGCAAATCTTCACGCACAGCAGCCAAAGCCTGAGCCGCGCCCATTAAAATAGCCACATGGTTGTCGTGACCACAGGCGTGCATGACCCCAACTTCACGACCCTCGTATTCGCCCAATTGCTTAGACGCATAGGCAAGGCCGGTTTTCTCAACTACGGGCAAACCATCCATATCCGCACGTAGCGCCAACACAGGACCGGGCTTACCGCCACGCAGAATGCCAACCACACCGGTATGGGCAACACCGGTTTGCACCTCCATACCCAGAGACTTCAGATGATCCGCCACCAACTTACTGGTACGAAATTCTCTATTAGACAGTTCAGGATGTTCGTGAATATCACGACGCCAACTGATCACATCAGCAGCAACCGCGTTCACTTCCTCAGCAAGCTGAGAGCGCAACTGCGGATCAGATTCAGCCCAAACAGCGGAACTCAAAGCACCTAAACCAACCGATAAACCTAAAGACAACACAGCAATAAAACGCATAGCACCCCTCCGACAAAAGACAGAGTTTAGCCCATAAGCAGCGCACAAGGAAAACTCATACAAAGGCAAAGGCAAAGGCAAAGGCAAAGGCAAAGGCAAAGAGAAGACGCAAACCACCGGTCAAGAAAACAACACCAATAAGGGTAATTGTTTGAGAGAGAAGGCGAAAAAAGCACATGCTGAAAGCCGGTAAAGCAACTGACAAAGACTATGGCAGAGGACGAGCGAATATCACTTGGACCCGAAGAGGCTGTGGCTTTGTGGATTCAAGGACGGGACGTTTGGAATGCATGGGTAGAAAATAATCCGGATGCAGACATCAATTTTCAAAGCGTTGATTTTAACCAGCATCGAAATCTAGAAACTATCAATATAGATTATTGGCCCTTCGCCAACTTTCACTTCCCAACTGGCAAGAAAAACTTTGGTGGCACAACATTCGGCGAAGGTGATGTATCGTTTAATATCGCGACATTCGGCGACGGCGATGTATCGTTCGACCGCGCGACCTTCGGCAAGGGCCATGCTTCGCTCTTCAGTGCGACTTTCGGCAAAAGCGAGGTATCGTTTAATCGCGCGAAATTCGGCGACGGCTATGTAACGTTTAATAATGCGGCTTTCGGCGACGGCGGTATATCCTTCTTCGACGTGAATTTCGGCGACGGCGATGTATCCTCTTCAGCACAACTTTCGGCGACGGCGATGTATCGTTTTATCGTGCAAAATTCGGCCTAGGCGCTTTTACTCTTGATGCAGCGAGTCTTGGTATTGGCAGTTATAACTTTGGTGATGCCACTTTCCTAGGGAGATCCAGCTTTGCGAATTTGATAAATGTGAAAACGGTAACTTCACTTAGCTTCCGTCACGCGTCATTCGAAAAGGTTTTTACACTGGACAGTGGGGATACCTTTGGGTGCGTTCCGGATTTGGTGGGTACCAAAACCTCTCACCATACCTCTCTCGCTGGGCTAAAATGTGTATTTCCTACAATGCTAAACTCGTCCGGATATCGGCAAGCTAAAGATAAAGGAGACGCTGAACGCCTGCGCCGCCTGAAAGAACTGGCTGAACAAAACAGAGATTTTGAAAAAACTTTGGATTTCAGGGTAGAGGAAATGCGCGCGGCTAGATGGCGCAACAAGCACGGTTTCGCTACAGCGTTGGTAGAAGGTTTATTCTGGCTGGCCAGTGACTATGGTCGCAGCTTGGTTCGGCCTTTGTGCGGGTTAATCGGTCTTTGGCTTTTAGGGGCAGCAGTTTATGCAAAGGCTTCGACGCTGCCCTTTACCTATCACCAGCTCATAAAAGCGATGCCCTTTTCTTGGGGCCAAATGTTTGTCTATATCCCCAGCAGTAAGGACGCAAGAACTCAAGGTTTGATGGCCTTGTTCGGTGAGCACATGCCTAACTGGCTCTACTTCATCACCTTTAGTCAAAGCCTGCTGACCTTGGTCTTATTATTCCAAGTGGGTTTGGTGCTACGTAACCGCTTTAAGCTTTAGCGCTTGTTAATTAGATCCGGCTGACTCCTTATACCCAAGCCTTTCCTGCATCTGGATCACAAAATACTCGTAGCGCTGGATGAGTTCAGACAGGTCGAATTCTTTGGCTATTTGACTGCGTTGTCCAAACTCAAGCATGAGGCGGAACGCTTGGATAAGTACCCACTCTTGGGTAAATGTGCCGCCGCATATTTCTTTATACAACGCTGGGCTCATGGTCACGCGGTGAATGCTTTCTTCACTGCCTTCTAAAACAACCTCGTAGACATTGGCGGCTACCATATTCACACTGATCACTTGTTTCCCCAATTTGTCTGCACTTAAGAAGAATCACTATGACTGACATGGACACTCTTTGCCAAAACCTTGAAGCCATTTGGCATGAACAAATTCCGCTGTCTAAAGCCATGACCATGAAAATTGCACATTTTCGTGATCATGTGCTGACCACTCACGCGGGCCTTGCGCCTAATGTAAACGTTCATGGCACCGCTTTTGCCGGCAGCCTTTACGCCATTCAAGCCCTCACCGGCTGGGGCATGATGCACTTGCAGTTAAAGCTGAATGATTTGGACGCATCCATTGTGATTGCCAACGGTCAGATTGACTACGCCAAACCGGTGGCAGAGGACATTCATGTGACCTGTAGTTTTGGCGAGCATTTAGAAGAATTTGAAAAGCTTAAAAGCACCGGCAAAGGCCGCTTTCCCCTGAGCACCAAAGTGTTGCTGGCCGATGGCACCGAGGCCGGTGGATTTTCCGGGCTTTATGCCGTGCGGCTAAATCGCTGACGCAGAAACACGGCGATGCGCAGGCTAACTGCAACTAACCCTACGGCGACAATACCCACATAAAGTGGATCGCTCGTGGCCAACAGCACACCAATAAAAGTATTCATAAAGATCAGCCACACGTAATAAATGCCGAGCGTGTGTATGCGCCGCCACCAAGCTTTTAGGGCGCGCTGGGAAGCATTATTACTGGTGGCCGCCATAATCCATGTGAGCAAAAATGCGAGCCCACCAAAAATTAGCGTGACCATTTCTAACGGTTCACCACTGGTTTGTAGGTACGCAACCACATAACCAAAGTGCACCGTGTGTACAAAGGCCATCGCCAAGCCCAGATAACGGCGATGGCGCAATAGCTCGGAACCCATGCCGGTCAACTGCCGAAAAGGCCGGGCGATCATAGCCAGAAGTAATAGAACGAATGCAATGCGCGCGGTAACCCGCAGCATGTAGCCAATGTGATCGGCTGCAGATACATCAGCAAAGGCCGTGCCTAATGCTCGATCTTGGAGATATAGACTTAGCCCCAGTGCGATGAGGGTAAGCGTGAAAATAATATTACGGCCAAATGCTACGGACCATCCATACAGATGGCTATCTTCTCGGTAATTCAGCTTCATCAGTCGCCCTCGCACCCATTTTGAAACTGAGTCTACTTACTAGGGATTTCTGTGCAATAGCCACGCCGCCTCGACGCGCCGGAGTGAATTTCCAGCTTGTCACGGCCTGTAGCGCGGCGGTATCAAACACTTGGCCCGGCGAACTTTCTACAACAACCGCATTAATCACTGCACCCTGGTCGGTGACATCATATTGAACGGTTACCTCGCCCTCCACGCCCTGAGCCTGTGCTTGTGGTGGATAAATTGGTGCAGCGCCACTGCTCAGTTGCAGCGGTCGGTCTTGACTGGCGCATCCAGCAAACAACAGGGCCGCGGCTAATAGCCAAATAGGTTGCCACACATACTTTGCCGCACGTTTATTCACGCCTTCCACTTCTGTCCTCGTGTTTGTTGCTGCTGCCATATTTTTCCCAACTTTTTCCAAGCCTCTTTTCAACCTTTTTTCAACTATATTGGCCGCTTGAGGTAACTAGATAACTAGGTCACTAAAAACTGTCGCCCTGGATCGGCGGCCAACTCAGTCTCGCCAGTGCGATGGTGCATTACTGCACCGTCTGGGGCGTATTGTAAAATATACGCCTTGCGCGTATTCGCTGTGAGATTGGGTCCAGTGCGGTGTGGGGTAAGACTAGAGAACACGGCAATGGAACCTGCCTTAAGCGGCATGGCAATGGCGTTGTTTGGGGTTTCTTTTAAACACTGAAAACCTACATCCGCCCACCAATGATCCAGCGTGCCCAACTTATGCAAGCCCGGCGCAATCCACGGACAGCCGTTTTCTTCTGTGGCGTCGTTCAAGGCGATCCAACAAGTTAAGTACTGTTGCGGCTGCACATAGGTGTAGCCATTGTCCTGATGCCAAGGAAATTCAGTGGGTGTACCCGGGCGTTTATAAACAATTTGGTCCCAGTACAAGCGCACCTTGGGACCAATAAGATCTTTAACCAAAGCCAGCATTGCAGGGTGGCTTGCCAGCGCCTTGGCTTGGGGTGACTGCAATACCGTGTGGGCCCGAAAAACAATTTCATCGTGTTTGGCGATGGCTATCGCATTGGGATCTGCATTTTGCAGCAGTGCGTTTTTCTCGGCTTCCAATGGATCAAGTTCTGCCAATAAAGCCGTCAACTCCGCTGGGCTGAAAACATCGGGTAAAACAAAGCCGCCCTGATGGGCGTAGGCGTTAGCCTGAGCTTGGGTGATACAGGTGAACGGCCCAACTGGTTGTTGCCAGCTGAAATTCTGATTAAGCGGATGTAATTTCATCGAACAAGCATCGCATTAAGCCATTGGTCGAACAATGCTTGAGAATATCTAAACAACACCTAAGATGGCAGACTCAAATGTTGAGCTAGATAGTGCGCCACTTAGGGCAACAACAAACCACCGCTTGGTAAACGCATTAAAAACCACGACCATAAAGGACGGCCATAAGAGATGAATGACGAAGAGAAAAATTCTACAGCGCCAAGCACTGAAGATCAGATGACCCAAGTGGATAACCCCGACGAGGTATTGCCGCCCCTGACACTGTGGCAAATGATCGGCAGCGCTTTGTCCGCAGCGATTGGCGTGCAATCTAGCAAAAATAGGGAGCGCGACTTTGCTCGCGGCAAAGCCAGTCATTTCATAATAATTGGGGTGGGATTCACCGCAATTTTTGTGGTGCTTATGGCATTGCTGGTGCGCTTTATTCTAAGTCAAGTGACCTAGGTTGGTGACCTAGTCTTGTTGTTCGGGATTTAAGAGCGGTTACAGCACCACTACCTAAGAAAATATACAACGCTAGCTTGGTAACTGTTCGCCAAGGTTTTTCACCACCGCCTCCATAGCCTGAGCCATGTCGTTGAATTGCTCCATCAGCGCGAACTGCTCTCGCGCTCGCTGCAAGTTCTGCCCCGCCTCACTGACACGAAAGTAAACATCGCCAACAAGATGATCGGTTAAAAATCGTAACCCCAACATCCCGGCAATATGTCCCGGCACTTGAACCATGTCTTGCACAGTTTGTTCTGTTACAGGTTTTTGCAAGCCAAGCAAGAATCCCTCTGCTGCATTCTCGTAATCTACTAGGTCCGCTCGGCCGCGACTAAAAGCAATTGACCGCATCAAATCGCCAAAGTCCCAAGCCCAATGGCCGTACATGGTGGTATCTAAATCTATTACAGCGGCGACCCGCGTACCTTGTGCGTTAAAGAGCAGGTTGTTCACTTTGCAGTCGGCATGGACGTGGGCATTAAATTCAGAGAATCCTGACTCTTGGTTTTGCAAATGCGCCACAGCGTTCATAAGATCTTTGGGTGCATCTTTAGCAACTTGCGAAAATTGTTGTAAATAAAAGTCTAATTGCAAAAACCCTTCGATGGTCTCTGATAAGGGTTGTCCGGGCAGGTTCGCTAGCACGCGCTGATAATCCGCAAAAGCCCGGGCGGTTAAAGCGATTTGTGTTGGCTGTTCAAACGACTCTACAACTTGGGTGTTAGCAAAATACTGCCACAGCCGCCAAAAGCCACTCTCCGCAACATGATGAAACTCGCCAGTTTTACTGGGCTGTAATTTGGGCACTCGGTAGCGGTTAGAAAACCCATCGTTGTTTAACAAGTGCTCGGTGATCCGCTGAGTCTGGCGTTGAACCAAATGCGGATCAGGAAATACATTTTCACTCACGCGCTGCAGCACAAACTGTTCTTGATGCTGGGCGGTAGTGAGCAAAAAAGTATGGTGAATGTGTCCATTGCCCAGCGGCGCTAACGTGACTTGATCAAACCACTGAGCAGATACTTCATAAGCGCGCTGTAAAACCTCAATTTGGCTCACTACTTAATTCGCGCTGTGAGTAGTGAGCGCGAGGTGGTCAATAAAGTGCGGAATAACCGCCACCATAAACTCTCCGCGGGGCTGGTATAAAGCCAGCAATTGTGCCCGACATTCTTCCGCCGCCAACTCACCACCGAGCCACTTCAACATTAGGTCACAGGCATCAACCAACACATCTAAAGCACCCTGCACCTCTTCAGGCCAAGGGAAATTAAGCGCCTGGGCTTGGCAGTCGACTTTGAGCTGACTCATTGCGTCAGCGTCTAATGACGCGGCCAATCGCCGTGCTGCCATACTCTCGGGCATTATGAAATCAATGACCTTATCCAACGGTGTGTTCACGCCATAAGGCCGCGCTTGGGGCATTTCTGTTCCAGACAATCTGGCTTGCAAGGCCTGTTCGCCAAGCAGACGGCCATACCATTTAACTGGCTCCAAATAAGAAAGCACCGTTTGCTGGGCCTGCGAGAAACCCATTTTTTCTAACGCTTGGTTTTGGCAAAGCTCTGGGTCATTGGGCAGCGCGCGCCAACTGCTGTTCAGTCGCCGATAAAAATCGTTTATCCCGTCTACTGCAACCGGGGTGTTTATGTTCGACCAAAGCACTTCTGCTACGGCAGGCAGCCGACTCCACAAGCGCGGCATCAATGTTTGAGAATCTACTAACTCAGCCCACAAACACGCTTCGCCGCCCAGCACTTGTGCAGAGGTTTGCGCCGCATCAATATCCACAGCCCCTTCCCGCCATTGATGGGTCCAAGCCAGAGCTTTCGCGACGTGTTGTAGACGCAGGTCTTTAGCCAAATCATCTTCCAACGCCAACATTTCCTCTTGGCTGCCTTCAACATCAAAGCCGTAGTGCAAGTCCGCGGGGAAAAATAGATCTAAATAGAAGGGGCCGGAAACGACACAGTCTCTGTTCAGCGCAAGCGCACGATCACGGGTCGTAATGCCACGCCAATTTTGCACCACGCAATTAGGTATATCGGGGTGCAAAATCTCATCCCAGCCAATCACCTGCTTACCCTTAGCTTCTAACATTACACATAGTCGTTGCAAAAAATAATTCTGCAGGCCGCGAACGTCACCTAAGTTATGCGTGGCAATGAATGCCTGAGCCTGAGAGTTTTCGGACCACCAAGAAGGATTCACTTCATCGCCGCCAACATGCACAAAGTCGTCTGGAAAAATCTCCACTACTTCGGCAAATATCGCCTCAAGTGCCGTGTAGACCATTTCGTCCGTTGGATTCAGACAAGCTTTGTGCACGCCAAAGCGCTCACTGGGCTGCACCTCATACATGCCCCACTCAGGATAGGCGGCCAGCCAATGAGTCACATGGCCCGGCACATCTAACTCAGGAATAATACGCACCCCACGGTTGGCTGCGTAGGCCACTAAATCTAACAACTGCTGTTTGGAATAATGCTCGGCGCTGGGCAACTTAGGCCGTGCTGCACTCGGCAAACGGTAGGCTTGGTCGTCACTGAAGTGTATGTGCAGTACGTTCATCTTCAGCACTGCCAGGCCATCTACAACCGCAAACAAATCTTCTACGGGTAAAAAATGCCGCGCAACATCTAGTAACAAACCGCGCCAATTAAACCGCGGACTGTCCTCAATAATTAGGCCCAAAAACAATTCATTGGTCACAACCAACTGATGCAGCGTTGCTAGCCCACGGAGGGCGCCCCACGTATTGCTCGCCGACAAATGAATGCCGTCATCGCGAATAGAAATACGGTGAGACTCATCTGCTTGCACAGGGGGCGTTGATGACTGCACGTGTTGCACATGTAAATGCAGCGGGCCGCACTGACTTTCGAGCAATAATTCTCGAGCGAAGTTTTCTACCCGAGCATCTGCCGAACCTTGCCAGTGCAATGCAAAACCTGAAGGGGTTGCTCGCGCCTTAGCCCCCATTTGCAGATGGTTGGGTTTTGGTAAAACGGAAATAGGATTTTGATTAAGCATCGCCTAATGATAATGACTTTAACCAAGAAAACAGCACAAACGCGCACTCAGGCAAAACACCACCTAGCCCGGGTTATGCGCCGTTGAGGAAATGGGTGACAAGGGGAGGCTATGCAACTGCTATTTTAAGACCATCGCGACGTTCTAAAGCAGAAAAGTAGCTGAGCAATAGCGGAGAAAGCCATGTCGAAACACGAAGAACTAAAGCGCCAAGCGATGGATGGTTCGCCAAATTTGCCTGTACACGGGGCGTTATCCAGTGGGTTGTTACTTCTATGTACGCTGTCTTTCATAATGCTGGTTGCGTTATTTTGTCTCGGCGAGGGTAACCATATGCTCAAACAAATGTGCGCCTCCCTGGTTTGTCTATTTGTCGCCCAAGAATTTTTGCCACTTCCCAGCAAAGAAACCGGCACCCAATTGCGGACAAAATAGCGTTAACCCGCGCCATGGCCTTACCTTGGTAGCAGTTGCCAGTAGTTTGGCTGTTTGTAATTTTCATCCTAGGCGCAATCACTATCGCCGTAATTTAGCCGCCCATCTGACCGATATCTGTTTATAATCTGGGCCGCGCATTTGCAGCGCTGCGACCAACATGCCTAGAAGCTGTTGTGGAAGCTGCTGTCGCAGTTGTTATCGTAGCTGCGATGAAAAACATTGGCCGCAAATCAACTAAAAAATTGAACAACAGAAGAAATTTTCTATGGATATCAAACAACGTATGCAGGCAGTAATTGCAGCTGAAGCAGCGGCAATTACTGCCATTAATGTCACCGAAGATTTCGTCAAAACCGTGGAAGTTATGCAAACCTGTAGCGGCAAAATATTGACCACAGGTATCGGCAAAGCAGGCCACATTGCAAAGAAATTTGCAGCAACCCTTTGCTCTACCGCTACCCCTGCCGATTTTGTTCACCCAGCAGAAGCTGCCCACGGCGACTTAGGCATTGTCGGCAACGACGACGTGCTTATCGCTTTTTCTACCAGCGGCAAAAGTCGCGAAGTGATAGAAATTTTAGAAATGGCCCGACACCTTGGCGTGTCTAAGATTATCGGTGTTACCTCGCACCCAGACTCTGAATTACGCACTCACTCAGACTTAGTCTTGGACATGGGTGTCATTGAAGAGCCCTGCCCGTTGGGCCTTACCCCAAGTTCTTCAATGGCAGTGATGCTGACCATTAGCGACGCAATCGCATTAGCGCTGATGGAGCAGAAGGGTGTTACCCGAGAAGACTATGGCTTGCGCCATCACGGTGGATATTTAGGCAGAGCGGCCCGTACTGACAACGAACCTAAAAGCTAGAGAAAGATAGAGAGGGTTAAAAATAGCCTGCAACTGTTTACCCCAGCGCCTGAAATTTGCAGGCGCTTATTCTTGAATCATCTGAAAGCGAAACCCACCAATAGTCGCATCCGCTGTAAACCCCAAGGTTAGGAAAAAATCTTGGTGAGCCGTGTGAGGCACTTGCAAACCTCGCCCGCCCTTAGACTCCGCCACCCCAATCGCATGGCCCATCAGCCAGCGCCCCACATTCTGATGCCTGTACTGTTCCTGTACAGCGACCATTTGCAGCACATAGTCGGTGCCCCTCTCGCCCTCCTCTATAAGCGGCCCATGCATGGCATAGCAGGCAATGATCACTTCATTGAGCTTGGCTACCCGAAGAATTTCCGCGGTGCCCGCTGCAACGGTTTGCGCGTAAATAGCGCTGAGGTCTGCGGGAAGATCTTTAGGGTCTGCACTGAAAACTTCTATATCTCGAAACCCTAGCGCCATAGTTTTTTCCAACTAGATTTTATACTTTGAACAATGGGTTGCGCCGACGACTTGCTAGCGAACGGACCATGAGGTTTTGGTGCGCCCAGATGAGCGCGCACTAATACCTTGGCAAACAGTTGGTAGTTTTCCCAAGAGTCTTCTATGCCGTAACAGTCCGCGCCGAAGGTCGCCTTAAAGTCGTCGGTCAGCTTAGCCAAGTAGCTTTGCAAAAACACCAATCCCCGCTCGTTTAAATCTTGCTCATTCAGGACCGCACCATTGGCAGCAAACAGTTCGCTTACCTGTCCCTCTTGATAACGCACCCGCGCTAAAACAGACTCATGTTGTTGTATAAACTGAGCGCTCAGCAAACCGTGATGAAAACAAAAAGCGGTAACAAACCCCAAGGGCAACATTGCCTTATGTAGCGAGCCCGCCTCACTCATGTGCTCGTCCACATTGGCGTACCGCAGTGCGGAAACATCAGTCATTAGCAAATTCTCGCTTTGCTATTTTATGGCGCAAAACTTGAGCGGCCGCGAATACCCCAACCTTGGTCGGTCTTTTGCAATACGTACAAAGAGTTAAATGACACATAAGCTTCACCCGCTGGATTAAAGCGCGTGAAGCGCACTTTAAAGTGCACTTTTTCTGAGTCGGCTTGAATGGTTTCAATACTGTTCCATTCGCTGTGATGCCAATTATTTGTGCGCGCAAATTCCTGTAAATCTGTTTCGGCAATGAACTCACTTTTTGTTGGGTTTACCGTAACGCCACCACTGGCCACTCGAATGTGTGGAAACAAAAGCGTATCAGCCCAACGCGCAACGTCTCTGGCATTAAAGGACGCCATAAACTCATACATCACTTTAAGCGCCGCTTGCTCTGCTTCAGTTTGCCCAACAATTTGCGTGAAGGTCGGCGTAGCCTCATTTTCTTTATGATGCCCTGCAAAAGCGGCGCTGGCGCAAAGCATTAATAGGGCGACGGGCAATGTGCGGAAAAATTTATTCATTATCTTTTCTCTCTCTTTGTGTCTTTTCTTATCAGAATTGGCTTCGGTCCTAGCCTTGTTAGTATCGGCGCAATGTCGCCTAGCGGGGCCTATCGCCGGTAATAGTCACTCTGTGCATCAGCCGATGCTGGGGCAAAAAATCATTAATCGGCTTGTGTTGAGTGGACCGGTTATCCCAAATGGCAACGCTACCCGGCTGCCAATTCAGCCGCACGGTATATTCTTCAGTGACAATATGGCGATACAAAAAACTCAACAACTGCTCACTCTCACGCGGCTTCAGGTCTTTGATGTGGCTAGTGAAGAGCGCATTCACGTAAATACTCTTGCGACCACTTTCTGGGTGCGTGCGGATTAACGGATGTTCAACCGGCGGATTGGCGGTAATGGCATCTGCCAAGCGCTCGGCACCACCTGGCTCGGCCAGGCTTTCACGGAAACCCTGACGGAAATCATGTACTGCTACTAGACCATCTAAAAAACCGCGCATCTTATCTGACAGTCCATCATAGGCAGCCGAGGCACTGGCCCACAAAGTGTCACCACCGTGGGCTGGAATAATTTGCCCCTGCAACAATGTAAAACTGGGGGGCATGGGCATAAAGGTCATGTCTGAATGCCAGACTTCAATTTTTGACGGATGCTCGGGCGTGCTCTCCAAAATCTGCACGTCGTCTGCACCGTCAACGGTGACATAGGCTGGGTGACCTAGCACCTCACCAAAACGCTTGGCGAAAGAGGCAAAAACCTGTGGGGTTCGCTCTTGGTCGCGAAAAAACAAAACCTCATGCTCAACAATTGCCTGGCGCACTTGAGCATAAACAACATCTGAACCTGCAATATCGGCCAAGGACACGCCAGATACATGAGCGCCAATGGCCCCTGCCGCTTTCACCGTATTTATTTGCTTACCCATCTCACCCTCTGCTGTGGTCGCCAATGGCGCAGATTGTAACCAAGCCGCGGGCCAATGAGCACTAATAATCGCAGCACAGGGGTCGGCAATAAGTTACCTGGGGGTGACTAAAATGCCCTTTCACCTATGATGGGCACTTATCTTTGAGTTGAGCCAATCTGCATGGGTAGATACCGCCCCCCGGAACCCAAAAAAACTGCCGTAATCACCCCTGCGGGCTATGCGACGCTGCAAGGGGAGATGAATTTTCTTTGGAAGGTGAAGAGACCTGAAGTTACGCGCAAGGTCTCCGAGGCGGCGGCTCAAGGCGACCGCTCGGAGAACGCTGACTATATTTACGGCAAGCGACAGTTGGCTGAAATTGATCGCAGAATTCGCTACCTAGATAAACGTATGGCGGAATTACAAATAGTGGATCGGCCACCCAGCCAAACCGACAAGGTTTATTTTGGCGCGTGGGTAACCCTTGAGGCGGAGGAGATCAAGCCAGAAACTAACGCGCCTGAAATCGTTAAGTATAGATTGGTCGGCCCGGATGAAATTGACGAGCTAAGAGAGTACATAAGTGTCGATGCGCCCATGGCCAAATTACTGCTGGGCAAAGGGGTTGGCGACGAGGTGGCCATTCAACAATCTACCGGCACCACGCGTATTCTCAGCTTTGCCGATCAACAGGTGCTCAATCGTTTTGAAATTATTGCCATAGAGTATGAGCAAAGCTAATTCGACTATAGTGTTTCGATCATTTAGTTCGACCACAACCGCGTAGACCAGCGTATAGCTTATGAATGTTTAATATTGAGTCTTAGTTATGAAAAAATTCACTTCAAGATCTTCCTTTAAAATCGTAGGTTTTACAGCAATTGGCCTTATCGTTGTTAGCACCGGTTTACTGGCCAGTCACCACGGCAGCAAACACCAGCGCGGGCCTATCGTCATCGACGACATGGTACAGCGCATCAATACTCACAGCTTGGAGCAGTTCCTGCTGGCTGATCTAAATAAAGACGGCCTGATTTCCTTGGCCGAATTTGAGCAACATATACCCAAGCATGGCTTCAGAGGTAAAGGGCATCCTAAAGCCGGAGGCGAAAGCGGGAATGATGACGCCCAGCGCCAACACGGGCAGAAGCCTCACCATGGCAAAGGCATGCGCGGACACGCTAGTCGCATGTTCGGTCTGATGAACGCTGGAACAGACCGCAGCGACATGCGCGCTTTGGTAGAAACCGAAATGTTCGCGCTGCTTGATGCTGACAAAGACGGCGCAATTAGCGACACCGAATACGCGGCTGCAAATAAGAGAGAGAACAAACAGTTGGCGCGCAAGCGCGCAATGTTCAAGATACTGGATACAAACGCAGACGGCAGACTGGCTCAGGAAGAAATGCCAAATCCAGAGCAAAGACTGCGAGCCTTAGACACCAACAATGACGGCGTGGTGGATCGCTCGGAGATGGCTAAAATGATCAAGCAGTTTAAACAACGCAAAGCCGCTCAAAGCACTAGCTAGCAAATTAAGTTGCTAGACAACAACCAAGAGCCGCGCATTACGTGACGTATTTGTCCGACGATCAACTTATGCTAAAGGTAGTCAGCCAATGTGCTGACTCTTTTGCTGAATTGGTGTCGCGCCACGTTGATGCGCTCCACGCCTACGCCTACCGGCTGAGTGGCAACCCAAGTACCGCTGACGACCTGGTACAAGAAACCTGGGTTAAAGTTTGGACTCACGCAGGCAGTTACAAGGTGGGCAGGGTTAAGCTAAACACCTGGCTGCACACGGTATTGCACAACAAATTTATTGACCACGTGCGTAAGCAGAGCAAATTTTCTAGGTCCGAAGATTATGCCGACCTTGTGCTACAAGCACCGGCGAATTTTGAGCCTGAGCAACAAAGCCAACAACAGGACAGCATTGAAGAATTTGCTCAACTGCTGGCCCAAGTGCCAGAGAATCAACGCGCAGCGCTATTGTTAGTTCATCGCCAAGGATTTTCCATTGGAGAGACCGCCGAGATACTCAACCTCAGTAGCACGGCAACCCAATCACTTTTAGCGCGGGGTCGTAGAGCCATACGCAACGCCGATACCAAAATGAGAAGAGAGCCCCATGAACATTGATCAGTTTCTGACGAATTTAGACACCTTCGGGGCGGATTTAGATCAATGGTCGGATCCCCTTGAGAGAGGAGAAGCTAAGACTTTTTTGCGGCAGTCATTAGAGGCAAGGCGAACGTTTGAAGCTGCGCAGAAGCTTGAGGCGCTGTTTATGAGTGACGCGCAAAGTAGCCACAAAGCCCCCAAACATGTGTTGGATGCCATCAACAAGATTGCCCAAGCACACGCTAACAATAACAATAAGCCTGTTAATTTGGCAGCCAATCGGACCGGATCTTGGATGACTAAAGAACACTGGCCCACCGCCATTGCCGCGGCCATTCCGTTGATAGTGAGCTTTGCTGCGGGAGTCGGCTTTGGTTTGCAGCCGTCAGATTGGGACGAAGGCGCTACCGAATATGCCGACATAAATTCGTGGGTTTACGCTGACTCGCTCAACGAAAACACAATTGAGTTTTCAGCTTTTTTTCCAGCTGCGCAAGAGGGATTAGATAATGATGCGACCTAAAATTTTACTTATCGCTTTGGTTATATCCATGGCCATCAACCTCGCCATGCTGGGTTTTGCCGCTGCGCGGATGATCTATGAGCCAAACCGCTTTGCCAATGCCATTCATATTTCACCGCGCTGGGCATATCATTTGCCCGACGAGCGCAGAAAAGAATTACGCCCACTGCTCAGAGAGCAATTTAAACGAGCTAGAGAACAACGGCCTTTGCTGCGAGAAAAACATAAAGCCGTGCAACGGGCACTGGCGGCTGAAGATTTCAGCGAGAAGTCGCTAGACCAAGCGCTGATGGAATTACGCGGCGCATTGCAAACCAACCAAAGCCAAAGTCATGCAGATTTCAGTGGCTTTGTTAAACAACTGACCGCCACGGAACGCAAAGACCTGGCCAAAGAGTTGCTGCGAAAAAGTCGGCCACGCGACCATAGCCCACCTCGACATGGGCAACCTGACAGATAAAGCGGTACACGGAGCAAAAGCGAAAACCGAAGGCGCACACCAAAAACGCGTAGCAAAGACGCAAACCATAGCCACAAACAAGGCGCGAACAAAGACCTAGTCGTCGCACATTCTTCACCTACGAAGAGCAAAGTGAGACGGCCAGTTCTCTCCCGCAATATGTGCTAAATTGTCGCCGCTTTTTTATCCAAAATCCTAACGAGAGAAATTAATGTCTGATTACACTACTGACGGACAACGCGTCAGCTATGGCCTAGGCCACCAAATGGGCCAACAGATGATGGAAAATCCATTTGACGGACTTGAAGTAGCAACGGTTATGGCCGGTCTGCAAGATGCCGTAAATGGCGTTGACTGCCCAGTCAGTGACGAAGATATGCGCGCCGCTTTTGCTGCCATCAACGAACAAATGCAAGCCAAGCAGGCAGAAGAGGCGAAAGCCATGTCAGTCGAGGGTGACAGATATTTGACCGACAACGCAGCACGAGAGGGCGTGATTACTACCGACTCTGGCCTACAGTACGAAGTGCTAACCTCCGGTGAAGGCGAGATCCCAACAGCAGCGTCAACCGTGCGCACGCACTACCACGGCACGTTAATTGACGGCACCGTATTTGACAGTTCTTACGATCGCGGCGAACCCACTGAATTCCCAGTGGGGGGCGTAATTGCGGGCTGGACTGAAGCACTGCAAATGATGACGGTAGGTTCCAAGTGGCGCCTAACAGTGCCTTACGAATTGGCCTATGGAGAGCAAGGTGCCGGCGGCGTGATTGGGCCGTTTGCGACATTGATCTTTGATATCGAGTTGCTTGATATCGTAAGTTAACGCCTCGCGCACAGCGGAAAGCGGACATTGGGGTGGGTGACTACTTCAGTGCTCTGCTTCTCTTAGCTCTTTTCTCTTTTTTCTTTTCTCTCTTTTTTCGTCATTACTTCTCTGTCCTTAGTTCTCATTCGCCCGCGCTTTTCAGCGCTAGTCAAAATAAATTACCCTCTTGTGAAACACGGCCCTAAGCGAACTTCTAAACTACGGGCTTAGACCTAAGCGTTGGCCCGCGCCTACTCACTAAAGCGGTGTTGCGCTTGCAGGGTGTACCTTGGCTTTTCAGTAACTGGGCGCTCACTTATAGTTTCTGCGATAACCGCCGCTTCATCTACCGCCGACAACTGCGGCAACGCCAAAGCCATTAAACCCCGCGCCAGTGAAGCCCAGTCCGCGCTTTTCAGCGCTAGTCAAAATAAATTACCCTCTTGTGAAACACGGCCCTAAGCGAACTTCTAAACTACGGGCTTAGACCTAAGCGTTGGCCCGCGCCTACTCACTAAAGCGGTGTTGCGCTTGCAGGGTGTACCTTGGCTTTTCAGTAACTGGGCGCTCACTTATAGTTTCTGCGATAACCGCCGCTTCATCTACCGCCGACAACTGCGGCAACGCCAAAGCCATTAAACCCCGCGCCAGTGAAGCCCAGTCCGCGCTATTCAGACGCACCGTAAAATGACGCTGACCCAACAGTGCGCGCAATACAATTAGCCCAGCATCTTGCAACCGTTGCTGGGTAATGGCGGCGCTACCTTCCACGCCGCTGCTCTCAGGTTTGAGTGTTTTTCGCGCACCTGGTTTGTTTGCGCGTAACGAAAAGTGTTCAGCCAAAAACGCTTTAGCGTTTGGGGACAGCGCATCAGCGGAAACTACCAATAGCTCAACTTGGCTTTGCAATACCGCTTGAAGCAAGCCCTCTTTATTCTCAAAGTAGTGGTAGATCATGCGCTTGTTAACGCAGGCCGTGGCTGCAACTTCATCCACACGCAAGCCTTCAACGCCTTTGGTCAACAATAATTGAGTTGCGGTGGCCACAAGTTTGAGGCGAGTTTGTTCAGGGTTACGCATAGTTTCTAATTCAAGTTTTTACTTAAAGCTTCTACTCAGACACCTAAGCATCTGTTTAGTTACTTACAGTAATACCAGTTTAAGATTTAAATAACATCCTTCGTGTAGAAACGTGAAAAAGTGATATAGATTGGTAAACCGGCCCACAATAGTAACCATTTAGTTACTTAATCAAGTCCTTGCAGGGCAGAGGCCTATTGCGGGCCCTATTACTCACCCTATTACCTGCGCAATTTAAGTAGCAAATAGCCCAGTTTGATCCTTTTCTAACGCCAGCAAATGCCGTTTCGCGTCCAGCCCGCCGCCAAATCCGGTTAACGCACCATTGCTGCCAATAACCCGATGACAGGGAATAATAATGGCTATGGGATTGCTGCCATTGGCGGTACCTACCGCCCGCACTGCCTTAGGGTTGCCAATTTGCACGGCAATGTCTTTGTAACTACACACCTCACCGTAGGGAATAGTCTGCAAAGCTTCCAACACCTGGCCCTGAAACGGTGTGGACTGAGGCTTGAGCACCAAGTCAAAGTCGCGCCGCATGCCGGCAAAGTATTCTTCCAACTGCTTGCTCGCTTCGGCAAAGTACTCGGGCTTTTTAACCCAAGAGGGATCCGCGCCTCTAGCCTTACTGCCGGACGAGAAATACAACCCGGTTAACGCTTGGCCATCGCCACAGAGCGTCAATTGGCCAACAGGACTTGGCACCTGTGCGTAATAAATCATTTCACCCCCTCCATTTGGATACGAAACCAATTACTTTGAGCTGCTTACCTAATTTACCCGGCGTTACTCTGTGCGGGCATACTTTGTTAAGCCCTGCTTTGTTTAGTCTTAATTTGTTTGGACTTAATTTTTTGCGACCTACTTTGTTTCGACCTACTTTGCTTAACCTCTGTTTGTTTTGCCCTAGCTTTCTTTTCGGATGCCGCCTTAGCCCGTCCAACGGACGCCGCATACCACAAATACATTAGCCCGTAGGCTCGCCAAGGCTGCCAAGGTTCGGCCAGTAACTTGGCCTTGGCCGGCGTGGTGTCTAGCTGCTTGAGCACCACCCAATCATTATGCGGAAAGGCGTCGGGGTCTTTCAGCACCCGCAGGCGAATATAGTTAACGGTCCAAGGACCAATACCCTTGATTTGCGTCAACGCCTCAACAAAAGCCTCGGCCTTCAATCCTTCGTCAAAAGTCACGCCTTGATCAATGACTTGCTGCGCCACAGTGCTGATGGCCCGGCCCCGATTACCGGGCATACCCAGCTCAGCTATCTGCTTATCAACTAACTGCTCAGGGCTGGGAAAATCCCCTCCGCCGTAACGGGCAATCATGTCATTAGCCAATTCTGTACCCCGCGCAACGCTGACCTGCTGACCGAGAATAGCCCGCACACAAGTCTCGAACCCATCCCAAGCACCGGGCACCCGCAAGCCAGGCGCAGCCTTTGCCCAAGGAGCCAAAAAGCGGTCTGCGGACAAATGTTTGTGCAGGGTTGCGCCGTCGGTGTGCAAATCAAATACACGCCCGAGCCGCCGCAGCAACTGATAAATCGGCTCGCCACCCAAAGGTAAATAGGCGATCAACTCGTCGCCACTGCGCTCTACCCTCAACCAAGACTCAGGCGCTCCCGCCTTGCTCAAACGCCGCCGAAAAATCTGCCCATGCGGGCCATCAAGCACTTCCTCAATACCCGTCAAAGCCCGGCCTTTTAGGTAATTAAATACCCAGTCAAAGTCATAGGGCATGCGCACCGGCAAAACCACACGCAGGGTAAGGACATGCTCCGCGGCTTCTTGGTCTTTATTGTCTTTATCTTTATTGCCTTTGACTGCTTGGTCTTTTTGGACTTTCAGCAAGCTTTTATTTGAGGAGAACTTAGCCCTACGCATAGCGCTGGGTGAGCTATTAAACATCAACCGCAGCTCCTTATTAAACTGACTGACACTGCCGTAGCCTGCATGCTCAGCCAAATCTGACAATTTTAGTGTGCTTTGCTGCAACAATACTTTGGCAGTTTGGCCGCGCTTAATGCGGGCAATGGCTAGGGGACTTGCACCCAGCGTGTCGGCAAATAGACGGTCCAAATGCCGCGGGCTGAGTTGCAGGGCTTTCGCCAGATCAACAACGCTGTGATCGTTTAAAAAGCCCGCTTCAATCATGGCCAAACCCTTAGCCACATGCCGATTGCCAATGGCCCAATCAGGCACCGGCAAGGTTTGATCTGGCACACAGCGCAAACACGCGCGATAACCCGCCTCCTGCGCACCAGCGCCACAAACGAAGTAGCGAACATTTTCTTCTTTGGGAATACGTGCGGGACAACTGGGCCGGCAGTAAACGCCGGTGGTCACCACGGCGATAACAAAGCGCCCATCGAAGCGCTGATCTCGACTCAGCCGAGCTTGCTGGCGTGCCGCCAAAGTGGGCGCAGCAGAGCCAATGTTAAGATTTTCGCCCGCAGCTATTTTCCGTTTCATAGGGTCACTATAGTCAAAGGTAGCGTTAGAAACTGCTCATATTCAGACATTAAGAGAAATCCCTTTGTGATTGTTTTTGCCGCTGTTTTTCCGCCAGAAAGCGCAGCGCGCAACATCAAGTTGGACAAAATATCAAATGTGCGGATGATCAATGTTTCCGCTAATGTAGAGTTTTTACAAGAATGAGAATGCAATGGCTGAACCCGCTTGGACCGAACCTTCAGACCTGATTATTGAGCAAATCGAAATTGGGCCTATGCAAAACTTCACCTACCTCATCGGTTGCCGATCAACTAGAGAAGTTGTCATTGTTGACCCAGCGTGGGACATAGACAGCATGGTCAACCACATTAATGAAAAGGGTTACAAACTCACCGCGGCACTTGCTACCCACTACCACCCTGATCACATTGGCGGCTCTTTCAGCGGCAACAATGTAGAGGGCATCGCCAAACTGCTTGAAGTAAACCCCGTAAAACTTTATGCCCATAAGCTGGAGGCCCAAGGCATTAAGAAGGTCACCGAAATTTCGGACTCAGATATTGAGAAAGTAGAATCTGGTGACCGACTAAAAGTAGGCGACATAGAAATAGAATTTTTGCACACGCCCGGACACACACCCGGCAGCCAGTGTTTTAAAGTAAAAAACACGCTGATCAGCGGCGACACCTTATTCATTAACGGCTGCGGTCGCGTTGACTTGCCAGGCGCAAATTCCGAAGACATGTACCACAGCATGCAAAAGCTCTGCTGCCTGCCAGACGATACGTTGTTATTGCCTGGTCACAACTACGGCCACATACCCAATGCCACAATGGGCGAAACAAAAAAATCTAATACCTATTTACGCATCAACGATATGGACACATGGACATCACTTATGGGCCACTAGTTCTACCCGTAGTCCGTACAGCTATTAGCGAGACCTAGGTAAAAGAGAGAAAAGAGGGAAAAAGATGAAAACAGGAAATTTTACTGGCTTTGAGGTCAGCCTTCGGAAAAACGGCATTGCCTGGTTTGAACTCAATACGCCAGAGCGCATGAACGGCATGACCACCGCAATTAAGCGCGATCTGATTGAGGCCATTACCCAAGCACAAATGGACAACGCGGTGCGAGTACTGGTTTTCACTGGCCAAGGCAAAGCCTTCTGCGCGGGCGATGACCTGAAGGGTTATAAAGGCGGCGACATAGCCGGCAACTCATTAGTTGACCCTATCCCCGGCGGACATGATAACGAACTGGGCACCTACAACGGTCTGCGCAGCATCTCCCAACAACTCAACACCACCCTTCGTAACTTAGACAAACTGACCATTTGCGCAATTAACGGCGTAGCCATTCAAACCGGCTTTTCTCTCGCTTTGTCCTGCGATTTTCGTATTGCGGCAAAATCCGCCCGCATGGGCAGCGCAACACTGCGCTTTGGCCTGCTGCCAGACGAAGGTGGTCAGTACCTTTTAGTCCGCACACTAGGCTTACCCAAAGCACTGGATTTTTTAATGCGTAAGAAAATTGTTACCGCAGGCGAGGCCTTAGCACTAGATCTAGTACACGAAGTGGTTACAGATGACGAGCTACCCACAGCCGCCATGGCAATGGCTGAAGAATTTGCACAGGGTCCACAAGTGGCTATGCGCCTGTTAAAGCGCTCGCTCTACAATGCAGCGGAACAAGATTGGACGCATGCGTTAGATGAAATTGCATCTAAGACTGCAATCGCTGACCATCACCCAGATGCCCAAGAAGGCGTAAAAGCTTTCATTGAAAAACGCGATCCACAATTTAACGCTTGGCTAGAGGAGCAACCATGAACGAATTTGTTACCTACACGTCCGCAGCAAACGTTGCCACCATAACCATCAATCGCCCCGACCGAATGAACGCGTTAAATGAAACCGTTATTCTCGGCTTGCAAGAAGCTTGGCGCAGATTTGATGAAAGCGAAAACAGAGTAGCCATCCTTCACGCCGCCGGAGATCGCGCTTTTTCAGTAGGTGCTGATGTAAAAGATGCACCCAAAGAAATGTGGCAAGGTGTGCCTAGCATTGGTGTTGGCACGCGCAAGCCCATCATCGCGGCAGTACATGGCTGGTGCATTGGCGGCGCTTACGTCATTGTGCAAATGTGTGACTTAGTAGTGGCGTCAGAAAATACTGTATTCAAATACCCTGAAGCACAACTTGGCTTTACTGGCGGGCTAATCAGCAGCGCCGTTGCACGCATACCGCATAAAGTGGCAATGGAATTCATGTTGCTAGGCGAGGATTTTGACGCGCAAAAAGCATTAAGCGCAGGCATGGTGAACAGGGTAGTTGCCAAAGGCGAAGAACTTGAGGCGGCGCAAAAATGGGCCGCCATATTAGCCAACTCCGCGCCATTAGTTGTAGAGACTTTAAAGGAATTCAGCTTAGCCACGATGAATCAAAGCCCAGCCGAAATAAGCGCCATTGCCAGAGACACGTTGCTAACCATTCGCACCAGTGAGGATGGCGCGGAAGGGCGCAAGGCCTTTGGAGAAAAGCGCACGCCTGAGTTCAAAGGTCGGTAACGTTGAATGCAACTGTATTAAGCCGCCGTAACCGCTGACAATATATATCCAGCGGCATCAGCTGGGGAGGAAACATCTGCTGGCTCAACTCCCCTCCTAGATGCCTCACCTCTTAACTCTTCAACTGCGTCAAATATTAAATTTTTCTTCGAATCTTGGTCGTTTGGCTCACAAGCCGCCAACAACTCTCGACGCAATGGTTTGAACAGCAAATTAGGTGCATCTGACAACATGTCTAATGACCATAACTTGGCTCTAGCCTCCTCGACTTTTTGCTTTAACTTGTTATGCGTTATTGGCACCAAACTTGCCGCAAGGTCAGGGCTATAGAAAGTAAAAATCGCTGGCATTTCATGGTTACCCAAGAATAGGGACTCATTCAGATTTTGTTTATATCGAGCGTTGCTTAAAAGCACAATATCAGCCACAGATTTGGCCCAGTTAACTTCCCTAGGTTTGATATGGGTATCATGCTCAACAGGCGGGTGATCAAGAAACGATGCCATCGGCGATGCATGCATCACTAGGTCATCTAAAGATGCAGATTTTGCTTCGTTTACCACCCCAAGATAAACACCACTGATGGGTACCTGCCAGTCTTCTAATGTGTTGCTATTTGCACAGTGCGAAGCGCAACTTTCAATCACTAGAGAGAGAACATTTTTCACATAATTATTCGCAGCTTTAAACAGAGTCCCAAGCTGCTTCGGATTTATCAAGGACACACACTTGAATTCTCCGTCACTCGAGTGGCAATTAGGGCTATAGCGATTCTTTCGCCAGACATAGGAATACGTTCGAAATAGATAGGAACCCATCTAAAATCTTGAACACTACTAGGCAAATAACTTTCAAACGACATCATCTGTATCCAATAAAAGCTGGCCTTGCCCGCTGTCGAACAGAGCTTCAATAAGTTTCGGCAAATAATTCAATCTGTCTGTGAGTAGTCGGCAACACTCCACAAACTCCGGATTCCCGTTCCAAGACTCAGCCAAGCTCGCGACCAAAATGCCATTCATATCGTCTTGCGAAAATGACTACACTCATTCAAAACAGACCTTGCAAGATCTTGTCTGCTGACCCTTTCACTTAAAGCAAGCAGATGACCCGCCAGTAAATCCCTACGCTCACTACGGTCGGACATATGCGCAGTAAAAGCTTCACCATGGTCTATAAGTGCAAATTTATTTCCCTCGTCGCTGTATATAGCCTGTTGATAACTTGTGTTTATCCTGTGGAACGCGCTATGGCAGGCCGAGTGTCTCATTAATAACAATTATCTCCCATTCCCCACAGCGCTCTAGGCATCTTCGAACAACTAGGCCAGTGCCCTTTTCACTGCCTCAGCAGTAATTGGCAGATGCCTTACTCTAGCCCCAGAGGCTGCAAAGATAGCGTTGCCGATAGCAGGTCCAACCACGGTTGTCGCTGGCTCACCCAAACCCACTGACTGCAACTCGCTGTCAACAAATTCAATATCAAGCTCAGGCACATCTGACATGCGCATGGGTCGATAGCTGTTTAAGTTCACATCCTTAACTTGGCCGTTAACAAACTCCGTCCCTTCATGCAGTGCCATACTTGCGCCCCACAATGCGGCCCCTTCGGTTTGCGCCAGCGCGCCGTCTGGATGAACAATTGTGCCTGCATCAATAACAACAGTGAGCTTCTGCAAAGTCACTTTGCCCGTGGCTTTGTCCACGGCAACTTGCGCAACACATGCAGACCACGTTGGCATATCACGCTCTTGCCCAAAGGTTGTCGCAATGCCCATACCCACACCGATAGGTAAATCTTTACCCCAACCGGCTTTATCAGCTGCGCGCTGCAAGACGTTAGCCATGCGCGAGGCACCGCCCACAGAATTCGGAGCATGCCCGGCATTCTTACCACGACCGGTAAGCAGCTGTTTGCGCAGAGCAACTGGATCAATGCCTTTACTGTGGGCCACTTCATCAACAAAACTCTCAAGCGCCCAGTTGGTCCAACCAGGACCCACAGAACGCAGCCAACCCGGCCTAAATGTTTTATTAGCTAAATCATTCTTAATCGCACGCACACGGTGGGCACCCACGTCGTACCAATGTTGCGCGCCATTAATAGAGAACGGATCAAACTTTTCGCCGTTAGTACCAGTACCCAAAAAGCCCGGCACCATGGCTGACGTAGGCCAACCAGCTGTGGCGTGATGCTGCATACCAATAATCTTCTCCGCGCTGTCAAAAGCCATACTGACTTTCTGCACTGAGGCAGACCGAGGTGAGTCAAAGCGCGAATCATCCTCCCTGGAAAACACAACTTTTACTGGCTTACCCAAGGCTTTTGCGGCCAGCAGAGCCGGAACACCATAATCACCATTCAAGCGCCGACCAAAACCGCCGCCCAATACATAGGTGCGCATAACCACTTTTTCTACTGGCACTTCCAATGCCTCGGCGAGCGTGGGTAAGATCAGTGACTGCCACTGGTTACCCGTATGCAATTCCCAGCGGCCATCTTTCTGCAAACCGATGGCGTTCACCGGCTCTAACTGAAAGTGTAAAACCGTACTGGTGGTATAGGATTGGCTTAAGACAGAGTCTGCGGCGGCAAATGTTGCGTCTACTTCACCGTCCTCAACGACTAACGAACCTTCATCGCTGCCGATCAGCTCAGCGCCGCGATTGAGAATATCTTGCTCAGACACGTTAGCCGTTGGGCCCGCATTCCAATCAACCGTAATCAAACGCTCGGCACGCTGGGCCGCATGAAAGGAATCTGCAATCACTAGCGCCCAACCAGGCACAGTGTCAGACGGATCATCTAAGACTAATGTTTGCTGATAACCCTTAACGTTCTTCGCTTGGCTGTCATCGACAGATTTAACAGAGGAGCCGTAACGAGTAGGCGGCACAATTGGCTTGGCATAAACCATGCCCTCATAGGTGGCATCAATACCGTAGATGGCCGCGCCATTTGTCTTATTTGGAATATCCAAGGCCTGAGTTTCACTGCCAATCAATTTACGATCTTTGGCCGCCTTGATCGACAAATTCGCTAATTGGGCATCTGTATAAGTGCGACTGAGATTGCCCTTACTCACAATGTCCCCGTAGCTAATGCTTTTGCCGCGGCAAATAATCTGGCTGTTAGCGGCGCTACAATCAGCTGCTACAACACCCAACAAGCGCGCGCCTTCTTCAATGAGCGCACTACGACCGGCAGCGCCAGCCCGACTCATAAGGTCGAAATTTTGCCAAACAGACCAACTACCGCCGGTGACATAAACCCCATACTTGGCCTCAGTATCCACATGATTGACCTGCACATCTGCCCAATCAGCCTCTAACTCTTCGGCAACAATGCGCGCAAAGGCGGTGCCAATATGTTGGCCCATTTCCGCCTTGGTGACATTCACAGTGATTTGTCCTGAAGGCGCAATTGAATACCAAATGGTGGGTTCAAATTTATTCGCAGATAAAGCGTGGGCGGGATCGCTGGCCAATAGAGCCGCTGGCACAAAAGCCAGAGTGACACCCACACTGGTTGCACCAATCATAAATCCGCGACGAGAAAGCTTTGATGATAACGGTTTGTCAGGAGTATTAGGCTTACGCATTTTGTCTCCCCTGTTTAGCTGCTGCATTGGTGACCGCTAACTTAATGGCTTTCTTAATGCGCACATAAGCCATGCAGCGGCAGAGGTTACCGTTCATAGCGGATTCGATTTCCGCGTCACTGGGATCAGCGTTGTAAGCCAAAAGACTGGCGGCTTGCATAATTTGACCGGACTGGCAGTAACCGCACTGAGGGGTTTGCGCCTCAACCCAAGCTTGTTGCAACGGGTGGTCGCCATTGTCAGACAACCCTTCAATGGTGGTGATATTGCTGCCGGCCACATTGGCAAGCGGCGTAATACAAGAGCGCTGGGCAACGCCATCTACATGCACGGTACACGCGCCACAAAGACCAATACCGCAACCAAACTTGGTGCCCTTAAGATTTAACTCATCGCGTACAGCCCATAAAAGCGGCGTATCGTCCGGCGCATCCAGCTCTACACTGGCACCGTTAATCTCGAACTTAATTGACATGTTTTGGCCCTCCTAGTGAAACGTCACAATAGCGAAATTTTGGAATATCAAGCAAGTGCGAGATTAAACCAGTCGCCTAGGCTACTGTTCCTACAGTTTCATTTGCTCAAAACACTTACGCACCTCACCAATATAAAGTTCAGGCTGCTCGAATGCCGCAAAATGCCCGCCCTTATCCAGCTCATTCCAATACACGATGTTGGTATAAAGCTTTTCTGCCCAACTACGCGGAGCAGGCACAATCTCTTTGGGGAAAATACTGCACCCAGTTGGCACTTCAACAGTTGTACCCGCACCAGAAAACGCGGTACCAAAACTCTCCCAATATAGACGTGCGGAAGATGCCCCGTTACCGCCCAGCCAATAAAACATAACGTTGTCTATCAACTCTTGGCGCGTTAACACATTTTCCGGATCACCCTGGCAGTCGGTCCACTCGTAAAACTTTTCAATCACCCAAGCAGCCTGACCCATAGGCGAGTCCACCAACCCGTAACCCAAAGTTTGCGGGCGCGTAGCCTGCTGCTTGGAATATCCCGCACCCCACTGGGCGTAATAACCCGCAGCCTTCAGTGCAATAGTGTCTTTTTCAGTGGGATTTTTTAGAGCCTCTTTAGTGGCGCCAACCGTAGGCATGTTGACGTGAATACCCGCGCAATGGCCCAAGTTCTGACGACCAATACCCGTGGTCACCGCAGAACCCCAATCGCCCCCTTGAGCAAAGTAGCGCTCGTAGCCCAACCGACACATCAACGTGTCCCACGCCGAACAAATCTTTTCCACACCCCAACCCGTAGCCGTAGGTTTAGCTGAAAAGCCGTATCCCGGTAGCGAAGGGCACACCACATGAAACGCATCTTCAGCGCGACCACCGTGAGCAACCGGATCCGTCAAGGGACCAATAACCTTGTGAAACTCCACCACCGAACCCGGCCAACCATGAGTAATCAGTAAAGGCCGCGCGCCTGCAACCTTGCTGGGTTGATGAATAAAGTGAATGTCTAGGCCGTCGATCTCGGTTAGGTATTGATCGAACTCATTAAAATAATCCTCGCGCTCACGCCAGTCGTAGTCGTTGAGCCAATAATCACGCAGAGACATGGCATATGCCAAAGGCAAACCCTGACTCCAATCATCCGGCGTTTCCGCATCCGCCCAACGGGTATTGGCAAGACGATGCTTGAGATCGCTAATTTCATCTTCACTAGTGCTGATTTTAAAAGGCCGGACCAACTCTGCGTCATTAGATGACATCTACACTCTCCCAAATACAAAACTAAAAAGGCTCTCCACCTTTTTACTACAAATGAGATTTTAAAGGTAAGACTAATGCGTAAAGCTACCGATGTAGATATCGCAAAAGAAAAAATCGGGTAGGTACGCGGATGACAAGCTGACGAACAGCTAATGAGAAGGCGAATAGCGAGTGAGGGCTTTCGTTGCGAAAGCCCTTTTCTATAAGTTACTGGCCTGGACCAGCATAAACCCTACGGCAGTAAGTGTGCTACCGCGTCGCGCTCTTCGGTCAACTCTTGTTCAGTGGCGTCCATTTTGCCTTGACTGAATTCGCTGATTTCAATGCCCTGAACAATTTCCCAATCGCCACCGTTGCAACGTACTGGGAAGGAGTAGATCAAACCTTTAGCTACACCGTAGCTGCCGTCTGAATAAACGCCCATGCTCAAAATCGCATCGCTACCTAGCGCCCAATCGCGCATGTGGTCGATGGCGGCGTTTGCTGCTGATGCCGCACTAGACGCACCTCTTGCTTCAATAATGGCTGCGCCACGCTGCTGTACCTGTGGGATGAAGTCGCCGGTGTACCAATCCATGTCTACTAACGACATAGCGTGCGCACCTGCAACGGTTGCTCTGTGAATGTCTGGGTACTGTGTGGCTGAGTGGTTACCCCAAATGCATAGGCCTTCTACGTCTGACACATGCTTGCCTGCTTTTTGCGACAACTGCGCCATTGCACGGTTGTGGTCTAGGCGAGTCATTGCGGTGAAGTTACGTGGGTCTAAATCTGGTGCATTACGTTGAGCGATTAGGCTATTGGTGTTTGCAGGGTTGCCCACAACCAGCACTTTTACGTTTTTGGATGCATTGTCATTCAACGCTTTACCTTGTGCTGAGAAGATTGCAGCGTTGGCTTCTAAAAGATCTTTGCGCTCCATGCCGGGTCCACGAGGCCTTGAACCTACTAGCAGCGCGTAGTCTGCATCTTTAAAGGCTACGTTTGCGTCGTCTGTGTAAACAATGTCTTGTACGAGCGGAAACGCGCAATCGTCTAATTCCATCACTACCCCTTTAACTGCGCCTAGCGCCGGTGTGATTTCTAACAGTTGCAAAATTACGGGTTGGTCGTTGCCCAACATCGCGCCGGAAGCTACACGAAAAAGTAATGCATAGCCGATTTGGCCTGCGGCTCCGGTAATGGTAACGCGAACTGGATCTTTCATGGTTTCTCTCTTGAAGTGTTATCGAATTGGAATGAGTTGCCACGCATTCTAATTTGTCTCAAAAAAAAATACCGCAAAGAAATGCCAGTTATGGCCAGATTTGTGCGCAGTTATGACATAAATGGCGTCTTCGAGGTGGCTTAAACGACCTCGCAGTCCCACTTTGAGTCGTTTAGCGCACTTGCAACGCTCTTAAAGGAACTGCAGGCGGTGGTTTTAATACGCCTCTCGCGAAGAAGTTATGGACAAATAAAAGATCTATTTTAGTTCATGTTTTGGCATTAACTTTGGGTATTAATCCGCAAAAAAACCAACCGAACGTCGAGCAAAGGACTCTTCTTTTAACTTTGCTTTAAGTGCCTTGTTATCGCCGTTTTGAATTCAGTGGCAGAACAATTTGGGTGTTAACGGAAAAGTAAAAACCAGCACGCCGCCGACACCCCATTAAGCGACTTGTTAATAAGACATTATTGAGACTCATGAGCTGTCAGCCAGACGCATACCAGCGTCAATATCATTCCGGCAAATGTCCTCCGAAAGGAAAAACAAAAACTGACCCAAAATTAGGGTAATTGGCCTCTTAAAGCGCCAGCCGTCATTGGTAGAGTGCGCTTTTATACACCAATGCGGTTGGAAAACCCCAATAGAGCGTGGCTTAGTGAGGAAGGCCTAGATTTAGGCAAAATCTTACTGCCTTGTAATCGATACAAGCCGATGCCCAGATTATGCTCCTTCAATGCAGCTATTCGGAACAATTACGTTGGCTTAAAACCGCACAAATAGGTCGAATATTCGCTAAATTTACATCGCTGACACACGCCAATAAATCCCTCTGAGACTTGCTTCAGAGCGCTATTTTTGAGATCTTTCACAGCTGGAATGTTTGGCACGCCGCAGTGCCCCGGAACAGACCATACAAGGCTGACTTTAGGAGCCTACTACAAGGCAGAAAAAAGCCACTTTTAAGGTCAATGAACGGACCTAACGCTGAGCTCCTCGCTAGCAAAATAATCAAGAATACTTGTCCACTCAGAAACTGAGTAGACGGGGTCCCTTGCCCTCGACAAAAGCACATTTGAGTCGGCAACAAGAAATGGCAAGGACCATTGCGCTTATGACGGCGCGCATTAACTGAGAGAGATTATGACGGTAACATTTGACGGCAACTTCCCCGCCAAACACGGGCTTTACGACCCAGCCAACGAAAAAGATGGCTGTGGTGTGGGCTTTGTATGTGACATTAAGGGACGCCCCAGCCACCAAATAGTTATCGATGCTAGCCTCATGAACTGCTGCATGGAGCACAGAGGCGGCGTTGGCTACGAAAAAAATTCTGGCGACGGCGCAGGCATTTTAACCGGCCTACCGCACAAGCTTCTTGAGCAAATTGCCACACAACAATTTGGCGCCAGCCTGCCAGAAACTGGACAATATGGCGTTGGTAACGTTTTTCTTCCTACAGATCCTGAACAACGCGCCCACTGCATAGCCGTCATCGCTGAAGAAATTGCTGCGAATGGACAAAACCTGATTGGCTGGAGAGACCTTCCAACCGATCCAGACGCAGCAGACCTAGGCAATGCATCACGCGCTGCTATGCCCTACTTTGCACAACTCTTTATTGGATCGAACGACAGCTCGCAATCTACTGAAGAATTTGAACGTAAGCTGTACCTGATTCGCAAGCACAGTACCCACCGCCTTCGCGGTGACGAGGCCCTGAGCCAAAACTACCTGTTTTACGTTTGCTCGCTGTCCACAAGCGTCATCATCTATAAAGGTATGCTTACACCAGCCCAGTTATTCCCGTTTTACCCAGACTTACTCAACGCGGACTATGAAAGCCATTTGGCCATGGTCCACTCACGCTTCAGCACCAATACGTTCCCATCTTGGGACCGCGCTCAGCCAAACAGATTTATGAGCCACAACGGCGAGATCAATACGCTATTGGGCAACGTTAATGCAATGAATGCCCGTGAAGGGGTTGCAGCATCTGCGCACTTCGGTGAAAACATTAATAAGCTGTTCCCTATTGTTGAAGCCAACTGCTCAGACTCTGGCAACTTCGACAACGTCTTAGAGTTTTTAATCATGTCCGGCAGATCGCTGCCTGAAGCATTGCTCATGATGATTCCTGAAGCATGGCAACAGCACACAAATATGTCTGCTGAAAAGCGCGCTTTTTATGAGTACAACTCGTGCCTATTAGAACCTTGGGACGGCCCAGCGTCTATCGCATTCACTGACGGCACCTGCATTGGCGCGGTATTAGACCGTAATGGTCTGCGCCCTTCTCGCTACTACATCACTGACGACGACAAGTGCATTATGGCCTCTGAAGTTGGGGTAGTGCCGGTAGATCCTGCACGGGTCATAGAAAAAGGCCGTTTGCAGCCAGGCCGAATATTCCTCATCGACTTTGAACAAGGTCGCATGATTCCTGACGAAGAGCTGAAGTCTGACCTAGCAGCGCGCCGACCCTACGCAGCTTGGGTTGAAGAGCAGCGCATTGACCTGACTGACCTTGATCAACAAGCCGGTCTGGGCCTGAATGCGGATACGCTGATTTCTCGCATGCAGGCATTTGGTTATACCCAAGAAACCATGCAGTTCATGCTGCAGCCAATGATTAAAGAACTCAGAGACCCCTTGGGTTCTATGGGTAACGACGCCGCCCTTGCGGTTATGTCTGAAAAGCCCCGTATGCTTTACGACTACTTCAAGCAGCGTTTTGCGCAAGTCACTAACCCGCCCATCGACTCCATTCGCGAAGAGGTGATCATGGCATTAGATTGCTATGTGGGCCCCGAGCAGAATCTGCTCCAGTCCGAGCCGGAAAATGCACACCGTCTACGCGTACCGCACCCCATTCTTACCAATGACGAGCTGGCATCAATTGAGGCAATGGATCATCGCGGTTGGAAAACTAACAAGATCGACATTACCTATCCATCAGGTTCTGGAGAGCAAGGCCTAAAAGCTGCGCTAGAGCGAATCAACAATGAAGCCCTGCAAGCAATTAATGACGGCTTTAGCCTAGTTATTCTCAGCGACCGAGGTGTAAGCGAACAACAAGTACCTATGAGCGCACTGCTTGCTGTGGGTAGCGTGCACCAGTTCTTAGTTAAAGCGCACAAGCGCAGCCAAATTGGTCTTATCCTAGAGACCGGCGAAGCCAGAGAAGTTCACCATCATTGCTTGCTCGTTGGTTACGGCGCAGATGCCATTAACCCGTACCTTGCCTTCGAAGCGCTTTGGGATGCCCAAACACAAGGCGAGTTTGACAGCGTCGCTGGCGTAGAAACGCCAGAAGACGTGGTTTACAACTATCGTAAAGCAGTGGCCAAAGGCATTCTTAAGGTCATGGCGAAAATGGGTATTTCTACCCTACAGTCTTATCAAGGCGCACAAATTTTTGAGGCCGTTGGCTTGGCCCACGACATCATTACACAGGCATTTACCGGCACAGCCAGCCGCGTTGAAGGTATTTCACTGAGCGTACTCGCTGAAGAAATGCAGCGCAGACACGGCCTTGGCTTCCCCAATAGAGATGCATCGCCTATAGCGATATTGCCCAATCCTGGCGACTTCCATTGGCGTCGCAACGGCGACACCCACATGTGGGATCCAATTGCGGTGACTAATCTTCAGTCTGCCGTAAGACAAAACAATGAAGATTCTTACTGGGCTTTTGCCAAGCAAATTAATGAAGAAAACACCCGTAAAGCCACTTTGCGCGGCTTGCTAGATTTTCAGGAAGGCCAGCAGCCTGTACCGCTAGAAGAAGTAGAAGCGGCCAGCGAAATTGTCAAACGCTTCGCCACTGGTGCTATGAGCTTTGGTTCAATCAGCGCGGAAGCACACGAGTCTTTGGCAATCGCCATGAATCGTTTAGGCGGCAAGTCTAATACCGGTGAAGGCGGTGAAGACGCCAAGCGGTTCACCCCAATGGACAACGGCGACTCTATTAATTACCTCAGCAACGCTGACGAGTTGCAGATCAAAATTATTCAAGGCGCCAAGCCTGGCGAAGGCGGCGAGTTACCCGGCGGCAAGGTAGACGATTATATAGCCAGCCTACGGCACTCAACCCCAGGTGTTGGACTCATTAGCCCGCCACCACACCACGACATCTACTCTATTGAGGACATGGCGCAGCTAATCCATGACTTGAAGAACGCCAATCCAAAAGCGCGTATCAGTGTAAAACTGGGTGCAGAAATTGGGGTGGGCACGGTCGCAGCAGGTGTTGTTAAAGCGCGCGCAGATCACGTTGTGATAGCTGGCGACTCAGGGGGTACTGGTGCATCGCCACTGACCTCCATTAAACACGCAGGCGTACCTTGGGAACTCGGCATTGCCGAAACCCACCAAACACTGGTTATGAACAATTTGCGCTCACGCGTTGTATTGCAGACAGATGGTCAAATTAAGACCGGACGTGATGTGGCAATAGCCGCGCTACTTGGCGCAGAAGAATTTGGTTTTGCTACCGCGCCGCTCATTGCGCTGGGTTGCATCATGATGCGTAAGTGTCACCTGAACACCTGCCCAGTAGGCATAGCAACCCAAGACCCAGAGCTACGTAAAAAATTTACCGGTTCGCCTGAGCACGTTGTTAACTACCTATTTATGGTGGCAAAAGAACTGCGCATGATTATGGCCGAACTTGGACTACGCACGCTCAACGAAATGGTTGGCCGTGTAGACCTGTTAAAAACAGATGAGGCCATCAACCACTGGAAAGCAGACGGCGTAGATTTATCTACCATCTTGGCACCAGCGCAGATACCTAACGAATTCCTAGGTGCCTTTGCCATACACGATCAAGATCATGAGCTAGATAAAGCATTAGACAATCAGCTTATTCCGTTGGCACAACCCGCACTCAAAACGGGTGAGAAGGTTTATGCAGAACTGCCCATTATTAATACCAACCGTGTGGTTGGGGCAATGCTCTCCAATCAGGTCATAGACCAAGTGGGGCCGCAAATGCTTCCAGACAACACAATTCACTTCAAATTTAACGGCAGCGCCGGTCAAAGTTTGGGCTGTTGGTTGGCTAAAGGCATTACTCTAGAGGTTGAAGGCGACGCCAACGACTTTGTGGGTAAAGGCCTATCCGGTGGACGCGTTATCGTTTATCCACCCAAGGTCAGCACATTTGCAGCTGAAGACAACATTTTATTAGGCAACGTTGCTCTATATGGCGCAACGTCGGGCGAAGCATTCTTTCGCGGCGTAGCAGCAGAGCGTTTCTGTGTACGAAACAGCGGTGCATCTACTGTCGTAGAGGGCGTGGGCGATCACGGTTGTGAATACATGACCGGCGGACGCGTGGTGATTTTAGGCGCCACTGGACGCAACTTTGCCGCAGGCATGAGTGGCGGCATTGCGTACATCTGGGACCCCAAGTCTGAGTTCAGCATTAACTGTAACCCGGAGATGGTAGACCTAGACCAAATGGATGAAGCTGGCGACATCGCAGAGTTACAAGACCTTATCCAAAAGCATGCAGATTTGACCGGCTCAACCGTCGCGCAAAAAATTCTCACAAACTGGGAAAGCAGCCTTGACGAGTTTGTGAAAGTCATGCCAAAAGACTACAAGCGCGTGTTAGAGCAGCGTAAGCAACAAGTGAGCGCGGGTTAGTAACCGCGTCAGACATAAAAGATTTGAGAAAAGACAATGGGTAAACCCACAGGATTTATAGAGTTTCCACGTAACGCTGCGCCATACCGCACGCCAGCTGATCGGCTATTAGATTTCAACGAAATCTATACAGACCATGACGTGCAACGTTTAAGCACCCAAAGTGCGCGCTGCATGGATTGTGGTGTGCCGTTTTGTCAGTCCGAAGAAGGTTGCCCAATTCACAATCTCATTCCAGAGTGGAATGACCTAGTATTTAGAGATCAGTGGAAAGAAGCACTGGACCGTCTACACCAGACCAACAACTTCCCAGAGTTTACTGGTCGCGTGTGTCCCGCACCCTGCGAGGGCGCCTGCGTACTGGGCATTACCGATCCAGCAGTCACCATTAAAAATATTGAAATGGCGATTATTGATCGCGGCTATGAAGAAGGCTGGGTGCTACCCAACATTCCCGCACTGCGATCAGGCAAAACAGTTGCCGTTATTGGTTCAGGACCAGCGGGCTTAGCCGCTGCGGACCAGCTCAACAAAGCAGGCCACAGCGTCACAGTTTATGAGCGCGCAGACCGAATCGGCGGCCTGCTCATGTACGGTATTCCGAACATGAAACTCGCCAAAGACGAAGTGGTAGAACGTAGAGTGCAGTTGCTAAGAGACGGCGGTGTGCAATTTATCACCGGCGCAAATGTGGGCGACGGCAAAGACGGCTCAATAGATATTGCGGCGCTGAAGTCCTCCAACGACGCGGTGTTGTTCACCACAGGCGCGACCGTGCCAAGAGATCTGCCGATAGAAGGTAGAGAGTTCACCGGCGTACACTTCGCCATGAACTTCTTGTCAGCCAACACCAAGAGCCTCCTAGACTCACAGCACGATGACGACGCCTATATATCCGCAAAGGGTAAAGACGTGATAGTCATCGGCGGCGGCGACACCGGCACAGATTGTATAGGCACCTCGCTGCGTCATGGTTGCAAGAGCGTCACAAACTTTGAGTTATTCGCCCAGCCCCCAGAAGGTAGAGCGGACAACAACCCATGGCCCACATGGCCAAAGATCTTCCGCGTAGACTACGGTCACGAAGAAGCAGCGCATACCCAAGGCGCAGACCCCAGAGTTTATTCAATATCGTCGGTATGTTTCCTAGGCGATGACGCGGGCAAGTTAACCGGGGTGCGCACCGTACAAGTAGAAATGAAAGACGGTAAGTTTGAAAACGTACCGGGCTCGGAAAAAGATTGGCCAGCCGATTTAGTTTTCTTAGCAATGGGCTTCTTAGGACCAGAGCATGTAGCCACCGACACATTGGGCGTGGACTACGACGAGCGCTCTAACTATCAGGCGGTCTACGGCAAGTACAAAACCAATGTAGACAATGTCTTCGCAGCAGGTGATTGCCGCCGCGGACAATCATTGGTGGTAAGAGCCATCAACGAAGGTAGAGAAGCCGCCCGAGAAATCGACCGGCATCTTATGGGCAGCACCGAACTGCCATAGTCAGGCGAGAGCGCCTCGCTCAACGCCTATCCAACCAAAGCTGGACCCTGTCCAGCTCGCACTCTCAGAATTTTCCTTACCCTGAAGAAATAGCAAAAACCCAAAAAGAACAAAAGATGAAAGGCGTAAAGAAAAGCGATCTCCCCACAAAGATATGTCCCACCTGTAATCTTCCTTTTACGTGGAGAAAAAAATGGGAGAGAGATTGGGAACAGGTTATTTACTGCAGCAAGCGGTGTAGGAAGTAACAGAAACCACGCTTCGTAGTCAAAACGCGTTTAGACGCCCTCGACCGCCCACCCATTCACTAGCAAAAAACCATATAGCACTATTTGCTAGTTATCTGGCTTCGTAGAGCTAATATTTTAAGGTTTAACCCCTAAAGACCCCAGCGGGCAGATGATCAATCACCCTTAAAGATCTCTAGTATTGCAACGTCGTCCGAATGGACTTTTGGATAGGCATCAATTCTCGAACCCAAAGCGTGGGCGCTTCGTTAAAACCTTGCAGGTTTTCTATAAGCAATTGACTGCCTGCTTCTGCGGCTTCAGGGGTGGCGTATAAGCCATAGGTAAGTACGTAGCGTAATTGGTTATCTGACTTGTAGCGAAAACGCGCGAATCCGCTTAGAGATTGCGCGTTTACTAAGTCTTGGATCTGTTGTGCGCTTGAGAGTGTGACTAGCTGTATTGCATAACTTTGGGGGCTTTGCTTAAGCAGCCATTCGGCATCGTTCATGGTTTGTTGGGTATCGCTCTCACTATTTGGGTTTTCACCTGACGTTGCTGCCAACGCGTTTACGCCGTGTAGTGACAACAGTACAACTACAGTACCTAAAGCCTTACGTGTGTAGCGAGTAAACCTGTTTTTTTGCGGCCGCTTTAAGGTTAACAAAACTCTGCCAACGTTTTTTCTAGGGCTACAATGCTCACATCTGCGGCGACTCGTACTGTGCCCATTTGATCTGCAACAATAAATCTCAACGCACCATCTACCACTTTTTTGTCCATACCCATGGCTTCGATCATGTCTCCGGAATTTAGCGCGAGACCTGCCAAAGATACTGGCAGGTTGAGTTGCTGCAGGAGCTTTTCAATGCGCTGGCAGTCTTCTAACGGTAATCCACTGAACTCGACCGACAGCCGGGCTGCCATGACCATGCCTATTGAAACGGCTTCGCCGTGTAGCAATTTGCCGTAGCCAAGTAGCTTTTCGATGGCGTGACCAAACGTGTGTCCGTAATTAAGGATAGCTCGGCGTCCGCCTTCGCGTTCGTCCTCGCTCACAACGGCTGCTTTGACTTCACAGGATCGGGTGATGATATACGTGAGTGCTGACTTGTCGCGTTGCACTAACGCTTGAGCGTTGTCTTCCATCCAAGTAAAGAAATCTGCGTCGTAGACAATGCCGTACTTTACTACTTCTGCCAAGCCTGCCGCGTACTCTCTGTCTGGCAGAGTGCTAAGCACTGAAATATCTGCAAACACCGCTAAGGGCTGATAGAACGCGCCGATCATATTTTTACCAGCGGGATGGTTTACCGCTGTTTTCCCGCCAACGGATGAATCTACTTGTGAGAGTAGTGTTGTGGGTACTTGAATAAAATCTACACCGCGCTGAAAGGTCGCCGCGACAAAGCCACAGAGATCGCCCACTACTCCACCGCCTAGGGCGATTAAGCAGGTACTGCGGTTGTGTTTCTTCTCTAGGAGAAAATCCATAACCTGGGTGTAGGTGTCTAGGCTCTTGTAGCGCTCGCCATCCTGCATTTGAAAAACGTCTACTTGTCTGTTGCCTAATGCAGCGAGCATTTGCTGAAGATAAAGTGGCGCAATAGTTTCGTTAGTGATCACGGCAACCTGATTGCCCTTAATAAACGGTGCTATACCGTTTGCTAACTTTGCTGGATCCGAAAACCCGACATCGCCCACAAAGATAGGATAACTGCGCTCGCCCAAAGACACCATGAGCTTTTGATCGCCGGAAGATGTCGTGTTCGCTGTATTACTCATTAATTCTTTACAGACCTTTTAATTGTCAGGACAACAAAGCATTGTTTCTAATTTAGCTTTGCCGCTGCTAGTTTTCTACTTGCGCTTTTCTAGGTGGCGCATAATTTGACGGACCACCGCTGTCGCATTTTGGCGATCTGTAGATATGCGGTAATCCTCTACTTCTTGATATAGCGGCGCGCGTTTTTCCTTTAGATCTTTGAGTACCTTGCGGGGATCTGCCGATTGCAGTAATGGTCGCTTCTTATCTTTGTGCGTGCGTGCGTAGAGTTTTTCTAAGGAACTGTCTAAATGAAAAACTGTACCGCGAGACGCCAAGTTTTTTCGGTTTGTTTCACGCAGCACTGCGCCGCCGCCAGTGGCCATAACAATGCCCTGCATCTGTGACAGATCATCAATGACTTGTTCTTCGCGGTCGCGAAAGCCCACCTCGCCTTCAACATCAAAGATCCAGGCAATTTCTGCGCCCGCCCGCTTTTCTATCTCATGATCTGAGTCAAAAAACGGCCGATCTAATGCTTCCGCTAATTGACGGCCAACTGTGCTTTTACCCACAGCCATCAATCCGACTAAAAATATATTTTGCTCACTCATAGACTGTCAGCGTTTACGTGGCCGCAAAAAGCCCCTATTTATTTTTACGATGTGCAGACGAGTGGCGCAATGTCATTTGCTCGGGAACCCACCAACCCATTGGAAAGGTAGTTCCGGGGCCAAGTGTAGCCCTCGTCTTGAATACGGGAATTGTAATCTAAAACGGTACCCCAGGTATGCAAATCCGCGAGGCCAAATTGCTTCCGATAAGGCATTAACTTTGTACTGAGTCGGCGACCTTAGGATACGACTGGGAGCTAGCTTTCAAGGCCTGCTGCTAGAGTTCCCCAAGAGGGTAGTATTTTTTTGCGCCGGTGCGCTTGTAGGTCCGGCGAGAATAGTGGGGGTAATGAATATCAGTAGCTCTTGTTTGTCTTCGCGTCGCACCGTGCGGCGAAATAGTCGACCTATTAGCGGAATGGCTGCAAGTAAGGGCGTTTTCGTTTCGGCGTTGTTTTTGTCCTCTTGAAAAATACCGCCCAATACCAGGGTTTGTCCATCATCCACCAGCACTTGGGTTTCTATGGCATTAGTGTTTATAGAGGGGATGCCGTCAAAAATTTGCCCCACGGTATCTTGCTTCACATTCAACTGCATAATAATGCGCCGATCTGGGGTGATCTGCGGTACTACGCGCAAACTCAGCACAGCGTCCTTAAAAGAGGTAGACGTAGCCCCGCTACTACTGGCCTCCTGAAACGGAATCTCTACCCCGGACTCTATGAGGGCCGGAGACTTATCAGTTGTGACAATGCGAGGGCGCGCTAGAACTTCTGCATCGCCTTGTGCGGCTAACGCCGAAAGCTCGACATCTATCGCGTAGTTGGGCCTAGAAAGACCTAGAGAAAAAGTAGTACTCCCCGCCTGAGCCACGGGCAATGACAAACCCGCAGCAATAGACGTGGTGTCTTGGCTGGTAGACAAAGGATCACCGCTAGGATCACTGGGCGAACCCAAGATTTGCCTTTGAACATTCCAGCTCACTCCAAGTTGTTCGCTAAAGGTCTTACTTGCTGTAACTATGCGCGCTTCTATTACCACCTGCTGCAGCGGAATATCTAACTTCTCAATTACTTGGGCAATAGCCGCCAACCTTGGCGCAATATCCACAACAATCAGCGCGTTAGTACGCTCGTCCACCACACCATGGCCTCGTTTGGAGAGCATGCTGTTTTTGCCTAGGTTAATCAGCGCTAACATGCGTTTGGCGTCGCCATAACGAACCCGGAATAATTGAGTTTGCAGGGGAGCCAAGGTTTCTACCCCGCGCTCGTTAGCAAGGGCTAATTTTTCTTGGGCCGCCAATTCCCCAGCTGGCGCGATGATCATTACGTTGTTGTAGCGCTGCTGGCCCAAGTTTTTTACTTTCAATATGGTTGCTAGCGCGTCCTCCCAAAATATGTCCTTTAAGCGCAAAGACAGGTTGCCGGTGACGTTCTCACTCACCACCAAGTTAATGCCACGCAGGTCTGCCAACAGCTGCAGCACCCGACGCACTTCAATGTCCTGAAAATCTAAGGTAAGCGGCTGCCCGCTTTGTTGGCGCAGCTCTGTTTGTACAGCTAGTAAGTCAGAACCCTGCGAATTTGAACGAACTTGTTGTGGGTTAGCGTGGGTTGGCGCGTCTGTTTTAGGGGTGCTCGTTTTGGCAAGTACGCTTTGTTGAGTTGCAGCCACTATTTTCAACTGGGAAACGTTCAGCAAGGGACCAAGACCGACTGCAGAGGACCCAAGAGCGCTATTAGTCTCCTGGGCGAAACTATTATTCGACGCCGGAATAAGGATTATGAGTAGGATTGAGAAAAGGCGTGGGAAGCGCCGTGAAGAGAGGCTTGGAAAGAGGCTAGGAAAGAAGCGCGGAAAAAAAATGAAAGTGCGCGGATAGTGTAACCCTTTGCTTTTTCGCATCACGCATTCGATCAAACCATTCTCTAAGGCATTTAGGTTCATCAATGTTCCCCCTTGGAAGGCGTCACGTCTGGCCTCAACTTCAGACTGACCCAAGCGTCGCGCCTGTCTCCGGGTTGCTTAGATTGTTCAAGAGCCTTTTTTTGGCCAGTGAATTTAGAGCGCTCGAGCTGCTGGGAGGAGTCGGAGAGTTCAGAGGGATCTGAGAAAAGAAGAACCGCTTCCGGCTTAACCGCAAATACTTTGAACCTCGCCTTAGTAACAATGTCGCCAGCGCTTATCACATGGATCATATTGCGCGGATCTTTCACCAGACCTTGGAATACGCCAGCCCTTGCAATGGTGCCGACCAAAATCAGCTCAGCAATTTGCCAGTTTGCTAATTGAGCCGATGGTTGCTGCGCTAGCTTAGCTGTTAGGAGTTGATCACTACTGGATTGAGGATTTTGCGCTGGCAGCGCATAGTCAAACGGGTTGCGCAGACGGTCTTTTGGCGAATCAAGTTTTACAGAGGCGTTAACGTGAATAGGCACGGCTACTGAGGTAAAAACTAAGCAAGCGCTTATGGCCACGAAATACATCAGATAAGTTATCACTACGATTGCCCGCTCTTTTGAATAGAGTCAAACGCCTTTTTCTCGTATGAGGTCTCATTCGAAATCGCCGTTTGAATTTCGTCAGCCTGTTCCTCATTTAAAAAATAGAATTTCAAACTAAACCGCGCCTCAAGAATTGGACTGGTTTGGTCACCGGTAATTTTCATTTCTTCAACTACGACGACGTGGGATGACAGCACCAACTGCTGCAAGAATTCTACGAATTGGTGATATTCACCACGCAGCGTTAAATCAAACACTTGGGTCAAAAACTGGGCGGCGGCGACAGGCTTGCCTCTGCGGTGAGCACCAGATCTCGCAGGCCTGGAGGACTTGGAGGATAGCGCAGCTTTTGCAGTTTGGGGTTTTATCCGCTTGATTTGAAGCGCGATAGAATCTGACAAAGTACCTAAGTATGCAAGCGTTGCAGAGACCTGATATTTTTGAGGAATGCGCGCCAACTGAACTTGGTACTCGTCTACCTCGCCAATGAGTTTATCTACCTTCCTCTGAGACGCCTCAAGATCACGGGCTAATCGCAACTCTACCAACTGCAATTCCGTTAACGGTTTACGCCCCGCCTCTTCAGCAATGGTCTTATGCAGCAATACTGGATAAGTCGTAATGCCTGCGACTAAAGTAGAAACGCAAAAGATCAGTATTTTTTGACGAAAGGACAAAAACGAAACGTGTTGGAAATAGTCACTTGTGGCTGAAGCAATTGTAGAAAAAAGCAGTATCGAGACTAATTTTCATATTGCCTTTTCTAACCCATCGTTTTTGGGTGCCGCAGCTTCTCCATAAATTTGGAAGCGAACGGGTGTTACTGCATTTTCAAACTTAGAATACTCAGAGGACACACTGGGCACCGAAGGAGCAAGGGAACCAGAGGAGACGCCTCCCGCGTATCCTTTGTCCTTAGTCGATTCAGCGCTGATCAATTGCAAAGGCAGTGCCAAGTAAGATTCTGAAACAGCATCTATTAGCTGCGCCACTGCCTGATTAGACGCAGCAATGCCAACTACAGTTAATCCGCCACTACCGAAATCAACTTCCACATAGCGCGCGTTGGCAGGAGCGGAATGAGCAAGCACAAGTAAAATCTGATGCCCCCTAAAACGTGAATTCAATAGCATCTCAAGCTCGGCTGCATGTTCCAGAATTTTACTTTTTGATTGCACCTCAGCTGCTAGCCCGTCTATGGCGTGTTGATGCGTGGCCATACGCTCTTCTAGCCTCACTCTTTGGCTAGATTGTTGTTTAACAGTTTGCTGCAAATATAAACTGCCAATTGCGGTTAAGGCCCAAACAACCAGCCACCCCATAACCAACCAAAGCAGGAATAAACGTGCTGTACGCTGCCGCTGATACTTACGCCAAGGTGCGAGGTTTATTTCAAACACTGACGTTTTCCGTCGACAAAGATTTCGGCGTGATGTCTGTGCACATATTTGCCAGATCTAGTTGGCGAGGATTGTCAATCAAGCCCCAAGCTAAACCTAGCGCGACCAACCAATCTGGTTGCATAGAATTAACGGCTGCATTGGCGGTAGAATTATCATCAAAAGCAACGGCAGATTCGCCCGCTAAAGGCGCACCAGTACGAGGCCTACTAGGTCCACTTTCACTAAACTTTTTTGCCACGTCTCTAGCAAGCCTTGAATACTCGGAGAAACCGCCTGATGGGCGCAGAGGGTTAATAAGGTGTACGCAAATATCTAGCTGGACGGCAATTTCTTCAATCGCTCTGAGCGCTCCATTTGTCTCAGCCTGCTCAAACTGTTTGTCCACCGCGCCCTCTTCCAGAGGCGCAGACAGAGGCGCGGACAGAGGCGCGGACAGAGGCGTTCCGCTCCACGACACAACAATGTCTCGCAATGCACTTCCCCCCCAACCGATGCAGTAATTCAAATAAGTTTGCAGTGAATCTGTGCTTAGATCTGCTTGCCCCTCTAATCTTTGCATGCCGTCCACCAGTTGAACCGTGGCGCGAGAATTTTCTAAACTGATCCAAACCCATACTTGACCCAATAGACGCGGCCTTAATGGAGGGTCCATTAACCCAATTGCCCTTAGCGCAGCGTTAGTGCGCGGTTCAAGCACATGTAATTTGAGGTGTACGTTTGCAAGCAACTGCTCCCTCGAGCTTACCTCTTTGCGCGGACATCCAACTAAAACCAGCGCTGCAGAATCTGGGTCGAAATTTTTTGGCTTGGCCTTTACTCCGCCACCCTCATTGGCACCGTTGTCAGCATCTACCACATACATCAAAAATACCTGATGGATTGGCAGAGGCAGCTCAATGTCTTGTTGGCTAATCAGTTGCTGGGTCAGTTCAATGGCCTGGGCGTCTTGTAATACGAAAGTGCTCGGATTTTTTGGCAGCGAATCAAAATTCTGCGCTCAGCGAGCACCAAAGTAATGCGCCACAGGCCCAAGCGGAATTTGAAAAACTAGATGTGCATCCACAGACAAAGCCACTTCTTTCACAGCGCCTTTGGCCTGCTGCACAACTGCGGCCATGGCGTGAGCTAACTTGTCTTGCTGGGCAACCTCGCCATTGAGCACTAACCCCTGCGCAAGCGGAATATGTAGTAGTGATGCAATTTGCCAAAACCCCGACGCTGGTGCCTTGGATTGGGGGATAAGCATCAGTGGGTTCATATAGTGACCTGTCCATTTAAGGCAAAGCCCGTTCAGCCTATTTCTGCACGCACAAACACCTTTATATGGGAGGTGCAAACACACCCCACAACGAAAGGGTGAAAAGCGCTGCCAAGACAATTCAACCAAGCATATGCTTTTGTCGGTAATATCAATGCCGACCTTAGAGCGCGATTGTTGCCCACCCGAAAAGAGGAGCCTCAAAAAAGCCTCAAAACTGCGTGCCACAAGCGCCGCAAACGAGAAAAAATGGTTAATTAGAAATGTCAGCACAGAATGAATTACCGCCTCTCGCACTTAATGTTGTCCATCATGAATAGGAATGCGCAAGCTGGTGATTATTTGAAGGCCGCACGCACCGGAAAAATGTAGTTTCGAATATCTACCCCGTAATACCCATTGCAATGACGGCAAAACACGTGAGTAATAACCTCCGACGGTTAGGGTTTTTGCCGCCTCCAAACAAGCCCATTTGCACAAAGAATGGCCCGCGACTGTTGCTACCTGCATAGGGTTGGTTATGATTAAACAGCTCTGCGAAAAACCTTATCGAATATCATCATGGCAACCTCTCCTCGGCCCAGTCGAGTACGCAAAATTCTGTTATCCCTAGTCAACTTAGGCGTGAGTTCACTGTGCGCGGTAGGAATTGGTTTGGCGGGTATTTACATCTACCTAGACCCGCAAATCCCCAAAGCGGAGACTTTTCGCAACGTTAAATTGCAAACGCCTTTGCGCATTTATGCCAGCGGCGGCGAGCTGATAGGCGAGTTTGGCGAGCGCCGACTCATACCTATTTCTATAGAGGATGTGCCGCCACAATTTATTAATGCCATTTTGGACACCGAAGACAAACGTTTCTATGACCATAACGGCATAGACTACATTTCTCTAACCAACGATATTTTTCAGCTAATTGACAGCATGGTTGCACCTACTGGTGGTAAAGCCGGTGGCGCCAGCACCATTACCATGCAGCTCGCTCGCAATGTGTCTTTTACCCTTGAGCGCAAGTTCCTCAGAAAGTTCAAAGAAATGCTTTTGGCATTGAAGATTGAGCAAGAGCTGAGCAAAGACGAAATTTTGGAGCTGTACATCAACATTGTGCCCTTTGGTAAAAGGGCATACGGCGCAGAAGCAGCGGCGCTCACCTACTACGGCAAATCACTCAAAGACCTTAAGTTAGAGCAGTTGGCAATGCTGGCCGGTATTCCGCAAAGGCCTGAAGCTGGCAACCCAATTAATGGCCCCACTTGGGCACTGCGCCGGCGCAATCAAGTATTGGGGCGCATGCTGAGTCAAAACTCAATCACTCGGGCTGAGTACGACCAAGCTGTGAAAACGCCGCTGAGCGCTCAGGTTTACGCTCGCACCCTAGACTTACCCAGCCCCTATGCCGCTGAATGGGCACGTCAGCAAGTGCAGGGACAATTTGCAGATTTGTACACAGGTGGGTATGAAATTTACACCACCTTAGATGCGAGTATGCAGGCTGCAGGCGTTGCGGCCATGCGCAAGGGGCTGGAAAAGTATGATCGAGATCACGGTTACCGTGGACCTGAAGCGGTGGCATCCGATGAAGTCATCAATTTGATCAATGCTCAATTTGCAGCCACAGAAAATACAACCCTTGCGCAAGAGCTGGAGGCAAATTCCAATGGCTTTCAAAACGAATTTGTACAGCCGATCAACGAAGAAATTTTGGTACCGCTGCAAGACATAAAGATTTTTACCGACATGGTGCCAGCAATTGTCACCCAAGTGGGTGAGCAAGAAGCCATAGCTTATACGTTAGACGGGCAAGCACACTCTATTACACGGCTCAACTCCCTATGGGCTAGAGCGTATGTTGACGTAGATCGTCGAGGGCCACCGCTCACTTCTATTGGTCATGTAGTCGCAGTAGGCGACATCATTCGCCTGCAAAAGCGGTTTTCCGATAAAACCAAACAAGCATCGTGGCAACTGGCACAGCTACCAGAAATACAAGGTGCGCTGGTCTCGCTAGATCCGGAGAGCGGCGATGTTAAAGCCATGGTGGGCGGCTACGACTTTTACCGCAATCAGTATAACTATGCGTTGCAGTCCACGCGGCAACCGGGTTCTGGCTTTAAACCCTTCTTGTACTCAACGGCAATAGCCAACGGCGTTACCCCAGCGGATATCTTCCTTGATGCACCGCTGGTTTTTGACGACAAGAATTTGGAATCTCAGTATCGGCCCGACAACGACAACAATCGCTATAACGGACCAACACGGTTGCGCGAGGCACTGTACCGATCTATTAACTTGGTTTCTATGCGCGTACTACTGCGCGTTGGCGCCGGCAAAGTGCTCAACCATGTAAAGCGTTTTGGTTTTGACACCACTTCGTTCCCGCGCAACACACAACTGGCCATCGGCGGCGGCACCATGACGGTTGCACCCTTAGATATGGCCAAGGCCTACGCTGTGCTCGCTAACGGCGGCTATCTTGTAGAACCGCAAATCATAGACCGCATTGTTAATCAAAACGGCCAAGTGGTCTTTGCCAATAAGTCGCCAAAGGTTTGTCGCGACTGCCCGGCGGAAGAAGAACCTGCAGCCAACACTGCAGCTACTAGGCGACAGTCGCTTGCAGCGGACCCAACTGACTGGCTAATGGATAACAACTCGCTAGAAGATCTGGTTAAAAGCATTGGTCAAACCGCGACCCCAGCCAAGTATGCGCCTCGGGTATTAGACGAACGCAACGCCTTCATTATGCAGTCCATGCTTAGAGATGTAGTGAAGCGAGGCACTGGACGCCGCGCCCTTGTGCTTAAGCGTAACGATCTCGCTGGCAAAACGGGCACCACCAACGACGCCGCGGACACTTGGTTCAACGGCTTCAACAGCAGCTTAGTAGCCAGTGTTTGGGTCGGCTTCAGGGGGCAAGATCCGTTAGGCAGCAATGCTTACGGCTCTAATGTTCCACTGCCTATTTGGATAGACTTTATGAAAGAAGCATTGGTAGATGTGCCCGAGATTTTGCCTAGTCAACCCGCAGGCGTGGTGACCATAAAAGTGGATCCTAAAACAGGCGAGGCAGTTTCACCATCGAACCCTAATGGCATTTCCGAGATATTCCTGACTGAAAATGCACCCAATGCAGCGCAGTCCACGAATCAGGGCGGCGGCGAGGTTGAAACCATTCGAGCGGTAGATCTGTTCTAGAGCGGATTAGAAAACTGACGCGGGTTAGATAGCGCCCCAGCTATTAAATGGGCCGAAACAAACTATCAAACGGGCTATTGAATAACCTTAATCAGGTCTCCGGCCCGTGGCTCGCCTCTAGGGTGATGGCCATTAATCACCCGCAAAGTCTCCTCGCCGTTCACCTTAATAGACATCTTCGCCGCCAACTTTGCATAAGTATCGCCGGGGCGCGCCTCAACTAAGGCAATACTCTGCTTGTTGATTAAGCGCAGATCGTCAGCGGACATGGGGCGAAAAGAAGTCACCATATCCTTAAACAGTTTTTCAAAGGCAACAGGGTCACCCTTGTCCTTAATTTCACCATTAAAAACGTAAACGCCGTTTTCTTTATACAGTACCGCAATTTTGCGCAACTTCGGAGTTTCACCCGGCACCTTTATAGAAGCCAAGTAACCACCATACGGACCAGCCTGAATTTCTTCACCATTCTCCAAGTCGTCGCGACGCAAAGTTTTGGTTAAATATTCTTCCGGCGTTTGAGTCTCGGTGGGTAAGCTGGTGCGCCTAGCAGACATGGTGCCTTCGCCATTCGGCTCCCTGCCAAACACCTCTGAAGACGTGGCCTGAACATCCCAGCCGTTGGGGAAGGCAATTTTTAACCTTAACGCGCCGTGGTAGTAAACACCCTCGTGCACAACCCCCGTGGCAGATTCATCACCAAAGCGCAGGCCCGGCAACATTGCATAGTACTCACGTTCGGGTTCTGGCAGATCAACCAACTGCAAATGCTGAGACTGCTCAACCAACTCATTAAGGCGCTTGTTGTGAGCTGGGTGACTGCCGAGTAAGCCGTGGTAGATAGTCGGGGCGTTTTTAACCGTGCGCTGAAAATCGTCGTGATCGCGCAACTGTTGAATACTTGCCAACAACGCCCGAGGGTTATATCCAGCACGCAAAATAAGATCGGTGCCTATCTCATCTGCCTCTAACTCGTGCTCGCGGCGATAACCCGCCAACGCAGTGGTGCTAATGGTGTTGGCCAAACCATAAGTGGCGCTGGAACCGGTAGCAAAAGTACCCAAAAATCCCAGAATTTTACCCAGCCGGTCCCGAGCGATAGTGCGCTTGGAATGGGCACCCACTACGTGACCGATCTCATGGCCGAGCACCGCCGCCAATTCATCTTCATTATTAAAGAAGGCCAAAATGCCGCGAGTGACAAAGATATAAGCATCCGGCGTAGCCCACGCATTAACAATAGGCTGATCCACCACCACAAAGGTATAGGTGCGGCCTGCATGCGGCGACACCGCAAGTAAGCGCTCACCGATCTCGGTGACATATTCCTGCCACTCATCATCCGGATAGATAACGCCCTTTTCCAAAAACTCGTTGTACATCTCAGCGCCAGGACCCGCATGGGCAGGCGTGGGTAAAGTAAGGGCAAGCGTCAAGGCGAGCGCTGCAACAAAACTCCAGACGCGGTTGGCAATGTTCGGGGTGAAAATATTTTCGATCATTTAGCAGTGCTCAAAATTAGACAGCAAAGTAGGCAATACGCAAAAAAACAAAAAGAAAGAACAGACCGTAAGGATATACAGACTAATTTAAGAAATGGAAGCAGTAAGACACCAATTGCCAGTTTCGGCGACAGGAGGTTATTAACGCAGAGGTATAAAAGGCAGTTTGTGAACCAAACAGACACATCAGCGTTGATTCGCACAAATGCGGCAAAGGTGCGACAAAAAAGAAAGAGTGCTACCTACGCAGCCCCACCAGAACGGTGAGGCAAACAGAATGTTTACTAATCACTAGGCCCAAATTAAGAACCTAAATCGAGGATCTAGCTGCCGCTGCTGCTTCTTTTAGCGAAACGCTGACGGAACTTCTCTACACGACCACCAGTGTCTAAGATCTTCTGCTTACCAGTGTAGAAAGGGTGGCAGTTTGAGCAAACATCCAAGTGGAGGTCATCTTTAAGCGTGGTGCCAATTTGGAGTTCAGCGCCGCAACTGCAGGTTGCCTTCACGATGTTGTACTCAGGATGTATTTCAGGCTTCATAGCGGCTAACCGTCGTCAAAATTTTAAGGTCGCAGAGTTTAACAGAAGCCGACCCATTGGCAACCTTGGTGTGGCGATAAAATAGGCACTAGAGCACGGCCAAAACACCAGGCCAAGGTACCCACCATCCGCCTCCTTCTTGGGTGAAGCGGGTGGACAATTGGCGTGTTGGGATTTATTTAGGCCTTAGCTACAACCGAGGAAACAATAAGCATGATTATCCGCGAAGCATGCCTAGGTGATTTCGGACAGATATTAGAACTTTACTCGCAACTCCACCCCGAAGACCCTGCAATATCTGACGGAAGAAATGTATCCCTTTTCGAGTCAATCATTAGCTCTGACCACCTATTTTTGTTTGTTGGGGTAGTCGATGCAAACATCGTCGCCACCTGTTATCTCAACCTGATACCCAATTTGACTCGCAATGCCTCTCCCTACGGCATCATTGAGAACGTGGTAACCGAACAAAAGCTGAGGAACCTAGGCTACGGCAAAGCAATTATTAGGCACGCACTTAAGCTTGCTTGGACGCATGGGTGCTACAAAGTGATGCTTCAGACTGGGTCGGCGCGTGAAGCCACTCACAATTTTTATAAGTCATGCGGTTTTGCAGCGGATGATAAGTTCGCTTTTGTAGCGCGACCGGCGTAGGCATGCTTATGGTCCAATTTATAATCCAAGTTTCTGCTGTTATCGTTTTCATAACAGAGTTAACCGAGCATTAGCCCTCAGGTTTTACCCACCAATCTTTACTCATTAATCTTGCCAATCTTGCCAATCTCGCAATCTTTCCTCCCCGGGCTTCGCACTTGGCTCAACTCTCCGTAGAATGCCTTATGAGTCAGGCAAATCGAATTATCCAAGTAGCTGTTCCGCGCCCATTGCACGCGGTTTATGACTACAGCGTGCCTGAGGATATGCCCATTCCTAATGTGGGCGCTCGCCTAAACGTGCCTTTCGGTCGCACTCAAACCATTGGTGTTTGCGTGAACGTTGACGTCACCAGCCCGCATAAAAGTCCAAAGCCAATTAACGAAATAATTGACGATGACGCGGCCATTACCGGTGAGCTGCTGGACTTGGCTCACTGGATGAGTGCCTATTACCACCACCCGCTGGGCGAGGTTCTGGCGACCATTTTGCCCAATGCCGCACGCAAAGGTCTGCCTTTCGTGTTGGAGGAGGAGGATTTTTGGCACTTGGCTAATGCGCAGTACACCAACGCGCGCGCGCCAAAACAGACCGCACTTGTTGAATATATGAGCCAGCACTTAGTGGAGTACCCAGTGATTGCTGGCAAGGCTTTGGTGGAAGCTGGTTTTAGTCGGGCGATGATTAACAAGCTGGCCGAACTGGAGGTGATTACTCGCGTTTCTGCGGCAACCCGCCGAGCACTTGCGGCAAAAGCACCAGCCTTGGATGCCAGCGCCGAGCAGCATGCGGCTATTGACGCCATTCAAGCAGCTGCCGGTCGCTTTGAGGTTTTGCTTTTAGAGGGCGTTACCGGCAGCGGCAAAACGGAAGTGTACTTACAAAGTATGGCGCCGGTGTTGGCTCGCGGCGGCCAAGTGATGGTACTGGTACCAGAAATCGCGCTTACGCCGCAAACCTTGGCGCGTTTCGAAAAGCGCTTTGGCCAGGTGGGCATGCTGCACTCGGCGTTAACTGATAAGCAACGTTTGCAGACATGGCTGCGCTGCCGCGATGGCGAGCTGAATATTTTGATCGGCACCCGCTCTGCGGTGTTCACTCCGTTTAAGCAACTGGACCTTATTATTGTTGATGAGGAACACGACAGTTCCTACAAACAGCAAGAGGGTTTGCGTTACTCTGCGCGGGATCTTACCGCCAAGCGCGCGCACAGCCTTGGCATTCCATTGGTGCTGGGTTCTGCCACGCCGTCGCTGGAGTCGCTCTATAATGTGTCGCGCAAGCGCTACACTTTGCTCAAGTTACCCCACCGGGCGGGCGGCGCGAGCATGCCGTCTTACCATTTAATTGATCTGCGGGGACAAACGCTGCAAGACGGTTTTTCTAGAACGTTGATCGACGTGATTCGTCACCATTTAACCGCCAAAGGTCAGGTGCTGATTTATCTGAATCGGCGCGGCTTTGCACCAACGTTGCTGTGTCAGTCCTGCGGCTGGCAATGTCACTGCTCTGACTGTGACGCCAAGCTCACGCTGCACCGCTCGCCTGCGCAAATGATTTGCCACCACTGCATGCTCAAATTCCAAATTCCTGAGCTATGTGAACACTGCGGACAACCCAATTTACTGCCGGTAGGCCTTGGTACGCAGCGCGCGGAAGATGCCGTAGAAGCGTTATTTCCAGAGGTGCCCATCTACCGTGTTGACCGTGACACCACTCGCACCAACCGGCAATTGGGCGAACAGTTGGACAAAATCAATGAGGGTTCTTCATGCATTATGGTGGGCACTCAAATGCTGGCCAAGGGCCACCACTTTCCTTCGGTGACATTGGTTGTGGTACTCAATGCTGACAGTGGTTTTTTGAGCCCAGATTTTCGCGCGCCGGAGCGCACTGCGCAGTTGGTTGTGCAGGTGGCTGGACGCGCTGGAAGGGCTGAACGCCCTGGAGAAGTATGGATTCAGTCTTACCAGCCAGACAACCCAATGCTTACGAGACTAATAGAGGATGGCTACGACGGTTTTGCTCAAGAGGAGCTGAAAACCAGAGAGGAGGCCGGGCTACCGCCTATTTTGCCCATGGCTATGCTTCGAGCTGAGTCCGAAGATGGCCGCCTTGCCTTAGATTTTTTACAGACCTGTAAAAATACTTTAACCAGTATGGGCCGCAACCAAGTGGAAGTTATGGGCCCGATACCTGCGCCTATGGCGCGTATTGCCAACAGGTTTCGCTATCAATTGATGCTCATCGCCCCTAGTCGCAGCCAGCTACACCAACTCTTACACGGCCTTGGCAGACCCAAAGTACCAGCCCAACTGCGCTGGTCTATCGACGTTGACCCCTACGACGCGTTGTAGGCCAAGTAGATAAAACCTACAGCATTTTCAGCGATCCCAGTTCGCCTCAACGCGCCGCGGCCTGTATCATTCTTACCACCAACCGAGTACTTAACTTAGGCCGATGAATAAAGATTTCGCCGAACGCACCAGTCCCAAAAAACGCAAGCCGGCAGCTCGCAAGCCAGCCAAACGGCGCACGCCTACCAAAAACAAAATTACCTTTCATGCGCCAAGTTTTTCTTCTGGCGCTATTGTTGGTGCAGTCGTTGTATTGGTTGCCGCTTACGCGCCTGAGATCATTGGCACTTCAACCCCTGCGCAGAACTCTGTGGTAGAAACACAAGAGGCACCCAAAATTAGGTTTGAGTTTCCTGACTTGCTGAAAAATAACGAAGTGGCCGCCAACCCCAATACCTACTCGGCGCCGCCAGCAAGCACTAACGCGGAAAAAGTTTTTAGGATTCAAGCAGCTTCATTTCGCAGCGAAGACGATGCCAATGTATTGAGAGCCAAACTGTTGCTCACAGACCTACCTAGCTCCATTGAGACTTCAGAAGTGTCAGGAGAAACGTGGTATCGAGTGGTTGTCGGCCCGTTCAGCGAAAAGGTTTACGCAGATCGAGCAATGACCCGCCTGCGACAACAAAACCTTACGGCAATACGGATCAACTAGTGGTGGCAACAGTTTGAGCACGGCGATACATGCTACCCACTGTCTAAAATATGACTCAAGTTATCACCCAAACTATGGGCCAATGTATAAGCCAGTGCGTCACCGAATGGATAGCACAATTACCGCAGTTAGCTAAGCTGGCAATTGAATTGTCTGGGTTGCAACCCCACTATTCTATCGCCCCTAATTTGATCTAATCTGAGAACAATCAATGCAAGAATTTCATGGTACGACGATTTTAAGCGTACGCGACGATAAGCAAGTCTGTGTGGGCGGCGACGGCCAAGTGTCATTGGGCGATACCGTCATGAAAGGCAACGCAATTAAAGTACGCAAACTCTACCAAGAGCGCGTTATAGCGGGCTTTGCTGGCAGTACTGCAGATGCTTTTACTTTGTTTGAACGTTTTGAAGCCGCGCTGGAGAAATATCACGGCCAACTGGCCCGGGCGGCTGTGGAACTGGCCAAAGAATGGCGCACAGACCGTGCGCTGCGCAAACTTGAGGCAATGTTGATTGTTGCAGACACCGCTGCCACCTTGTTAATCAGTGGCAACGGCGACGTGATAGAACCAGAGGCCGGTATTTTGGCCATTGGCTCAGGCGGCAACTTCGCCCGGGCAGCGGCCATCGCCTTGGCAGATAATACGCAGCTGCCTCCCGAAGAGGTGGTAACTAAGGCACTGGGTATCGCTGGCGACATCTGCATTTATACCAACCACTCTTTCACCATCGAGACGCTTAGCATTGCCTAAGCAGCCGACTAAGGCCTGTAATTATGAATAACCTGCAACAGCTGACACCGGCTGAAATTGTTCACGAGCTAGATCGTCACATTATTGGGCAAAGTGAGGCCAAGCGTGCGGTAGCTATTGCACTGCGCAACCGCTGGCGGCGACTGCAACTGGCCACTGATCTGCGCAATGAAGTCAGCCCAAAGAATATTTTGATGATTGGCCCCACCGGCGTGGGTAAAACCGAAATTGCGCGACGTTTAGCCAAACTGGCGAACGCTCCCTTCATTAAAGTGGAAGCCACCAAATTCACCGAAGTGGGCTACGTGGGCCGCGATGTAGAATCTATTATCCGCGACCTTATGGATACGTCCATAAACATGCTGCGCGAAGAGCAGATGCAGGCCGTGCAAACATCAGCCGAGGACCGTGCTGAAGATCGCATTCTGGATATTTTGCTACCGGAGCCACGCAACGAAAGCGAAGACACGCCGGCAAGCGAGGAATCTAGCACCCGACAAATGTTCCGTAAAAAATTACGTCAGGGCGAGTTAGACGACAAAGAAATTGATATCGATTTGGATCAAGTGAACATCGGTGTGGAAATCATGACCCCACCGGGCATGGAAGAAATGACCAGCCAACTGCAAAGCATGTTCAGCAACATGGGCCAGGGCAAGAAAAGTAGCCAACGCCTGCCTATAAAGGAAGCACTGAAAAGAGTTCGTGAGGAAGAGGCGGCCAAACTGGTTAATGAAGACGAAATAAAGAGCCATGCGCTGCACGCAGTAGAACAAACGGGCATTGTCTTCATTGATGAGCTAGATAAAGTCGCCAAGCGCTCGGAAACTACCGGCGCAGATGTATCTCGTGAGGGCGTGCAAAGAGACCTGCTGCCGCTTATTGAAGGCTGCTCTGTTTCCACCAAATACGGAGTCATTAAAACCGACCACATTTTATTTATCGCATCTGGCGCATTTCACCTCGCCAAACCTTCGGATTTAATTCCTGAACTACAAGGCCGCTTGCCTATCCGAGTGGAATTGAGCGCGTTAACCCCTGAAGATTTTGAGCGCATACTCACCGAACCCAAGGCCAGCCTCACCGAGCAATACCAGGCGCTGATGGCAATAGAGGGTGTTGCATTAGAATTCGCCAAAGAAGGCATAGCGCGGATTGCTCACTTAGCGTGGCAGGTCAACGAAGGCACAGAAAACATTGGCGCGCGCCGCCTGCACACCGTTTTGGAAAGGCTGTTAGAAGAACTTTCTTTTTCAGCCAACGACCTAGCGGATTCTACTGTTACTGTAGACGAAGCTTATGTGAATGAGCATCTAGCAAACCTGGTCAGCAACACCGACTTGTCTCGGTTTATTCTTTAGAGGCTGTCATGCAAGCACCGACAAATATTACCTACCATAAAATTGCCCATGTGCTGGAAATTCGCTGGGAGGACGTGACCTTTAATTTGCCCGCTGAGTTACTCCGCGTGTACTCTCCGTCTGCTGAAGTGCGCGGACATTCTAGCGAAGAACGTAAGCTACAAACCGGCAAAAAGAATGTAGGCATTAAACAAATCGAAGCCGTTGGCAACTATGCCATCCGCATTACCTTTGACGATGGTCACGACACCGGCATATTTGCGTGGTCATACTTGAATGAGATAGGCAGCAATCAAGATACCTTTTGGCAGGACTATTTAACTGATCTTAAACAAGCCAATGCCTCACGACTGCCGAATATTCCGGTGAATCAATGGTCGCCAAAAAGCTGACCGTTACGTATGGTCTGCTGACCCCTCGTATATATAGATATATAGAGAGAACTGAAAGTACAAAGAGTACAGACAGTAAGCGGAAAGCCCTTTAAAAGACGACCCTAAGCAAACGCCTTAAACAAAGAAAGATAAGTCCACATATGTCTGATGTAAAAGAGAACGCACAAGCGGCAAACCATGCTCAGGAAGAGGTTAACTTCGGTTATCAAAAAGTCTCCCCTGAAGAAAAAACCAAGCGCGTGGGCGACGTGTTTAAAGCGGTGGCCGATCGTTACGACGTAATGAACGATCTTATGTCCTTCGGCACCCACCGCATTTTTAAGCGCATGGTGCTGCAAATGTCAGGTGCGCGAACCGGACACAACATACTGGACTTAGCGGGCGGCACCGGAGATATGGCTGAACTGTTTGCACCAGTTGTTGGGGAAACCGGGCGGGTGATATTGACCGATCTGAACGAACCCATGATGCGAGTAGGTCGCAACAGGCTCCTTGATGAAGGCATGTCTCAGGTGCAATTCTGCCGCGCTCCGGCAGAAGCACTGCCCTTTGCCGACAACTCATTCGACTGCGCGTGCATCAGCTTTGGTATTAGAAACTTCACAGACAAAGATCAAGCCTTAGGCGAGTTACTGCGCGTACTCAAACCAGGCGCGCCATTATTGGTGTTGGAGTTTTCTAAACCACAAGATCCATTATTAGAATCTGCCTATAAAGTTTTTCAAACATTATGGCCTCCAGTGGGCAAATTTTTCGTTGGCGACGCCCAACCTTATCAATATTTGGTAGATTCAATTCGCGTCCACCCAGACCAAAAAGCGCTGAAACAGATGTTTGAAGACGCAGGCTTTGAAGAAACTCAGTATCACAATCTAGTCGGTGGCGTAGCCGCCATTCACCGCGGCGTTAAGCCTTTGGCTGCTAACTAGAGCGTTGCTATGGGTTTCGCAACAATTGAAATACTCGAAAAATTTTTAGCAGATTTTGTCAATCTAATTTGCCGCCAAGCGGCGGCCCTAGACCCTACGCTTGCCAGAAAAATGGCGCCTATTGCTGGGCAAATCATTGAGATCCGGTGCACTGCGCCAACAAAGGTGTGGCACCTAGTCTTAGGTGAAAAGAGTATTGAACTGCGCAACGGCCCGGCAACCAATCCCAATGTGGCCATTCAGGGCAGTGCGCCGAATTTGGTCAAGGCTTTAGCAAGTGGCGGTAGCTCTACAGCAATCCAGATTGATGGAGACGAAACGCTGTTGTTAGAATTGAGCGCACTTAGCAAAGACTTTTATCCCGATTTAGTAACGCCACTGGGCTCGGTACTCGGCGCACAGAGAGCAAACAAGGTAGCGGCGGCCTTAGAAATGGGGTTGTCCGCTTTGACAAAGTTCGCATCAAATCTCGGCGAGGATATTGCGCACAATGCCAGCAGCAAAATAGCCGACCGCTTCACCAGCACAGAAGCGTTCACTGATCACCTTGCTGAGCTAGATGCGTTGCGTTTACGTGTGGATAGATTGAGCGCAAAGATCTTAGATCGAGAACGTACAAAGCGGGACGCCACCAACCCATGACCCGGGCGGATTGGCTACAGTTACTCAAACTTGTTAGCAAGTGCTTTGGCAACAGGCTGCATCATTTTATACCTGCTCAGTCTATTCCCAACCGACCAGTGCGGTGGACAGTAATATTTCTACAAACCATTTTGCCGCTTGGCAAAAAGCCGTTGGGCTTACGCTTACTGCATACGCTGGAACAAATGGGGCCAGTCTATATAAAGATAGGCCAACTGCTTTCCACACGACCCGACATACTCGGTATCGAAGTCTGCCAAGCGTTAGCTAAACTTCAAGACAAAGTAGACCCTGTTGCAAATTTGGACATTCAGACTGAGGTAGAAAAATCTACCGGCCAGACCGACGCTTTTCTGTCCATTGACCCCACCCCTATCGCCAGTGCTTCGATCGCGCAAGTGCACCAAGCAAAATTGCAAAACGGTACTGCGGTGGTTATCAAAATTGTGCGCCCCAATATTGAAACCCAGATAAACCGCGACATGACACTGCTTATTCATATTGCTAAATATTTGGATAGCCGCTTTGCGATAGTTCGGCGCATACACCTGCCACGAGTTATGCAGGACCACTTAGAGACGCTGTTACTTGAATTGAATATGTTCAGCGAGGCGCGCAATCAAATTCAACTCAGGCGTAACTTTGCAGATTCTTCGCTGCTTTATGTTCCCCGACTTTATGCTCAGTTCACACGACACAATATGCTGGTGATGGAGCAAATATTTGCGCCGTCTATTGGCAATGTGGAAGCGCTAAAGGCGGCAAACATAGATATGCGCGTGCTTGCGCACAAAGGCGTGGAAACTTTTTTCACCCAAGTCTTTGAACACAACTTTTTCCATGCGGACATGCACCCTGGCAATGTTCTAATTGACGTATCAAATCCAAGCGATCCGATGTATGTAGCCCTAGACTGCGCCATTGTGGGGTCGCTTACCGATGAAGATAAATTCTACCTGGCGCAAAATATCTTGGCTTTTTTCCACCGAGATTATCGCAAGGTAGTAGACCTACACATTCGCTCCGGCTGGGTACCTATCACCACGGACCCAGATGCATTTGAGGCGGTTATAGAAGCAGTCTGCGAACCGATTTTTGCTAAGCCGCTGAGCGAAATTTCTTTTGGTCCGTTTATGGGCGAGCTTTTGCAGACCGCCAGCGAATTTGAAATGGAAATTCAGCCGCAGCTGGTGTTGCTACAAAAGACGCTACTGTACATAGAAGGACTGGGCAGGCAGTTATACCCCGAGTTGGATCTTTGGGAGACCGCAGAGCCCTTTATGCAGCGCTGGGCCCAGCGCAACCTTGGTCCACTGGCGATCATTACAGATCTGGCGGAACAAGGACCCAAACTTTTATCAGAATTACACCGCTTACCGCAATTACTGAAAGACGACGGTCAGATGACCTTGCGACTTGAGCTGGCTAAGCAAAACAACGAAATTCGTCAGCTGCAGGATCAGCTGGCACAGATGCAGCGCAAGCGAAGACGCGGCCTTTTTGTTTTGATTGTTATTGTTGCTTGTGCGGCCATATTTGGCGCAAATTTGGCCGGCGAAACCGGCGGCGAATCTGGCATGGCATCATTGCTACCCTTAGTATTTAGCGCAAACTAAGCGAGCGTTTAGGTATAAACTCACCAATAGGCCTGTCCTTCACCATGAGCCCGGGCAATAATGGCTGCAGTTGATGAGGAAATCAGATGAACATACTAGATGACTTAACTGAAGTTCTTGCAGACAGAAAAAACCAGCGCGCGGGTGAATCTTATGTCGCATCGCTGCACCAAGCGGGGCTGAACAAAATTCTGGAAAAAATTGGTGAGGAAGCGACAGAGGTCATTATTGCCGCGAAGGACGCCGAGATGGATCCAACGCAAAAAGATGAAGTTATAAAAGAGGTAGCTGACCTTTGGTTTCACTCAATGGTGATGCTGAGCGATTTAGACCTAACTGCCCAAGATGTACTGGAAGAATTAGCTGATCGGTTTGGCATTGGCGGTATTGAAGAAAAAGCCGGGCGGGAATAGCCTTTCTGGCAAACGTAGCGTTACAGGCAAAACTAAGGCGTTATTTGCGACAATATCTATGCTTCAAAATAGGCAGTAAGCTTTTAAATTGACTTAGCAATAGGCTCTGAAGTAACAACTTATACAAATTACGAGAACGGAGTAAGAACATGTTTGGATTAGGAATGACTGAACTACTGGTAATTCTAGCCATCGTTCTATTGGTATTTGGACCCAAGCGACTAAAAAACATTGGCTCAGACTTAGGCAGTGCTATCAAAGGATTTAGAAGCGCTGTTTCTGAGGAAGATAAAGCTGAAGATAAAGATGCGTCGGCAGCCCAAGCTAAGGTCATCAATGGTGAGACTCAAACTACCGAGTCTGCCCAGAGCAAAGAAGAGCATAAAACTCCGTAAGCTTGCCTTTACCATGCACCCTTCACAACACTCTCTAACTGCGTCATTGCATAATGTTTGATGGCATAAGCACAATTGAAACTATGGTCATCATAGTGGTGATCCTGCTGGTGATTGGGCCAGAGCGCCTGCCTGAAACGCTACGAACCTTAGGTTTATGGGTGGGGCGACTACAAAGATCTTTTACTGGCGTGAAGAACGAAATAGAAAAAGAGATCGACATGGACGGTATCCGTCGCCAACTGCACAACGAAGCGGTGATGGAAGAGATGCGGCGAATAGAGGAGGAAGTTAAAGCCGGTACAGACGCGCTCAGCCAACAAACTGCTGTGGACGCGAACAGCATCATGCCGGATATCGCTGGAACTACCGAAGCAGAGACCGCAAGCGCCGAGGACGAAAACAAACTGTTGTCAGAGGCAGACGCGACTGCAAATAATTCAACAGAGGATCTGACAGAGCAGACAAGCCCTCCCCCTAGAACTGATGCCGAAGTTGAGGCAGCTTACTTACGCAAGCAAGCCTTACTGAAAGACGAAAACGATAAGACTAACTAGCGTGAGTGAAGACAAGAATATTGATCCAGACACAGCGGTAGACGACCATGAGCAGCCGTTTCTTGATCACCTAATAGAGCTACGTACACGCATTCTGCGCAGCTTTGCCTTGGTGGCCCTGCTTTTCATACCCATTTATTACTACAGTACGCCGTTGTTTGAGTGGATTGCCGCGCCACTGATTGCCGTACTGCCTGAAGGCACCAAAATGGTTGCTATCCAGGTTGCATCACCCTTTATTGTGCCGTTTAAACTCTCTGCCTATTGCGCCTTGTTTATTGGTATTCCTTTTCTACTGCATCAGCTGTGGGGCTTCATTGCGCCCGGACTGTATCGCCACGAAAAGAAGTTTGCTTACCCACTGCTTTTCTCCAGCGTTGTGCTGTTTTATTGCGGCATTTCTTTTGCCTACTACTTGGTATTTCCGTTGGTATTCGAATTCTTCTTCAACATCGCGCCTAACGTGGCTGAGGTAATGCCAGATATTACCTATTATCTAGACTTCATAATGAAGATGTTCCTGGCGTTTGGCTTAGCTTTTGAGATTCCAGTAGCGACATTTTTGCTGGCTTGGACAGGTATTTCTACAGCCGACAAGATGGCCCGAAAAAGACCCTATGTGATTATTGGCTGTTTCATTGTGGGCATGCTCATGACACCACCTGATGTAGTGTCGCAGTTGTTACTGGCAATACCTTCTTGGCTGTTGTTTGAGTTTGGCGTAATCATGGCCCGGTTCGTAGAGAAGAAGGACGCTGAAGAAGAGGCGGACAAGCCAAGCCTATAATCTTAGGTATGCGCCCATAATGAGAACAAGCGACCAGAACAATGGCTGAATGAGTTTTCTCTTGTCACGCTTTTATCTTTCTAGAATCAACGTAATCGGCCCGTCATTGGTCGAAGTCACCTGCATGTCTGCGCCAAAGCGACCCGTTTGAACATTCACTCTTGATGCCAGTTGGGCGACGAAATATTCGTATAACTCGTTGGCAAGAACTGGTTCTGCGGCACCCGAAAAGGAAGGCCTACGCCCTTTGGCCACGTCGGCGAAAAGGGTGAATTGAGAAACGACCAACGCGTCCCCTTTAGATTCTTCCAGCCCAAGTTGCATGCTGGTTGAGGAGGTTGGGTCGTCTTGTTTTGGCTTAAGATTTGGGAATATTCTTAGCGCGAGGATCTTTTCCACCAGCCAATCGGCTTGCGCCTCATCATCACCAGGCGCAACGCCGAGCAACAATAAGACACCGGTTTTAATTTGGCCTACTACCGCTCCGTTTATTTGCACTTGAGCAGAGCTTACTCGTTGTAACACTACTTTCATGGGCTACCACATGTATCGATTATAGCGGCTCAGAGACGAGTCTAACGTTGAGAAACTCTCGCTAATGCTTTTGAATACCTTTCAAAGGGTCGTGATACAACGACAAAAGCATTTCAATCTTTTGACGTTCTAGCGCGAGCCTACAGTCCTCTAAGCGCGCTTACGCTCATTTTCTTTCAAGAGCGTCTTTCGCACACGGATGTTCTCCGGCGTTACTTCTACCAATTCATCGTCGTCAATAAATTCTAGCGCTTGCTCTAGCGTGAATTCCAAAGCCGTGGTCAAGACGATGTTCTCATCGGTGCCCGAAGCACGTACGTTAGTTTGCTTCTTTTCCTTCAGAGGATTCACTGTGAGGTCGTTTGACCGCACATGAATACCAACAACCATACCTTCGTAAACCATTTGGTTTGGCTTAACCATCATACGGCCACGGTTTTGCAAGTTGAACAAAGCAAAGCCAACAGCCTTGCCCTGAGCATTTGCAATTAACACGCCGTTCTTGCGTGAACCCACATCATCCGCTGTGCGCGGACCAAAGCCGTCAGAAGCAAATGACATAATGCCTGTGCCTGAAGTTTGCGAGAGGAACACTGGGCGGTAACCCATAATACCTCTGCTAGGAATTCGGAATTGTAGACGCACTCGACCTTTGCCGTCTGGCTGCATTTCTTGTAGTTCGCCGCGACGGTCACCCAGCGACTCCATCACCTTACCTTGGTGCGTGTCTTCAATGTCGATGGTCAATGTTTCGTATGGCTCATGCACAACGCCGTCTATTTCACGGTAAATGACCTGTGGCCTAGACACAGCCAACTCAAACCCTTCGCGGCGCATGGTTTCTATCAGCACCGACAAGTGAAGCTCACCTCGCCCAGAAACCATAAATCTATCTGGGTCTGCGGTGTCTTCAATAACTAGAGCAACGTTGTGAGAAGACTCAGTATATAAACGCTCGCGGATCTGCCGGCTGGTTACATACTTGCCCTCTTTGCCTGAAAGCGGCGAATTGTTAACACAAAACATCATAGACAATGTGGGCTCATCAACCGTGAGCGGCGTCATAGCGTCAACTTGGTCAGGCGAGCAAAGCGTGTCGGAGATATTGATCTTGTCTACGCCGGTTAGGCAGATAATGTCGCCCGCTGTCGCAGTAGGCGAATCAATACGTTCCAAACCGTGATGACGATAAATGTTCACCACCTTGCCCTTACGCTCTTTGCCGTCTCGGTCAACTGCAATAATTTGTTGGTTGCGCGCAAGCTGACCGCGAGAAATTCTGCCAATACCAATCACACCCTCGTAAGTAGAGTAATCCAAGGAGCTGATCTGCATTTGAAATGGACCGTTTTCATCCACTTCTGGCGGCGGCACCTGGTCAACCAACATGTCTAAAAGCGGTGTCATGTCATCGGCAACTGAATCTAGCTCTAAGCCAGCCACACCATTGATGGCTGAAGCATAAACAGTCGAGAAATCTAGCTGCTCATCTGTGCCGCCCAAGTTATCAAACAGCTCAAAGACCTCATCAATTACGCGATAAGGCTCGCTGCCTGGACGGTCAATTTTATTGACCACAACAATAGGCTTAAGCCCGTACGCGAAGGCCTTTTGCGTAACAAAACGTGTTTGTGGCATGGGGCCGTCAACCGCATCGACAAGCAACAATACCGCGTCAACCATAGAAAGGATTCGCTCAACCTCACCACCAAAGTCGGCGTGTCCTGGGGTATCAACGATATTGATCTGAGTATCGCGATATTGAATGGCGGTATTTTTTGCGAGAATGGTGATGCCGCGTTCTTTTTCAAGATCGTTGCTGTCCATAATGCGCTCAGCGGAGCTGGCGGAGATCATTCCGGTCTGTTGAAGCAAGCAATCAACCAAGGTTGTTTTACCATGGTCAACGTGGGCAATTATGGCGACGTTGCGTACGTTAGGATTTGGCACGGGACGAAAGTTCCTCTTAAAATTTGGGCAATGCAGATCAATTCAACCGCAATCAACCACCTTCCTGAAACTACAAAAGTATTCGGCTAGCCAACATGCGACAAAGCGCAAATTGGGCAAAAGCCCAGCTTTAGAGTAATAGAAAATCGTTGTGGGACAACAGAAGGCGGCGATTATGGAGGAAGTCCGCACGACTGTCTCCCTAATATCTCATCTTCTTTAATTCCATGGCGTTTTAATGATGGGGCGATTCAACGCACCGATTAAATGGGTAGGTTACACAACCTGATTTAGGCAAAGTCAGCAGCAAATCTTAAACCTGCAGCTTTGAGAAAATTCACAAACGGTCTGCAAACGCCGAATTTTGGGTTCAAAACTCCTCATTCGGTCCCGAACTGGCCCTAAATGGCGATTGGCAGCACTAAATGCAGGGTTTGAGGAAAACAAACTGCACTTTGGAATTGTTTCTCCGTGGCGTATGCACCAGAATAACGCGTAGAAATCGCGCACGAAAGTATCTGCACTATTATGGTGCGAACACTGGTGGGCGCTGATTATAAGCGCTGACACACGGTGCCTTTGACCATTGCAACGAATGGCACATATCTTGCTTTCGTTCCGATAGAAAAAGAGATCGAGAGACGATAAGACAAAGAGCAATTCAGCGGGATCAGCCTCGATGAGTTTCGCGAGTCGATTTGCGTTTGCACTCGGCAATTCTTAACTAGCGCTGATACACATATAAAAGGAGATCTTAAAATATGAAATCTAAACTTGAATACATCTGGCTGGACGGCTATCAACCTACACAAAGCCTGCGCAGCAAAACACAGGTACGCGAAAACTTCGGCGGCACTCTAGAAGAATGCCCAATGTGGTCTTTCGACGGCAGCTCAACAGAACAAGCTGAGGGCGGTGATTCTGATTGCCTACTGAAGCCAGTGGCGATCTATCCAGACCCAGACCGTCAAAACGCCTACTTGGTAATGACCGAAGTACTTAACGCAGACGGTACGCCACACGTTTCCAACGGACGCGCCACCATCGACGACGACGACGATGATTTTTGGTTCGGCTTTGAACAAGAATATTTCTTGTGGGATCCAGACACTAACTTGCCTCCCGGCTTCCCACACGGTGGATTCCCAGCAGCTCAAGGCCCTTATTACTGCTCCGTAGGCGCTGCTAATACTTTTGGCCGCGACTGTGTAGAAGAGCATTTTGATATTTGCTTAGAAGCAGGCCTCAACGTAGAAGGCATTAACGCTGAAGTAGCAGCAGGACAGTGGGAATTCCAAGTTTTCGCTAAAGGCGCTAAGCAAGCGGGCGACGAAACATGGATTGCACGTTACCTACTAGAACGTACTGGCGAGAAGTTTGGCTATGTTATCAATTGGCACCCTAAGCCACTTGGCGACACAGACTGGAACGGCTCTGGCATGCACGCAAACTTCTCAAACGAAGCAATGCGTACATCAGGCAAAGAAGAAACTTTCACCAAGATTTGTGAGAGCTTTGGCCGCAACATTCAAAGACACATGAGTGTTTATGGCGCAGAGAACGACCAACGCCTAACGGGTAAGCACGAGACACAGTCTATTGATCAGTTCAGCTATGGTATTTCTGATAGAGGCGCATCTATCCGTATTCCAATTACTACGCACACAGATGGCTGGGTAGGACGTTTGGAAGACAGAAGAACGGCTTCAAACGCAGATCCATACAAAGTGGCTGCAGCGATTGTGAAGACCACAAAGGAAGGATTGGCTTAACCGCTTATTCATCCAGCTACCCGCACCCTCAGGTCTTCTGAGGGTGTAGGTTTTCTCCAACTCATAACCCCTACCCACTTTGCTGTTTGACCCGCTACCCTTTCGAGTAATCTGCACCTACTAAAAATGACGCCCACTAAGGCGCGCACCGCTCACCTGAAACCACTCACAGCTTAAATGACTCACACTTAGCGCTGCTTGAGCTATTGCCCTGCATCGCAAAAGACTTAATGCGCATAATTAGACAGCATTAGAAAGCCGTTCAAGAGGACACCCACATTGCGCCATCTAGCGTCGACCCTGATGTTGATCATTGCTAATAATAGTGGTGCCAGCGTTGTTGATGCGCAAATAACCGGCAATGGGTGGCCTAGCGTGCAGGCATTGGGCTGCAAATTCACTGACAAGCCCAGCCAGTTGGAGGAAAATTCGCGCAACTGTCCAGCTTCTACTGGTTCTACTGCTTCTACCTCTACTGCTTCTAAGGCTTCAGCTGCTCATAGCGGGCCGATAAATATAATGGAAACCGTCTCGCCTCCGCTGACGTCATCTAGCGTTGCTCATAACGACCCCAAAATTCTGGATAGGGTGCGGCAAAAAGACCGCGCGCCCTCCTACTACCCCTACGCCATCACCATCATCAGCCCAGCTGACGGTGACGTAATACGCAGCAACTCCGGGGCTTTGAAGGTCATCATCAACGTTGATGCGCCAAAGACGGAGGCAGGCGCGAGCCTTGAGAAATTTGATGGCCTTGTGCACAAAATATTATTAGACGGCAAGTTCGTTGCCTCGGGTGAAGGTTCAACATTCCAGCTACAAGCGGTTGACCGCGGAGTCCACTCACTCAAGGCCACTTTGCACCGGGGCCAGGAAGAAATTCAACAAAGCCCGCCCCTTACCTTCACTTTGCTGCGGCACTCATCCATTCGACGCTAGCTTCTGGAGATACATTTCGTGGCGCAAGCCCTGGTCAGAAGAGGTTGGAGGCAGAAAAAGCAATCAAGCAAACACTCTGCAGATATTGTTTTTGGCTTTGCCAAATGCCCTTCAAGCTTCTCTTTACGCGTTTCTTATTACGCGTTTCTTCGGGTGCCTCTTTGAACTAGTGACTGCGGCCCCTTCAGATCCTCTACATCAAGCCCTCCTTCAAACCCTCCTTCCACCTCTCCTTTAACCTGTCCATCTGCCTCTTGCTCAGCCTCTTGCTCAGATAGTACTTGACCTTTTTTGGAGCACGCCCTAATTTGGTGCATTACTAGGGGTGGAGCTAGGCATTTCAGCAGATAACAAAGCGCCAATATCAGCCCTGCAAATAGACTTTTGACCAAATTTTGCTCCAAAAAGTACCCAAACAGGGGTTATGGGAAGTAAAACCAGCACTTATACCTGTAGCCATTTTTATTTTTCTAAACTAAGAGGTTCGGCCTAATTATTGCTAGATAAATTAGATCAACTGAGCAAACAATGAATCAAACAAAACAGCCCTACAAAGAGCCTCTGAAAAATCCAGCATTAGCAGGACTTTTAGACAGCTTGATTACCGCAGTCATACTTCTCGATGAAGATTTGCGCGTGCGTCTTGTTAATGCTTCAGCAGAGAGTTTGTTGCATGTTTCAGCCGCTCAAATCAGCGGCGATTCTTTGGATCAGTTTATTCTCAAATCTGATGAACTGATCAATTCATTACAAGCGGCCTTAGACAACGGTCAACCGTTCACCGCCAGAGATATTCACCTGCAACTGCCCGAGAGCCTGGTCGAACGCATTGACCTCACCGTCACAAAATTTGAATCGCCAAGGGGTTTGCTACTAGAAATGCACCCCACCAGCAGGCTTAACGCCATAAGCCAAAATAGTTCCTTAGAATCTCAACAAGAAACCACCCGCAATCTCATTCGCGGCCTTGCCCATGAGGTGAAAAACCCACTTGGCGGCATTAGAGGCGCAGCCCAGCTGCTAGACAGAGCATTACCCAGCGAGGAGCTGCAAGAATACACGCAAATTATTATTGCCGAGGCAGACCGCCTGCGCGATTTGGTCGACCGTATGCTGGGCCCGTGGCAGCCGTTAACGATGAAACCAATCATCATTGCCGAAGTTGCAGACAGAGCAATCAGTATCCTTAAAGTGGAATTTGGCCCAAACATAACCTGGATTCGCGACTACGACCCAAGCCTACCCACCGTGGAAGGCGACCAAGACCAGTTGATCCAATCGGTGTTGAATATTGCCCGCAATGCATGTGAAGCATTGGGCGACACAAATAGCCCCAAAATATCTATTAAGACTAGGGTCAACCGCCAGTTCACTATTGGTAACAAGCGTCATAAGTCGGTGTTGCAACTGGACATATCCAACAATGGCCCAAGTATCGAGGCGAAGTTCCTAGAACAAATATTTTTCCCGATGATCAGTACCCGCGCCAATGGCTCGGGGCTGGGACTGTCTATTACTCAGAACATAATTAGTCGGCATGAGGGATCGGTACAAGTGGCCAGCAAAACTGGCACTACAACCTTCTCAATATTTTTACCGTTCTCCCCGTCGGCGAACAAAATACAAGATATAGGAAACAGCAAATGAACGAACATGTGTGGGTGATCGACGATGACAGCGCAATTCGCTGGGTATTAGACCGAGCGTTAAGCCAAGCTAGCATTCCAATTACAGCGTTTAATACGGCTGACCAAGCACTCCATCACCTAAATGATGAGGCGCCGCTGGCCATCATCACTGATATCAGAATGCCGGGTACGTCGGGTTTGGAATTTTTAGAAAAAGTACAGATCAGCCACCCTGAAGTACCCATCATTGTGATGACCGCGCACTCGGATTTACAAAGCGCAGTGCACAGTTTTGAACGCGGTGCTTTCGAATATTTGCCTAAACCATTCGATGTAGACGACGCCGTAGCCGTGGTGCAACGAGCCATAGCGCACAGCAGAGAAATAGAGCCGCTTGCCACTGCCAAGCCTGAAGAGCCTACTGAGATAATTGGTAAAGCCCCTGCCATGCAGGAAGTGTTTAGAGCAATCGGCCGCTTGTCGTCTTCCAACGTCAGCGTGCTCATTAACGGGCCTTCAGGGTCGGGTAAAGAGTTGGTCGCAAGAGCATTGCACCGACACTCGCCCAGGCAAACTGGCCCGTTCGTTGCGCTCAATGTGGCTGCAATTCCCAATGAACTTATTGAAAGCGAACTGTTCGGCCACGAAAAAGGCGCATTTACCGGTGCAACCCAGCGACGCATGGGACGCTTCGAACAAGCCGATCACGGCACATTGTTTTTAGACGAAATCGGCGATATGCCCTCGTCCGCACAAACTCGGTTATTGCGGGTACTGGCAGAGAACGAATTCTACCGAGTAGGCGGCCACCAATCCGTGCAGGTAGATGTGAGGATAATTGCCGCAACACATCAAAATCTTGAAACCTTAGTAGAAAGAGGCACCTTCCGTGAGGACCTCTTTCACCGACTCAATGTCATTCGCGTGCATGTGCCTGCGCTCTCTGAGCGCCGCGAGGATATACCATTGTTGGCTCAGCATTTTCTCGACAACGCGGCGATTGAATTAGGCGACGAGTCAAAGCGTTTAGATGCGGCCACCTCTGAGTATTTGTCGCTGCTACCTTGGCCGGGAAATGTGCGTCAACTAGAAAATACCTGCCGATGGCTTCAAGTAATGGCCAGTTCACGCGTCATTTTGATTGAAGACTTGCCTCCAGAACTACAACAAAACGTAGAAGGCAAAACTAACAGCGACTGGGAGTCGGGCTTAGAGCTTTGGGTTGGACAACTGCTCGATGATGCAAAAGGCACACCCGTACTAGACGTTGCGATGCCGCGGTTCGAGCGCGTGATGATAAACGCAGCATTGCGAAAAAGCAGCGGTCGCAAAAAAGACGCAGCGGAGCTATTAGGCTGGGGCCGCAACACGCTAACGCGCAAAATGCAGGAGCTAGACTACTAGCTAGCTACTGGCTAGAACACTTGATATTCGCGCAGTTGCCTTGAGGAATGCGCTACAATAGCGCATGAATGTTGTTCTCTATCAGCCTGAAATTCCGCAAAACACAGGCAATATCATCCGTATTTGCGCCAACACAGGCGCAAAACTACACCTGATAAAACCATTTGGATTTGAATGGGATGACAAACGCCTAAGAAGAGCAGGACTGGATTATCACGAACTGGCGCTGGTGTCGCTGTACGAGAATTTCGAGGAATGCCAGACGGCTTTGGCAGATACGCGATGGTTTGCTTTAACCACCAAAGCGAAAAGAAGCTACGCGGAGATTGCTTTTCTACCTAACGATACCGTTTTATTTGGGCAAGAAACCAAGGGATTGCCAGCGCGTATTGCGGAGAGTTTGAGCGACGAGCAAAAACTGCGCATCCCCATGCAAGCCACATCGCGCAGCATTAATTTGGCTAATTCTGTTGCGATAACATTGTATGAAGGTTGGCGTCAGCAAAACTTCGACGGCCTGCTTTAGGCCACTTGCGCTAAGCGCTTTCTCTAACGCCAGAGTTCTCCGGACGCCCACCTTGCTTCCCTAACCTGCATGAAACGTATCTGCTCGTGTCTGTTCGTGTCTGTTCTTGTCTGGGCCGTTGCAACACAGACTCCTCGTACCTCACAGCGCCGCGACATTGAAACGAACTCAATGTGTTGTCACGTCTCCAGAGTCCTGCTGACCGTCGCTACCGGCTTGTTCACGCTGCTCTCGCTCCTGCATGGCTTGAACATACAGCGCCTCAAAATTGACCTGGGCTAATTGCAAAGCAGGAAAACCGCCTTTCACCACCATGTTATCAATACTTTCGCGCAAATAAGGGAACAGCGTATTGGGGCACGCAATGCCAATTATCTGACTCAGCTGGGCAGGCTCTGCGCCCTGAATCAAGAAAATGCCTGCTTGTTGAACCTCAACAATGAAGCCCACCATCTCGTCGTCCAAGGTGGCAGTTATTGTGGCGGTTAAAATCACCTCTTGCAGATCTTCGCCCAACGAATTGGCCCGAGTATTGATATCTACCTTGATCTCAGGCCGCCACTGCTTGATAAATACTTCGGGAGAATTGGGCGACTCAAACGAAGAGTCTTTCAAAAACAAACGCTCTATACGAAATTGCACTTGGCCTTTCTCGCCGCCGCTGGCCGCACCATTATCGCCAGTATCTTGACTTTCACTCATTAAATTAGCTCTTTACTACGGGTAAATTTTGCGCGCGCCACTCTGCATAGCCGCCCATTAAACGCGACACATTAGCAAAGCCATTTTTCTTCAACAACGTACCGGCGGTGCCTGAATGCTGACCCATTTTGCAGGCCACAATTATAGGGCGCTCTTTGTGCTTAGAAAGCTCGCTCCACTTTTCTTCTAAACTTGCGTAGGGGATATTCACTGCGTCAACAATATGCCCTTCAGCAAATTCAGCTTTGTCGCGCACGTCTAAAACCAATGCATTTTGCACATTGACCAAACGCACCAGTTCTTGAGTTGTTATGGTTGCTCCCCCGCGACCCGATTCATTACGGATAAAGAGTCCCAGCAACACTACGAAAGCACCCACTAACAGGGGATGCGCGCCGATAAAAGTAAAAAACGCTTCCATTGTTCTCGCCTAAAAATTGCGTTGGCGAGTATACACTTGTGGCCGCCTTAACGGCATGACTGATATGGAGAAATTTCGCCTCGGCATCAGCCGTAGAATTAGAACACCATCCTCAGCGCGCGCATTACGCCAAATCAGGGTTGTTGCTAAATTCTAAAGCCGCTTTTCAGCTGAAGATTTCATCTCATTGACACGTCATTTGTTGTTAAACTTAGCCGCTCGAATTTGCGCAAAAACTAAGACTTAACAGGGTGTTTGCACTTTTGCGCCGTTGGCATCTGGCCTGTTTATAGGCCTACTTTTAGCCCAATTGGCAAAAGAAGAAAGAGAAGCAAAAGCATTAGCGACCCCCTATAAGAGTACCCTAGGAGTTACCACGCCATGTCCGCAACCAGCCTACTCGTCATACTCGACGGCTTCGGCCACAGCACGAATACCGAAAATAATGCTATTGCCATGGCAAACATGCCCACATGGGATGATCTATGGCGCAATCACCCGCGCACACTGATCTCAGGATCAGGTATTGATGTGGGTTTACCGCATGGGCAAATGGGTAATTCGGAAGTGGGCCACATGAACTTGGGTTCTGGACGGGTGGTTTATCAAGATTTCACGCGCATTAATAAATCTATCGAAGATGGCGACTTTGCCGACAACCCAGCCCTTGTTGATGTCACAGATACAGTGACAAAGAATGACGGAGCACTGCATATCATGGGGTTGCTCTCTCCTGGCGGCGTGCACAGCCATGAGGCGCAAATTTTTAGCCTGATTAAAGTTGCTGCAGCCAAAGGTATAAAGAAAATTTATCTCCACGCGTTTCTAGACGGCAGAGATACACCACCGCGCAGCGCCAAAGATTCGCTGGCTAAAGCCGATGCACTTTTGTCCCAACTTCAATGCGGTCAGGTAATCAGTGTCAGTGGTCGCTACTTTGCCATGGATAGAGACCGCAACTGGGACCGAGTAGAGCGCGCCTATAACTTGGTGGCCCGAGGCGAGGCGCCCTTTCACGCAACCAGTGGTGTGGAAGCGCTAGAGAAAGCCTACGCGCGGGATGAAAACGACGAGTTTGTACAACCCACCGCAATACATGCAGCAGACAACGCGCCTTTTCACTTAAATGCAGAGGACGCAGTAGTGTTTATGAATTTTCGTGCCGACCGGGCGCGGCAAATTACTCGGGCAATGACTGAACCTGATTTCGACAGTTTTGCTCGTCGCTCATTCATCAGACCAGCAAATTTCACCACACTGACTCAGTACGCAGACGATATAGATCTACCCTGCGCGTTCAGCAAACTGCAGTTGGTTAACTCCTTTGGCGAACATCTACAAAATAAAGGCATGAAGCAACTACGCATTGCGGAAACTGAAAAGTACGCTCATGTGACCTTCTTTTTCTCAGGTGGCCGCGAAGAGAATTTCGACGGCGAAGAGCGCCTACTGGTGCCTTCTCCGAAGGTCGCAACCTATGACCTACAGCCAGAAATGAGTGCAAAGAAAGTCACCGATGAACTTATTGAAGCCATAGAAAGTGGCCGCTTTGACACAATTGTCTGCAACTACGCTAACGGCGACATGGTAGGCCACAGCGGTAAGCTACAACCTGCCATCAAGGCAGTAGAAACCTTAGATCATTGTTTAATGCGCTTACGTGAGGCTTTAGAGAAAACCCAGGGGCAAATGCTTGTTACGGCAGATCACGGCAACGTAGAACAAATGGTAGATCATGAGAGCGCTCAGGAGCACACAGCGCATACCAGCAATTTAGTGCCGCTGGTTTATGTCGGCCCAAAGAAAATCAACCTACGCGATGGTGGTTCTTTGTGCGATGTAGCGCCAACGCTCCTTGACCTAATGGGGCTAGATATTCCCAAAGAGATGACCGGAGAATCCTTAGCCACAGGAGATAGGCAATAAGCGAGCTTTGCTTCATCCTTTTACCGTCGAGTCCTAATATGACTAGCAACTGTCGTTTGTCAGATTTAGTTTTTCGTGAAAAACATTCGGGACGGCGTGGGTACCTAGCGCCATTTCTCGTGGCATTACTTTTACTGCTAGGCGCCCAGTCCTTTGGCGCTATGGTCCAGAGCGACATTGAACAAAACGCTCTGGCACTTAAACAGACACTTGATCAACTCAATGCGTTAGATAATTGGTTGACCGAGGCGGAACAAGAGAACAATCAACTGCAATCGCAGTTGCGTGAACAAGATACAAAAATTGCTGCGCTGACAAAAAATACACAAGCCGCCGAAATCGAGTTGTCAGAAGCAAACAAAGCGCTAAATAAATCTATCCAGGAAATAGGCGAACTCAAGGCGCTAAAACAAGCGCAAAGCAAAGCAGTTTCAGTTCACCTGCGCGCCGCTTACCGCTTGGGCGGAGACGACTTTATTAAGCAACTGCTGAACAAAAATTCTCCAGCGGATCTGGACAGGTTAATCCGTTATCACGGTTACTTCGGTGCCGAGCGCCTTGGCTTAATAGAGGAGTACAAAAAAACGCTGCAGCAACTGGCTGAAAGCGAAAAAATGCTCAGCGAGCAAAAACAACGGCGCAACAAGAATTTACAAACCCTTAAAGAACAACGCCAAGCAATGAGCGATCAGCGCAAAAGCCGCGCACTGTCTATACGCAAACTTGCGGAACAAAAGAAGGACAAGTCCCAGCAGCAAAAAACCCTGCTTGCAGACAGCCAGCGCCTACAAACACTCATACAGACCCTAGAACTGGAAGCAACGACCTTTGACGATTCGAGCATTATAGACGCCAAGGGCAATCTACCCGCACCGCTAGAAGGCCGATTGAAACACCGATTTGGCGAGCAGCGCGCGGGCGGAAACTTGAGTTGGCGTGGCATTAAAATTAATGCAGATCTGGGCACGCCGATAACGGCAGTATTTCGTGGGCGGGTGGTGTTTGCAGATTGGCTCAGAGGTTTTGGTTTAATGATCATTATTGATCATGGAGGAGGTTATATGACCATGTACGGTTTCTGCGACACTTTGAGCAAAGAGACCGGCGATTGGATTGAAAGCGGTGAAATAATCGGCAGCGCAGGCAGCAGTGGCGGCCAGGGCGAGCCCGGCCTGTACTTTGAATTACGTCAAGATGGCAAAGTCAGCAATCCGACCCAATGGTTGAAGCTCTAATTCTTTAACAAAACCCAATGTTTTCCCTAAAGCAACTAATTGGGGCATGAAAAAGTGGCGAATACCCTCAACCACTTAGTTTATGATCAGCGCTGAATTCATAAACACTCCTTGCATATGATTTTAAAACCACTGCCATTATTCAGCCTACTGCTCAGTATGATTAGCGGCATACTCTTGGGTATTTTAGTTTTTCAATGGTACTTCTCAAACCACGACTCCGCTGTGCAAACGTTTGCCGCTGCATTGCAGCAGATAGATGACAACTATGTGGAAGACTTAGACCAACAAGAAATGGTTAGCCATGCCATTAGGGGCATGCTCACGGGTTTAGATGAATATTCAGAATTGCTCGACCAACAAAGTTATGAAGACCTGCTTAGTCGCAGTGAAGGAAAATTCGGCGGCATCGGCATAGAAGTCAGCTTATCTAATGATTTTTTCACCGTAGTTTCGGTGATCAAAAATACGCCCGCAGAACGAGGCGGCATTCTTGCAGGCGACATTATCAAAGGAATCAACGGCGACCCTGCAAAAGGCATGAAAATGGCGGTAATGATCGAGCAGATGAAAGGCGCCATTGGCGAGTCAGTAGCTTTATTGTTGGAGCGCCCAGGGCAAGAGCAACGTATCCCTCTTGTTTTACAACGCGAATTAATCACTACCACAAGTATCAGCCACAGAAATCTCGACCGTGGCATAGGTTATATACGTCTCTCAAGCTTCGACCAAAATGCAGGTAAAAACCTAAAGCTGAGCCTAGCAGCGCTTAGCGAAAAAAATCCGTTGACCGGCTTAATCCTTGATCTACGTAACAACCCCGGGGGTATATTGCAATCTTCAGTGAGTGTAGCGGAGATTTTTTTGGATGGCGGCTTAGTTGTATCCACGCAACAACAAACTACTTTTGCACCAGATGATTCTAACAATACCTCTTACTTTGCCGCTAAAGGCGATGACACTGACAACCTACCGGTGGTTGTGTTAATCAATCACGGCTCCGCGTCAGCTTCCGAGATAGTCGCAGGGGCGCTACAAGATAGAGACAGAGCAACGATAATTGGCAGCACGTCTTTTGGTAAAGGCACCGTGCAATCGCTACTACCACCCCTGCCTGATGCTCAGGCGCTGAAAATCACCACCGCTTACTACTACACACCAAGCGGGCGCTCCTTTCATAACTCAGGTATTGAGCCGGACATAAATTTCAGCGCAGATGAAGATGAACTCTTAGCGTTCGCTTCACAGCATTTGTTAAAAGAAAAATAACTCAGCGCCTAAAAGTGGAGCGCGAGTTTTTGCGCAGGGCAAGCGCCGCAGACAATCGGCCACTCTCCACCACAAACGGCCACAAACGAAAAACGTAGAGGTAGAGGTAGAGGTAGAGGTAGAGGTAGAGGTAGAGGGCCCGCGTCATAAACGGGCCATATATTAGTGCGCGCTAAACCACTTATTAAAAAAATGCCCTAAGACTTTTGGTCCAAAAATGCTTGGCCTTGGGCCACGTCTAAAGTGCCTTCATAAATTGCACGACCAGTAATAGCGCCCAACAAAAGTTCCGGCTGGACGGCAAAGGCTTCTTTAAGCACCTGAAGATCTTGCATGTTGGTCACGCCGCCGGAGGCGATAACAGGCACGTTGGCGGCTTGAGCAATTTCTAATGTCGCCGCAACATTCAAACCTTCCATCATGCCGTCGCGGTCAATATCGGTATAAACAATTCCGGCAATAGGCAGCTGGCCTGCCTGACGAGCTAAATCAAGGGCCTGTACGCCAGAGTCTTTATCCCAGCCTTGAGTTGCAGCAACACCGCCGCGCGCATCTAAACCTAAAATAACTTGGCCCGGATACTTATGCGCAGTGGAGGCCAAAAACTCGGGGTCCTCAATAGCCTTGGTACCAACAATTACGGCGCTTACGCCCACATCAAGATAGGCATCGATAATTTCGACATTGCGGATACCGCCACCGACCTGCACAGGCACGTCGCCCATTACGGCAACCATTGCGCCAATCAATGCCGCATTTTTCGGCTCACCCGCAAAAGCACCATCGAGGTCAACAATATGTAAACGACGCCCACCCTGCTCTTTCCAATGAGCGGCCATAGCCACAGGGTCGGTTGAAAACACGGTAGATTCAGCCATGCGGCCCTGGCGCAAGCGCACACAGGCGCCGTCTTTTAAATCAATGGCAGGAATCAGCAACATAGGTCTACAAGCTGCCCTTAGTGGAAGGCACGATGCCGGACATACGCTCATCGGCGGTCACCGCCATACGCAGCGCACGACCAAAGGCCTTAAACAAAGTCTCAGCTTGGTGATGGGCGTTGTCGCCCTTTAGGTTGTCCAAGTGCACAGTCATCATTGAGTGGTTAACCAACCCTTGAAAGAATTCGCGCAGTAGGTCGACGTCGAAATCACCTACGCGAGCACGGGTATATTCCACCCCATAGTGAAGGCCCGGACGACCAGACAAGTCAATAACTACACGAGACAAGGCTTCGTCTAACGGCACATAAGCATGGCCATACCGAGTAATACCACTCTTGTCGCCAATGGCCTCGTTAAGCGCCTGACCCAAGACAATGCCCACGTCCTCAACCATGTGGTGCGCGTCCACCTCAAGGTCGCCGGTGGCCTCGATATGAATATCAATCATTCCGTGACGAGATATTTGCGTGAGCATATGGTCAAAAAACGGCAAACCGGTAGCAAAATGGCTATCGCCGGTGCCATCGAGATTTACGCTCAAGACGATTTGGGTTTCGCTCGTATCTCTTGTTATTTTTGCCTGACGCACTTTTTTCACCTGCGGTTATGCTTTGAAGCCGGGCAGTTTAACGGGCTTTGCCAAAGATTACAGTCCTGGTTTATGCCAGTTAAGGTAAATCTAGGTATCAAACAAGACGTGCTGTCCGATAAAAGCCGTTTTAATCAGCTCAACTCTCTCCCTGCAAATAGGCAAAACCTATTCATCAGGCAGAGTTAGAGAAAGGGTTACGAGCAGAATTTACCAGCTAAAGAAGGTCCATCAAGTCGCCATGGGGCAAAAACCGATTGGTGGTATTCGCCTTAATCCAAGCAACCAAATCACCGGGCATAGCTTTACGCTTTTTTAACACCCGCACCAAAGCCACCACAGGAGATTTTGCCTCTGCCTTCCACGCAGGGTGGCCCATCTCGCCTAGGGTGAAAAATCGAATAAGGCTGACTATTGCGGCATCGTCTAACTCAGCTGCTGCATCAGTCCAGCCTGGATGTTGCAACAGTGGCGCTAAAAGATTGACCTGCTCCTGACTGAGCTGCACGTGGTAATCTTCAGGCACAGCGCCAGTCGCCAGCTCAACGGCTTGGGCCAACAAATCCACGGCAATGGGTTTTTGCTTGGCATTGAGCTGGCTTGGATCAAAAGTATCTACAGACATCGGGGCCTCAAAAAATATTCAGTTGTCGCAAAAGACATACAGTCGGTCTACCTTGCCATCATAAACGATACGGGTTTTGTAATACTGTGGTAGATAAAGTTTTTCCGAGTTTTTGGCGTTTTGGTGATGAAAATTTTGCTCACCTGCTAAACCGCTCGCACAAAAGCATAGTCATTTGCCCAATTAATTGCTCATTCTAGAGAACTAACTATATGAAACTTTTATTTAGACTCATTGTTGCCAACGTAATACTGATTGGTATTGCAGGGTACGTTTACTTTAGTGATGGTGATCGCTACAAGTTGGATCTTGAAGCCTACCTGACTGAGACAAGTGGCTACCAAATTAGTATTAACGGAGATATCAATTGGCAGATACAGCCGACACTGGGGTTGTCTGCGGAAAATATCGACGCGATTGATGCCTCTGAAAATATCAATATCGGCAAACTCACCCTAAACGCCCAAATAGGTAATCTTTTTGCCGCACTGGAGTCTTGGCAGATTCATAGTTTTGTTTTAGAAAACGTTAAGGTTGAGTACCAGGGCAGCCAAATGATTCTACGCAAACTAGACATCAGCGATTTTCGCCCTAATGAGGCCAGCCCATTTGTGTTGGATTTAGGCTACGTTACCGCAAGCGCAGATGCGTCTAGCGAGGATTTAAACCTAGCCGGCCAACTGACATTCACGGCGCTAGACTCGGCAGATAGCGCCCAAAGAGCGCGTGTACGATTTAGTGACACAACGCTCACAAGTACTTATGCCTCGGGCATTTGCAATGGGGAAATTACTGACAACAACACAACCAGCAACACAACGAGCTCAGACGACGACTTGCTACCGGTTGATAGCATTTTGGCCTTTGATGCAGATTTTAGTTGCGACCTAAGCAGAATAGTTGCTGACCAATACGAATTTAAAAGCGGCCAATTGAACCTCAGCCAAAGCGCTGGCAAAAGCAAAGTGTCTTTATCAATTGCCGATTTCTTTGGCGGCAAATTTCAAACCGCGACATCTATAGACGTAAACGCCTCCCCGATCACTTGGGACATTTCCTTCAGTGGCGCGGATATAGACAGCCGTAAACTCCTTGCGCTCACTGACAGCAAACTCAATTGGCAGGCACCATTAAAAGTCCAAGGCCAGCTAAAATTGCTGGGCAATACAGAGCGAGCACTAGCCAAAAGCGTTATGGGCTCTGCAAATTTGGATGGCGGCCAAGGCAGCATTGATATTGGCCAAGTCAAAAACGCGCTGATACTGATCAACCAATTAGCCAGTACAGGCGAGCCTGTAGAAGCGCTGCCAGATCAATTGCAGTACAACAACCTCACTGCTGCGTGGACAATCCAAGGGGAAGCAAATACGTTGATCGTTGATTTGGATAACCTGCAAGCCAACGCCAGCGGCTCTATTGCGTTTCTTGACGACAATCTTTCTTTAGCAGGCGAAGCCGTGGTGCAAACCCCCAAACCGGGCCAACAAATTAAGTTAACGCCCGTATTAATGAACGCTGCTATTCCCTTTGACTGCAAGGGCAAACTGGCTGAACCTGAATGCAAGCCAAATACCGAGGCAGTGGGTAAGATGCTGTTGCAAATCTTGAAAAATTCCCAGCAAGACAAAGTAAAAGAAAAATTAGACGAAGTGATAGAGGAGCAGGTGCCAGAACAATTGAGAGAAGCCGCCAAACAGCTCTTAAACCTCTTCGGGCAGTAAAAAAGGAATGCGTTTTTAATGGATTGGTTTGCGCGGCAATTACTTGATTGGTTTGAAATAAATGGCCGCAAAGATTTGCCCTGGCAAGCCGACATCAACCCGTACCGAGTATGGGTGTCCGAGATCATGTTGCAGCAAACCCAGGTTACAACCGTCATCAATTACTTCAACCGCTTCACTCAGCGCTTTGCCAACATAGAAAGCCTTGCCCAAGCCAATACCGACGAGGTACTGCACCTATGGACCGGGCTAGGTTACTACGCCCGAGGCAGAAACCTACATAAGTCTGCCCAACTCATAGTAGAAAACCATCAAGGCCAAATGCCGGAAACACAAGAGGACTTAGAAGCGCTGCCAGGCATAGGACGGTCGACTGCCGGTGCTATAAGAGCCATTGCCATGGGCCAGCAAGGGGTGATTATGGATGGCAACGTGAAACGGGTATTGGCCAGATTTCATGGCATAGAAGGCTATCCGGGCGAGAGCAAAATCAACGCGCAGATGTGGCAGCACGCCATAGACCACACCCCGGCGACACGCACAGCGGCTTATACTCAGGCAATAATGGATCTCGGCGCCACCCTATGCACAAGAAAAAGACCAAACTGCGCAGACTGCCCCATGCAGACCAAGTGCGTGGCTAACGCTAAAGATATAGTTCACCAACTGCCCACACCAAAACCGAAAAAAGCCAAGCCACTACGAACGGCGCGCTTTTTTATAGTGAGTTTGCCGAACGGTGCAACGCTCATGGAGCAAAGACCGGCTACCGGACTTTGGGGCGGTCTATGGAACCCGCCGGAACGCGCCTCTGAGACCTCTTTAGAGGAATATTTAGCAGAGTTAGGCTTGCATATAGACGCCGCAGACCACCACACGGCAAAGGTTTTTCGGCATACCTTCACTCACTTTCATTTAGAGGTAGAACCCATTTATATCTCGCTAAATACCCAACCAGAACTACAGGTACAAGAGCTAGCAACCCGGTGGGTGCTGCCCGCGCATTTAGAAAATAACAATGAAGCCATAGGATTGTCCGCGGTAGCCGTTAAACTACTGGCACCTCTGGCAACCAGCCCTACCCAATAGCGTGAATAGGCCAAAAGGCTACTGAGCTCAACGGCCAATAAAGGACAAAATCAGCATGAGCAGAATGGTAAATTGCAGTAAGTATCAAAAAGAGCTGCCCGGATTAGAAAAACAGCCTATTCCTGGAGCGCAGGGTGAAAAAATCTTTGCCGAAGTATCTGAAAAGGCCTGGCTAGAGTGGCAGACCCTGCAAACTATGCTGATCAACGAAAAGCACCTGAGCTTAATTGACCCCGAAACACGCAAATATTTGCTCGATCAGATGTGGCGATTCTTCAAAAATGAAGAGGTAGATCAACCAGAAGGCTATACACCTACTCAGGACAGTTGACGGGAAGCCGCGACATCGGTTTAATACGCCGCTCGCTGCCGATGTAAGGCAAGCAGTATGGCCTGATAGCTCAGTCGGTAGAGCAGAGGATTGAAAATCCTCGTGTCGGTGGTTCGATTCCACCTCAGGCCACCATTTCAAATATTCAAAACTTTTTAACGCCTTGTTCAGTCCATTTTCTTAAAACTGGCTAGCTGGCGTAGCCAGAACTTCAAGACTTTTGAGTGCGACCCAACAACTGGGGACAAAAACACGGAATAGGCAGCTTCCACCTCACGGGTTCACCTCAAACGGATTCAGACACCCTCCATTGCAGTAACAGCAACCTAGTGTTGATGTAGTCCACTCGCCGGATTCTCAGTCGAATATAGTAACTGTGTATTATCCAAATACTGGACAGTGTCTCCCCCCTTCTATAGGTTTTATAGCTGATTAGAGATTTGGGAGAGCACTAGGTGCCAGAAAGATTTAGAATTATTGCTCTGGCAATGTCGGCTGTATTCATTTGCTATATCGACAGGGTAGTTATCTCTCTAACAATAATACCTATGGGCGTTGAGCTGGGTTGGACTAATACCGAGAAAGGTATTGTTCTAGGTTCGTTTTATCTTGCTTATATGGTTACGCAAATCTATGGCGGGATCTTATCCGACAGAATAGGTGCGAAAATTGTTCTTGGCATCGGTTTAATTACATGGTCCCTATTCACTTTGGTCACTCCGCTGGCGGCAGCTGCAGGGTTCACAATTTTGATACTAGCAAGATTAGGCATGGGCCTGGGAGAAGGCGTCACCTTCCCAGCATGGCATAGCCTTTATGCTCGATGGATTCCTAAGAGCGAGCGCTCGCGCTCCGTTGCTGCCACGAATAGCGCCATACCTCTTGGAACCATCTTTGGCTTGGTCGTTACACCAATCATTATTGTTAAGCTCAGCTGGCAGTGGGCATTCTACTTATACGGCGCAATAGGCTTTGTCTGGTATTATTTTTGGGGCAAATACGTCACGTCCTCCCCATCAGAATCTACAACCATTTCTGCAAAAGAATTGACCTATATTACAGATAACGCCCCAGCATCTGGCCCAGGAGAGGATCTAGATTGGCGAATATGGCTGTTTAATAAACCGCTTTGGGCAATTGCAGTTGCGCATTTTTGTAACAACTACACTCTTTTTGTTTTCCTTTCTTGGCTGCCTACATTCGTAAACGAGAAGCTTGGAATTGAACTTGCTGCGGTCGGCGTCATAGCCATGCTTCCGCATATCGTCAGCTTTTTCTCTGCAAATCTTGGGGGCTACTTCGCGGATAATCTTATTGCACGCGGCGTTAACCTTCTTACCGTTAGAAAACTATGCAACACCCTTGCCTTCGGTGGTTTGGCAACATGCCTTTGCTTAGTGCCTCAATTCACTACCACATTTGGTGTGATGGCCATCATCTGCCTAGGCAAGTTGTTTAGTGGCTTTGGTGCCGGTGGGTATATCGTCAATCATGCCGATATCGGACCAAAATATACCGGAAGACTAATGGGCGTAACTAATACGTTTGCGGCCATTCCTGGACTAGTTGGCGGAATACTGACAGGCGTAATCCTCGACATGACAAACTCTTGGGATATGGTTTTTTACGTAACCGCAGGCGTTACATTTTTCGGCGGCGCATTTTATTTTCTATTTGCCAGTACCGACAAACAATTTGATTAACTTGAAAAGCGCTTTCACACCAACCATTTTCTTTCACTGGCTGCATGCGAGTATTGGGTTGTTAAGTTGAAGCATAAGCACCTTATATTATCTCTTCTCCAAGCAATTTTTTTCAGCGAGTAGATATGAAAATTAGGAAGGTTGCCATTGTCGGCCAGTTTCTCGAGAGCAACCGATATGCGCCAGTGGTTGAGGCCAATAGGTTCCGTGTATTGCGCGGTGATGCCATTGTCGAAGATGCAAGATCATCCTCACCAAAATTGCTCAAAGAAGGCCAAGGCTTCTTTGCTCAGATGGACATAGAGGGCAGTTGGGAACCTATTCCAATTACACTGGTTCTCGGCGGTGCCGGCGGCCCCGCAGAACACAGTTTCATTATGGATGAAATCGACAAAATTGGCCGTGCGCTTGAAGCCCAAACCTCTCTTGATGGTGTCTACATTCTGAATCACGGCGCCATGACTACCCCGCAAGAAGAGGACCCTGACGGCCTGTTATATGAAACCGTGCGGCGGGCAGTGGGTGCAGGTGTACCTGTTGTAACCACGGTTGATCTGCATGCGAATATCTCCCAGCGCATGGTGGATAACGCCGATGTCATTGTTGCCTACCGCACAGATCCTCACGTTGACCAATATGAAAGGGGCATTGAAGCAGCAACAATTCTCAACGAGATGTTTAATGGTATGCGCCCCACGGTTAGCAATATTCGCGTACCTATTGTGCCGCCAAATGTCAGCCTGTTAACGGCCAACGGTCCCTACGGCGATCTAATTGATTATGGACAAAGCCAAATCGGTGCGGAAATTTTAAACATTTCTATAGTCGCTGGATTTGCCTACAGCGATACGTCAGTGAATGGCCTACACGTTTTGGTTACAGCGCGTGACAGCGAACTGGTCGCGGCGACCTTGTGCAAAAAAATAGCCGAAATGGCATGGTCAATGCGCGAGCGCTTTCTTTGGAATTTGGTGCCGCTGGCAAATGCGGTCGCTAAAGCTGTAGAAGGGGGACTCGACAACAAATCACCGCCAGTGCTGCTGGCCGACCTTGGCGACAATGTGGGCGCTGGTGGTCCGGGTAATACTTTGTGGTTAACCAAAGCGCTGCACAAAGCAAAAGCGACTGGCGTTGTCATTGGTAGCTTTTTTGATCCTGAGTTAGTAAGCGCTGCAACTAACGCCGGGATTGGATCAAGTATTCAGGCTACGTTCAACGGCGATGGATGGGAAGGCGCAGAATCTACATACATTGTGGATAACGTTTTGGTGCAACACCTGCACCCCGGTGAATTCTATATTTCCACCGGCCCGCTTTCTGGCATGCGCGCGAATGCTGGCCCAATGTGTTTACTCAAATTCGATGGCATACAGGTATTGGTCACCAGCCGTCGACCCATCGTTTGGCCTGACCCAGAATTGTTAGAGAGTATGGACATAAAGATTGCTTCAATACGCACGTTAGTTCTAAAGTGCCGCTCAAACTATCGAGCGGTGTATGATCAATATTTTGACTCAGGAAATATGATTGAAGTGGATACACTGGGGCGTACTTCTCCCGTGTTATCCCGTCATGATTGGAAGCGAATTCCAAGACCGTCTTATCCTCTGGATCTCGACTTTGATTGGGCGCCATAAATTATGCAACATATCGACAGCCAAGAATCACTCTGCACGCTTGAGCAGAGACTCCCTTTAACGCAATCAGTTGAGACTGAGTTTTATCTGGCACTCTACCAATGAATTTTGACCGCCGTGCGGCAGAGCCAAACTGCATTTGTACATGTAGTGATCTTTACAAGAGCGATATCGACTCATCTATTGAACTCGGTTGCGAGAAGGCACGAGAATAACTCATGTAATACGGAGAAGCAGACACCACTTATAAGGCCGCCGGCTGCGAAGCAGGCATCCACCAGCTAGTGGACCATTTCTACGACATTATGCAGGCCAGCTACCCTGTCATTTTTTCTTGGCACCCAAGCGACAACAACGAAAGCCGAGACAAATTGGCACGTTTTTTAAGTGGGTGGATGGGTGGACCGCGCCGATACAAAGAAAAATATGGTCCTATCAACCTTCCTCATGCACACGCGCACCTAGTGGTGACATTGAAAGAGCGAGACCAATGGCTCGACTGTATGGCAAAAGCGATAGATCGGATGGCGTACCCAGCAAGCCTAAAAAGTTACCTAATAGAGCAACTGACCGTGCCTGCCGAGCGAATCAGACAAGTGTCTACGGCTAGGGCCGAAGGGACCAACCAACTCAAAGATTAACCGAAAAATCCCGGCGCTTGTGGAGCAAACACAGATCAAAGGAGGATCAAGAACAGTAAGGGGGTTATCCCCTAAAACGAGTAGAGCTGGTGTTTACCGAGGGCTTACAGCCACATTACTCGGGGCACCTTAATACACCACATGGCGTTAAGCAGATGGTGCAGATTTTCGTAAACGCGGGCCATCGACCTCTCATTAGTTTTTCCAAGTTCTAGATTAACCAAACAGGCAAAATCTTAGTAGCGATCCGCGCTCACCGTTAAAATCATGGGTCTCATTTACCTTCAGCTCACCCACTCATTAATGTTGGATTCGACCACCCACTAAGCCCATGTAAAAGGTTTCCAGCGATGTTCAATCTGACCTTTGCGAACCCCCAAAATTTCACCAAATTGCAGCATCACAAACTCACTTTGCGTGGGGCGATAAAAAACGTAATCGTCTACATTCACGTCCACCGCGTCAGACGCATTGAGCATTTCTTGATTGCTACTTCTGCCAAATAGCGGGTTAGTGATCAGGCCTTCTGGAGAAACGGGTTTGGCCTGCCAATAACCACCATAAACAAAAATTGTTCTCGCTCTATTCGGATCCCAAAGGCTTTGCGCCTCGCCAACCCAGTCTGCTCCTGCCGTCCATGTGCCCGGGGAAGATTTGAGCACAGGTGTAGCTATATAAAGTGCGGGTCGGTGGTTTGCTAGAGATGGCAGATCAAAATCTAGCGGCTTGACAAATCCTGAACCAATGGAGAGTTCATTGGCAATGCCTTCTACACCTCCCCATAAAGTATAAGTGGGACTGCCAGCGGCATTGAGGGTTAGATCATTTGTGTTGGTCGTCTTGGCGACACTTGCAAGCGCAACGTCTAACATTTTTTGATAACGCTGCTGAACCTGTTGGAACTCTTCCTGCTGCCCAACTATGAGTTCGGGCATTTTCACCACATGGGGGTCGTAGCCCATGAGTCCGTTAAAGGTAAGTTGCGGCGTTTGCTCTATGGTATTAAGCATCTGCTGAAGGACGAAAGGGTCATGAACCCCACCGCGATGCAGACCCACGTCTAATTCAATATTAATGCGCATGGGTACGTTTTTTGTCTGCGCCAATGACGCGTATTGCGCTAACCGTTCTGGCGTATCTATAAGCCATTGCAATTGGGTGGTTGGGTCGAAGCGCTTTGACGCAGGCCGGTCATAAAATCTTGCCGCTGCCGCTACTGGCATAGGTTTGCCAAACAAAATGTCTGACTGCGGGTTGCCCATGGCCCCAAGAAACGGCTCATGGAACGCCATCAATTTATTTGAGCCCGACAAGTTACTAACGTAATCAATGAGAGAGATACTAGGAACAGACTTGGCAACAATGCGCAAATCTCGCCCGCCCAGCGCGCGACTGACCTCGCGAACATTATGATCTAACGCATCTAGATCAATAATCATTGTTGGACGTCCTTCGCCATTTTGGCGCAGCACATTATTTAGACTGGTAAAGTAGTCGTTGTGTCCGCCTGCGCCTAATTTACTCGGACGCATAGCAAGCAGTGCAGCAGCGCCGCCAAGGGCAACGCCACCGAGAAGCAAAGACCTACGACTAGGCATGAGAGGAATCTCCTAAACCAAACAAATGTTTGAGGTGGCTGTTAAGCATACGGCCTTGGGGATCAACACTTTCACGCACAGACAAAAAGTCCTGCCAATGGGGGTATAAGTTATTGAACTCTTTGGGTCCTACCGTATGCAGTTTGCCCCAGTGTGGGCGGCCATTGTACTTTTGGAAAATAGGTTCTATGGCAGCGAAATATTCAACATAGTCTTCGTCTGCAAATTGGTGCACCGAGATTGAACAGCCATCGCGCTGGGAAAACATACTCAGCCAAATATCATCTTGCTGGGTGTAGCGATACTCGATAGGAAAAATTACGGGTATGTCTTTTTCTACAATCGTTGCCAGAATTTCTTTTAGGCATTCAGGGCCTGCTTCTGCGGGCACCGTGTATTCCATTTCACGAAAAGGCACTACTCGGTCGTGGGCTAACACTGTGTATGACGGGCCAGACTTTACCGTTGCCGCGCCATCTGCTGCCGAGTCGATGATCTTTTGATAAGCAAACTTACCGACAAGGGGTAGAACGCCTAGGCTTTGATATGCATCGCGAATTTGAAAAATTGCTGTTGGATCTTCCTTTCCTGAACTTACCAACGGCGCGAATGGATCCACTTCATTAGTGCGCACCACTAACGCCATTGAGGTATGGGGAAAGGCGAGAAATTCAAAATTACGATTTGCGGCTTTCTCAGTTTCAATATTTTCCAATATGCCGTCTAACGGCTCTACTGTTGTCCGCTGCTCTAAACTAAATGCCGGCACCGTGCGTATTTTTACTTTGGTGATGACACCAAGCGCGCCAAGACCGCACCGCGCTGCATGGAATAACTCTGGGTTGCTGGCGTTATTACAGGTCACCAGATCACCAGATGGCGTTGCGATTGTTAACTCTTCTATCATTGAAGAAAGAGAACCCATAGTCACACCACTGCCGTGTGTAGAAGTTGAAATGGCCCCGGCAATGGTTTGGTAATTAATGTCTGGAAGATTTGTTAGCGCTTGTCCTTGAGCATCCAATGCTGGGCCCAATTGGTGCAGCCGCGTACCCGACCATACTTCCGCCAAATTTTGTTCAGCATCCACGCTGATAACGCCGTTCAATAAATCTGTAGATATCAGCGTGCCATCAGTTGGCACTACCGCGCTAAAAGAATGTCCCGCACCCATAGGGCGCATGCTGCCACTATTAGTTGAGGTCATAAGCGAAACCAATTCTTCTTCGCTTTGCGGCGCAATTCGATGAGCGGGCTGGCAGCCCTGATTCTTCGCCCAGTTCATCCAAGGCAGCGGCTTACCTGTTTGGAAATCATAATCTAATGCGGCAGTTGGACCCATTGAGGCCTTACCGCACCCGGATAGCCCCAAAGCCGCGCTAGCGCCTAGCGTACCGAGCACAGAATTTTTGATGAGTTTGCGACGATTGATCATTATTGGTTCTCCTCTTTTTTAGGGGAGTTTAGTCCTGAGCGCGAAGCAGATGGCGCGAGACCGCTCATGGTTGCAACTAAGTTGCGAATTTCGGTTTCAATGCAATATCCGCAAGTGCCCAACGGCGGCATGTTGCCAATGCCCACAATAGTATTGCGTACTAATCCTTCAAACCCATCGTCTGTTTCGGCGGCGCGGCGCTGCCACTCGGCAGAGTCCCCCATTACGGGCGCACTGGTTTCGGCGCGGGCGTGGCAATAAGCGCAGATTTGGGTGTATGCGTGTGATTCTCGTGGGGTCAGCTCAACAGCTTGAGTACTGGCTGTGAAAGCCAAGAGCAAACTTGCTGCAAAAAAATGCATGTATGCGCAAACGCGTCTGCTTGGTGGGACTTCCATCTTACTCACTCGCTGCAAATGTTGAAGCTGGACTATAGGGCTATTAGACAACGCGCACAAACACCGCAAAGAGCAAATATCTGGACTCGACTTCAGACAAAGATATAGGCAGTGCTACAAATGCTAGACCACTCAACCCAAGTGGATGTACAGGCAGTTCGGTTTGCGACAAATAGTCGCTACTCTGGCCGCCCCTCTGGGCGCCCCTCTGGCCACCGCTACAGCTATCACTACACGGATCCTTGCAACATCAAATTACCATAACCAATATCTATCCACTCCTGATCAAAACGCTAATGCACCTCATGATCATCTGGATAGGTTGGATCCCAGTTTTGCAAAAACGAAGGCTCGGTATTGAGCAGCATGCCTTCAGCAATTTTGTAAACCATTGCCTTAGCGCGAGCCAAGATCCATAACCTCCAAAACTACAAATCCCTATCATACTTCTGCTACCCTCGTATCCTTACCACTAGGCAGGACAACTGCGATGTTAGTCACCCCCATCACACCGGTTATTGGCGCTGAAATCAGCGAAGTGTCTTTAGCCAACCTTGGTCCAGCAGAAGTGTCACAAATAAAAGAACTGTTTCTAAAGCACATGGTGTTGGTATTTCGCGACCAAGAGCTAACTAGAGAACAACACAAAGCCTTTGGGCGAAATTTTGGAGAGCTGCATATTCATCCGTCCAAACGTAGCGCAGACAAGGGTGGTATGAAGCGTGACGAGCACCGTGGTCAGAACAAAACTATTGAGAATGACGATCCTGAGCTTTTTATTATCGACACAAAACCCGACGCCAAACAGAGCAATGGTGAGGCTTGGCATTCGGATGTTTCTTGCGAAGAAATTCCCCCGCTGGCATCGCTCTTATACGTTACTAAAACCCCAGAGAACGATGGCGGCGATACCATGTTCGCCAATATGTACGAGGCCTACGACGCGCTGTCTGACGACCTTAAGAATTTACTCATGAATAAATCCGCCTTTCATGACGGAGAAATGGACCTTCGCAACTATGGTATTAGGCTGAAACCTGGGCAGGTTTATCCCAAAGCCAGTCACCCAGTCATTCCCGTACACCCAGAAACCAACAGACCTTATCTTTTTGTGAATGGCAGTTTTACCTCGCATATAGAAGGTATTGCTAAATGGGAAAGCGACATGCTGCTGGAGGGGCTGCATAGGTTTGTCGCCGCTAGTCCTAAGTTTCAATGCCGTGTGAAGTGGACCAAAAACACCCTCACCATGTGGGACAACCGATGTGTGCAGCACCATGCCATACGTGACTACGTAGGTTATAACCGCTATGGAGAAAGGGTCTCCGTGCTGGCCAAGCACAGACCTCACGCATTTTTACCGGCTAAATAGACAGTCTCATAGCCCACTCCCTTAGATGGCTTTCAGCTTTTTTACGGATGGCGTTTGCGGCTCTGAGAAGTAGCCTGCAATTCGGCCAAGGGGATTGGCAGCTTCTGTATGAGCGCCTACATTTCTTAACTTGGCTTAGCGCCTTGTTATTCGTGTATATCCCTACGCAAAATATTTCTCCGCACTTTTGAATTTTTTGGCAAGGAGCGGCTAAGATGAGGTTCTCCATAAGGTTTGCCAAACATGCAAAACTCTCTCTTCAAAGGCCTTAAAGTCATAGACTGCGCCACCGTAATCGCCGCCCCTGCGGCAGCAATGATCCTCGCTGATTTTGGCGCTGACGTGATCAAAATTGAGCAACATGGCGAAGGCGACATGTTGCGTATGTTGTCTCATATCCCCACAACCCCTGAAGCTGGCAACGAGTGGTTTTGGCAAATGGATGGTCGCAACAAAAAGGGCCTGTGCTTAGATCTCAAGTCCGCCCAAGGCATGGAAGTTCTGCACAAATTGGTGGCGCAGTGTGATGTGTTTATCACCAACCACCCAAGCGGCGTGCGTGAGTCTTTGGGCTTAACTTACGATGATCTAAAATCGAAAAACCCGAATATGATTTACGCCTCGCTCACCGCTTATGGAGAGCAAGGCCCCGAGCGTAACCGCAAGGGTTTTGACCAACTGGCCTATTGGGCAAGAAGCGGCCTTATGGATCTTATGCGTGCACCCAATACACCGCCAACCCAGGGCCTGCCCGGCATGGGTGATCACCCAACAGCCGTGGCACTTTACGCCGCAATTGTTACCGGCTTGCTGAATAGAGAAAAGACCGGCCAAGGCGGCATGGTACATACATCTTTATTAGCTAACGGTTTATGGTCTGCTTCTGGCATTGCCCAAGGCGCGATGGCTGGCGGTGATATGGCGCAGTACCGCAGCGATAATCTGGTCAACGGCGCCATGATGCGTCCCTACCAAGCCCTTGATGGCCGCTGGCTGCAATTCAACATGATCCGCAACGATGAATTATTGTCCTTGCTGTTGGCTGGGCTAGATGCCATTCGCCTACTGGCAGACCCGAGATTTGGTGACCCCGAGGAAATGTGGGCAAATCGGCAGGCTTTTGGTGATGAGATTCAAGCCATTGTAGGCAGTCAGTCTTCGGACCATTGGCTGGAGATATTCGCAGCTTTTGAGGTGCCGGTGAATAGAGTCGCTACCATTGAAGAGACCTTATTTGACAAACAAATTATTGAAAACAAAATGGCCGTTAAACCAAACATAGATGGTGTTGAGATCCCACTCGTTATTAATCACCCAATTAGGGTGGACGCCATAGCGCAAGCAGCTATGACACGGGCGCCTAACCTAGGTGAGCACAGCGAGGAAATACTCCGAGACCTTGGTTACTCGGAAGAGGCTATAAAGGCACTGCGCGCAGACGGCACAATCTAACTCAGAGCAAACTTTGATCTATGTTTGCTCTGAGTTAGATAGCTGTGCCCAAACAACGGAAGGCCTAAAGCCACTCACAAACAGGACATTGGTATGAGCAAGTTAACCATAAATTTTGCACTCTTTATCACTCTCAGCCTATCTCTCATTTTGCCCAGTCTCGTGCAGGCGGTCGACACGCAAAATACAGCCACCAATAACGATGACTGGGTAGAGCTATTTAATGGCAAAAACCTAGACGGATGGACAGCCAAAATTGTCGGGCAACCTTTAGGCCAAGATCCACTCAACACCTTTGTTGTAGAAAATGGTTTACTGCGCGTGAATTATGCTAACTACAACAAGTTCTCTAACCGATTCGGTCATCTGTTTTTTGCCAAACCTTACTCTCACTACAAACTGTTGATTGAATACCGCTTTGTGGGTGAACAAGTAAAAGGTGGTGCTGGTTGGGCTAAGCGCAATAGTGGCGTCATGCTGCACAGCCAAGACCCGGCAACCATGACCTTGAAACAAGATTTTCCAGATTCCATTGAAGCGCAATTTTTAGGTGGCCTGAGCGACGGCAAAAAAAGACCAACAGGCAACATTTGCAGCCCTGGCACAGAAGTGGACTATTTAGGCAAACGCCTCAAAGGTCATTGCCAGGCCTCTTCAGGCGACACCCTTGATGGCGACCAGTGGGTCCGCATTGAAATGATCGTTAACGGTGCGGAGTCCGTTGTGCACATGGTCAATGGTATCGAGGTAATTCGCTACGGCAATCTTCAGTTAAGTAAGGGCTCCGCCAGCGCCAAACAACGCCAAGCGCTGAACGGTAAAGGCGCGCCGCTAACGCTTAGACAGGGTTTCATTGCACTACAGAGCGAATCTCACCCCATAGAGTTTCGCAGAGTTGCCATTCAAAACTTAGTGCAATAACTTTTGAACCCCTAACTGTCGCGCCATTCCTCATTCAATTCGCGAATAAATTCGCCCACTGTTTGAGGTCTCTTGTTCGGATCTTTTTCTAAACAAGACAAGCAAATTTGCTCTAGCCGCAACGGCACATGCTGTTGAGAGGCCTCACTTGGGGGAATAGGTTTGTGTTCCAAAGTGCTGCGCACCAAGTCGTCCATGGACTCGCCAATGGAAGAATTTGTGCCCGTGAGAATTTCATAAAGCACCGCACCAAGACTGTACACATCAGTACGGCCATCAATATCTTTTGCGCGGTTAATTTGCTCCGGAGACATATAGCATATGCTGCCCTGCAACTTGCCTCGACCGGTCATAGTAGAGTCATCCTCACTCAGATCAAACTCCGTGTAGGCAGATTCGCTGTCGCTGCCATCTGGGTGCCAGACCTTGGCCAAACCCCAATCCAACAACAACACCTCACCATATGGCCCAACAAGAATATTGTCTGGCTTTACGTCACGATGGATAACGCCCATGGTGTGCGCGTATTGCAGCGCATAGGCGACCTGCATAAGTACTTCAATCATCTGCGCCAACTCGTAACGCTCACGGTAATCTAACACTTCGCGCAAGGTGTAGCCGTGGACCAACTTCATGGTGAAATAATAGTGGCCCTTGGTATCACGCCCCAGTTCATAGGTGGGTACAGTGTTGGGATGTTGCAACAACGCAGATACTCGCGCCTCGCGCAAAAGGCGCTGCTGCTCCACCGGGTCATCGGCTAATTCTGGGCGCAAAGTTTTATAGCAAACCACGCGGGAGAGGTGCAAATCTTTGCACGACTTAATGAGCGATTTACCGCCTTTGGCAATAGTTTTGAAATAGGCGTAACGCGTTCCAAAATTAACACTTTGTGGTAACGGAGCGTCAGTGTCTTTAAGATAGACCTGAGATTCAGCGAGCGCTGTTTTACCGCCGTTAGCGGAGTCATGGCGCTGAGGAAATCGATTCATTATTGGTCCAGTAGCCAAGTTTTGTATAGCTTACACCCGCTAAAGTGCTGGGTGTAGGCGTGATTAACCCGCTGCGTGACGACTATTGATGACGCTTGTGCGCATAAGTTGAAGCATCACTAACAAATCATTGATTGAGAAGTAATTGATCACCGCACCTTTAGACAGCCCCGCAAATTACATTGAGCAAATGCGTACAGCCGCGCCCATTAATCAGGGTCCATCAACTGATGCATACCCGCCCAGCAACGGTGAATATTGGTTAAATTTGACTTCCTCAATGACTCAAGCCATTGCCGCCAAATTTACCCAAATGCCGGTGGTCTTGGTGTTAGGTGAAGAGGTAGAGCAACCTACTGCCACTGAATCACAGCGCATTGATCAACAGGGACCCGTTTTTGCGCGGCACATTTTGCTTTGCATAGAGAATAAACCGCTGGTGATGGCGCGCACAGTCACGCCAGCCTCAAGCCCAGATGTGAGCGCCTTAAAAGGACTGCTAGAGCGCCCCCTAGCTGAACTACTCTTCGCAGATGAACGCTGGCAACGACAAGGCACCCTGCAACCGCTTATCCTCGCCAATGGTTTATTCGGCCGAAGCTGTTTGTGGCGTCAGTCCAACGTTGCAGAGAGTGGCTTATTGGTGGAAGAATTTTTTCTACCGGGACTGTATTAGCCAGCATCTTATGCCAGCTTTCTAAGTAAGCTTGCTAAATTCCCCCAGCAAACGTCACCCACAGACTTTTGAGCACGGAGGCCAAGCGGTGCTAGGATAAGCGCTCATGATGCATGTGGGTGGAGGACAATATGCCGCGTTTTATAGATCTGTCGGTTTCCATAGATAACAACGAACACAGTGACCCTCCTGGGTTTAGTCCTAAAGTAAACTATAGCGTGCATAACCAAACAGCGGGCGCCATAGCCAACTTTTTCCCTGGTTTGCAGCCCGAAGACTTACCTGATAGCGAAGGCTGGGCAGTTGAAACCATTACGCTGTCTACCCATAACGGCACCCATATGGACGCGCCATGGCACTTTCACTCAACCACTAATAATGGCGCAGATCCGGCTCCGTCAATTGATGAGACGCCACTAGACTATTGCTTTCGCCCCGGCGTAAAGCTGGATTTCCGTCATTTACCAGACGGCCACCTTGTTAGCCCTGCTGAAATTGAAGCGGAGCTTGAGCGTATTGAACACAATCTGCAGCCGCTGGATATTGTCTTGGTCAATACGCGTGCAGGGTCTGTTTATGCGCAGCCCGGCTATGTTGATGCAGGCTGCGGTATGGGTCGAGACGCGACTATGTATTTGACTGAGCGCGGAGTGCGCGTGGTGGGAACAGATGGCTGGTCATGGGATGCGCCATTTAGCCACACCGCCAAGAAATGGGCAGAGAATCCAGATCCGAGCATTATATGGGAAGGTCACAAAGCGGGTCGGGAAATCCCGTACTGGCAAATGGAAAAGCTACATAACTTGGAAGCATTACCAGCCCACGGTTTTACCGTAGCCTGCTTCCCGGTGAAAATTGCCAAAGCATCTGCAGGCTGGACCCGTTGTGTGGCGCTGCTAAACGACTAACAAAGATGTGAAGACAAATTGGTGCACTGGAGATAAACGGCGCACCAGCAAATGTCTGGCATCACTTTTCGTCGTAATGGTATTGCGGTTCCCAAGCGTTGCTGTCGAAGTCAGCCAAACTCATAAGCCCATAGAACGCATTAAACTGATCCCCACCGCCAAATGGTGCGCGATTCAGGCGCATTATTTTGTCGCCCTTTTTACGATACACCACCGCGCCGGGATAGTTATCCGCTTGGCCAAACACGCATTGATCCTTGATATAAGTACCGCCACCATGGCTGGCTAAGTTAAAGCGCCAACCTCGGTCCAACGCAAATTTCCGCTGATATTCAGGAGTTTCATGGGAAACCAATACCACCGACAGCACCGATTCTAAGTGCGGTAATTGACCATTAATGCCATCTGCCCACAGAGTGCAAAAGCGGCACTGACTACCCATGTTATGAATCAACATCAGTTGCTCATGCTGGCCAAATAGGTCCAAAAGAGACACTTCGCCGGTAACGGTTTGAAATTGATAGTTTTCTACCTCTACTGGCGTCTGCTCTGCCCTGACTTTTTCAATTTCGTTGTTAAGCGCTACAAGCTGAGTTTCTAATTCCCTGAGCTTAGTGGTTGAGTTCTGCATATTCCGCCCCCGGTTTGGATAGCAAAAATTATTCTGAACCATTCAGAACATAGTTATGACTGATTGTTTTAGCTGTTGGATTTGATTATTTACCCAAATACTAAGACCACACTGAATAGATAGAACAAACGTGCAGTTTGTGGAGACGAGCGCAGCAAATGGCAGCTAAAATCGGCGTCAAACTAACTTTGCGCAGCTAAATATTCGGGGCGTGGCCTGAGGACTGCGCTTCCCTCTTATGCCGCTCCTTCTTATGCCCTCGCCTTACACCCATGGCTACTTTAGATTCTCTTGCGAAAACGGCGAACCAGCAGCCAAGGAATAATAACAAAGAGCGTTAAGACCGCTAGTAGACCACCCCCAAGATAAACTAAAAGTATCGGTCTGTTAGCGAAAACTTTACCCAACATGACTTGCCCTTGGTCGTAATCAGGCCGCACTTCCACAACGCCATTTTGTTCCGCCCAAAGGGCATAGGCGGCCTTTAGCTCAATAAATAATTGAGGCTTTGCAGAAGCTAAATTCTGCGTTTCACCGGGGTCAGCGCTGATGTTAAACAACTGCCACTGAGGTTCTTGGCCGCGAAAGCGGTTGTACACCAGCTTATAGTCGCCTTGAAAAAGTGCCTTGTTACCGCCCAATTCATAGCCAATAATTTCATCTGCCAAACGCACGCTGGCGAGTTCATCTTGCAACACTGGCATAAGGCTTTTGCCTGACATATCCGAGGGTAGGTCAACTGCACCGGCGAGTTGCAAAATGGTGGGTGCTATATCTGTGATCCAAGCCAACGACTGAGAAACTGCGCCGGTATTCGCAATTACAGGCTGGCCGTTAACTTTTCCGCCGATGACCAATGGCACGCGCATGCCGCCTTCGCTGGCAAAAAACTTGTACCAAGCCAGCGGTCCAACGGCTGCGCTGGCCCAGCTTGGGCCAATATCATGGTAGCTGTCTATTTCGCCTAACGTTTCTATATCGGTGCTAAATCCGCTGGCGCGCATCCACGCATTCATTATAAGCGCCGGCGCAGCAGGGTTATCACCCAGCTGCCGGGTCGCCAATGAGCCTTCGGCGCCATTGTCAGAAAGAAAAATGAACACTGTATTGTCGAGCTTGCCCAGCCGCTCTAAGTGCGCGACTAGCCGACCAATGTGATGGTCCATTGCGTCTACCATGCCTGCGTAGACCGCCATACCTTTGCTCTCAAATGCTTGAGTCTGGGCATCTAAGCTGTCCCACGGCACAGTGGTGGGTGCCACATAACTGGGAACACTTGTTGCTAAAATGCCCTTATCCACCAGCCCTTGAGATCTTTGCTCGCGCAACACAGACCATCCATCAGCGTAGGTTTGCAGATATTTGTCACGGAATTCAGCAGGTGCTTGTACCGGAATGTGTACCGCTTGAAACGCAAGGTAGGTGAAGAAGGGTTTAGTCGTGTCTTCGTCTGTTGCGCTATCAATATAGTCTATGGCTTTATCAACGAGGGTTTTGGACGAATAGAAGTCCTCGGGTAATGCCGTAGGTAGACCGTCTTCATACCAATTGGCATTTTCGTAAATGGGTAAATAGGTGCGCTGCCGCCAATTGTCTGCGCCGGTGTCACCCAATGAAAATGCGCGATCAAATCCGCGCTTGCTGGGCAGTTGTTCGGGGTTTTGGCCTAAGTGCCATTTACCCGACATGTATGTTCGGTAGCCCTGATTCCGCAGACGCTCGCTAATCGTCGCAACATTTTTATCTAAAGCGCCCTGATAGGCCGGGCTGGTGGCTTGGTAGTCTGGAATGGCCTCAATAATATTGGCCACGCCTGCGACGTGACTGTCTACCCCTGTGAGCAACATTGCCCTGGTGGGTGCACAAGAGGCCGCCGTGTGGAAATTGGCAAACCGCATACCTTGCGCTGCAATACCGTCGAGATTGGGTGTATCAATTTCGCTGCCGTAACTGCCGAGATCTGAATAGCCAAGGTCGTCAGCCAAAATTAGAACGATATTTGGCGGCTGAGTTGGCTGGGTTGTAGGGGCCGCATGCGCCATGGAGGAAAGCACGCCAAAGAGCAATGCCACAGCAACTGAGTAGTTAGTTTTTTTATTGAACACGCGCACAATTCAGCCTTTGGAGATATCAATGAAAGACATTAAACATGACCCAGCTAGATGAAACCAGTCCCACCGCTTCTGTATCCAAGAAACAGCGCAACCCAAATTCTGATCCGCAGAGGAAAAAGACAAACAAATAATCTGCACTGAAAAAGCCCGATGGTTTAACCTCAAGACTCAGCGAGATGGAGAGAGCTATGTTTGAGTTACCCGCAAAAGCACAAGAGATTAAGGACGAGGTTGAGGCTTTTTTTAATAGAAGAATTTTGCCTAATCACAAGCTCTGGTTGCAGCAAGCCCACCAAGGACAAAGTGTCCCTGATATTGAGCAAGCACTCAGACTGGAGGCTAAAGAGCTTGGCTTATGGAACATGGCGCTGCCACGGTTAACCCACGACGAGCCTGGAATGCGTTTGTCCAATTTGGAATTCACTGGCGTGGCAGAGATTCTTGGTCGCCTAGAATGGGCTTCTAATGTTTTTAACTGCCATGCGCCAGACGTACCTAACATGGAGTTGCTACAACTTTTTGCCACAGCCGAGCAAAAAGAGCAGTGGCTCATGCCCTTGCTAAATGGGGACATAGGTTCTGCTTTTGCCATGACCGAACCCCATGTAGCCTCTTCAGACCCGGTGAACTTAGAAACATCCATTACCCGCGACGGCGACGAGTTTGTGATAAATGGCAGCAAGTGGTTTTCATCCAATGCCTCCCACGCCAATTGCAAACTGATAATTTTAGTTGGCGTTACCGATCCTGAAGCGGCTAAATCTAAGCGGCAATCGTTAGTGCTCATTCCTCGAGATGCGCCCGGCATTAAACTACTACGCAACCTGCCAGTTTTTGAACATCTGTCTGATACAAATACCCACCCAGAGATGGAATTTAACGAAGT